>CAYJPW010000097.1:0-37921 GCA_964372055.1 uncultured Polyangiaceae bacterium
GCTCCCGCCCGGGCGTGCTCGCAGGGAGCGGCGCCGGAGGGGGCGCCATGTCCGCTGCGATCGGCTCGGCCGGGGCCAGCTCGCCGACCTCCGCCCCATCCTCCCCGTCGTCGTCGGCGAGGGCGGCCTCCGCGGGCGGCGCGGTCGGCACCGGCGCGACGGCGGCGTGCGTCTCCGGGGCCGGAGCCCCCACCTCGGCGGGCGCCGAGCGCCACGAGGGCACCCAGCGCGCCACGCCCTCGCGCACGCGCGGCGCCTGGCCGGCGAGCAGCACGACCGCGAACGCCATCGCGCCGGCGAGCGCCGAGAAGCCGAGCGCCCGGCGCCCTGCCCGCTTCTTGACCGGCGCCTCGAGCGCGAGCTCGACGGCGGCGATCATCTCGCCGGCGGTCTGGAAGCGCACGCTGGGGTGGCGCGCGATCGCGCGCATGGTCAGCTCGTCCACCTCGGCCGGGATGCCGCGCGAGGGCGCGCGCTCGCGCGGCCGCTCCGGGCTCCCCTTGATCTTGGCGTCGAGGATGGCGACGGAGCTCTCGCGCGCGAACGGCAGCCTCCCGGTGATCAGCTCGTAGAGCACGCAGCCGAGCGCGTAGAGATCGGCGCGCGCGTCGACGCGGCCGGTGGCCGCCTGCTCGGGCGCCATGTACTCGGGCGTGCCGAAGATGGTCATGCCGCCGAGCTTGCCGGCCTCGGGGGCCGAATCGGGGGCCGCCTCGTCGTCGGCGGCGCGCGCGAGCCCGAAGTCGAGGATCTTGATCTCGCCCGATCGCGTGAGGAACAGGTTCGCCGGCTTGACGTCGCGGTGCACGAACCCGGCGGCGTGGACGGCGCCGAGCCCGAGGAGCGCCTTGTGCACGAGCGCGAGCGCCTCGCGCCAGTCGCAGCCCTTCTCGCGCGCGAGGAACGCCTCGAGCGTCTCCCCCTCGTAGAGCTCCATGACGCCGTAGAGCCGCCCGTCGGTGGAGACGCCGAAATCGTGGAGCGCGACCACGGCGGGGTTCGACAGGCGCGAGAGGGCCCGCGCCTCGCGCCGGAAGCGCTCGGCGGCCTCGGCGGAGCCGGCGTGCTCCTCGGCGAGGACCTTGAGCGCGACGCGGCGGCCGAGATCCACGTGGCGGGCCTCGTAGACGACGCTGCTCGCGCCGCGCCCGATCTCGCGGCAGAGCTCGTAGCGCGTGCCCGGCAAGAGGCCCGCGTCCTCGTCGGCCTGGCGCTTGGCGATCGCGACGGGCGCGCGCGACACGGGCGTCTTCTGGGCGCCGCGCTGCGCGCGCGCCGCGGCGGCGAGGCGCGCGAACTCCTTCCTGGCGCGCGCGGCGCCGTCGGGGAAGAGGCGGCCCATCACCCCGGCGACGCGGGCGCGCACGCCCCGCTCGCCGCTGGCGAGCGCGGGCGCGGCGGAGAGCAGCTTGGCGAGATCGGTGACCACCACGCGCGCCGCGAGGTAGCGCTGATCGCGCTCGAACTCGGTCAGCTTGGCGATGATCGCGTCGAGCTCGGCGGGGGCGCCCACCTTCGAGGCCATCGGCGGCGGGCTGAGCTCGTTCTTGGCGACGCGCGCCATGTGCTCCTGCGCCTCGCCCTGGAGGAAGCGCTTGCCGGTGCAGAGCTCCCAGAGCATCACGCCGAGCGCGTAGAGATCGACGCGCGCGTCGCCGGGGTTGCCGTTGGCGACCTCGGGGGCGACGTAGCCCGGCTTGGCGAAGACGACGCCGGCGACGGTGTGGCAGCGGCGGTTCTGGCCGCGCGCGGTGCCGAAGTCGATGAGCTTGAGGTCGCCCGCGTAGCTCATCATCACGTTCTGCGGCGAGAGATCGCGGTGCACGATCGCGAGCGCGCGCCCCGACGCGTCCTGGCGCTCGTGCACGTGCGCGAGCGCCTCGGCGATCATCAGCGCGATCGAGACGGCCTCGGGCCACGCGAGCCGGGCGCCGAGCTGCACCGCGCGCGCGCGCACGTCGCCGAGGCTCCGGCCCTCGACGTGCTCCACGACCACGTAGGGCTCGCCGGTCCGCTCATCCATCGTGGCGTCGAGCACCTGGGCGACGCCCGAGTGCTGGAGCTGCGCCTGCACCCGCGCCTCGTCGAGGAACCTGGCGAGGAAGCTCGGGTCCTTCGCGTGCTCGCGGCGGATCACCTTGACGACCACGGGCCGCTCGGCGCCCTCGAGGCCGGTGGTCGAGGCGAGGTAGACCTCACCCATGCCGCCGCGAGCGAGGAGGCGGAGCAGCACGTAACGGCCCACGGTGCGGGGCACGTCGACCTGCGAGAAGCCGTCGTCCTTCCCCTCCGGCGCCGACGGGCGCGGCTCCGGCGCCGGCTCGCGCTCGGGGCGGCCGATGCCCCCGGCGACCTGCGTCCTGGTCGCGCGAGCCGCGTCGTCCGCAGGAGCGGGGGTAGCTGCCGGCTTCGAGGGAGAGCCCGCGGACGTGACCAGGTTGCCCATGCGCCCGAAGGTACCGATGTAGGATAAAGTAGGCCAACTTTCGACAAGCAGGAATTCCCGGCTGTTTCAGACGGACTCGCCCGGGCCCCATTGCGAGCGTCCGCCTGGTCGGGTAAATCCGGGCAGGCGATGAGGCTGCGCGCCCGATCGGTGGTGATGGCCGCGCTGGCGTTCGCGCTGGTGGCGCTGCTGCCGCTCGCCGCGCGCGCCACGATCATCCCGGTCTGCGCCGACGACGAGCTCGCGACGGTCGTTCCCGCCGCGCCCGAGCCGTCGTGCGAGGTCGTCACCAGCATCGACGACGTGACCGGCGAGACCTCGGTCGCGCCCATCTGCGACGCCCGCGGCGCGTCGGCGATCGCGCCGCCGCGCATCCTGCCGATCGTCGACGCGCGGATCGAAGCCGTCCCGTCGTGCGGCTCGGACGGCAGCTCGCCGGCCCTGCTCCTGCCCCACCGCGGGGAGAACCCCGGGCCGCCGCCCTCGTTCGGCGCCGATCCGGCGGCGATGAGCACCGTGCTCGCCGTGATGGACCCGCGCGCCTTCGACGAAGCCCCCGGCTTCCTCGTCGACCCGGGCGCGCCCCGCGCCGGCGTTCGCCGCGACGTCTACCATCCCCCTCGCTGAAGCCGGTGGGCCCGTCGGCCCACCTTCCAGCGATCCCAAGCTTGGTACGGGCCCGGGCCCACGCGTGGCGCGTGGGCACGCGCCGGGCGAGCGACGCCTCCGGGCGTCTTCGCCTGGCGGGACCGTGCCTGTCGGTGTAGCAAACGCCCGCGCGAGAGCTCGCGCGGGCCCGAGCGACGTGGCCCGGCCACGCGCAAGAGGAAGAGAACATGAACAAAGGAACGGCCATCGTCGGCTTCCTGCTCTGCTTCATGGCAGGCATGGGGCTGATGTGGGGAGTCGATCGAGGCGGTATCGGCCGAGGAGGCCATGACGACATCCACGCCGAGGGCGCCGTCGCCGACGGCGAGGTGTGGAGCGACGAGGACGCGGCCGTGCCGATCTCGTCGAAGGACCCGACGTGGGGCTCGCGCTCCGCGCCGGTCACCCTCGTGCTCTACAGCGACTACGAGTGCCCCTTCTGCAGCAAGGTCGAGGCGACCCTGAGCCAGCTGAAGGAGAAGTACGGCCCGGACAAGCTCCGCGTCGTCTGGAAGAACAACCCGCTGCCCTTCCACAAGAGCGCGCGCCCGGCGGCGCTCGCCGGCGAGACGGTCTTCCGGCTCGGCGGCAACAAGGCCTTCTGGAAGTTCCACGAGAAGGCGTTCGCCAACCAGAAGGCGCTCACCCCCGAGAACTTCGAGGCGTGGGCCGTCGCGGCGGGCGTCGACAAGGCCAAGTTCAAGGCGGCCTTCGACAAGCAGGAGTACGCGGCGAAGATCGACGCCGACCTCGCCACGGCGAAGCCGGCGGGCGTGACCGGCACCCCGGCCTCGCTCATCAACGGCGTGTTCCTCAGCGGCGCGCAGCCGATCGACAAGTTCACCGCCGTCATCGACGAGCAGCTCAAGGCCGCGCAGGCCGCGATCGCCGCCGGCACCAAGGCCGACAAGGTCTACGCCAAGCTCTCGGCCGAGAACAAGGCGAAGAACCCGGCCCCCAAGGGCCGCGACGAGCAGGGCCCGCAGCAGGACGACAAGACCGTCTGGAAGGTCCCCGTCGGCAGCTCGCCCCAGCGCGGCAACCCCAACGCGCAGGTCACGATCGTGATCTTCTCGGACTTCCAGTGCCCCTTCTGCAGCAAGGTCGAGCCCACGCTCGACGAGCTCTCGAAGACGTACGGCGACAAGCTCCGCACCGTCTGGAAGGACGAGCCGCTGCCGTTCCACCCGCGGGCCGAGCCCGCCGCCGAGCTCGCCCGCGAGGCGCGCGCGCAGAAGGGTGACAAGGGCTTCTGGGCGGCGCACGACCTGCTCTTCAAGAACCAGCAGAAGCTCGCCGACGAGGATCTGCTCGGCTACGCCAAGCAGCTCGAGCTCGACGTCGACAAGGTCAAGGCGGCGATCACCGACAAGAAGCACGCCGCCGACATCAACGCGGACGCCGAGCTGGCCGACAACGTCCAGGCCTCGGGCACGCCGCACATGTTCGTGAACGGCCGCCGGCTCGTCGGCGCCCAGCCGATCGACAAGTTCAAGACGATCATCGACGAGGAGGTCAAGAAGTCGGACGCGCTGCTCGCCAAGGGCGTGGCCGCCAAGGACCTCTACGCCGAGATCATCAAGGACGGCAAGGAGCCCCCGCCGCCCGAGCGCAAGGAGGTCGCGGCCCCCGCTCCCGACAGCCCGTGGAAGGGCGGCGAGAAGGCGAAGGTCACGATGCAGATCTTCTCCGACTTCGAGTGCCCCTTCTGCAAGAAGGTGGAGGACACGGTCGCCCAGGTGTCGAAGACCTACGGCGACAAGATCAAGATCGTGTGGCGCCACAAGCCCCTGCCGATGCACAAGAACGCGCCGCTCGCGTCCGAGGCCGCGCAGGAGGCGTTCAAGCAGAAGGGCAACGCCGGGTTCTGGGCGTACCACGACACGCTCTTCAAGAACGCCGGCACGGGCCCGGACGTCCTCACCCGCCCCTCGCTCGAGAAGTACGCCGAGGAGCAGGGCCTCGACATGACCAAGTTCAAGAAGGCGCTCGACACCAACGTGCACAAGCCGTTCGTCGACTCCGAGAGCAAGGTCGCCGACGGCGCGGGCATCAGCGGCACGCCCGCGTTCGTCATCAACGGCTACTTCATCAGCGGCGCTCAGCCCTTCTCGAAGTTCAAGAAGCTGATCGATCTCGCGCTGAAGGAGTCGGCCGGCGGCGCCGCCGCGAAGCCCGCGGCCGACGCGAAGAAGAAGGCTCCCTGAGCCTCTGACGTGCCTTCTCCCCTCCCCTCTCCCGCGCGCGGGAGAGGGCCGGGGGTG
The DNA here is from genome assembly GCA_964372055.1 of uncultured Polyangiaceae bacterium. Classification (GTDB taxonomy): domain Bacteria; phylum Myxococcota_A; class Polyangia; order Polyangiales; family Polyangiaceae; genus CAYJPW01. The sequence continues at coordinate 5,359 of CAYJPW010000097.1, forward strand.
AGGCCGCAGCCCGAAGGCTGCTCCCCTCCCACCGCGCAGCCCACCCCGAGCGACCGCCAGCGCGGATCGCGCCAGGGCTCGTCGAGGTCAGGCGAACTTCGCCCGGCCCTCGCGCTCCCACCACTCGCGGTAGCGCGCCTGCGCGCGCTCGCGCTCCTTCTTCGGAAGGTCGTCGTAGTAGCCGAAGTACTCCTTCGTGAGCTGCTTGAGCTCGTCGCCGGCGGCGCGGCGGATGCCGGGCACGTCGTGCATGAGCGCGTCGACGAGCCACTCGATGCGGTGGCGGCTGCCGTTCTTGCTCCACCACTCCGACCAGCGCCGCGCGTCGCGGCCCAGGTCCTGGCGCGTGACGAGGAGGAGCGCGCGGCGGGCGGCGTCGCCGACCTCGTCCGAGGCGTCGCCGAGCACCGCGATGAGCGGCGGCACCAGCGGCCCGGTGCGGATCTCGCCCATGGTCTCGATCGCCATGACCCGGCGGCCGATGGGCTCGTCGAGGTTGCGCGTCATGTGGTCGAGCCCGACCACGATGGGCTGGCCGGCGGCGCCGGCGTTCACCAGCGCGGCGGCGGAGCGGCGCGCGATCCGCCGCACCGCGACGTCGTCGTCGAAGAGGCGCGGCGTCAGCGCGCTGGCCGCCTCGGGGTAGCGCAGCTCACCGAGGACGTGGACCGCCCAGAAGCGGACCTCGGCGTCGGCGGAGGTGGACCGCACCGTGACGAACGGCAGCGCCGGCCGCCGGATGGCGACGACGAGCTCGAGGACGGGCCCGCACTGCGAGGCGGCGGGGAGCTCGGCGCGGGCGCGGTGGCGGTCGACCCGCAGCAACCCGGGGAAGCTCGCGATGATCGTCGGCATCGCCTGATCGCCGTGCTTGACGAGCTCGGAGAACGCGACGTCGGCCTCCGGGCCGCCGTGGACGACGCGATCGAGCAGCGACGCGTACTCGGCGTCGACGTCGACGATGACGCTCGGCACGGGCTTGCCCACGCCGCGGGCGGTCGCGCCGAGCGGCGGGCCTTCGCTGCGGCGCGGCGACGCGGCGCGATCCACCTCGTGCGCGGGCGGGGTCTCGATGGCCCGGAGCAGCGCCGCCGTCGCCGGAGATTCGTGCGCGCCGTCCTCGTCCTGCCGCGGGATCGGCTTGCGCGAGAGCGGGCGGTTCGCGGCCGCGGTCGGCGGCGGGGGCGCGATCGGCGGCAACGAGCCGGGCTTGGGCGGCAGCGGCGAGGGCGGCGGCGAATGGCCGCCGGCGGCCCGCCCGTTCTCCCACGTCCGCACGGGCGCCGGGCGCCGGACCTCGTCGTCACGCGGCCCGATGGGCTGCCAGCCTGCGTCCGCGAGATCGGCGGGCAGGATGGCGCGCGACTTGTCCGGCATCGTGCCGACGAACGCCGCGTGGCCGGAGTCGTCGTCGAGGCCCCCGTCGGCCTGGCCGAGATCGCGCGCGGCGGCCGCGAGCTCGTGCGGACGGGCGCTCGCCGCCGCGGGGGAGACGTCGGGCAGCGGAGCCGACCGGTCGACCGCCGGCATGCGCACGCTCTCGGCGCCGGGCGAGACCTGCGGGACCGGGCGCTCGTCGGCCTCTGCGTCGGCGGCGGCGGCGGGCGCCGGCGTGGCACCGAACGCCCGCGCCAGCGCGGCGGCGCCCTCGGCCGCCGGCTGCCCGCGGCGCGTCGTGCTCTTGCCCGGGGTGCGGACGCGCGCGCGCGCCAATCCCTCGGCCGACTGGAAGCTGCCGAGCTTCTTGCGGAGGATGACGCGCTCGAGCGCGCCGGCGACGAGGCCGGTGACGACGACGAGATCCCCCAGCGCCGACAGCTCCACGTCGGCGGCGCCGTCGTCGCCGAAGAGGAGCGCGACGGTCCGCGTCCGCACGACGACCGGGATGACGGCCGACACCTTGGGCCGCGCGCCGCCCGTCGGGGCCCGGCCGAGATCGCGGAGCAGATCGGCGTCGAGGCCCTCCGCGCCGAAGCGCGCCAGGACCGGCGCGCGCCGATCGCGCGCCAGCGCCAGCGTGCTCGGCAGATCGAGCGGCACGCCGATGCCGGTGACGCGGCCTCGATCCGCCCCGCGGCCCGACGCGTCACGGCCCTCGGCGAGATCGCCCTGCACGGCGAAGAGCACGGCGTATTCGAAGAACTGCTGCGCGAAATCGAAGTAGATGTCGAGCACCGCGTCGGAGGAGCTCGCCTCGTCGAGCTCCTGCTCCGCCATCGCGGCGGTGAACGGGCCCTTGCGCCGCGCCGGCCGCCCCGGGCCCCTTCGCTCCTCGACCATGGCGCGGCGAAGCCACCCGGCCAGCGCGCGCGGATCCGCCGTCGCTGCGCGGGCGTCGCCGGGGTGCCCCGGCGCGTCGGTCGCGGGCGGCTCGGGCGTGATCGCGGCGGCTGCGATCGTCCCCGCGTCGGCCAGCGTCGCAGCCGCCGCAGCGGCGGCGAGGTCGGGCGCGACGTGCGCCGCCGCGCCCTCCGGCGCCGCGCCCTGGGGCGGAGGCACCACCGCCGCGAGCCCCGCGAGCGTGATCGACGGCGCCGGGATCGGCCGGACCGGCTGGGAGCTTCCCGCCTCGAGCGCGGGCGGGTCCACGTCGGCGTGGGGCGGCGCGACCGCGACCGGTGCGACCACCGGGGTCTTCGACACGGCGTGGCCGGCGGCGGGCGGCCGGAAGCCGCCCACCCCTCCGGTGCCGAACGTGGGGGGAGGCACGCTGGCCGGACGGGGCATGTGCATCGGGCCGGGCCCGCGGAGCGGCGGCGGCATCGAGCTCGGGCTGGGATCCGGTCGGCCGTCGAGCTTGGCGAGGAGGCGGAGGAAGCGCCGGTCCAGCCCGATCCCGTAGTGCTCGGCGATCGCCTGGCGGACGCGGACGAGCGGGGCCGCCAGCTGGCGGATGTTGACCCCGAGCGCGAACGTCAGGTCCTCCTCGACGGCGGCGGAGAGGGGCTCGCTCGTCGCGACGACGAGCACCTTGTCGTCGAGGGAGAGCGGGAAGAGGCCGTGCCGGAGGGCGAGCTCGCCCGGGATGCGGCGCAGCGCGCTCGGGTCCGGCGGCGGCAGCTTCCCGAACGGCGCCGGCTCGAGCCCGTGGCTCTCGGCGAGGATCCAGGCGAGGGCGTCCTCCTTGACCGCCGAGAGCTCGAGGAGGTTCGTCGCCAGGTCGCCCCCGTGGAGCACCTGGCGCGCGATGGCCTCCTCGACCGTGCGCATGCTCGCGACGTCACGTTGGACGATGAGGGAGCTGAGGGTCGGCATCGGCGGAGCGGGGACGCGGGCGGGCGCGCGCCGGCGCTGGCCGTCGATGGTAATCGAAACTCAACGCGGCAGGGGAAGCAGCGCGAACGGCGGCATGCGCGCCGTCTCGACGGGAGCGAGCTCGGCGCCGCCGGCGCGGGGGAAGAGCCGGATCCGGGCGCTCCCGTGGGTCCGGTCGCCGGCGGCGACGATCCCGCCCACGATGGCGAGGCCGCTGTGCGCGAACCCCGCCTCCCCCTCCGCCGCGCTGTCGGCGAGCACCCGCGTCACCTCGCCCGTGGCCGCGTCGAACGCGACCACCCGCGTCGGGTCGACGCCGACGCCCGCGCCCTGCCCCGGCCCCTGGACGATCGCGTAGCCCTCGTCGGGGCCGGCCATCACCACCTCGAGGGGCGAGCCCCCGAGCGCGTCCTCGCGGACCACGAGCTCCGACGTGCGCGCCGCGGGATCGATGCGCGCGATCCCGTCCTCGGGCGAGATCGAGTAGAAGTCGCCCGGCACGGCGGTCCAGAGGTGCGCCGCGTCGCCCGGCGCGACCAAGAGACGGCCGAACGGGTTCCGGCCCGCGAGATCGAAGCTCGATGCGAGCGCGCGCTCGGCGACGTCGACGACGGCCACGAGGCCGGGGCCCGAGGGCTCGAAGTGACCGGGCAGGTCGGCCGTGGGCTCGATCCAGCGGAGGCGCTCGAGCGCGACGTACGCCTCGCCCCCGTCGATCACGATCGCCGAGGCCCGCGGCATCCCCCGTTCGTCCTCGAGCGACGACAGATCGACGGAGCCCGCCCGGGAGCCGTCCGGCTCGAGGATCGCGAGCGAGGGCAGGTTGTAGCGGGCGACCCAGAGCCGCCCGTCGCCGTCGACGGCGACGTCGTAGGGGTTGGGATCGGCCTCCTCCCCCTCGCCGGCGCGCAGCGGCTCGCCCAAGGTCAGGCTCGAGGGATCGATCTCGACGACGGCGCCGATGGCCCCGTCCCGCACGCAGGCGAAGACCCGCCCGGCCGCGGCCGCGAGGACCGGATCGCCCCCGAGCTCGCCGGGCTGATCCGGCGTCTCGCGGAAGCACCCCTCGGCGTCGAGGCGCCCGAGCGCGCTTCCCGAGCGGCCCTCGTTCACCTCGAGCACCAACAGCCCCGGATCCAGCGGCTCGAATCCACACCGCTCGACGCTGCCCGCCGGCTCGGTGCAGCCGGCCGCCGCGGGGACGAGGAGGAGCAGCATCCGCTTGCGCATCGTGGCGCGAGAGGAGCACGGCGGCGCGCCGGAGCCTAGCCCCCCGGCTGCACCTCCGGCGCAGGGCTCGGCTCCGCTCTTCGCAGGGTGCACGCGAGGGTGACGCCCCCGCCTTCCGCCGCCCCGGCGCCGAGCGCGCCGCCGCTCGCCTCGAGCATCGCCCGCGCGATCGCGAGGCCGAGGCCGAGGCGCTCGCGCCGGCGCTGGCTCGGCTCCACCGCCGGCATCACCTCGCGGAGCACGAACGGCTCGAGCAACCTGGCCATCCGGTCGGGCGCGACCTCGCCGCCGCCGTCGCTCACCGCGAGGATCGTCGACGAGCCCTGGGCGCGCGCGCTCACGGTGACCGGCTGTTGCCAGGAGCGCGCCGCCGCGAAGTCGAGGACGTACCCGAGCGCCGCCGCCAGGACATCGGGATCGCCGAGGACCTCGCCGGCCTCGCCCGTCGGGCCGACGATCTCGACGCCGCGCGGCTCGGCGACGCGCGCGACCCGCTGGCGGGCCGCTTCGAGCACGTCATGGACGCGGCAGGGCGAGCCGGGGAGCGGGCGCGGCGCGACGAGCCACGCGGCGTCGTCGAGCTCGTCGAGCAGGCGCTTCAGCCTGAGCCCGGCGCCCTGGACGCGCTCGATCATGTCGGCGCCGGTGGGCGTCACGCCCTTCTCGTAGCGGCCGAGGAAGTGGGCGCCGGCGAGGATGGTCGCGAGCTCCCCGCGCAGGTCGTGGCCGACGTGAGCGAGAAACGTGTCGTCGAGGCAGCGGCTCGGGGGTTGAGGCACGGGACCTGCGGACGGCGTAGCCGGTTTCGCCGGCACCCGCTTCACGCTCGCTCCGTACAATCGGCTCGGCCCCCGTAGGATCTCGGCGTCGGGCGCGCACCGACCCGGACGCGCGGGCAGGCGGGCGCGCGGGCGATTTCGGCCCACCGCGGCGCGGAAGGGGTTGCGGAAGAACGCCGCGGGCACAAGGCAACTCACCTGGGCCGACGAGGCTGGCCGCCCCGGCGCGCCGCGGAGGCAGAGAGAGCGCACGCATGTCCCAGTCCGCCCGCGAGACGCAGCCCCGCCGCAGGGTCCTCATCGTCGACGACGACGCCGACTTCCTCGCGGCTGCCGAGGCGGCGCTCGCGGCGCACGGCTTCGACGTCGAGCGGGCGCAGGGCGGCCTGCGCGCCGTGTTCCTGGCGACCCACGCCGTGCCCGACGCGGTCATCTGCGATCTCCGGATGCCCGGGATCGACGGGTTCGTCGTCGCCGAAGCCCTCCGGGCGGACCCGGCCACGCGCCGGACGGCGATCTTCGCGTGCACCGGCCGGCGCGATCTCGAGGCGCGCGCCGCGCTCCGCGCCTCCGCGTTCGACGCCGTTCTCACCAAACCCGTCGACTGGGACGAGGTGGCCGACCTCGTCTCCGACACGATCCAGGCGCGCCACGCCAAAGTTTGACGACCCGTCGCCGGCGCCCTCCGTTTTCGACGCCGCAGACCCGCAGCGTACCGCGCGCGGCTGTGGTAGAGACCCCGCGCGGCCGCCCGGCCGCCGGAGCCCGAGGGGGGGCCCGCCCGTGATCGATCCCGAAAGCGCACCGCTCGTCCTCGTCGTCGACGACTTCCAGGACAACCGCGAGATGTTCGCCGAGTTCCTCACCCTCTCGGGGTTTCGGGTGGCCGAGGCCGCCGACGGGCTCGAGGCCGTCGCGCGCGCGCTGGAGCTCGTGCCCGACGTGGTCCTCATGGACCTGTCCCTCCCCAAGATCGACGGCTGGGAGGCCGCGCGCCGCATCCGTCAGGACGCCCGCGGGGCGAAGATGCGGATCCTGATCCTCACGGGGCACTCCGGCAGCTCGGCGGCCGAGCGGACCGGCTGCGACGGCTTCATCCTCAAGCCGTGCCTGCCCGAGACGCTGGTCGGCGAGATCCGGCGCGTGCTCGCCGAGGGGCCCCGGTCCACGACCTGACGGTCGTCCGGCTCCGCCCGACTAGCGCGCGGGCGCGACGGGCGATAGGTGTCGGCGAGCGCTCGGCGCGCTCCGGAGCGGTGGTCGATCATGAAGACGGCGCGGCAGGGGAAAGACGCACGCGGCGCGAGGCGCTCGCAGGGCGGTGGTCGCAAGGGCGAGGTCGCCGCCCCGTCCGAGCGGCGCGCGCGCGAGGCCGCGCCGGTGCGGACGGACGCCCAGGTCGCGCGGCGGACGCGCGAGCTCGAGGAGCGCGTCGGCGAGCTCGAGGCGCTGCAGCGCGAGATCCTCTCGGTCGTCTCCCACGATCTGCGCAACCCGCTCAGCGTCATCCTGGTGAGCTCGCGCCTGCTCCTCCGCACCATCGAGGCGCCGGGCCCGCGCCGCCAGCTCGAGGCCATCACCCGCGGCGCCGACGAGATCAACCACATCATCCAGGACCTCTGCGACGCCGTCGCCATCGAGGCGGGCGCGCTCACGGTCGGCGCCGATCCGCAGGAGGTCGCGCCCATGGTGGCGCGCGCCCTCGACGTGACACGGCCGCTCGCGGCGCAGAAGCCGGTCGAGCTCCGCGCCGAGATCGCGCCCGGCGTCGAGCGCGTCGTCGGCGACAAGGACCGGCTCGAGCAGGTGCTGGTGGCCCTGGTCTCGAACGCGACCAAGTTCACGCCGCGCGGTGGATCGATCGACGTGCGCGCCGAAGCGGCCGGCGGTGCGGTCCGCTTCTCGGTGAGCGACACCGGGCCGGGGATCGCGGCCGATCAGCGGAGCGAGCTGTTCTGCCGGCGCGCGAGCGGATCGCGGCGGCCGCTCGCCCAAGGCAGCGGGCTCGGGCTCTTCGTCGCCAAGGGCATCGTCGAGGCCCACGGCGGGCGGATCCGGGTCGAGAGCGAGCCCGGCCGCGGCTCGACGTTCTGGTTCACGGTGCCGGCGCTCTCCGGATCGAGCGCAGCCACCGCGTCGTGATCTCGCGGCCGGCGGCGAGCTTCGACAGCGAGGTCCACTCGTTGCGCTGGTGAGCCTGGGCGTTCTCGCCGGGGCCGAAGTTCACGGCGGGCACGCCGAGCGCGGCGAACCGGGCCACGTCCGTCCAGGCCTGCTTCGGCTCGACCGCGGCGACGCCTGCCTCGCGCAAGGCGACGACGAGCGGGTGGGAGGCGTGCGGGGGCGCCGAGGGCGACAGGTCGCGCCACTCGATGCGGGCGCGGCCCGCGACGAGCGCCTCGATCTCGCGCTGGGCCTGGGCGATCGACGTGTCGGGCGAGAAGCGGTGGTTGACGTTCAGGGTGAAGAGATCGGGGACGATGTTCCGTCCGCGCCCGCCCTCGGCCATCGTGACGCTCGTCACCGTGCGGTAGACGAAGCCGTCGATCACCACCTCGCGCGGGGCGAGGCGCCCGAGCTCGGCGAGGAGCTCGCCCGCCTTGTGGATGGCGTTCTCGCCCTGCCAGGGCCGGGCGCTGTGCGCGGTGCGCCCGTCGAAGGTCACCGCGGCGTGGATGGACCCCGACGCGCCGAGGCTCAGCTTGTTGTCGCTCGGCTCGAGGCAGACCGCGAGGTCGACGTGCCCGAGCTCCGGATCCTCGTCGAGGACGCGGCCGAGCTCGTTCTCCAGGAAGGGCCCCTCCTCGCGCGCGTAGAAGACGAGCGTCAGATCGACGCCGGCGCAGGCCTCGCGGTCGCGCTCGACCAGATCGATCATGAGCGCGAGCCCCGACTTCATGTCGGCGGCGCCGGGGCCGTAGAGGCGGTCGCCCTCGACGCGGACCGGACCGTCGTGCGACGTCCGGACCACGTCGAGGTGCCCGGCGAGCGCGATCCGCGGGCCGCCGGTGCCGCGCGTCACCGGCACCACCAGAGAGTCGCCGTAGCGGCGCACCGGCGCGGCGAGCGGGCTCGAGGCGAGCCGCGCCAGCACCGCGTGACAGATCGCCTGCTCCTCGCCGATGGGCGACGGGATGCGCGTGAGCCAGAGCAGCGTCTCGCCGACCGGGTCGAGCGCGGGCTCCGAGCTCACACGGGCACCGCGAAGTCGCGCAGGGCCGCGTTGAGCGACACCTTCGTGTCGGTCGAGGCGCTGCGCTTTCCGATGATGAGCGCGCAGGGCACGCCGTACTCGCCCGCGGGGAAGCGCTTGGGGCGCGTGCCCGGGATGACGACGCTGCGCGCCGGGACGCGCCCGCGGTGCTCGACCACCTCGGGCCCGGTGACGTCGAGGATCGCCGTCGACGAGGTGAGCACGACGCCGGCGCCGAGCACCGCCTCGCGCTCGACCACCACGCCCTCGACCACGATCGCGCGCGAGCCGACGAAGACGCCGTCCTCGAGGATGACGGGGCGGGCGCCGGGCGGCTCGAGCACGCCGCCGATGCCCACGCCGCCGGCGAGGTGGACGTCGCGGCCCACCTGGGCGCAGCTCCCGACGGTGGCCCAGGTGTCGACCATCGAGCCGGCGCCGACGCGCGCGCCGATGTTGACGTAACCGGGCATCACGATGACGCCCTTCTCGAGGAAGGCGCCGTAGCGGACGGTGCCCGGCGGCACCACGCGCACGCCCGCGGCGTCGAGGTCCTTCTTCAGCGGGATCTTGTCGCGGAACTCGAAGGGGCCGACCTCCATCACCTCCATGTGCATGACGGCGAAGTAGAGGAGGATGGCCTCCTTGATCCACGCGTGCGTCACCCAGTCGCCGCCCGGCGCGTCGGGCGGCTCGGCGACGCGGAGGTCGCCCCGGTCGAGCAGCGCCAGGGTCTGGAGGACGGCGCCGTGGTGCTCCTCGCCTGCGAGGAGCGCTCGGTCGCGGTAGGCCGCCTCGACCAGCGGGCGGAGCGTCTTCACGTCGGTCATGTCCGCCGTCTAGCACGGCCGGCGGGAGCCGTGGTCAGGGCTGGAACGTGATCGCGACGGCGCCCGGCTCGGGGCCGATCGCCAGATCGAAGCCGACGTGGCGGGCGGCCGCCGGGAGCGCCTCCGCGAGCGCCGGGATGGCGGCCCGGAGCGGGACGGGCGTGTGCGCCTCCGGGCGGTCCCCGCCGAGCACCGCGGGCGTCGCGCCGGCCGGCGCCGGCTCCACGCGCACGACCAGCGATCCGCACGGGCGCCGCTCCGACGTGAGCCGCAGATTGGCGCGCGTCGCCGCCGACGCGGCCGTGACGGCCAGCTCGAGCACGCTGGCGGCGTGGCGAGGGTCGCCGGTGAAGGTCGCGTCGCGGCCTATCTCCACCGCCACGACGACGGTCGAGGCCGCCGGCGCGCTCCACTGCTCGTCGAGCACGTCGAGCAGGTCGACGGGGGTGTGGCGCCGCTCGGGCTCGGCGCCGAGCAGGTCGACGAGCATCAGGACGGTCCCGAGCTCGGCCGCTGCGGCGTTCACCTCGGCGTCGAGCCCGAGGCGCCGCCGGACGTCGATGCGCCGACCCACCTCGAGCGCCGCCTCGAGGGCGCGGGCGCGCTCGGCGGCGAAGCCGAGCACGGAGTGCGCGGCCCTCGCGGTCGCCGGCTCGCTCCCGGCCGCGCCGGCGATCGCCTGGTCGAGCGCCTGCGCCGCGTCGCGGAGCGCCGCCGCGCCCTCGCGCACCTCGGGCACGGCACGGGCGAGCGCGCGCGCCCCGACGCGCGGGGACCGCAGGAGCTGAGCCAGGTTCTGGATCGCGGCGATGCCGTCGCGCACGCCGCCGCGCGCGGCCGAGATGTCGCCCGGGCCGCTCAACCTACGCGGGGGTCTCGTAGCCGGCGAAGAAGTAGGCGATCTCGCGGGCGGCGGTGGCCGGCTTGTCCGAGCCGTGGACCGCGTTCTCGCCGACGTTCGAGCCGTACAGCTTGCGGATGGTGCCCTCGGCGGCCTTGCCGGGATCGGTCGCGCCGATGACCTCGCGGTACTTGGCCACCGCGTCCTCGCGCTCGAGCGCCATGATCACGATCGGCGAGCGCGACATGAAGGTGACGAGCTCGTCGAAGAATCCGCGCCCCTTGTGCTCCGCGTAGAAGCCTTCGGCGTCGGCGCGGGTGAGGTGGATCCGCTTCATCGCCTTGATGACGAAGCCTTCCTGCTCGAGGCGGGCGATGATCGCGCCCGCCTTGTGCTTCTCGACGGCGTCCGGCTTGATGATGGACAGGGTTCGCTCGAGGGCCATAGGTGACGCCCCTCTAAGGCAAACGACGCGCCAGCGCAAGCTCTTGGCGCTCTTCTCGCGCGTCGGGCGCGATTCCCGGGTGTTTCCGGCGGCGTGGGCGCGCGCACGGCGTGGTGCCCGGAGGCACCGGACGGCGCCGGCGTTGCGGTCGTGCTCACCGTGACTTGCGCCGTCACGTTCCCGACACATTGGCCTGCTACTACGGTCCGCGCATGCCGAGCCACGTGCTCATCGTCGAGGACGAGCGCGACCTCCAGAAGGTCCTCGCCTACAACTTCAAGCAGGCCGGCTTCGACGTGGTCACGGCCGGCGACGCGCGCACCGCGCTCCGCGCCGTCAAGGAAGAGCGCTTCGATCTCGTCATCCTCGACATCATGCTCCCCGACATGCCCGGCACCGAGGTCTGCCGGCGGCTGAAGCAGACGCCGGCGACCGCCGAGATCCCGGTCGTCATGGTCACGGCCAAGGGCGAGGAGGTCGATCGGGTCGTGGGGTTCGAGATCGGCGCCGACGACTACGTCGTCAAGCCGTTCAGCGTGCGCGAGCTCGTGCTCCGCGCCCAGGCCGTCCTGCGCCGCGCCTCGCCCGACAAGCCTCGCGCGGCCGAGCGCTTCGACTTCGGCGCGCTCGAGGTCGACTGCGCCGCGCACCGCGTCTGGGTGGAGAAGCGCGAGGTCACCCTGACGGCGCTCGAGTTCCGCCTGCTCACGACGCTGCACGATCGGCGCGGACGGGTGCTCTCGCGCGACGTGCTCCTCGACGACGTCTGGGGCTCGGACGCCGACGTCACCACGCGCAACGTGGACACGCACGTGAAGCGCCTGCGCGAGAAGCTCGGCGCCGCCGGCGAGTACATCGAGACGGTCCGCGGCGTCGGGTATCGCTTCCGGAGCGAGCCGGGAGCGAGCGAGTAGCGCGCCTGCGAGGGGGAAGCGGGATTTTTCACAGGGAGACGGGGAGACGGGGAGTTTTCATTCGGTGGATTCGGGGCCACGCCGCGAGGCGGTGAGCGCGATCGCCCACCGTGGTCCGGGCCTCCTCGGATCCTGCTGGACAACGCTTGGGTTCGGGCAGCAGCGACTAGCGGACGCGGGTGACCGCGTATTCGCGGACGGCGCCGCGGGCGGGGACCTCGATGACGTCGCCCTGGGTCTTGCCGAGGAGGGCGCGGCCGAGGGGCGCCTCGGGGGTGACCACCATCACGCGGCGGCCCTCGAAGCGGGTCTCGACGCCGCCGGCGTGGGGCGCGAGGAGGCACGAGAGCTCTTCGCCGGTGTCCTCCCGTTCGAGATCGATCAGCGCCGAGAGCGCGATGGGATCGCCGGACGCGAACGAACGGAGCTCGAGGAACTCGAGCGCGTTGGCGCTGCGCTCGAGCTCGCGCACCCGGTCGGCCTGCGCGCCGGCGAGGTAGGCCGCCTCGATCGCGCGCGTGTCCTTGTCGTTCTCGGGCTTGGCCTCCTCGTGCGTCGCCGCCTCGCGCGCCGCGAGCGCGGCCTGCCGGAGCACGCCGATCTCGCGCCCCAGCTCGGCCACGAGCTGCTGGATGAGGTCGCGCTTGATCACGCCGCGATGATATCGCGCCGGCCAGGGCTCGGCCGGTCCCACCCACGGCGAGCGGGGCGCCGCGCGGGAGGCGTCCAGCGAAGGGCAGCGGCGCCGCCGGATCTCCTCCGTCCCGCCATCGGGAGGCACCGGCCGCGCGCCACCCTCGCCGCCCATGCAAACGTCACGAACCATCGAGCACGCGCCCGAGCTCGTGCACCTCGCCCTGGCGCTCGTGGTCGGCTGCGGACCCGAGCTCGTTCGCCGCTGCCGCTTCGCCGCCGGGCGCGCGCGGATCCTCGTCCGGACCTCCACCGTCGAGGGCGCGCTGTTCGCCCTGATGCGCTGGCGGCCCCTCGTGGTGGTGATGCAAGGACAGCCCGAAGACTTCGCGCCCCTGCCGCTCCGCGCCATCGCGCGCGAGCTCGGGATCGCCCTCCTGGTCGCCGACGACGGGACGCCGCAGGAGGAGCTCGAGTGCCTCTTGGTCTCGGGCGTGTGGGAGGCGTGGCTCGCGAGGTGCCCGTGAGCGACCGGCCGGTGCTCGTCGCGAGGCTGGCGTGCGACGCCCCGGTGAAGGCGTCCACAGCTTCCCCGGGGCTGTGGGCGCCTTCACGGCGCCGCTTCGCTCGAGACACCTCCTCGGCACGCGGCGCGCCCCGTCGCGGGTGGGGCTCTGTCCCGCCCCCCCGACAGCTCGCCCATAGCCTCGCGCAGCGCCTCGCGGAGGGTCAAGGCCGCCCCCGCCCTCGGCTCACCCGCATGTCGCTCGCGATCGGCGCGTCGGCGTCGTCGAGGAACCGGACCTTTCGAGGAGCGGTCGCATCATCGCCATCGCCAGACTACACCGAGCGCATCCGCGTGAGCCGCCGCCTCCCGCCGGCGAGCTGCGGCCCCGCGCGAGTCGCCGATCACCGAACACGAGGAGGACAGCCAGCTCGGCATCCGTCGTGCTCGTGCTCAGCCCCTTGCCCGACGGCGAAGGCGGTCCGCGCGCAGGCCGGGCCGGCCCTGGTCAGGGCGCGTAGGACCAGAGCGGCCGGCGGTGCTCGTTCGCGCGGGCCCAGCCTCCGGGCACGAGATCGTAGACGGTGGTGCCCGCGGCGCGGACGGTCTCGAGCGCCCGCTCGTAGGTGCCGCGTGCGATGGGCTGGAAGCCGGTGATGCCGGCGACGCCGGCCAGCGCGCGCGCCGAGGCCTCGTCCTTGCCCAGGGCGAGCAGCGCGGCCGACAGCGAGGACCTGAGCTCCGCCGGCGTGTCGGCTCGGACGAAGAGAGGCTCGTTCGCGACCGCGGCCGTCCGTGCGAGCGCCCGGAGATCGGGGGCGCCCGCGGCTCCGGCGTAGGTCGCCCCCGCGGCGACGCGCCGATCGCGGACGGCGGCGAGCACGGCCTCGTGCGATCCGACCCACACCGGCTCGACCCTGATTCCGGCGTCGAGCAGGAGCTTGCCGGCCAGGAGGAAGCCGGTGACGGAGTACCGATCGACGAAGGCGACCCGCTGGCCTTTGAGGGAGGCGAGATCGGCCGCGGGCGCGTCGGCGCGCACGAGGATCTCGCCCCACTGCTCGGCGCCTCCGCGCAGCGCCTGGACGAGGGGCTCGACGTGGAACACGTCGGCGCAGAAGAGGAAGTCGAAGAGCGAGAGCAGGCCCGCGTCGGCGTTGCCCGCCTGGATCGCGTCGATCGCGTGCTCGCTGGACGAGGCCACGGAGAGGTGGATGCGGGGCGCCGCCGCGACCGACAGCAGGCCCGCCAGGGCCTCGGGATCCCGAGGCGCGTGGGCCGGCGAGAGCAGGAGGCGGAGCGGTTGCTCGCCCGAGGGCGCCGGGCGCCGGCACCCGGCCGCGAAGAGGAGGGCGGACGCCTGGAGCCACGCCCGCCGCGAGCAGGTCCGGACCGGAGGAGCCATCGTGACGAGACCATCGCCCCGCGCGGCGCCCAGCGTCAACAGCGCCGGCGTAGCCCAGCATCCCCGCCCCAGCGGCGGCCGGGCCGCCGCCCATCGTGGGGCAGAGCGCCCGGCGCACCGGCACGGCCGGGAGCGACTCGAGGCGCGCCTCATCCGGACGCCTGGGTAGGCCGGCACGGGCGTCGTCGCGCTATCTTGAGTACCGGCGCCCGCGGCGAGCCGGCGCTGAACGTCGTCGGAGACCGAGCGAGACGCCCCACGCGCTGCCATGATGGATGACAGGGATCTCTACTCCGGCCTCATTCGCCTCCACATCCTGCACCACGCGGCGCGCGAGCCCCTCTTCGGCCTCGGGATCATCGAGGAGCTCGCCCGGCACGGCTACGCGCTGGGACCCGGGACGCTGTACCCGCTGCTCCACGGGCTCGAGCGGAAGGGCTACCTCAAATCGTCGGTTCAGCTGGAGGGGCGGCGCCGTCGCGTCTACCGGGCGACCGCGCGCGGAAGGAGGGCCCTCGCGTCCGCTCGAGAGAAGGTCCGTGAGCTCTTCGGGGAGCTCTTCGAGGAGGAGGAGAGACACGAGGCGCGCCGATCGCGGCGGGCTCGACGAACCTGAGCGTCGATCTGCCAGGGACAGCTCTTCGCGAGGACGCGCGCCTGCTGCGCGCCCGTCTTGCGAGCGCTCGGAGCGGGCAGTACGATGTTTCTATCGAACGTCGATACAAGTCGACGAGCGGAGGCGGGCATGGGCCGTGAGCGCGACGATCGCAGGGTGTTCCTCGTTCTCGCGAGCGCGGTCGGCGCCGGCGCGGTCCTCGCCGCGTGCGCGTCGGCGACGGCCGCCGCGAAGGCTCCCGGGCAGGAGGGAGCCGAGGAGGTGTCGCCGGTCGAGGACCTGATGCGCGAGCACGGCGTCCTCCGTCGCGTGCTCCTCGTCCACGAGGAGATCGCCCGGCGCGTCGAGGGCCAGGAGCCGTTGCCGCTCGAGGTCCTCGCCTCCGCCGCCGACATCGTCCGGCGCTTCGTGGAGGACTACCACGAGAAGCTCGAGGAGGACTTCGTCTTCCCTCGCTTCGAGCGGGCGAACCAGCGTGTCGACCTCGTGACCGTCCTCCGCCAGCAGCACCAGGCGGGGAGGCGCGTCACCGATGCGGTCCGGGAGCTGGCGACGCCGGCGACCGTGCAGGCCGCCGAGAGCCGCACCCGGCTCGCGGCGGCGCTCCGGGCCTTCAGCCGCATGTACCGGCCGCACTCGGCGCGCGAGGACACCGTCCTGTTCCCCGAGCTCCGCCCGCTGGTCGGCGCCGCGGAGTACGACGCGCTCGGCGAGGCGTTCGAGGACAAGGAGCACGCGCTCTTCGGTCCGCGCGGCTTCGAGGGGATCGTCGCCGAGGTCGCGCAGCTCGAGGTGGCCCTCGGCATCCACGATCTCGCGCACCTCACGCCGGCATGACGCTCGCCGACGTGCTGCGCCGGATCGCCGCCACGCGGGCCCCGGCGGCCACCCTCGCGGTGCGCCTGGCCGTGGGATCCATCTTCCTCTCGGAGGGTATCCAGAAGTTCCTCTTCCCGACCGAGCTCGGCGTGGGCCGCTTCGCCCAGATCGGCCTCCCGGCGCCGGGGATCCTCGCGCCCTTCGTCGGCGTGGTCGAGATCGGCTGCGGGCTGCTCGTCATGCTCGGGCTCGCGACGCGGCTCGCTACCGTGCCGCTGGGCATCGACATGCTCGTGGCCATCGCCACGACGAAGGTCCCGATCCTCCTCCGGCGCGGCTTCTGGGCCATGGCCCACGAGTCGCGCACGGACCTCGCGATGCTGCTCGGCGCCCTCTTCCTCCTCGTCGCCGGCGCCGGGCCTCTGTCGCTCGACGCGAAGCTCGCCCCGTGCGAGCGCTCCCGTCATGGCTGACCCCGACTCCGGCGCCGCCCGCGCGGACACCGCGCGTGACCCGTCGTCGCGCCGGGCGGCGCTGCGCGAGCTCGCGCTCCTCTTCCTGCGGCTCGGCTTCACCGCGTTCGGCGGCCCGGCGGCGCACGTCGCGATGATGGAGGACGAGGTGGTGCGGCGGCGCCGATGGATGACGCGCGAAGAGCTGCTCGATCTCTTCGGCGCGGCCAACCTCATCCCCGGCCCCAACTCGACCGAGCTCGCGATCCACATCGGTCACCGACGCGCGGGGTGGCCCGGCCTCGTCGTCGCCGGCACCTGCTTCATCGTGCCAGCGGCGCTGCTGACGGGCACGATCGCGTGGGCGTACGTGAGATTCGGATCGGTGCCGCAGGCGGGCGGCCTGCTCTACGGCATCAAGCCCGTGATCATCGCCGTGGTGATCCAGGCGCTCTTCGGGTTCGCGCGCGCCGCGCTCAAGACCAGGCTCCTCGCGGTGGTCGCGCTCGCGGGCCTCGTCGCGAGCTTCGCCGGCGCGAACGAGCTCGCCCTCCTCGTCGCGGCGGGCCTCGCCGTCGCCGTCGTGCGCGCCGCCGATCGCCCTCGCGCGCCCCCGCCCGCCGGCGCCTCCGCGCGCGCCTTCCCGCTCTTCGCCCAAGCGACCGTGCCGCTGGGCGCCGCGGCCGCGGCGCCGTTCGGCCTCGCGCCGCTCTTCCTGTTCTTCGTCAAGGTCGGCGCCGTCCTGTTCGGCAGCGGCTACGTGCTGCTCGCGTTCCTGCGAGCCGACCTGGTCGAGCGATGGCACTGGCTCACCGAAGCGCAGCTCCTCGACGCGGTCGCGGTCGGCCAGCTGACGCCGGGGCCGGTCTTCACCACCGCCACCTTCATCGGCTATGTGCTCGCCGGCGCGAAGGGCGCGGCCGTCGCGACGGCGGGCATCTTCCTCCCCGCGTTCGTCTTCGTGGCGCTGAGCGGCCCGCTCGTGCCGCGGATCCGCCGCTCCCGGATCGCGGGTGCTTTCCTCGACGGCGTGAACGCGGCGTCCCTCGCGCTCATGGCCGCCGTCACGTCGCAGCTCGGGCGCGCGGCGATCGTCGACGTGCCGACGGCGCTGCTCGCCGTCGCGAGCGCCGCCGTGCTCTTCCGCTTTCGCCCCAACTCCGCCTGGTTGGTCCTCGGCGGCGGGGTGGCGGGGCTCTTGATTCGGGGGTTGTCCTGACGCGCCTCGACGGTCAGCCGAGGTCGCGGAGCTCGTCGTCCAGGCGCTCGTCCCAGGCATCGCGGGCCGCCGCCGCCGGCTCCAAGGCAGGCGCGCCCGGGCGCCGCGTCCAGCGACGGACGACCAAGAAGAGACCGCCCCCCGCGCCGATCGCGAGGAGCGCGAGCCCGAGCGCGACCGAGCCGGACGGATCGCCCGGCGCGACCGCTCGGATGCGCGGGCCGAACCGACTCACGAGATCGGCCTCGATGGCCTCCGGCGTCTCGCCGGCGATCAGGCGCCGGCGGATCTCGGCGCGGAGCTCGACGGCGAGGGGCGAGGCGTGAACGTCGAGCGTCTGGGCCTCGCAGCAGGGCGCGAGCAGGCGGCCGAGCAGGGCGCGCTCGCCCGCCACGGGCGACTCGGCGCCGGGCGCAGCCCCCTCCGCCGGGCCGCGGGGCTGCGCGGCGGCCGGTCCTGCGAGCACCGTCGCCGACGCGACGGATGCGGCGAGCGCGAAGCCAAACGCGCGACGAGCGGCGACGCGCGTGGCCTCGGCGAGTCTCGACATGCACCGAAGATGGCGCCGCGGCCGCCGCCCCGCCATGCGGCATGTCGTCGCGCCGGCACGGACGGGAGTCGAGTGCGGCCGGCGCGATGGGCGTCACGATCGCGGTGACTCCTCGCCGGATCCCCGGCCCGTCGCGCCGGCGATGTCGACGTGGAGGTCGATCGCGGCGGCGAGCGACGCCGACACGAGGCACGCTCTCTCGGCCTTCTCGAGCAACCGCTTCGCCCGATCGGCGTCGGCCCCCTCGGGCAACGTGAGCCGCGCGCGGTGGACGATCCTGGTGAACCTCGTCCGCCCGTCGATTTTGCCCACCTCGCCCTCGGACGAGACCACCAGGTCCTCGAACTCCAGCGCGCTCGCTCGCGCGATGCTCCGGAACGTGAGGATGAGGCAGTCGGCCGCGGCGGCGACGAGCATCGTCTCGGGCGACCACCGATCGCCGGGGCCGTCGAACTCGGCGGGCGGCGCGCTGGCGAGCGAGGGCAGGCCCGCGGACGCGAGCGCGACGTCGCCGGCCGGACCGCCCGAGGCACGGATCACGTAGTGGTGAGGGAATGGGTGCATGACGCCGGATCGGGCCGCAACGGCCGTGCCGCCGCGATCGGGGGCGCAGCCGCGCCTCGCGCTCGCTCGCGCGCCGCAGCTCACGGCGGCGCGAGCGGGCCGTCGGGCAGCTGCAGGAGCGGTTCGAGGGCCTGGAGCCTGCCCTGGATCTCGTCCCGCGCCGCTCGGAAGCGCGCGCGCATCTCGTCCGGCGACAGCGAGGGATCCTTGCTCACCGGATCCAGGATCGGCCAGTGGAGCCTGCGCGCCTTGCCGAGGAAGACGGGGCACACCTGCTCGGCGCAGAGCGTGATGACGAGGCCGACCGTGTCCGGGTCGATCGACTGCACCGACTTGGAGTGGTGGGTCGTGAGGTCGACGCCGATCTCGCGCATCACCTCGATCGCGTAAGGGTTGACCCGGGAGGGCTCGCTGCCCGCGCTCTGGACGGCGATCCGCGCTCCGAAGAGCTTCCGCGCGAGGCCCTCGGCCATCTGGCTGCGGGCCGAGTTCGCGACACAGAGGAAGAGGATGCCGCCATCCATTGCCTTCAAGCCTCCGCCTTCGAGGCGGGCGCGGTCGCGCACGGAGCAGGCGTGACCTCGATCGGGGCCGCGGGGAAGAAGCGCCTCTGCGCCCAGAGGGCGACGTTCACGAGCCCGATGAGCACCGGCACCTCGACGAGCGGCCCGATGACCGCGGCGAACGCCGCGCCGCTGTGGATGCCGAAGCTGGCGATGGCGACGGCGATGGCCAGCTCGAAGTTGTTCGACGCCGCGGTGAAGGAGAGAGTCGCCGACTGTTTGTAGTCGGCGCCCACTCGCTTGCTCATGAAGAAGGAGACGGCGAACATCACCACGAAATAGATGAGCAGGGGGACTGCGATGCGGAGCACGTCGAACGGGAGCTCGACGATGGTCTCGCCCTTGAGCGAGAACATCACGACGATCGTGAAGAGCAGCGAGACGAGCGTGATCGGGCTGATGCGCGGGACGAACGCTCGCTCGTACCAGTCGCGCCCTTTCGCCCTGACCAGCAGCCGCCGCGTCAGGAAGCCGGCCGCGAAGGGGACCCCGAGGTAGATGGCGACGCTCTTGGCGATCTCCCCGATGGTGATGTCGACCACGGCTCCCTCGAGCCCGAGCCAGGTCGGCAGGAGCGTCGCGAAGAAGTACGCGTAGACGGAGAAGAAGAGCACCTGGAAGATCGAGTTGAAGGCGACGAGCCCGGCGCAGTACTCGGTGTCGCCCTTCGCGAGATCGTTCCACACGATGACCATCGCGATGCAGCGCGCGAGGCCGATGAGGATCAGGCCGAGCATGTACTCCGGCCTGTCGCGCAAGAAGGCGACGGCCAGCCCGAACATCAGCAGCGGGCCGATGACCCAGTTCTGCACGAGCGAGAGCGCGAGCACCCGCTTGTTGCGGAAGACCTTGCCGAGCTCCTCGTACCGGACCTTCGCCAGCGGGGGGTACATCATGAGGATGAGCCCGGCGGCGATGGGGATGGACGTCGTCCCCACGCTCAGGCGGTTGAGCGCCGTGGTGAATCCCGGCGACAAGAACCCGAGCGCGATGCCGAGCCCCATCGCCAGGAAGATCCAGAGCGTCAGGTAGCGGTCGAGGAAGGAGAGCTTGCCGGCGACGCCGGCCTTTGCCGTCTGCATGTCGTTCAGCTCCTGGGCGGCGCCTGGTCGCGCGTCGTGGTCGAGCGAGTCGGTAGCGTCGACAGCCACGCCTCGATGCGGGCTCGGATCGCGTCGCGGAGCTCGACGACGCGCGCGAGCCGTTCGGCGTCGCTGCCCGTGAAGGTGCTCGGATCGGGGAAGCTCCAGGCGATGCGCTGGGTGACGCCGGGGAAGAGCGGGCACTTCTCGCCGTGGGCCTCGTCGCACACCGCGATGACGTAGTGGAAGTGACGGCCCGCCTTGAACAGCGCGAAGACCGAGGGCTGCGGCCCCGTCTGGGCGATGGGCAGCCCGATGAGCTCCATCGCCTCCGCCGCGAGAGGGTTGACCTCGCGGGGCTCGAACCCGGCGCTCGCGACCTCGAACCGAGGCCCGCCGATGTCGCGCAGGAACGCCTCCGCCATGCGGCTCCGCGCCGCGTTGTGCACGCACACGAAGAGGACCTTGATGCTAGCGCTCATGGCTCCCTGCTTTCCGGCGCGACGGCCTCGATCTCACGGCTCGGCTCGTACGCCGGCGCGTGGGTGTAGACGGCCTGGCGCTTCAGCCCATCGAGGTCCGCGGCAAGCGGAAGCGCTGCGGCTCGACGGACGGCGCGCAGGACCCGTGGAGCTCGTGGCGGCGTCCAAGACGCGCCCCGCGGTCACGGGAAGCTCCTCTCGCATATCGTTGGTGGCCGATGACATGGAGGCCACCAAACACTCGTCCTGGTCCAAAGCGCACCACTGAATCCGCGCACTCGGCGGGGCGAATCGCCTGCGGGCCCTCTTCTCATCGTAGATCCACGATTGACCGAGGACCGTCGACCCGTCAAGCGCGGAGCTTCATCCCACCGGGCTGGCCCATGCGAGGACGCCCCACGTGGTGCGCACGATCCGGCGTCACGGCACATCCACGCCGAGCTTCGCAGGCTGGCTCGTCCACGAGCTCTCGGCGCAACGCGGCGCCAAGGCGCCGCGCTCCGCGACAACCAGCGCCGGCCGGGGCGGATGTTACGGACGAGGCGGCTGGGTGCTTATTCGGGCAGCGACGCCTCCGCGGCCCCACCGCCGAGCGGCGGGGAGGCCGCGACCACGCCCTCCTCGCCGATCCGCACGAGCCGCCCAGCATGGGCGTCGAGCACGAGCGCGTGGCCGTCGGGCTCGATCGCCAGGGAGTGGCCCGTCTCCAGGGCGCCCGGCACCGTCCACGTCCCCACGCGTGCGCCCGTGGCGCGCGCCGTTGACGGCGAGGAGGCGCCCGTCGGGCGAGATCGCCATCCCGACGAGCGGGGCGCCCAGGTCGAGGACCTGGATGAGCCCGTCCGCGCCGAGCCGCGCCAGGCCTCCGTGGAAGTTGCCGAGGTAGAAGGCACGCCGCGGCGCGTCCTCGACGACGAGCATCGGCCCGGTCGCCGCGCTGTCGTCGGGGACCTCGCGGCGGACGAGCTCGAGCGTGCGCCGGACCACGAGCGACACGGCAGGGTCCTCGGCTGCCGTGACCAGGACGAGGTCGCCGGCCTCGCCGGCTTCCGGCCATCCCGACACGACGTCGCCGCAGGCCGAGCCGACGAGGGCGAGGAGGAGGGCACCGAGCACGCGGATCAGCATGGCGGCGCGTGTGGCCCGAGGCAGCCGTTCTGCGAGACACCAAGGCCCCTCGTGTCCAGCGCCCGTAGTTGCGCGCACAACCATCGTCGGCTATTCGATCCCTCGCGTGTCGCGCGGTTCCACTGCTTCCGCGGCCGACGAGCTTCGCCGCCTCATGCAGCGGCTGTTCCGGCGCTTCGGTGCCCTCGCGACCGACAGCACGCCCTGCGGCAAGCCGGTCCCGATGGCACATGCCCACGCGCTGATGGTGCTGCTCGCGAGGGGCGAGCTCTCCCAGCAGGACCTCGGCGGCGAGCTGTGCATCGACAAGAGCAACGTCGCACGCCTCTGCGCGAAGATGGTCGAGGCTGGGCACGTGAAGCAGCGCCAGAGCGAGCATGACGGGCGTAGCCGAAGAGTGTCGCTCAGCGCGCGTGGGGAACGGCTCGCGCGACAGATCGAGGCTTCGAGCGGAGCACGTTTCGGCGCGCTGCTCGCGCAACTGCCGTCGCGTTCCCGCGGCCGAGTCCTCGAGGCCCTTCGGCACCTCGTCACCGCTCTCGAGGCGCTTCCCGCCGACTCGCACGACGAGAGGACATCCGAATGACACGTCAGGCTCAGCTGCTTCTGTTCGCGTCCGCCCTCGCGCTGGCGACCAGCTGCACGCGCGAAGCGCCCCCCGCGCCCGGCGCGACGTCGACCGCGGCGACGACGCCGAGCGGGGCGTCTGCAGCCGAGGCACTCGACCGGACGGACACGCGCGTTCCGGTTCCGCTGCTGCCGATGATGGCCCATCACCAGAAGCAGAACATGCGCGACCACCTCGTGGCGGTGCAGGAGATCGTCGCGGCCCTGGCCGCCGAGGACTATCCCGCCGTCGAGCGGGCCGCTGGACGCATCGGCTTCTCCGAGCAGATGGGCCAGATGTGCACGCACATGGGGGCTGGGGCGCCCGGGTTCACCGAGCAGGCCTTGGCGTTCCACCATACCGCCGACCGCATCGCGACCGCCGCGCGGGAGCGGGATCGTGCGCGCGTGTTGAGCGAGCTCGGGGCGACGCTGCAGACCTGCACGTCATGCCACGCGACGTGGAAGCAGCAGGTGGTCGACGAGCCGACCTGGCGTCGACTGACTTCATCTTCGCCGCCGCTGCATGGGCAGCCATGACGACGGCGACTCCGATCGCTCGCGGCCGGTTCACCTCGACCCCTCGCTTCCGTCCGGCATCACCCTGACGGTCAGGCGCGCGCGAGGGGGGACGGCCGCCGGGAGGGGCTCGATCGCGAGCAGCCACATCTCCCCGGGCGGGATCGCGAGCACAGCAGGCGCTGGCCCTCGCGCGCCGGCGCCCCGCCCGAGGCGCCAGTCGAGGAGCCGCCCGCTCACCCACCTGGCGTAGTCGGCGAAGGCTCGCGGCGGGACGATCTCCCAGCTCGCCTGCGCCGAGCCAGTGGCCAGCACCGGCTCGGTCCGGGCCACGATGGTGCTGCTCTCGGGAGTCGTGCGCTCGTGGAGGATGGCGAGCTCGATGCGGAGACCGTCGAGACCGGTGCGCTCGGGCTGGAGTCGGAGCGCGATCACCGCGAGCGCTCCGACGACGCCCACGGCCACGGCAAGCCATGTGCCCCGGCTCGCATGTACAAGTGCTGTGCCGGCCGGAGATCGGGCTCGATGGATCACTCGAGCCGGTCGCGGCGCCTTGCACGACCACCTCTCCCGGCGCCGGCAGGCAGCGTGTACCTTCAGGCAGACGGGCCCACCGCGATCCGGACCGCATGCGGACGGATCGGATTGACAGCATCGGCCGCGGGGCGAGAAATGCGCGCCATGCTCCACGCCGTCGCCCGCCTGGACGTCGAGCCGTTGGCGCGCCTGCTGCGCGCGCTCGGCGACGAGACGCGGCTGCGCATCGTGGCCCTCTTGACGCAAGGCGAGCTCTGCGTGTGCCACATCGAGGCGGCGCTGGACGTGTCACAGCCCAACGCCTCGCGCCAGCTCGGCGTGCTCCGCAGCGCGGGCGTCGTGCGGCCTCGGCGCGAGGGAAACTGGGTCTACTACGGGCTCGCTCCCCAGCCCAACGCCGAGTGCGGGCGCGTCCTGCAGAGCCTGGTGCGCGCGTATCGAGGGGAGGACGTCCTCCGCCGCGACGTCGAGCGGCTCGTGAAAGGTCAAGGGTCCGAGCTCCTGCAAGTGATCGCGGTTAGCGCCCCTGGGCGCACTCCGGCATCCACGGTCTTGTCACACGCCTGACACACACGACGTCTAGGGTCCGCGGACCATGACCAAGACGATGGCGGCCGCCGCCGCGCTGTTCGTGATGACCTCCGCCTGCAAAGGCAGCGACACCGCCCCGGGCCCGCTCCCCGGCGCCAAGGGCAGCGCCGCCGCCGAAGCGCCCGCCTCGGGTGACCTCACGCTCACCGGGGCGGGCGCCACCTTCCCCTACCCGCTCTACAGCAAGTGGGCCTCCGAGTACGGCAAGGCCCACCCGACGGTGAAGGTGAACTACCAGTCGATCGGCTCGGGCGGCGGTATCCGCCAGATCACCGAGCGCACGGTCGACTTCGGGGCGAGCGACGCGCCGATGAGCGACGAGCAGCTCGACAAGGCCAAGGGCCTCGTCCACATCCCCACCTGCCTCGGCGCCGTCGCGGTGACCTACAACCTCGAAGGCGTGCAGAGCGGCCTCAAGCTGACCCCCGAGGTCCTGGCCGGCATCTTCCTCGGCAAGGTCAAGAGCTGGGACGATCCGGCGATCAAGAAGGAGAACCCCGAGGCGAAGCTCCCGCAGAAGCCCATCGCGAGCGTGCACCGCTCCGACGGCAGCGGCACGACCAAGATCTTCGTCGACTACCTCTCCGACGTGAGCGCCGAGTGGAAGGGCGGCCCCGGCACCGGCACGAGCGTGAGCTGGCCGGGAGGGCTCGGCGCCAAGGGCAACGAGGGCGTCTCGGCCCAGGTGAAGAGCACGCCCGGATCGGTCGGCTACGTCGAGCTCGCGTACGCGATGCAGAACGGCATGTCGATGGCGGCGATCCAGAACAAGGCGGGCAAGTTCGTGCTGCCGGCGCTCGAGAGCACCACCGCGGCCGCGGCCGGCGCCTCCGCGAAGATGCCCGACGATCTCCGGATCTCGATCGTCAACGCCGAGGGCGACGGCTCGTACCCCATCGCCGGGTTCACCTACCTGCTCGTCTACGACCAGCAGAAGGACGCGCGCAAAGGCAAGGAGCTCACCGCCTTCGTCGACTGGGCGATCCACGACGGCCAGAAGCTCACCGCCGATCTCCACTACGGCGCGCTCCCGGAGGGCGTCGTGAAGAAGGTGGAGGCCAAGCTCGCCGGCATCAAGGGCCCCGACGGCGCTTCGCTGCTCGCGGCGAAGTGATCGAGGCGCGGTGAGCACGACCGGGGAGCTGCCGGCCGCAGCCGGGCCCGCGGCGCTCGGCGCCCGAGGCGACGACGTCCGGGCCGAGGCGCGCCTGCCGACGGGGCGCGGCTTCCACCTCGGCGACCGCGTCTTCTCGGGCGCGGCGACGACGTTCGGGCTCGTGGTCCTGGGCCTGCCCGTCCTCATGGTGCTGGCGCTGCTCTTCGCCTCGCGCCTCTCGCTGAGCAAGTTCGGCTTGGGGTTCCTCACCGGGACGACGTGGGACCCGGTCAAGGAGCAGTTCGGCGCCTGGCCGTTCATCTACGGCACGGTCGTCTCGTCGCTGCTGGCGCTCGTGATCGCCGTGCCCGTGTCGCTCGGCGTCGCCATCTTCCTCTCCGAGCTCGCCCCCAAGGCGCTCAAGAAGCCGCTCGGCTTCCTGGTCGAGCTGCTCGCCGCGATCCCGAGCGTCATCTACGGCTTCTGGGGGATCTTCGTCCTTTTGCCGTGGCTGCGCGAGACCATCGAGCCGTGGCTCATCGAGCACGTCGGCTTCCTCCCGCTCTTCCACGGCCAGCCGCTCGGCTTCGGCATGCTCGCGGCGGGGATCATCCTCGCGATCATGATCGTGCCGACGATCACCTCGATCTCGCGCGAGGTGCTCCGCGCCGTGCCCGACACGCAGCGGGAGGCGGCGGTGGGCCTCGGGGCGACGCCCTGGGACACGATCCGGGTCGCGGTGCTCCCGTCGGCCCGCTCGGGCATCGTCGGCGCCGTCATCCTCGGGCTGAACCGCGCGCTCGGCGAGACGATGGCGGTGACGATGCTCATCGGCAACCGCCCCAAGGTGAGCGCGTCGCTGCTCGATCCCGCGTACACGATGGCGAGCGTCCTCGCGAACGAGTTCGCCGAGGCCGACACCGACACCTACCTCGCCGCCCTCTCCGAGATCGGGCTGCTCCTCTTCGGCGTCGCGCTGCTGCTCAACCTCTTCGCGCGCTGGCTGGTCGGCACCGTCAAGCAGCGCGCCGCCGGGAGGCCGGCGTGAGCGGCGCGGGCCTGCTCGAGGCCGCGCCGGGCGAGCGCCTCCGCGTGCTCCGGAGCCGGATCTGGACGGGGCTCTGCGTCCTCTCGGCCGTGGTGGTGCTGGTCCCGCTCGCCTCGGTGCTCGTCTACGTCTTCCGGCGCGGTGCGCCGGGGCTGTCGCTCGCCTTCTTCACCCACCTGCCCGCCCCCGTGGGCGAGCCCGGCGGCGGGATGGGCAACGCGGTCCTGGGCACGCTCACCCTCATCGGCATCGCCTGCGCGTTCGGCCTGCCGATCGGGATCATGGCGGGCATCTACCTCGCCGAGATCGGCCGGGGCCGCCTCCGATCGTGGATCCGCTTCATCGCCGACGTGCTCGGCGGCGTGCCGTCGATCACCGTGGGCGTCTTCGTCTACTCGTTCATGGTCGTGGCGATGCGCCGCTTCTCGGCCCTGGCGGGCGGCATCGCGCTCGCGATCGTGATGCTCCCGACCGTCACCCGCACGACCGAGGAGCTGCTCCGGCTCGTCCCGGCGCACCTGCGCGAGGCCTCGCTGGCGCTGGGGGTCCCGCGGTGGCGAACCACCGTGTTCGTCGTCCTGCGCACGTCGATGGCCGGTATCGCCACCGGCGTCATGCTCGCCATCGCGCGCATCGCCGGCGAGACGGCGCCGCTGCTGTTCACCGCGCTGAGCAGCAGCCAGTGGCCCGAGGCGCTCGACCGCCCGATCGCGTCGATGCCGGTCCAGATCCTGGCGTACGCGACCTCGCCTTACGAGGACTGGCAGTCGAAGGCGTGGACGGGCGCGCTCGTGCTCGTCACGCTCATCCTCGTCCTCAACGTCTCGGCGCGCTTCGTGGCCTCGCGCGGGATCGAGTCGAGGGGCCGATGACCCTCCGGATCTCCTCCGCAGCGATCGGCGCGGCCACGCCGGACGCACCGGCGCCGACGAAGCTCGCGATCGACCGGCTCAACGCCTGGTTCGGCGATTATCACGCCATCCACGACATCCGCCTCGCCATCCCCGCCCGCCGGGTGACGGCGGTCATCGGCCCGTCGGGCTGCGGCAAGTCGACGTTCCTCCGCTGCCTCAACCGCATGCACGAGGTCAACCCGGGCGCGCGCGCCGCGGGCAAGGTGCTCCTCGACGAGGTCGACGTCTACGATCCGCGCGTCGATCCGGTGCGCCTGCGCCGCCGCGTCGGGATGGTCTTCCAGAAGGCCAACCCGTTCCCGACCATGAGCATCCGGGACAACGTCCTGGCCGGCCACAAGCTCAACGGCGGATCCGTGAAGGATCCGTCCGACCTCGTCGAGCGGACGCTCAAGCAGGTCGCGCTGTGGGACGAGGTCAAGGACAAGCTCGATCAATCGGGGATGTCGCTCTCGGGCGGGCAGCAGCAGCGCCTCTGCATCGCCCGGGTGCTCGCGGTCGAGCCGGACGTCATCCTCTTCGACGAGCCCTGCTCGGCGCTCGACCCCATCGCCACGGCCCGCATCGAGGACCTCTTCGCCGAGCTGCGCGAGCGGTACACTCTGGTGCTCGTGACCCACAACATGCAGCAGGCCGCGCGCTGCTCCGATTTCACGGCGTTCTTCTACATGGGGGATCTGGTGGAGTTCGACAGGACCGAGCGCATCTTCACCAACCCGAAGGAGAGCCGCACCGAGGACTACGTCACCGGGAAGTTCGGGTGAGGGATCGCATGCCTGTCTCACAACACACGAGCAAGGTCTACGAGCAGGAGCTCCTCACTCTGCGCGAGAAGCTCCTGCTCATGGGCAGCCTCGTCGAGGAGATGATCGCCAAGGGCATCCAGGCGCTGCGGACGCGCGACACGGCCCTCGCCAAGGCGACCATGCGCATCGACCGCCAGATCAACCGGCTCGAGTGCGAGATCGACGAGCTCGCCCTGCGCATCCTGGCGACGCGCCAGCCGGTCGCCTCCGACCTGCGCTTCATCACCATGGCGCTCAAGATCGTGACCGACCTCGAGCGCATCGGCGACCTCGGCGTGAACATCTGCGAGCGCGTCGGCGAGCTCAACGAGGAGGAGCGGCTCCCGCAGATCGCCGACGTCGAGGCGCTCGCCGAGGAGGCCTCGAGCGTTCTCCACGAGGCGCTCGACGCGCTCGTCGCCCGCGACGTGGAGCGCGCCACCGAGCTGCTCGAGCGCGACGACGTCATCGACGAGCACTACTCGAACATCTTCCAGTCGGTCCTCACGATGATGGCGAAGGACCCGAGCACCGTCTACCGGGCGACGCGGATCCAGTCGATCGCCAAGTACCTCGAGCGGATCGCCGACCACGCCATGAACGTCGCCGAGACGGTGGTGTTCCTCGTGAAGGGCAAGGACATCCGCCACGGGAGCCGCAAAGACGACACCGGCGAGCACGCGCGGGGCGAAGAGAAGCGCGCCGGGCTCGACTCCGAGCCTCCGTCGGAGCTCGCGCGAACCGCGCCGGGCCGCGGGAAATAGCGGGCTTCGAGCGCGGGAGCTCGACCGATCGCGAAGCGGATCGCGCTCGGCGAAGATCGACCGCGCTCGGCCGGCGTCACCCCGCTGACGAGGCCGAGGCCGCCTTCTTGCCGCGCTTCCTCTTCGGCTCCTCGCCGGCGATGACCAGGAGGGCCGCCGCGAGCGCGGCCTCGGCGCCGAGGGCGGCGGCCGCCGCGCGGCGCTGCTTCTTGTCGCCGGCTGCGTCCTTGCCCTCGAGCCGCTTGAGCGGCTTCTTGATCCGGTCGATCCAGTGCGCGCCGTCGATCGGCAGCATGCCCTTCACGCCGGGCTTGAGGAGCTTCTTCTTCTTCAGCGCCTTCACCACGTCGCGGGCGATCCCGCCGAGCGCGGCCGGGTCGGAGGGGAGGACGTCGGGGAGCTTGAGCTTCTCGGCCCAGCGGCGGCCGAAGAGCGTGGGCGCGACGAGCTTCTGCAGCTCGGCGAGCGCCGCCCCGAGCTCACCCGCGGCGGCGGCGTCGGGCGGCGGCGCCGCCACGGCCGACGCTGCCTCGATCCGCCGGGCGCAGAGCTCGGCCAGCACGCCGAGATCCGGAACGCGCTCTCCTTCCTGGAGGTGGCCGCCGAGGAGACGCTCGCCCGCCTCGGCGATCACCGCACGCCGGCTCCGCAGCAGCTCGCTCAGGGCGCTGCCGCCGTCGGGCATTCCTCGGATCCGCTTGGCGCTCATGCCCCGGGCGTACCAAATCGAGCACGGAGCGCAAAGTCGCCTTCACCGGTGACACACAAACGTCACCGACGCTTCTTGCGCCCCGCGCAAGGCGTTCGCCGAAAGGCCGCGCTCGCTTCACCGGAGCGACCACGCGGCGCCACAGGTCCCTGCCACCGTGGAGAACCATGGAACTCCATGGAATCGCTGCGGTGGCACCCACCGCTCTGTCGCTCGTCCTGTACGGCGTGATCGCCTCGGCGCACGCCGCCGCCACGCTGCGGGGCGCTCGCCGCCGTCGCCGCCGCCCCGTCATGCGCTCCCCGGGGGCGACGCCCCACGTGTCGATCCTCAAGCCGCTCGCCGGGCTCGACGACGAGCTCGCCGAGAACCTCGCGTCGTTCGCGGCGATCGACCACGCCTCGTTCGAGATCCTCTTCGGGATCGCGTCGCCGGGCGATCCGGCCGCGCCCGTCGCGCGCGCTTTCCTCCGCGCCCACCCGCACGTCCGGGCGCGCCTCGTCGTCACGGCCGGCCCGGATCCCGGGACGCCGAACCCCAAGGTGGCGCAGCTCGTCCGCCTCGCGCGCGAGGCGCGCGGCGAGGTGCTGGTCGTCTCCGACTCGAACGTCCGCGTCGGGCCGAGCCACCTCCACGATCTCTGCGACGAGCTGGCCGCGCCCGGCGTCGGGCTGGTCTCGAGCGTCGTGGCCGGCACCGGCGAGCGCACCCTCGGCGCCGCGCTCGAGAACCTGCAGCTCGGCGCCGCGATCGCGCCGGGCATCGTCGCCTGCGCGCTCCTCGCCGGCCACGGCCTCACCGTGGGCAAGTCGATGGCGCTGAGGCGGCGGGATCTCGAGGCGCTGGGCGGGTTCGAGCGGGTCGGCGCGGTGCTCGCCGAGGATTTCGTGCTCGGGCGCGCCTTCGCGCAGGCGGGGCACCGCGTTCGGGTCTCCACCGCCGCCGTCGAGAACCGCAACGTCGCCTGCTCCATCGCGCGCACGCTCGAGCGCCACACCCGCTGGGCGAAGATGCGGCGGGCCATCACGCCGGCGGGCTTCGCGCTCGAGCCGCTGCTCTGTCCGGTCCTCGTCGCCTCGTTCGCGCTGGCGGCCACGCGGTCGCGCGAGGCGGCCGCCGCGCTGGTCGCGGCCGCGCTCGTTCAGACGGCGGGCGCGCTGCTGGCGATGCGCGTCACCCGGGGGGCGTGGCTGCGGCCCTGGCTCGCGCCCCTCGAGATCGTGCGCTCCTACCTCCTCTTCCTCTGCTGGCTCCGCGCCTGCGCGAGCCGGCGGGTGCGCTGGCGTGGGCACGATCTCCTGCTGGGCCCGGACTCCGCGATCGCGTTCGCGACGGCTCGTGAGGGCGCCGACGCGATCGCGGCGTAGTCGCCGAAGGATCACGCTCGTGCCGCAGGCCTGACAAGCCGGGCCGCTAACGTCGCCGGGCATGACCAGGATCGCTCACCTCTCGGACCTGCACCTGCTCGAGGATGAACACCCGCGCCGCGGCGGCGTCGCCCGCGTCAGGCTCGGCTACGTCAGCCTGCTCCGGCCGCTCGACGCCGCGGCGCGACGACGCCGCGCCGCCGCCGCGCTCGCGATGGCGCGCGGCGCCCGCGCCGACCACGTCGTCGTCACCGGCGACCTCACCGAGGACGGCGTCGACGCGCAGTTCGAGGTGCTGGCCGAGGTGCTCTCCGCTTCGGGCATCGCGCCCGAGCGGATCACGCTCGTGCCCGGCAACCACGATCTCTACCACGACGGCGACGCCTGGAGCCGCGCGCTCGACGGGCCGCTCGCCGCGTACGCAGGCACCAGCCGCCCCGGCGCGGTGACCGAGCTCCGCGACGCCGCGGTCGTGGCCGTCTCGACGGCGATGCACCAGCCCTTCACGACCTCGGCCGGCGTCATCGATGCCTGGCTGCTCCTCAGGATCGCCAGCTTGGCCGCCGATCCGGCGCTCGCGACCCGAGCGCTCGTCTTCGCGCAGCATCACCCGCCGCTGCCGACCCGCGTGCCCCTGATGCAGTGGATCGACGGCCTCCGCGACCACGAGCCCCTCCGGTGGGTCCTCGAGTGCACACCGCACGCGCACGTCGTCCACGGCCACACCCACCGCGCCCGCGATCGCCGCCTGCGCGAGGGCGAGGAGGCCCGCGTCTTCTCCACCGAGGCCGTGGTGAGCAGCCTGGCGCCGCTCCGGGTGTACGAGGCCCGCGGCTGTGCGCTGGCCCCGGTGGTCGACGATCTGCCCGTCACCGTGGGCACGCCCGCCCTCGCGTAGGAGGGAGCTCGGGTTTCGAAGCCGTTTCCCACCGGCCATCGAAACGACACAAGAGGCGGCTACTCCACGGAAAGACGATGGCGCGTCTGTTGGTCATCGAGGACGAGCGCGGAGCCGACCGGCAGCTCCACGACAACCTCCGCAGGGCCGGGCACGAGCTGCTCGTCGCGCACCGTGGCGACGACGGCGCGCGGATGGCGCGCGAGCAGCACCCCGATCTCGTGCTGCTCGAGCAGCTCCTGCCCGATCTGCCGGGCACCGAGGTCTGCAAGGCGCTGAAGCGCGATCCGAGCACGTGCGACATCCCGGTCGTCTTCGTGAGCGCCAAGGGCGACGAGCTCGATCGCATCGTCGGCTTCGAGCTCGGCGCGGCCGACTACGTGGTCCGGCCGTTCAGCGTGCGCGAGCTGATGCTGCGGGTGCAGGCGATCCTGCGGCGCTGGCGGCGCCCCGAGAAGGAGCGCGCCGTCATCGAGTTCGGTCTGCTCAAGGTGGATCCCGAGGCTCACCGTGCCTGGGTCGGGGGCCAGGAGATCGAGCTGACCCTGCTCGAGTTCCGCCTGCTGGTGGCCCTCTACGAGGCCCGCGACCGCGTGCAGTCGCGCGCGGCGCTCCTCGACGGGGTGTGGGGGATGGACGTGAGCATGACGACGCGGACGGTCGACACCCACGTGAAGCGGCTCCGCGACAAGCTCGGCAGGGCCGGGGTCTACGTCGAGACCGTGCGCGGCATCGGCTACCGCTTCGCCGCGTCGCCGGAGACCGCGCGCGGCGGGGACGACGATGAATGACGCCGGTCCAAGCGCGATCCGCCTTCGCGGTCGGTCGAGCCGCGTACAGAAGCGTTTCGCCGCTGTCACCGAGCTGCCACACGACGAGCGCACCGTAGCGCGCGTCATGAGGACCGCGGACGGGGAGCTGCCCCCGAGCACCGACGACGAGCGGGAGATCCGCTCCACCCGTCTCCTCGTGACCGTGACCGTCTTCGCCGCCGCAATCGTCCTCTTGCTCGAGCGACTCGCCTCGCACCCGCTGACGCCATGACCTTCCACATGTGGAGCACCGCCGAGCTCGACCCCGGCCGGGGCCGGCGCCTCTTGCTCGGCTATGCCGCGGCGGTCGCGGTGTGCGGCGCGATCGCGCTGATCGGTGCGCGCGTGGCCAGCGCCGCGCGTCCGGCCGAAGTCGAAGAGGAGATGGTCGAGGTCAAGCTCGCGACCACGG
>CAYJPW010000098.1:0-34340 GCA_964372055.1 uncultured Polyangiaceae bacterium
GCGCTGGCCGCGGCCGGCTGCGCGGCGGGCGGCTGCACCGGTGCGGGCTGCGCGGGCGCCGGCTGCGCGGGCGCCGGCTGCGCGGGCTTGGGCGGCTTCGGGGCTGCGGGCTTCGGAGGCGCGGCGGGCTTCGAGGTGGGAGCCGGTTGCTGGGCGAGCGCCTCGCCCGGCGCGAAGAGGACACCGAGCGCCACGAGCGCCGTCGTGACGGTCAGCGCGCCGCATCCACCGTGGCCCCAGAACCGCGAGAGCATTCGCATCGACGTTCGATCCCGTGCTGGCGTCGGCCAATGAAGTGATAGTGCGCGCCGGGGCGACGCCGGCTCGCGCGTGCGCGATGTCTCACGCCCGGCCCGCGTGGTCAATGCTTGAGGCGCGATGCGGCGGGGGGAGCGCGGCCGGGTGGGAGCGCGCGTGACCAGCCACGGGCTCGCGCCGAAGCCACGGGATTTGCTTTGCATTTGGGAATGACGTTGCACGAGCCTTCAGGAGCTTCTATTCGTGCAAGTCTCCGACTCCCAGAGCCGAGGCGAGCGGTCGATGGGCAGCCTTCCCGAGCCTCGACGCGAGAACACCGAGGATTGATGAGAACGCAACTGACGCTGTTGCTGTCATCCCTGTCGGCCGTGGCCTTCACGCTGGCTGCTTCGCCGGCGTCCGCGCAAGAACCTGCGCCGCGGCAGGACGGTCAGTTCTCCGTCCAGCGCTTCGAGCCCGCTCCCGGCTCGAAGAACTACCTCAGCGTCGAAGGCGTACGCGTCGACGGCGACTGGGGTTGGACCGCGGGGTTGATGTTCGACTACGCGCGCAACCCCTTCGTGGTGAAGAGCTGCATCTCCGAGACCGACTGCGCCGATCCGAACGCGACGCAGCCGACCGACACGGCCGTCGTGCAGGACCTCTTCACCTGGAACCTGCTCGCGTCGGTGACGCCGGTGAGCTTCCTCCAGGTGGGGCTCAGGCTTCCGCTCGCGTACGTGAGCGGCGCCGGCGTGGATCCGTCGACCGGCACCGGCGCGCCCGAGGGCATCGCGGCGTTCGCGGTCGGCGATCCGACCGTCGAGGGCAAAGTCCGCATCTTCGGCGGACCGAAGGACTCGTTCGTCGTCGGCGGCGCGGTCGACGTGGGCTTCCCGGTGGGGAACGCGACGGCGGAGGGCGCCTACTTCGGCAACTCGTCTCCGGTCACCGTCGGGCTGCGCGGCATCTTCGACGGCGAGTTCGGTCCGCTCTCGCTCGGCTTGAACCTGAAGGGCGTCTACCGCAAGGACGCGGTGCTCGCCGACACCACCGTCGGCCCCGAGTTCCGCTACGGCGTCGGCCTCGGCTACCGCATCAGCCCGGTGTTCCGCATCCTCGCCGAGGGCTACGGCGGCACGCGCTTCAGCGCGAAGAACGGGACCAACTCGCTCGAGATCGACGGCGCGTTCCAGGTGTCGCCCATCGGCATGCCGGTGGTGTTCACGCTCGGCGGCGGCGCCGGGATCATCGAGGGCGTGGGCGTGCCGCAGGCGCGCGGCATCGCCGGCATCATGCTGGTGCACGAGATCGGCGATCAGGACGGCGACGGCATCAACGACGTCGACGACAAGTGCCCGACCATCGCCGAGGACAAGGACGACTTCGAGGACGACGACGGCTGCCTCGACGACGACAACGATCAGGACAAGATCCCCGACACCTCGGACAAGTGCCCCAACAAGCCCGAGACGATCAACGGCGTCGCGGATCAGGACGGCTGCCCCGACGAGCTCGCCGACAGGGACAAGGACGGCATCGGCGACGCCGAGGACAAGTGCCCCGATCAGGCCGGAAAGCTGCGCAGCAAGGAGTTCTACGGCTGCCCCGACACCGATCAGGACGGCGTCCCCGACAAGACCGACAAGTGCCCCGAGCAGCCCGAGGACACCGACGGCTTCGAGGACACCGACGGCTGCCCCGATCCGGACAACGACAAGGACGGCATCCCCGACGAGCGCGACGAGTGCATCGACGTGCCCGAGGTCAAGAACGGGTTCAAGGACGAGGACGGCTGCCCCGACGAGGCGCAGGACCGGGACAAGGACGGCATCCCCGACAACCTCGACAAGTGCCCGGATCGCCCCGAGACGCTCAACGGCATCGAGGACGAGGACGGCTGCCCCGAGGCGGGCCCGAGCCTGGTCCAGGTCGGCGAGGCGGAGATCAAGATCCTCCAGCGCGTCGAGTTCGCGACCGGCAGCGACAAGATCCAGGGCCCGAAGAGCTTCGCGGTCCTCGACGCCGTCGCCGGCGCGCTCAAGGTGCACAGGGAGATCTTCCTCGTCGAGGTCGCCGGCCACACCGACAACGTCGGCCCCGCCGATCAGAACCGGACGCTCTCGCAGAAGCGCTCCGAGGCCGTCGTCGCGTACCTCAAGACGAAGGGCATCGAGGAGAGCCGGATGCAGGCGAAGGGCTACGGCCCCGACAAGCCGATCGCCGACAACAAGACGACGGCCGGCAAGCAGAAGAACCGCCGCGTCGAGTTCACCATCGTGAAGTCGGCGAAGAACCCGGGCACCCCCGCGGCCGCGCCCGCGGCGCCGCCTTCGGATGGCGGTCTCTAGCTCCCTCGTCAGAAGTCCTGCGGACTTCTGACAGCGTCTCGGGGGGCGCCTCGCGCCCCCCGGAATCGCCGCGCAAGCGCGGCGATCCTCGACCCCCCGAGGGGCGCTTCGCGCCCGCCGGTGCCGCAGCGAATGCCACTCCGATTGTTCGCCGACACTTCTGACGCGCGGCACTGGCGCTTCCCTCGTGGGACAGCGATGACCGCGCGCCGGGTGGGCTCCCCCGGCGCGCCGGCGTCGCTTGGCGGGGCGGGCCTTCCGCTCTAGGCTCGCCCAGGGGAAGAAGGTGAGCGCCGAGCCATCACGGGTGAAGTCCGCCACGGTGCGCGTGCGCGATCAGTTCGTGCTCGCGCGCTACGGCAAGCTCTCGCGCGAGCGGTACCGCGCCGCGGCCACGAAGGAGCTGCTCGAGACGCTGACCACGCCGGGCGATCGCTGGGTGGACTTCTCCCAATTCGTCGAGGCGACCGAGCTCGCCTGCAAGCTCTTCGCCGACGGCGATCCGAACCTGGCGCGCGAGATCGGCGGCTACGGCGCCGAGGCCAACATGGGGGTGTGGCGCACGCTCGTGTTCCGCGTCCTCAGCCCGCAGACGGTCCTCAACATCGCCTCGGGTCTTTGGAGCCATCACTACCAGGGCGGTCGCCTGATCGCGCTGCCCGAGGGGGCGCATGGCGTGCGCGTCCGGATCGAGGACTTCCCCACCCCTCACCGGATTCACTGCCTCTCGATCGAGGGGTGGCTGCGGCGCACCATCGAGCTCGGTCGTCCCAAGCGCGTCGTCGTGGCGATGACCTCGTGCCGACTCCGGGGCGGAGAAGCGTGCGAGTTCCACGCGGAGTGGGAGTAGGCCGCGGGGTCGCTTCCCCCAGGCGCGCCACAAAGTCGTAGAGTGCGTGGGTCCGCGGGGGCGGAACTTTCCAGCGGCGCCCCCGTCCAAAGTGCCTCGGAGGTCCGCCGATGCTCGTCATCCGTTCGGTCGCGCTCGCTCTGTTCGTCGCCGTCGTGCCAGGCGTGCTGGCCTCCTGCGGCGGCCACGAAGAGCGGCTCGCCCCGCGCTCGCAGACGTGGGCCGAGCTGCGCACCGTCCGCCGCGACGTGAAGGTGACCCCGCCCGGCGAGGGCGAGCGCGCACCCTACCCGCGCGAGCGCCTCGTCGACGGCGAGGCGGTGAGCGTCGGGGCCGAGGGGCTCGCCTGGATCCGGCGCGACGGCGGCGCCACGCTGCTCGTGCGCGGACCGGCGAAGCTCGTGGTGCGCCCCGAGGCGATCGAGGTCGCCGAGGGGCGGGTCTTCGTCGACACGCCGAGCGGCGCCACGACCGAGCTGGCGACGCCGTCCGGCCCGCTGCACCTCGCGCACGTCCGCGCCTCGATCGACGTTCGCGGCGCGGGCGACACCGACGCCTACGTCCTCGCGGGCGAGATCCGCACCGACGGCGGCGGCCCGGGCGGGGCCGTGCGCGCCGGCGCCGGCGAGCGGCTCAAGGTGACCGGCAAGGCGGGCGCGGCCAAGGCCGAGACCGCGCCGGCGCTGACGTGGGAGGACTGGACCGGAGGGCTCGCCACGACCGATCGCGCCGCCGAACCGGCGCCGTACGGTGTCGGGACCGTGGGCGCGCGCCGCGCGGGCGAGCAGGGGTCTCCCCGGTTCCCGCTCGCGATCCAGCGGCTCGACGTCCGCGTGAGCGTCGAGGACGACTTCGCGGTCACCGAGGTCGACGAGACGTTCTTCAACCCGAGCTCCGAGGTGATGGAGGGCATCTACCGGTTCCGCACCCCCGACGGCGCGACGCTGCACCGCTTCGGCGTCGATCGCGACGGCGTCGTCGTCTGGGGCAAGGTCAAGGAGAAGCAGGCCGCGGCGGCGCAGTACCAGCAGAACGTGTACCAGGGCTCGACCGAGGACCCGGCGCTGCTCGAGTGGGACGCGCCGGGCGTCTACCGCGCGCGCCTCTACCCGATCGGGCCGGGCGAGTCGCGGCGCGTCGTGGTGCGCTACGCCGAGTGGCTGGGGCGCTCGGGAAAGAACGGCGAGCGCCGGCTCTACGTCTACCCCATGGCCGCCGAGGGCGCCGAGGAGTCGCTGCCTCACATCGAGGAGCTCTACGCGCGCGTCGACCTCGGGCGCGCCGGCGCCAAGGAGGTCCGCGTGGGGATGGCCGGCACCCGCGACGGCGAGGCGATCGTGGTGCGCGCGCACGACCTCGTCCCGCGCGCGGATCTCTCGGTCGAGCTCTTCGACGACGGGCTGCGCTCGCCGCGCGGGTACCGCGCGCCGCACCGGGTCGACGTCGAGACGCTGCCGCCGTCGGAGCGCAGCGAGGCCCAGAAGGTCGAGCGGGAGGAGGCCGACTACGTCCTCTTCCCGGTGCGCGCGGGGGACGTTCCGCTCGCGCCCGGCGGCCTCGATCTCGGCATCGTGGTCGACACTTCGGCCGCGACCGATCCGGCGATGCTCGCGCTCGCGCGCGCGGCGACGGGCTCCCTGCTCGCGCACCTCGGCAAGGACGACCGCGCCGTGGTCTGGGCGGGCGACGACGCGCTGCGGCCGGTGCTGGCGGACCGCGCCGCGCTCGCGCCGGTCGACGCCGCCGGGCGCCGGGCGATCCTCACCGCCCTGGCGGCGGCGCCGCGCGGCGGCGCGACCGATCTCGGGAACGTGCTCAGCCAGGCGGCCGCGGCGCTCGATCCGGCGCGGCGCGGCGCCGTCGTCTACATCGGCGACGGCGCGCCGACCGTGGGCGAGCTCGGGCTCGCCGACCTGCGCGCGCGGCTCGCGAAGCTGCCGAGGGCGGTGCGCATCTTCGGGCTCGGCGTCGGCGACGGTGCCGACATGGCCATCCTCAAGGGCCTCGCGGGCGGCGCGTTCGCCGAGCGGATCGGCGACGCCAACGGCGCGGCGCGCGCGGCGCTCAGGCTCTTCGAGGAGGCGGAGCGGCCGGCGTGGCTCGGCGCCAGCATCGACCTCGGGCCCAACATCGAGCGCGTCTTCCCGCGCGACCTCGGCGCCATCGTGGCGGACGAGGGCGTGCTGGTGATCGGGCGGACCTCGTCGGGTGCGGTCCCGTCGAGCATCACGGTCACCGGACCGGGCGGATCGGTGAAGCACGACGTGCGCGTGACCGCGATCGACGACCGCGGCGATCTCCGCCGCCGCTGGGCGGAGGGGCGCCTCGGGCAGATGATGGACGAGGGCACCGGCCGCGCCGCGATGGTCGACCTCGGCTCGCGGCACGGGATCATCACGCCGGTGACGTCGCTGTACGTGCCGACCCGCAACGAGACCTCGTCCGAGCAGATGGAGGAGCTGCGGCGCGCCCAGCGGTCGGAGCGCGTGCGGCGCGCGGTGGGCGGCAAGCTCGATGGCCGCGACCGCGCCAACCTCGAGCGGCAGGCCGAGGCCGAGGAGAAGGTCGCCGCGCTCCAGCAAGAGCTCGCCGCTTCCAAGGAGGGCGGGACCGGAACGCGGGCCAAGGGCGAAGAGGGCTCGATGGGCAACCGGAACGACAAGAGCGGCCGGTTCTTCGCCCCCCCAGCGAGCAGGCCCGCCGAGGCGGCCGCGTCGCCCGCGGAGCCCCGCGCGCCGCAGGCCGGACCGGCGCCCTCGCCCGTGACCGCGACGGCGGCCGCGACCGCGACCGCGCAGACGACGCCCACCCCCGACCTCGCGGACGCGCCGAAGCGCAAGGCCGAAGGCAAAGCCGCCTCGCTCGACGACCTCGACAAGCGCGCCAACCTGCCGGGCGGAGCGGCGGGCGATCCTCTCGCGTCGCTCGACGGCGCCGCGCCGCCGGCCCAGGGGCTCGACGTGAGCGCCGCCAGGGCGCGCGCCCTCAGCGAGGCCGCCGAGTTCGGGATGATCGGGCTCCTCGGGCCGTCGGGCGGCGACAACAACGGCGCCTGGGGCAACAGCATCGGCGACTCGTTCGGCGCCGGCGGGCTCGGCCTCTCCGGCGTCGGCGAGGGCGGCGGCGGACGCGGCGAGGGCATCGGCCTCGGCGACGTCGGCACGCTCGGCCACGGCGCCGGGACGGGCACCGGGCAGGGCTTCGGCTCCGGGCACGGGCGGCTCGGCGGCTCGCACCGGGGCCAGCCGCCTCAGGTCCGCATGGGCGCGACGAGCATCAGCGGCCGCCTCCCGCCCGAGGTGATCCAGCGCATCGTCCGGCAAAACTTCGGCCGGTTCCGGCTCTGCTACGAGAAGGGCCTCGCCAACAACCCGAACCTCCAGGGGCGGGTCGCGGCGCGCTTCGTCATCGGCAAGGACGGCGCGCTCGCGAACGTGCAGAACGGCGGATCGGACCTTCCCGACGGCAGCGTGCTCAACTGCGTGCTCGACGGCTTCCGCTCCCTCTCCTTCCCCGCCCCCGAGGACGGCATCGTCACGGTGACGTTCCCGATCATGTTCTCGCCGGGCGACGGCGGCCCCGAGCCGGGCGACACCAAGGCGAAGACCGGAGAGGTGCCGAAGGTGTCGGTCGACATCCGCATCGGCGACGTCGGCCACTTCGCGATCCGCTGCGGCGCGGCCGCGTTCGTGCCTTTCGAGGAGCGCATCGGGCTCTGGCGCGAGCGGCTCGGCCGCGTCGCCGGGAACGCCGCCGGCGTCGCCTCGGTGTACCGCGCGGCGCTGCGCGGCTGCGAGGCGCCCACGTGGCGCGAGCGCTCGAAGCTGCTCTCGCTCTCGCTCGACGCGATGCCCACCGTGGGCGGCCGCGTGGCCCTGTGGCGCGTGATGTTCGGCGAGCTCTCCGCCGCCGACGCGCTCTACCGCGGCATCCTGGCGCGGGTGCGCACGCCCGCCGAGATGCGCGAGCTGCACCAGGCGCTCGGGCTCAAGGCGATCGATCCGGGGCTGCTCGAGAAGGCGCTCAAGGCCCTCGAGACGCCCGCGGCGCGCGTGCAAAAGCTCCGCGCGCTCGCGGTGGAGTGGCCCGACGACTTCGCCCTCGCGCTCCGGCTGCTCGACGAGCTCGAGGACGCCGGCGACGACGCGGGCGCGCGCGAGCAGGGTCGCAAGCTCAGGGCCCGCCCGGACGCGGACGCGCGGGTGCGCACCGCGGTGGGCGAGCTCTACCTGCGGCTCGCCGCGCGCGCGGCGGCGCCGGAGGTCAAGGCCGCCGACGAGGCCGAGGCGCGGCGGGCGTTCGGCGAGATCGTCGAGTTCGCGCCGGACGATCCCGTCGCGCGACGCCGGCTCGGCGATCTCTACCGCGCGCACGGCTGGTTCGCCGAGGCGGCGCGGCAGTACGAGACGCTGGCGCGCCTCGCGCCGGACGATCCGAGCGTCGCGCTGCTCCTCGCCTCCGCGGCCGAGGGCGTCGGCAAGCTCGAGGAGGCGGTGAAGTGGGCCGAGAAGGGCGGAGCTGCCGGCGCGCCCGACGCGGAGCAGAGCTCGGCGCGGACCGCCCGCGCGCTCGCGGCGACCTACCTGGCGTGGGGGCGCCTCGGGGCGCGCGAGGCCGGCAAGAAGGACGAAGCCGAGAGCCTCGCGGCGCGCGCCGTGCGCGTGCTCTCGCCGGACCGCTCCGGCAAGCCGGCGGCGAAGGCGGCGGCGCGGGCGACGCTGACCTGGTCGCACCCCGAGCTGCACCCGACGCTGTGGAGCAACGCGCTCGGCGCCGCCATGCCGGCGCCCGAGGGCGACGTGACGCTCGGCGTCGCGCAGGTGCAGCTCCCGGCGAGGGAGGGCGCGTTCCTGGAGGTGCGCGTCGAGCCCGACGAGGTCGATCACGCGGCGCGCCTCGGCGCGGTCGCCGTGCTCACGGTGGTGTTCGACGAGACCGAGGACGGTGAGCGGATCGTGAAGCTGCCGGTGACCTTCGAGCGCGGCGGGCCCGCCACGCAGCGCTTCCAGGTGCGCGGCAACGAGGTGACGCGATGAGGCCGTGGATGCGTGTGACGCGCGGCGAGCGCTTCGACGTCGCCGAGTGGACCACCGAGGGCACGCCGCCGCCCGAGCGCGAGCCCGGCGCGGGGCTCGGCCACATCAAAGAGGGCTCGAGCGGCCCGGTGGTCTTCGCCGTGGTCGCGTCGATCGCCGCGATCGTGCTGACGGTGCTCCTGGTCCGCCAGTCGAGCCCGGGCGGGACGTCGAAGGGGCTCGCGGCCACCGCCGCCGATCTCTCCGCCGTCCACGCCGGCGTCACCGTCGCCGGCGCCGAGGTCCGGAAGCTCACCCGCGTCGCCGTGGGCCAGACGGTCGCGACCGACGAGGACGGGCGCGCTCGGCTGCGGCTCGACGACGGCACGGCCATCGTCCTCGATCGCGCCACCGAGCTCTCGCTCACCGACAAGGGCATCACCCTCGCGCGCGGCAGGATCTTCGTCGAGGGCGCGCCCGGCGCCCGCACCGAGATCGGGCTCGGCGAGGCCACGGCGCTGATCAGCGGCGCGGGCGGGGCCGCCGCGGGGGGGCGCGCGGGCGCCGACGCCAGGATCTACGCCGTCGACTCGGAGCTGACCGTGCGCGCGGGGGGCGTCGAGTCGACCGTGCGCGGCGGCGAGACCGCCGCCGTGAGCGGGGGCAAGGCGAAGGTCGCGCCCGAGCGCGGGTTCGACGACTGGACCGGCGGCATGGCCGCGCCCTGGGGCGCGCGCGGCGCGCCGCGCCGCGCCGTCGGCGAGATCTGGGGCCGCACCGCGACGGCGGCGACGCCCACGGCCGCCGCCGAGATCGGATCGCCGCTGACGATCCGCTCGCACGACGTCAAGGCGCGCGTGTCGCGCGAGGTGGCCGAGACCGAGGTCCGCACCGTCTTCTTCAACGCCGGCAGCGACGCCGTCCTCGGCGACTTCCGCATGGCGATCCCGCCCGGCGCGATCGTGCAGCGCTTCGCGACCATCCGCGGCGAGTCGGTGAGCGAGGGGCACCTCGCCATGGCGGCGCGCGGATCGGGCGGGCTCACCGCGTCGGGCGAGGCGCTCGAGTGGGCGGGCGACGGCTGGCTGCGCGGCACCATCCCCGGGATCGCGCCCGGCGCCACGGTCACCGTGGTGGTCGGCTACGTCGAGTGGCTGACGCCGGTGGCGACCGACGGCGGCAAGCACGCGGTCGTCCAGTACCGCTACCCGATGGCCTCGGACGCCGCGCCGCCGCTCATCGGCGAGTTCTCGGCGTCGGTGGACGCGAGCCCGTCTTCGCCGACCTCGCTCGCCGCCGGGCTCGGCGCGCGCGTCTCGGGGAGCACGGTCGAGCTGCGGCGCCCCGACTTCCGCCCCACCGCCGATCTCTGCGTCGACGTCGAGATCGAGCCCTGGGCGGCGCCGGCGCGGCTCTACGTCGCGCCGCCGGCCGGCGAGGGCGACGACGACGGCGCCACCGTGCTGGTGCGCACCGAGGCGCCGGCCGCGGCGAAGGAGGAGGGCGTGACGCTCGCGCTCGTCCTCGACACCTCCCGCAGCGTCGATCCCACGCTGCTCGACGCCGAGCGCGCGCTCGCCGAGGCCGTCGTCTCCGGCCTCGGGAAGAAGGACCGCCTCGTCGTGCTCGCGGCCGATCAGACGGCGCGGCCGGTGGGGCCGGACAAGGTCGGCCACGTCGACGCCGAGCGACGCAAGGCGACGATCGCGGCGCTCTCGGGGCTCGCCCCCGGTGGCGCCACCGATCTCGGGCGCGCCCTCGAGGCGGCGGCCGACGCGCTCCCCGCGGACGCTCCCGCGGCGATGGTGGTCTACGTGGGCGACGGCTGGCCGACGGTCGGCGACGCCAACGTCGACCTCATCCAGGCGCGGCTCTCGCGCCGGCCAGGCGGCGCGCCGCGGCTCGGCGCGGTGGCGGTGGGGCCGCTCGTGAACCGCTACGCGCTCGCCGCGCTGGTGCGCGGATCGGGCCCGCTGCTCGAGATCGCCGACTCCGCCGACGCCGCGCGCGCCGCGGTCTCGCTCGTCGCCGAGGCGCTCCAGCCGACGATCGCCGGCGTCGAGATCCTCTTCGGGCCCGAGGTCGAGCGCATCTACCCGCGCGGCGCGCGCGCGGTGCCGGCGGGCGAGACGGTGAGCGCCGTCGGGCGCGTG
Organism: uncultured Polyangiaceae bacterium; assembly: GCA_964372055.1. Taxonomy (GTDB): domain Bacteria; phylum Myxococcota_A; class Polyangia; order Polyangiales; family Polyangiaceae; genus CAYJPW01. Next base: position 10,607 of record CAYJPW010000098.1, read on the forward strand.
CGCGGCGAGCCGCCCAAGGAGATCACCCTCCGCTGGCGCGACGCCGACGGCGCGCACGAGGAGCGGCGGGCGCTCACGCAGGAGCGGGCGGCGAGCGAGCCCGACGTGGCGCGGCGCTGGGCGGCGGCGCGCGTCGAGGAGATCGCGCTCACCGGCAAGGGCCGCGAGGCGGCGATCGACGTGGCGCTCCGCGCCGGCCTGCTCACGCCGTGGACCGGGTGGGTGACGAGCACGGCGAGCGCTTACGTCCCCTCGACGCTGGCCACGCGCATCCTCGACCTCTCCTCCGGGAGCGACGGCTTCTCGGCCTCGTTCGCGACGCCGCGCGGGACGTTCGGCTCGCTCACCGACGTGCCCGGCGAGGACGCGGGCGACGACGGCGAGGACGCGTTCAAGACGGCCGTCGCCGAGGCGGCGTCCCGCGTGCTCGAGGAGGCCGGGCCGGCGGTGCGCGCCTGCCGCGACTCGCGCGCCGCGCTGCGCCCCGAGATCGGCGGGCACCTCGAGGTCGCGCTCACGCTCGACGGCGAGGGGCGCGCCGACGGGATCAAGGTCAAGGGCGCCGGCGACACCGACGACGACCCGCTCGACCGCTGCGTCAAGGTCGTGATCGAGGGGCTGAGCTTCCCCGCGAGCGGCCTCAAGGTGAAGGTCGAGGTCTCCGAGCTGCTCGAGCTGCCCCCGCTGCGCGCGACCCTGAGGGGGCGGAAGTGCTCGCCGACGTCGACGCTGCCGCTGCCGCTGCGCCGCGCCGTGTGGCGCGAGCGCCTCGATCGCGGCGCCGCGTGGACGGTGTACCTCGAGGCGAAGCAGAGCTGCGAGCTCGCGACCTGGACCGACAAGCGCACGCTGCTGGAGCTCGTCCTCACCTACCGCGAGGACATGCTGGCGATCGTCGACGTGGCGCGCCACCTCGCGCGCGCCGGCGACGACGACGCGGCGGCGCTCCTGCGACGCGAGGCGGTGCGGCGCGCGCGGAGCCCCGAGGAGGTCCGGTCGATCAAGCGCGCGCTCTTCGGCGACGAGCGCTACCCGTTCGGCGCGTTCCGGAAGCAGTACGAGGCCGCGAAGGACGACGGCGGACGGCTCGGCGTGGTGCGCCGCTTCCTCCGCATCGCGCCGCACGACACGCGCCTGCGCAAGAGGCTGCTCTCGCTGCTCGAGGCGCTCGGCATGAAGCAGGAGCTCGCGGACGAGGTCCGGCGCGTCCGCCTCGAAGGGTTCGCCGACGCCTCGCTCCTGGCCGAGAGCGCGGCGGCGCTGCGGCGCGCCGGCGACGAGGCCGAGGCACGCCGCGCCTTCGGCGAGCTCGCCGAGCGCGCGCCGGCCGACCCCTGGGCGCGCGCCTTCCTCGGCGATCGCCTGCGCAACGAGGGCTGGTTCGACGACGCGGCGCTCGCGTTCGAGGCGCTCGAGGAGCTCGTCCCCGACGATCCCGCCGCGGTCGTGCGCCTCGCCGTCGCGCACGCCGGCGCCGGGCGGCTCGACATCGCGCAGCGCATGCTCTCGCGCGTCGCGCAGACGGGCGGCCGCGCGGGCGACGCGAAGCTCGGAGAGCTCGCCGGCCACCTGGGCGCCGCCTTGCTCGTCGAGGCGCTGGGCCGGCCGGCGATCGCCGACGACGACCGCGACCGGATCACCCGATCGATCCTGGAGCTCCCCCGCCCCGCCGGCGCCACCATCGTGCTCGTGCGCGCGCCGGCGAGCGCCCAGCCGCTCGAGCTCACGCTCGTGCGCGGCCCCAAGGACGCGCGCGAGGAGCGGGCGCCCGAGATCGCCACGCCGGGCCTGGGCCTCTACACGCTGCGCCTCGATCCCGGCGACACCGGGGGCGCGGTGCTCCGGCTCCGTCGGCCGGAGGAGCTCGCGCCGGCGCGGCCGACCCGGGTGCGCGTCGACGCGCTCGTGCCCGGCGAGCCGGGCAAGCCCCCGGCCATCGTCACGACGGAGGCCGAGGTGCCGTCGACCGGCAAGCCGATCGAGATCCGCTGGGCGGCCGGCGCATGGAGCGCCGGCTAGCGCGGCCCTCTCCGACGCGCCCCGACGGCCGACCTCACCAGATCCTCCTCACCTGGTAGCGAGCACCGCCGCGGCACGAACGTATGCAGAACGTGCCGGCCAACGCCGGCGCGCGCTGCGATCGGTCGCCCACCGCGGAAGTGCGGCGAATGCGAGTCGGGCCCGGTGCCCGGAGCTCGGGCTCGCGTCCGATCAGAAGTCGTTCACGTGGCCCTTGATCGTGGCGCAGGCGGCGAGGGGCGACGTCGGATCGACCGACCAGTCCGGCGCGCCGTACTGGCCGTCGATGCGGATCATGCGGAACTTGCTGTCGGCGCTCACCACCGTGAACGACGGCAGGCTCTTGATCGCGCTGGTGACGCCGATGGGCGCGCCGGCCAGATACACGTCGGCGCCGACGACGTTGTAGAGCACCTCCGTGTCGATGCTCCCCTCGAGCTCGCACGAGCTCTTGGCGCTGCCGGTGAACTGCGGGTTGACCTGGATGTCGAGTGAGGCGCGGCCCTGGACGGTGGCGCCGGGATCGCTGGGATTCGCGGCGTTGCAGGCCACCCCGTTCGAGGCGTCGCTCGGGGTCTTGCCGCAGACCTCGGCGGTGACGCCCGGGTAGCCGTCGGCGTCGTCGTCGCGCAGCGAGGCGCAGTCGGCGACGCAGGTCGCCTCGCACATCGTCGTCTTGCCGATGGTGGCGTTGTTGCACGCGGCGCTGGCCGTGTCCCACGACGGCATCGCGGCGCCGGCCTTGGTCGAGCCCACGGTCACCGTGAAGCGGTCCAGCGACACCGAGGCGCCCGCCTTCGTTCCGCCGAGGCTGCCGCCGACGGCCGTGGTCAGGATCGTCGGGAGGGCGTCCAAGAGCTTCTGCGGCGCGATGATCTGGGTGGAGACCAGGCTGTCGCTCGCGGGATCGCACGCGCCTACCAGGGCGGTGACGACCGGCAGCTCGAGCGAGCAGAGCGTGGCGGTGACGTTGCTCAGCGACGTCGGATCGGTCTGATCGATGGTGATCATCAGGAGGAGCGTCGACTCGCCGATCTGGTCCGCCGGGCAGATCGTGATGGCGCCGCCGGGGGCGCCCTCGAGCGTCACCGCGAGGCGGCCGTACGCGGCCCACGTCCCTGCGAGCGCGAGGTCGGCCGGCGCGCCGTCGCAGGCGACGTCGATGCCGCCTCCGCCATTGCCTCCACCGCCGGTGGTGCTGCTGCCGGTGGTCGTTCCTCCGGTCGTGCCGCCGGTCGTGTCGTCCCCGCCGCAAGCCGAGGCGAGCGCCCCGATCGTCAATGCCAGCCCCGATCCTGCAAGGAATCGCCCAATGCCCATGGCGTCACCGTAGCCGAAGCGCGGCGCGGGCGTCGAGGGCGAGAGGGCGGTGGCTGGGAGCTCCCCGGCTAGGTACGGACACGGAACACGGAAGTCGACAAGAGCTCGAGCTGCACGGGCTCGGCCTCCTCTTCGATTCCGCGTCGGTGCTCGGTCGCGCACGGGGGCTCTGCGCCCCCGAACGGAAGAGGCGTCGGACCGCGGGCCTCGAAGTCTTCAGTCGTACCGCTCGGCGTGCACGTGCTTGCGGTCGACGCCGATGGAGTGGCGGCTGAGCTCGCGCACCGTCTTCACCATTCGGTCGAGGCCGCACACGTACACGTGAGGCGCGGCGCCGGCCGCCCTGCTCGCGAGCTCGCCATAGAGCTCGGCGAGGTGGGCTTGGACGTAGCCGCGCCGGCCCGTCCAGGCGCCCCGCGGCTGCGAGAGGGTGACGTGGTAGGCGACGCCGGGGTGCCGGCGCGCCCACGCCTCGAACTCCTCGCGGTAGAGGATGTCCTCCTCGTAGCGGGCGCCGAAGAGCAGCCACATCGGCGCGCGCGAGCCGGCGCCGAGGGCCGCCTGCATCATGCTGCGCAGCGGGGTCACGCCGGTCCCGGTGGCGACGAAGATCGCCGGCGTCTCGTCGGTGGGGGCGCGCGTGAAGAGGCCGTGGGGTCCGAGGGCCCGGAGCGTCGACCCGACCGGGATGGTGTGGAGGTACTCGGACCCGGGGCCGCCGCTCACGCGGGTGACCGCGATCTCGAAGCGGCCGGAGCCCGAGGGCGCCGAGGCGATCGAGTAGGCGCGGCGGATCTCGTCCCCGGGCTCGTCCGGCGTCACGGCGCCGGCGCGCGGCGCGACGGGCAGGACGAGGTTCACCCACTGGCCCGGAGCGAACTCGACAGGCCGCCCGCCCTCGCGCTCGAGGACGAGCTCGCGCACCCCCGGCGTGAGCATCCGCGAGGCGACGAGGCGGGCGTCGAAGGCTTCGGGGGCCGGCATTCGAAGGGGCGCGCCCGGGGTGCAGGGCCTCGGGCGCGTGGAAGCTAGCACACCGCCGGCGGCTCGATCGTGCGTGGCCGCGCCCGCTTGCGCTACAATGAAGTCCGTGGACCGACCGGAGAGCGCGCCGTGAGCAGGATCCTGCTCGCCATGGATGACGTCGAGCTGGCGCTCGACGTGCTCGGCGCGCTCGAGCGCAACAAGCACTCCGTCGAGCACGTGTTCGATCTCGCCGAGGCGCTGCTCCGCGCGTCGATCACCCGGCCGGACGCGCTCGTCGCCGATCTCGCCGCGCCTCGCGTCGACCACGCCCTCTTGCGCCGCTGGGTCGCCGACGACGACGTGCCCCTCGTGCTCGTCTCGGGCTCGGCGGCGGGCGAGCGCATCGCGCGGCGGATCGGCGCGGTGCCGGCGCGGCGTCCGGGGTCGGGCCCGCGCTCGCCGCGCGCGAGCGTGCCCGACTACGACGCGATGCTCGCCGTGCTCGTCGACGTCGTCGAGACCGCCATCGCCAACGCCGCCGCGCGGCGGTACGCCGGCGACCGGCAGCGCCGCGCGCGCTCGGGCGTCGTGGCGGCCGCCCCCGTGGTGCTCGTCGCGGCGCGCGGCGCGAACGCGCGCGAGGTCCTCGCGTCGTTCGTGAAGAGCGAGCTCGGCCTCGGCTGCGTGACGGCCGCGAGCGCGAGCGACGCGCTCGTCGCCCTCGCCGGGCGCGTGCACATGGTGCTCCTCGAGCCCGAGATCGCCGCCGAAGCGGAGGGCACGGCGGTCCTGCGAGCGCTCCGCGATCAGGAGCTGCCCGTGATCCAGCTGCGCCTCGGGCCCGGCGACGACGCGACCACGGCGGGTCGGGCTGCGTGGGACGCGCTCCCGGCGCTGCGCGACGTGGTGCGGAAGCGGACGGCGGCGCGGAGCGGCTGAGGGGAAGCGGCTCCCCAGCTCGTCCGGCCCCGGGCACGGGTCACCGGGCACGGACAGGCGACTCGGGCTCGGCCTCGACGGCTTCGAGGGTGCGCCGCGTGGGCTGCGGCTAGGGCACGGTCGGCGTGTAGCCCGCCATCTTCGCGAGGGCGTCGGCGTCCGGCGGCCACGCCAGACCGGGGCGGACGACGAGCGCCGCCGGGGCGAGGCTCGCCGCCTCGGCGACGAGCCCTGCGGCCTCGACGCCTTCGAGGCCGGCGCCGACCTCGCCCGCGAACGGGGCGGACGCGACCCGCGCGGCGGGGAACACGGCCACGACGGCGCGCGCGTCCTCGCCGGCGGCGGCGCGGAGCGCGGCGAGATCGCGCGCGACCTCGGCGATGGGGGCGGCCGCGCGCCACGCCCAGACGCACGCGCCGGGGATCTCGCCGACGCAGGCGGCGGAGGCGCGCTGCGGCGGGAGCGCGAGCGGCTGTCCGCCGGCCGCGCCGAGGGCTCCGGCGGCGATCGCCGCGACGACGAGCCCGGGCTCGGCGATCGAGAGCGCGGCGAGGCGCCCGAGGTTGCGCTGCGCGGCGGTGCGGCGCGCGGCGATCGCGGCGAGGCGCTCGGGCGCTCCGTAGACGAGCGCGAGCTCCTGCGCGACGCCGAGGTGCGGGAAGCCCTGGGCGGCGGCGGCGATGACCTCCTCGGCGGGGCCGAAGAGGGCGCCGCCGTCGTCGTCCCTCGGGCGGCGATCGGCGAGCAGCTGGGCGACGCGCGAGGCGAGGCCGAGCGACGCGAAGGCCCACGCGGCAGAGAACCAGCGCGCCCCGCCGTCGCGCGAGGCGGGCGCCCGGCGCGCGCCGGCCGACGCGGCGGGAGCGAGCTCCGCCCGCTCGAGCCGCGCCAGGTCCCAGCGCGCCAGGGCGTCGCCGAGGGCGTTGCCGATCTTGGCGAAGCGCTCGATCGCGCTCTCGAGCTCCTGGCGCGCGCCGGGATCGCCGAGCTCGACCTTGGCCCGACCGATCGCGCGCGTGGCGTAGGCGATCCAGAGCCCGAGCGGCGGCGAGACGCGACCCGCGACCTCGCGCGCCTGCGTCGCGAGGGCGAGCGCGTCGTCGGGGCGGCCCACCTCGATGGCGACGTCGGCGAGGAAAGTGAGCGCGCGGGCGCGTCCGAAGGAGTCGCCGACGCGCGTCGCCAGCCACTCCTGCTTCTGGAGGTAGGTGCGCGCGCGCTCGAGCTCGCCGCGCGCGAGCGCCGCGGCGCCGAGCTGGCCGAACGCGATGGCCTCGCCGATCGCGTCGCCGCTCCGGTGGTGCAGCTCGGCGGCGTGCTCGAGCATCGCCTCGGCGGCGCCGAACGCGCCGAGCACGACGTAGAGCGTGCCGAGCGAGTTCAGGATCTGCGCGCGCTCCTCGAGGAACGGCTCGGAGCGCGCGAACGCGGCCAGCAGCGTGCGCTGCGCGGCGATGGCGTCGCCAGCGAAGCGCTCGGCGGTGCCGCGGTAGTGCGTCGCCACGACGAGGACGCGCGCGCGCGCCGCGGCGCCGCCGGCGAGATCGCCGAGCGCGGCGATCGCCTCGGCGTAGACGGCCCGCGGCCCGCGGCGGATCGCCGCGACCCAGCCCTCGCAGCGCGCCAGCTCGCTGGCCTCGACCTCGCCGAGCGCCGCGTACGCGGCCGCCGACTCGTCGAAGGCGCGGTGCGCCGGATCGAGCTCCCCCTCGCGGAGCATGAGCGCGCCCCGGGCGAAGGCGCGCGCCGCCGCCTCGGCGCCGGCGAGCGGCTCGGCGTCGAGGCGCGCGAGCTCGGCGCGCGCCTCGGCGGCGGGGGCGCCCATGAGGAGGCGCGCGATGGGACCGCGCTCGCGGAGCGGGTCAAGCGGTCGCATGGGCGAAGGCCTCCGTGGTGGTGTACGCGTAGGCGAGCTCGTGGAGCGCGGCCTTGATGCCCTCGATGCTCAGGTCGGGGCGCGCCGCCCGGAGCCTCGCCACGTGCGCGGCGACGTGCGGGCACGCGAACGAGGTGCCCGTCCAGCGGCGCTCGCCCCCGCCTAGCGCGGGCGCGAGCACCTCGTTGCCGGGGGCGAGGATCTCGTAGTCCGGCGTGATCTCGCTCTTGAGCGCGTCGGCGTCGTCGAAGGTGGCGCGGCCCACGCCGATGAGCGACTTCACGCGTCCGGGGTAGGTGCGGAAGGACGCGACGTTGGGCCCCGAGGCGACGAGCACCACGCCCGCGGTGTAGGCGGCATCGGCGCACTCGTAAAGGTCGACGATCGACTTGTAGTCGGCGGGGCGGAGCGGGGCGGAGCGGGGCACGTCGATCCCGAGGCTCAGGTTCACGACCGAGAAGCGCTCGCGCACGCAGTAGCGGAGCGCGGCGACGAGGCCGTCGCGCGAGCAGCGGCCGTCGGCGTTGAGGGCGCAGACGCTCACGAGCTCGGCGCTCGGGATCATCCGGTGGATGATGCCGGCGCAGGCGGTGCCGTGGCCGGCCGCGTCGCCGCCGGCGCTCGGCGCGACGGTGTAGAGCTCGCCCTTCTTCTCCACCTGGAGGTGCGTGATCGACGCGCGGGCGAGCCACGGGTGCGTGCCGTCGACCCCCGAGTCGACGATGGCGACGCGGACGCCGCGCCCGGAGAGGTTCTGCACGACCTCGAGCGACCGCGACAGCGGATCGCGCTTGGGCTCGACGGCGCCGGGCGGGATCGATCGCCCCTCGTCCATGGTCACCGCGGCTCTACGCCTTCGAGGCCCCTGAGGTAGCCCTCGAACCGGGCGATGACGTCCCCGGCGAGGGCGGCCTCCGGCTCGCCGCGATCGGCGAGGCGCCCGACCTGGGTCGCGAGCTCGAGCCGGCGCCGGTACGCCGGGGTGACGCGGAGGGCGTGGATGTGGCGCCCGAGCGCCGGCCCGAGCGACGTCGGCGCCTCGCCCGCGAGCAGATCCGGCAGCGCCCGGGCGAAGAGCTCGAAGAGGATGCGCTCGGTGCGGAACGACTCGACGGTGAGCGCGAGCACCTCGCCGAGGCGCTCGGCCATCTCGAGCTGGCGGTCGACGCCGCCCTCGCCGAGCGCCGCCCCGGCGCGCGTGAGCAGCGCCGCGCCGCCGACGATCGACTCGCCGATCCGGATGGGGACGAAGACGCCGCGGCCCGGCTCGATCGAGAGCACCGGGCGCAGGGCGGCGACCATGTAGTCGCCGGGCGCGAGATCGGCCGCGTGCCCGCCGCCGCCCCCGAGCAGGTAGGCGAACGGCGTCCCGCTCGGGAGGAAGTCGAGCTCGGTGGTGCGGAAGCCCTCGGCGTCGGCGACGACGGGCACGCGCAGGCGCCCGAGCGCCTCGAGCTCGAGCGCCACGAGCGCTTCGTCGCAGGGCAGCGCCAGGCAGGCGAAGCGGAGGTGCTCGCCGAGGCCGCGCACCCGCGCCTCGGCGGCGCCGAGGAGCGCGGCCGACTCGAGCGTCGCCAGCAAGTCGCGGAGCCGCACGGCGAAGGGACCGAGCACCTGCACGATCGACGCGGGGCTGTCCGAGTGCATCCGCGGCCGAGGATAGCGCAATCGCGCGCGCTCCGACGCGCGGCGATCGCGCGTTCACCCCGGCGGGCGCGCGCCCGCCGGCGCGGCGGCGCGGGGCGGCCCGCCCCGCGCCGGCGCCGCCGGTGCCGGCCCCTTCAGGCCCTCGGCCAGGAGCGACCGGTAGATCTCGCTCGAGGCGACGAGCTCCTCGTGCTTGCCGATCGCGGCGATCTTGCCCTTGTCCATGACGACGTTGAACGTGGAGGCCAGGAGGTGCGGCGCGTGCGTCACCACCAGGCAGGTGCGCCCGCCGGCCAGCTCGGCGACCGCCCGGAGGATCTCCTCGGCGGTGGCGCTCGGCAGCCCCGACTCGGGCTCGTCGAGGACGAAGACCCGCGCCTCGCGGACGAGCATGCGCGCGAGGAGCAGCCGCCGCTGCTCACCGCCGGAGAAGCTCGGCGGCACGGCGCGGAACTCGGTGGCGAGGCTGCGCGCGCCCGCGCCCGCCGGAGGCTGGGCGAGCTCGTCGAGCTTCACCCGCCGGAGCACCTCGCACATCGCCGCCTCGGCCGGCGCCGGGTCCAGGCCGACCGCGAGGTTCTGGGCGATCGTTCGCTCGAGCAGGCGCGAGGCCTGGCCGAGGACGCCGAAGACGGAGGGCAGCTGTTCGGGCGCGACGCGGCGGACATCGACGCCGTCGATCGTGATCTCGCCGGACGCAGCGTCGTCGAGGCGCAGGAGGAGCCGCAGCAGGGTCGACTTGCCGCAGCCGGAGGGGCCGCAGATCCCCACGACCGCCCCCGCGGGGATCTCGAGCGAGAGGCCGTCGATCACCGGCCGGCTCCCGCCCGGCGGCGTGAACGTCAGGTCCTTGAACGCGATCGCGCCGCGCGCGAGATCGGAGGCGGGGACCGGATCCGTCGGCCGGGCCGGCGACTCGGGGAGCTGGAGCAGCCGCGCCGCCGCGCGCAGCACCGGGCCGCGCTCGATGAGACCGGAGCGGAGCGCGTCGAGCGCGTCGAAGCGCGCCATGAGCAGCGGCACGAAGAGGAGCAGCTTGGCGACGTCGCCCGGATCGTGGGTACGCCCGGACGCCTTGAGGGCGATGAGGATGAGCAGCGGCGACATCGCGCTGAACACGCTCTTGATCTGCCCGGCGACCGCGAGCGCGCCGGTGAAGCGGGTGCGCGCGTCGGCGACCCGATGCGCCGCCTCGGCGAACTCGCGCACCGCCTGGCCGCGCGCGCCGAGCAGGCGCAGGTCCTCGGTGGCCGCGAGCTTCTCGCCGAGGCTGCCGAAGATGGCGGTGTCGGCCTGCTGCATCGCCTGCATCTCGCGCGCGACGCGGCGGCTGGCGCGATCGGCGGCGACGCGCGACACGAAGAAGAGGCCGGCGCCGCCGGCGAGCACGAGCCACGTGCCGTCGGCGACGAGCTCGTAAGCGAGGACCAGGAGCGTCACCACGGCCTGCGGGAGCCCGGTGATCATCGCGACCGCGAAGTCCGCGGCCAGCCCCGCCTCGCGCGCGATCGCCAGCTTGACCACCTCGGTCCCGCGCACCTCGGGCGCCTTGACGCCGGGGGGCGGAGGCGGGCCGCCCTTGGACTCGGCCACCTCCTTGCCGGCGGCGTCGACGTCGCGCGGCGAGGCGTGCAGGGCGGCGCGGAGCGTCTCGATCCGCAGCGCGGCGGTGACCTCGCCGGCGAGCTGCGAGCCGAGCTTGCTGGAGAGCACGCTCACCGCCACGGTCGCGAGGGTCGCCCCGAGCGTGGCCGCGATCACCACCGGAGCGCCCGTCCCGGCGACGAGGCGCGCGAAGGCGCCGGTGATGCCGGCGCCGGGTGGGCCGGCGCGGCCGAGGATGGCGTTGAGCGCGATGCCGACGACCGAGGGCAGGACGCCCGCGGTCGCGCCCGCGAGCGCCGAGACGGCGACGACCATCACGAGCTCGAGCGTGAACCGGCCGCGGAACGAGCGGCGGGCGGCGCCGAGGATGGCGAGGAGCTCGCGCACGGGCGCCAGCGTACCTCGCCGGGGCTGTTGCAATGGAGCGACTTCGGATCGACGCTGCCCCCGTGCGCGCCGAAGACGAGCCCCGCGTTCGGAGGGCGGGCCCGACGGCGGTCCCGGCGGTGCTCGGGCTCGCGCTCGCCGCCGCGGTCGCGGCCACCATCGCCGCGTGCTCCACGGGCAGCGGCGGCGAGGCCCCGGCGGGCTCGGACGGCGCTCGCGGCCGCTCGAGCGCGCCCGGCCTCGCGGCGACGCCGGTGGGGACGTCTCCCTGGTCGCGCGACGCCGCGCCCAACCCGGCCGAGGGGTCCGAGGCGGACGCCGGCCCCGCCCTGCCCTCGAGCGCCGATCCCGAGGCGCTCGACGAGCTGATCGCCGCCGCGCCGCGCGACGCCGGCTCCGCGACCGGCGAGGAGGGCGGCACGCGCATCGGCACCGACACGCACGAGCCCATCCCGGACGCCGGCGGGACGGAGGCCGAGGCCGGCGTCCCCGCCACCGCTCGCCGCCCGCGGATCGGCGTGGGCGAGGCCACGGTGCAGCCCGGCATGTCGTCCCCCGCGATCGAGCGGGCCGCCCGCGCCCAGCTCTACTGGCCGCTCACGCAGCGGTGCCGCGACAAGGAGGGCAAGATCCTCCCGCCCGACGTGGTGACGCTCGAGTTCACGATCGACCGCGAGGGCTACATCAGCGGCTCGTCGATCGTCGCCTCGGCCCGCGACGCGAAGTACGACGAAGCCGCCCAGTGCATGCGCCGCGAGCTCTCCGCCGCGACCTTCGTCGCCCCCGCCTCCGCCCGCGGAGTCGCGACGCGGATCACCGCCACCATCCCCTCCGTCGACTGACCCGCCCCCGATCAGTCCGCCTCGAACACCACCCGCTCCCACGAGAAGTCGAAGAGCGAGTTGTCGCCGCAGCGATACCCGCCGTTGATCTGGCCGAAGCCGGAGTGCCAGCACAGCCGGAGCTCGGGCGATTGCTGCGAGCCGTCGTTGTAGTCGCACGAGTTGCGGTTGACCGAGAGGCCGCCGGGCGCGAACCCCCACGAGTAGTCGTCGCTGTAGTACCAGCCGACGCCGTTCGATTGCTTCGTGCAGTTGGTCTGCTGGCCGCAGTCGAAGAGCACGTCGACGCGCGGCGCCATCGCCAGCAAGGTGAACGACGGGCTCCCGGCCTGGCGGCAGGCCATGAGCAGCTTCGATTTGTCGCACTGCTGCAGGATCGTCTGCATCGGCGTGTTCGAGTCGGCGTACGTGTCCTCGTAGCACTGCGTCCAGCCGACGAGCGACGCCGCGGGCACGTTCTGCTGCACGCCCGACTGCCAGTAGAGGCAGTCGTTGTCGGCGACGCAGCCCGGCGGACAGCACAGGTCGTTGTCGATGCACTGGCTGATGGTCGAGGTCGCGTTGCTGCAGAGGCCGTTCGAGCAGGTCGTCCCCGAGGTGCACCCGTTCTCGTCGTCGCAGGCGGCGCCCTGGTTCGCCGGCACGCCGCCGACGCAGCTGCCGGACGCGCAGGTCTCGCCCGAGGTGCACGAGTTGCCGTCGTCGCAGGCGCCGCCGTCGTTGCCGGGGACCGCCACGCAGGTGTCGGTGTTCTCGTTGCACGAGCCGATCATGCAGACGTCGCCGGGGGCGGCGCAGGTGTTGGGAGCGCCGACGCAGGTGCCGCCCTGGCAGGTGTCGCCGATCGTGCAGAAGAGCATGTCGTTGCAGGGCGTCCCGTCGTTCTGCGGCATCGCCACGCACCCGAGCTGCGGATCGCAGGTGCCGACGCCGCAGACGCTGTCGAGGAACGAGCAGTCGACGGGCTGACCGGGCGCGCAGGCGCCGTTCTGGCAGGAGGCGGTCAGCGTGCAGGGATCGTCGTCGACGCACGCCGAGCCGTTGTTGCCCGGCACCTCGGTGCAGGTGTCGGTCGCGAGATCGCATTTGCCGACCATGCACGGGTTACTGGACGGGCAGGCCTTCTCGGTGGTCCCGGTGCACACGCCCGCCTGGCAGCTGTCGTTGATCGAGCATGCCTTGCCGTCGTCGCAGGCCGTGCCCTCGTTCGCCGGGAGCTTCTGGCAGATGCCGTTGATGCAGGTGCCGGTGTTGCAGTTGTCGGTGAACGCGGCGCAGTCCTCGGCGAAGACGCAGGGGCCGCTCCCGCCCCCCGCCCCGCCGACGCTGGTCGTGCTGCCGCCGCCGCCCGGACCGTCACCGCCCGGACCGCCCCCGCCCTGAGCAATGGGGTTCTCGACCGCCGTCGCGCAAGCGAGCGGCAGACCGAGCGCCGCCACCGCCAGCCCGATCCACGCCTTGGTAGAAGGAAAGCCACGCATCAGGCGTTTCTAGCGCGGGAGGCGGCGCACGTCACTCACGCCGCACGTGGGCGTCGCTTCTCTCCTCGCGCGGAACAGCCGAGCTGCCGGATTACAGGCAGCTCAACGTGCTCCGTTTCCGGTGCTAGGGTCGGCCCATGCACGCTTCCACGGTGCGCCTCCGCGGCGCGGTCCTCGCGCTCACCCTGGCCTCCGCCGCCTCGCTCGCCGGGTGCGGCGGCGCACGCCGCCCCGACGGCGGTGAGGGGCTCTTGCCCGTCGGCTCGGCCGCGCCGGACCTCGCCGCGCCGGATCAGCGCGGCGAGACGCACCGCCTCGCCGCCGAGCGCGGCCACCCCGTCGTCGTCTACTTCTACCCGAAGGACGCGACCCCAGGCTGCACCAAGGAGGCATGCGCGTTCCGCGACGCGTGGACCAAGTACCAGGCCGCCGGCGTCCAGGTGCTCGGCGTCTCCTCGGACGATCAGAAGAGCCACGAGGCGTTCGCGAAGGAGCAGAGCCTGCCCTTCCCCATCCTCGCCGATCCGGATCACCGCTGGGCCGGCGCCTTCGGGGTGCCGCTCAAGCTCGGGATGACGGCGCGCGTCAGCTTCCTCCTCGACAAGGAGGGCAAGGTCGCGAAGGTCTACCCCGAGGTCGATCCCGGCGTGCATGCCGAGCGGGTGCTCGCGGACGCACAAGCGCTCAAGTAGTAGCGGAGGCCCTTGCGCCCGAACGCTGGGAGCGGATCGACGGGCGATGGCGCGTCACTTCCGGAGCGCGAGCTTGCCGTTCCGGACCTCGAGGTTCGAGACCTGCCGAGCCACCGCGCGCACCAGGCCGAGGCCGCGCGGGATCACCTGCCCCTCGGCGCCGCCGACGCGATCGAAGGACCAGGCGAGGACGGAGCCCTCGGCGTCCCAGCGCGTCAACCGACCGAGGCCCTCGAACGCCGCGCTGCCCAGGATCTCGTGGCGCTCGAGGTCGAGCACGGCGAGCCGATCGGGCGCGGCGAGCAGCATGGTCGCGCCGCCGGGCGCCATCGAGAGATCCTCCCAGGCGGCGCCCGGCGCGGCGAGCACGCGCTCGACCTCGCCGCGGCGGCGGAGCAGGACGACGCCGCTGGCGTCGGCGTAGGCGACCTCGCCCGGCTCGGCCCCGTCGGCGATCGCCGTGGCGCGCGGGGTCGCGTAGCCGAGGACGCGCACGTCGCCGCCGTCGTCGATCCGCGCCAGCGCGCCGGAGCTCAGCGCGACCACGAGCCCGGGCGCGACGCCCGCGCCGGCCGCGCTTCGGCGCGCATCGTAGACGTACCCGTCGGCGACGGCGATCGGCCGCGGGCCGCCGGCGCCGGGCGCGAGCGGCGTCGCCATCAGGGTGCCGTCGAGGCGCTGCCAGAACAGCGTCGAGCACGCGGCGTCGCCGCCCACCACGATGCCGGGCTCGCGCGCCACGACGCCGATGCTCGCGTCGCTCGCGCCGTCGAAGACGCGCCAGGTGTCGTCGCCCTGCCGCGCCCAGGAGAAGAGGCGCCCGTCGTCGCAGCGGTGGAGCAGGTTGCCCTTCTGCGAGCTCACCCGCTTGCCATCGACACTCCGGTAGACGCGGATCTCGCCCCCGATCTGGAACGCGACCTGCTCGTCGCCGGCGCGGACGACGGTGGCGATCGAGGCGCCCGGGCCCACGTCCTCGACGGCGCCGCTCCCGGTGCGCCCCTGGAACCGGAGCAGCGACTGCGCCGCCGGCTCGGCCGAGGGGACGAGGACGAGATCGCGCGTGAGCCAGCGCCCGTCCGAGAGCCTCCAGCCACCGGCGAGGGCGTGGGGGCCGAGGTAGCGCTCGCCGAGCGGCCCGAAGTCGGGGATCTCGCGCAGCTGCACCGGCGCCCGCTTGGCCCGCGTGGCCACGCACGGGGTCTTCGACGCGGGCGGCGGCGGATCGGAGGCGGCCCGGCCGCCGCGGCGGAGGTAGTGCCAGCGCCCGTCGCCCGCCGCCGTGCAGACCGCGAGATCGAGGCCGCCCTCGTCCCAGCGCGCCGCCACCGGGGCGAGCTCGGTCGGCGCCTCGAAGATCGGGGCGGTGGGGCGGTCGAGGTCGACGACCTCCGTCGTCCCGCCCTCGATCAGGGCGATGACGCGGTCGCGCGGGCTCCAGCGGGCGAGCGCGACGTAGCCGCGCGCGGTGTACTCGACGGCCTGCGAGGTGTCGGGCGACCAGAGCAGGACCTTGTGGCGGTTCGCGGCGGCGACGCGGGCTCCGTCGGGCGAGACGTCGAGAACGTTGCCGAGGAAGCGCGTCTTGTCGACGGCGAACTCCTTGGGGTAGCGGAGGTCCCAGCGCGCGATCCCCTCGTCGGTGGCGCAGGCGACGACCGGCGCCGCCTCGGCGGTGCGCACCGCGCCGGTGCAGCGCATCGGCGCGATCGCCGCGAGCGCGACGGTGCCCTTCTCGCGCATCCGCCACACCCGCACGTCGCCCGAGACCGAGCGGGTAACGATCGACGAGTCGAAGGCGAACGGCACCTTCTCCACCAGCGGATCGGCGTGCGGGCGGACGGCGAGCACCCGCGGCTCGCGGAAGCCCTCGAGCTTGTCCTTCTCGGGATCGAAATCGAGATCGACGTGCTCGATGACGTCGGGATCGCTGGGGCGCAGATCGACGACCACCATCGCCCCGCCCCAGCCCTGGCCGATGAGCCAGCGGTCGTCCCAGGGGAACATCGGCCCGCTGATCTGGTCGAGCGTGAGGAACTTCGCCTGGGGGACGTTGCCGACCGCGCTCGCGAGATCGAGCGGGAGCATCCCGTCGGCGGAGCGCTTCTCCATCGCCTCGACGATCCAGGCCGCGCACTGGTAGGGGTCCTCGGTGCGGCGCGATTTGGAGAGGACGTCGGAGAGGTAGGCGCGGGCGAGCGCCTCCTCCTTCTCGCGCATCGCCTCGGCCTCGCGGCGCTCCGAGAGCGAGCGCAGGAGCAGCCCGCCGGCGATCACCAAGCAGCCGAGCGCGACGAGCGCGAGCCGGATCCACGCGCCCCGCCTGGCCGCGCGCCGGCTGGCGCGGACGAACTCCTCCTCGACGGGCGCGAGCCCCGCGAGCGCGCCGTCGCGATCCGCGCCGAGCTCGGCGAGGACGGCGCCGCGCCAGAGGAGATCGCGGTGCCCGCCGGCGCGGTCCCAGGCGAGCGCCGCCTCCTTGAGCCGCTCGCGGAAGGCGATGCGGTCCATCGCGGACAACCGCGCCGAGACGAGGAACGACCAGCTCTCGAGGAGCGCCGCGTGGGCGATCTCGATCTCGTCGCCCCGGGCGCGGATGACGTGGGCGCGCGCCAGCGCCACGAGCACCGCCTCCGCCTCCGTCCAGCGCTCCGAGCCGCGCGCGACGCCGGCGGCGGCGATGAGCTCGGAGCGCGCCCATCGCACCGGTGAGCCGTCGGTCGACGAGAGCCGTGCGCAGAGCTCGCCGGCGAGCGCGCGCTCGGCGCGGGGCATCGCCTCGACGACGCGATCGGCGTGGCGCCCGAGCGCGCCGGTGAGGCCGCCTAGCTCCTTCCAGCGAGCGCCGGTGAGGACCGTCGCGCCCTCGCCCGGCTCGCGCGTCTCCCACCACGCGGCGAGGGCCAGCGCCACGAACGGCAGGTGCCCGCCGTCGGCCCGCAGCTCGCGCTGGATGTCGGCGCTCACGGCGCCCGCGCCGCGCACGACCGCGCCCGCGAGGCGCGCCGGCCCGGCGACGAGGTCGTCGACGGCGGCGGCCGTGGGCCCGCCGACGTACCGGAGCGAAGCACGCACCGCGGCGCCCAGCGGCGTCGCCAGGAGCGCCGCCGTGCTCTCCTCGCGGACGGAGGCGACGGCGCGCAGGCCCTTCTTGCGAGGGGCCGCGCAGAGCGCCTCGAGCAGCGCCGCGAGGCGCGGGGCCTGCTCGGCGGCGGCCGCCTCGAGGGGATCGATCAGGAGGACCGTGCCCGCCGGCGCGATCTCGGAGGCCGCCGCGAGCTCGTCGAGCCCCTTGCCCGCGAGCGACGGATCGAGGGCCGCGAGCGCGGCGTCGAGCGCGGCGTCGCCCTCGCGCGGATCGACGCGCACCAGGGTCCAGTCGTCCTTGTCGTCGGCGCCGCGGCGCGCGAGGTAGGGCACGAGGCCCGCGCGGGCGAGCGACGACTTGCCGACGCCGCGGGCGCCCTGGAGCACGACGCACGGCTCGTACTCGAGCTCGCGGCCGAGGCGGGCGATGTCGTCGTCGCGGCCGAAGAGCATCCCCTCGTGCTCCGGGCCGAACGGCTCGAGCCCGAGGTAGGGCGGATCGGGGACGCCGTGCGGCCGCACCCACGCCTCGTCGAGGAGCGCGAAGAGCCCGCCGGGCACGACCCGCCGCCGCTCGGGATCGACGGCGAGCAGCCGCTCGAGCAGCGCGACGACGCCGCGGGGCAGCCCCGCCGGATCGGCGGCGAGATCGCGGAGCTCGCCCTTGAGCGTCGCGGCCCGGAGCTCGTGCCACCAGGCGCTCACCGCGCTCGGATCGGTCCAGAGCGACGGCTCGTCCTCGACCGCCTGCGGGAAGTGTCCGGTGGTGAGCTGGACGATGCAGACGGCGAGCGCGTACGCGTCGGTCGCGGCGGTGGGCTCGCCGTGCTCGAGCACCTCGGGCGCCATGAAGCCGGGCGTGCCGATGACCGCCCGCTCGGTGGCGTCGGCGGGCCGGGTCGCCGCGAACGCGGTGTGATCCGCGGCCATGAACGCGGCGGTCTCCAGGCTGGCGAGATCGCTGCCCGACGCGACCGGCGGGGCGCGGCGCGACGCCGGCGCGCCGGCGCGCTTGGCGATGCCGAAGTCGAGCACCTTGAGCGCGCCCTCGGCCGTGAGGAAGAGGTTCGCCGGCTTGAGATCGAGGTGGACCACGGCGTGGCGGTGGATGACGTCGAGCGCCGCGGCGACGTCGCGCGCCCAGCGGAGCACCGCCCGCCACGGCAGCCGCCCTCGCTGCTTGAGCCGATCGGCGAGCGTGTCGCCGATGAGCAGCTCCATCGCCACGTAGGGCTGCGTCGCCTGCGCCTCGCCGGGCGCGTCGTGGAGGAGGCCCGCCGCGTAGATGGTCACCAGCGACGGGTGGCGGAACGAGGCGAGGAGCTTGGCCTCCTCCGCCCAGTAGGCCGCGTCGGTCACGCCGCCGGCCAGGAGCTTGAGCGCGACCTCGCGGAACGAGGCGCCGCCCGGCAAGAGCTCCTCGGCGCGCCAGACGTCGCCGAAGCCGCCGCGGCCGAGGCGCTCGACGAGCCGGTAGCGGCCGTCGAGCACGTCGCCCTGCGCCCGCTCGCGCGGCGTCTCGCCGGGCGTCGACATCAGCCGCCGACGAGCGTGCGCATCAGCGGCGGCAGGCGCCGCGCGTCGCACGCGACCTTGATGGTCGCGCCGTCCACCGCCGAGCTCATCGTGCACTGGCCCGGCCGCGGGAGGTGGTCCATCCAGTAGATGTCGAACTTGTCCTCGGTGGCGACGCGGCGCACGAGCGGCTCGAGCGGGAGCACCAGGCCCTCGCGCCACCGCGCCAGGTAGACGACGTTGGCGAGGCGCACCGGGCTCTGCAGCCCGATGCGGCGCCTCGTCCCGCTGTTGTACGGGCCGGTGTGATCGATGAACTCCACCGTCTGCACCTCGCCGTAGAGATCGGGCTCGGTCTTCTCGACGGTGACGAGCGTCCAGGCGCAGAGCGGCCGGAGCGCGCGGAGGAAGGTCCGCGTCATCTGCTCGAACTCCGGCAGATCGGCGGCGGCGCGGGCCTCGTTGTAGTGGCCGTGCGCGAAGCTGTTGCGCTCGACGTGCATCAGGTTCGAGAGCGTGTCGAACGTCTGGTTGTGCGAGAGCTTGACGTTGAGCACGTCCTTGGCCATCGCGCCGATGGGATCGCCCGAGTCCTCGAACCCCTTCGCGGCGATGCGCGCCAGCTCGCGCCAGGTGCCGAGCGCGAGGCCCTCGCGGGTCCCGGTGCGGCGCTGGAACTCGACCATCTGCTCGAAGCCCTTGGGCGTCTCGCCGGGCGCGGCGCGCTTGGCGAAGTAAGCCGAGGCGAGCACGGTGGCGATGAAGCGCCAGGTGCCTTCGAGCACGTCGAAGAGCATCTTGACCCGCTCGATGGCGCTCGAGGCGGCGATCGCCGCGTGAACGCGCCCGGCGATCGGGTACGGTAGGCCCCCCGAGAGCGCCGAGAGCACGCCGTGGGGATCGGCGCACTCGCGCGAGATCTCCTGCGCGCGCGTGTGCGCGTCCGAGCCGTGCAGGATCTCCCACGAGAGGGTGCGCGGCAGCTCGACCTTGCCGTCCATGACCGGCGGGCGCGAGTGCCACTCGCACTGCACCGCGTTGCCCATGACCGCGGGATCGCCCTTCTTGCTCACGCAGGCGCCGACGACGCCGGGCGCCAGCGTGGCGACGGCGGCGCCCTGCCCCGCGTGCGTCGCCACCACGGCGGCGAGCTCCTGCTCGAGCGCCGAGATCACCTGCGGCCCGACGAGGGCGAGCGCGTTCTGCTCCTCGATCGCGAAGAGGAGGGTGGCCCGCTTCGCCTCGCGCGACGCGGTCAGCACCTCGGCCTGGGTCGCGAACCGCACGTTCTGCGGCGTGTCGCGGAGCGAGACGACCTGGCCCTGCGTCGCCTCGGCCGACGCTTGGATCGCGTGCAACGCGAGCTCGATCTCGCGGCCGGCCTCGTTGGCGTCGCCGATCAGCGGCCAGAAGCCGCACGCCGGCGTGGGCAGCCCGGCCTCGCGCCCGAGCTCGAGCGCGCGCCTGGCGATGGCGGCGATCTCGGCGGGCTCGCCGGGCGCGAGCAGCGCGACGGTGCCGGCCGGCGCGCCGCCGGCGCCGCCCGGCGCGTCGATCACGCCGGCGACGAGGCTCGGCCAGGCCCGGTGGATGGCGAGGCTCGCCCGCGCGAGCGGCGCGTACTCGTCGCCGCCCTTCTGGCCGACGCCGTGGCCGCCGCGCACCAAAACGAGCGCGCCGGCGCGCTGGCCCTGCAGGAACGCGGCGACCTCCTGCTCGACGCCCGCGCGCGCGAGCAGCCCGGTGACGCCGTCGACGGCGCCGGCGGGGACGGCGGGGGTGACGTAGCGGCGATCGACCATGACCGCGCGCATGCCGCCGACCGTCACCAGCGTGCCGTGGACGAAGGGCGCCTCCTCGCCGCGCTGGAGGGCGCGGGCGCCTATCTGCACCGGCACGCTGCACTCGTCGCGGCGCTTGAGCCACCAGCGGACCCCGTCGTGGCGCAGCGTCGCCGCCAGGCGCGAGGCGACGTCGGGGTAGACGAGCTCGTTCTTCTCGTCGCCGACGCGGTCGGTGCGGCCGAGCTTGAGCGGGCCCACCGGCTCGAGGCGGAGCTCGTGGAGCGCGCCGTCGCGCCCCTCGATGCGGAGCCGGTCCGGCGCCTGGACCTCGCCGCGCCAGATCGCGAACGACGGCGTCTGGCTCAGCCACATCGTCGCGCCCGCGGCCGTCTGGTTCTTGGGCTCGGCGGCGGCGGGCTCCGGCGTCAACGCCCTCGCGGCCGAGAGCACCTGGGCGCTCGGCACCTCGCCGCTCGGGGCGCCGCCCGGCGCAGAGGGCGCGGGGGCCCCGAGGGCCGAGCTCGCCGCGAGCGGGCCGGGGGCGCGCTCGTGTCCGGGCCGCGAGTCGCCGAGCGGCTGGCGCATGGCGCCGGCGAGCGCCTGGAGGAACTCGTCGGCCGACTGGAAGCGCCGGTCGCGATCGCGCGCCAGCGCGCGAGAGACCGATTCCTTCACCGGCACCGGCAGGCCGGGCACCAGCGCCCCGAGGTCCTTGGGATCGCGCTGGCAGATGGCGATGACCAGGCGCGCATACGACGTCTCGGGGAACGGCGGCACGCCGGCGAGCGTCTCGTAGAGGATGGCGCCGATCGACCAGAGATCGCTGCGGTGGTCGACGTCGGGCAGGGCCTCCACCTGCTCGGGCGACATGTAGAGCGGCGTCCCCACGTTGGCGCCGTCCTGGGTGATGTGCATCGGTCCCGGCGGCCCGATGACCTCGCTCGATCCGAGCAGGACGCGCATCTTCGAGAGGCCGAAGTCGACGATCTTGACGTGCGTCGTGTCGTCCTCCCCCGTCATCAAGAAGAGGTTCTCGGGCTTGAGGTCGCGGTGGACGATCCCCGCCGCGTGGGCACGGCGGAGACCGCGGAGCGCCTGGATGACGAGCCCGACCGCGTCGGCGACGTCGAGCCGCCCCAGCCTGCGCAGCCGGGTCGCGAGGTCCTCGCCGTGGAGCAGCTCCATGACCAGGAAGGGCTCGCCGGCGTCGGTCTCGCCGGTGTCGAACACCTGGACGATGTGGGCGCTCTCGACGGCCGAGACCGCGCGCGCCTCGCGGTGGAAGCGCCCCAGCGCCGCCGGATCGGCGTCCTTGCCGACGACGACGAACTTGAGCGCGACGTGCTTGCCCAGCGCGACGTGCTGCGCCTCGTAGACGCTGCCCATGCCGCCGCGCCCGATGAGGCGCAGGATCCGGTACTTCCCCGCCATCGTCCCGATGCGCGGGTCGGCGGCGCTGTCCCTGGTCAGGGTCGTCACGCGCTCTCCACTGTAGCCGACCATGAAGCTTTCCGGGTCACCGCCGTCGAACCTGCGTCCTCTACTCTCCACGGGTCGATCCTCTTCCCGGGCGGCCCGGCCGGGGAGACTCTCCCGAGGACCGCCTGGCTCGCTCATACGGCGAGCCGAAGGCCAAGGTCTACTCGGCGCACGCCCGATCGTGAGGGGGCGCCGACCGCAGGTATCCCGAACGCACCTACCCTTCGGGGATCGTTTTTCGTTATGCTCCGCGTTTGATCGGGGCGAACACGCGCGGAGCGCTCCAGGGAACAAGAACCATGGCCGACACCTCCAAGGAAGACGTCTGCATGATCCACCTGCCCGGCGGCAAGGTCGCCCGGGTGCCGCTCGAGGCGCTCTTGCCGTACGTCGTCGCGCCCGAGCGCGCGGGGCATCCTCCCGACGCGGCCGACTTCGACGTCTCGGCGCACTCGGCGTCGATCGACCCCGCGACGGGCGCCAGCGTCTGGCACACGGAGTGGGAGCTCGGCCAGTGCGACTTCACCGACGAGAGCGGCTACCCGGCGAGCGCCTACGTCTGGCACCGCCACCCGCTCGGCACCGAGTACACCGAGATCTATCAAAAGTGAGCGCCTCGCGGACTCTCAGGGCCGCGCTGGTCGCGGCCTCGGCCGCCGCGGTCGCCGCCGGCGCCGGCTCCTGCATCGAGAAGGGCTACCCGCTCGCGAAGAACGGCACCGTCCTCATCCAGAAGGACGTGGCGTCGGCGCTCTACGCGACCAACAACCTGGGCGCCGAGGGCGCGCCCGAGGGAGCGCGCCAATCCCCGTTCTTCACGAGGGTGACCCTCACCATCAACGAGGGCTCCGAGGCCGCGTACGGCGCCTACGTCTTCGTGCGGATCGATCCGCCACAGGCGCTCGTCCTCGTCCCCGATCCGGACGAAAAAGACACGCCCACCTGCGAGAACATCGAAGGCGCGTTCCGCTGCACGGCGGACGAGTCGGGCCACGCGAAGTTCATCGCTCGATCCGAGAGCGACTGGTCCGGCAACTCGACCGTGCGCGTGACCTGGTCCGACACCGGGATCGCCACCGCGCCGATCCCCATCAACCCGCCCGGGCTGCCCAGCGACGCCTCGAACTTCGAGCTCGTGCTCGGCACGCCGACCTCGCACATCAACGCCGAGTTCACCGGCCTCGAGTGCACGCTCGCGCCCGTGGACAACCAGCCCGACGAGAAGTGGCGGCCCGGGAAGATCCGCGCCATCGAGGCGTACGCCCGCGCCACGCCGCCGAGCAACGTGCCCAGCGTGGTCGAGAACGCGCCGGTCCTGGTGGAGACGCTCTCCTCCGAGGTCGGGCTCTCGCTCGTCGACGACTGCGCCTCGCGCGAGTCGCGCCTGCCGCTGTTGCTCGGCCCCGACGGCGAGTCGCCCCGCTTCTACGTGTGCTTCAGCGACATCGGCGGCGAGGGCCTGAAGCTCGCGCTCAGCTCGGGCCAGCAGTCGGGCGACGACGCCCCTCCGGACGTCGTGCTCGACGTCGATCCGGAGCCGCGCCTGCTCCGCGTCAGCACCATCGTCACGACGCCGATCATCGCCGGCGACGTCTCGCAGCCGCTCTACCAAATCGGCGCCTACGACGCGAACCGCGACCCGATCACGATGGCGATCGATCTCTCCTTCGACAACCCCGGGATCATCGAGCTCGACGACGGCGTCTCGGTGACCGTCAGCGGGCCCAACGGGATCCTGGTCGACGGATCGGGGCTCGCCCCCGGCACCGCGACGCTGCACGTCACGCCGCGCCTCCTCGCCTCCCCCGACTGCGCCGCCGCGGAGGTGATCGTCCAGTAGGGGCCCCGCGCCCCCGGCCAGCGCCGAACCGAACGACCCGGTCCGCTCGCTCTTGGAAGCGGCCCCGAAAAACCCTCGTGGAGGGCGTCTTGCGACCGCATCAACCCGGAAGGATCGAAGCTCTCTGGCGCGCGCTCATGCCCTGGACGGGGTGGTCGCTGCGCGCCATCGCGGTGCTCGCGGCCGTGGGGGGGGGGGGGGGCCCGGCGCCCCCCCCCCCCCCACCCCCCCGGGGCGCGGGGGGGGGGGGGCCGG
>CAYJPW010000098.1:34350-37805 GCA_964372055.1 uncultured Polyangiaceae bacterium
GCGCGCCAGGGCGGGGCGCGCGGCCGGCGCGGCGCGGCGCGCCGGCGCCGCGCCCGCCGCCTACGCCCAGGAGGACGAGGGCGGCGAGGAGCCTGAAGAGCCGCCGCCGACGCGCCCCTCGGGGCCGGCGCCTTCGGGCGCGGGCAAGCCCCTCGACTTCAGCGGCAGCCTCCAGATCCTGCGCACGCCAGGGCCCGACAGCGGCACCGGGCCGGTCGGCAAGATCAGCGAGATCTTCCCGGACTCGTCCAAGGTCTGGGTCAGCGTGCGCGACGTCGATCCGGTGCCGATCGAGTCGGCGCGGCGCGGCGGCAAGTGGCTGTGCTCCTCGGGCTGCAGCACCAGCGTCGGCGATCAGGGCGGCAGCAGCGTCGGCAACGGGATGCTCCGCTCGATCAAGCTCCAGACGCCGGCGCTGCCGCTCCCGGTCAACATCTTCGGCCGCGAGGAGAGCGGCCGGCAGCGGCTCGACTTCGACCCGATGCTGATCGGGCGGCGCAACTACAACCACGTCTGCGCCTACAAGCCGATCGACGTGGGCGACGGGGCGGCGCCGCCCAAGCCCGAGAAGGTGCAGGCGTGCATCGACGGGACGCCGCGCCCTCCGGAGCCCGACTCGGGGGAGCTCACGCTCGGGCTCGAGTGGCCCGAGCGGAGCGAGATCGCCGACTTCCGCTACCTCGCGATCGTCGACAGCTGCGGCAACGCGCGCGTGCAGCCGTTCCGCCGGACCTTCACCGTCCCCGTGCTCGAGGTCGCCTCCGGCGGCTGCGGCAAGCCCGACGGCAAGGTCCTCCGCATCTTCCCGAACGGCGGCTGGATCCGCGTCACCGCCTTCAACCTCGAGAAGCCCGCGACCGGCAACGTCGTCAACGTCACCTACCGCGTGCAGCTGCCGGCCCTCGAGGACCTCGTCTCGACGAGCCCGGCGCGCCTGCTCTTCCCCGACATCGCCCGCGATCTGTCGATCGACTGCGGGCCGCGCCTGCTCAAGGCGCCGCCGGGCCCCGGCGGGCTCCCGCAGGCGCCCCCTGGCGCGGCGCCTCCTGGGGCGAAGCCGCCGCCCGGCGCGGCGCCTCCCGGCGCGAAGGCTCCGCCCGGAGCGAAGCCGCCGACCGCGGCCAAGGGCGCGAAGCCGCCCGACGGGCCGAGGCTCTCGCCGCCGCCGCCGCGAGCCGGCGTCATCCCCGCGTCCACGCCCTCGGGGCAGCCGCTCGATCACCGCTCGCTGATCATCGCGCCCGAGCCGCTGCAGCGGGGCAACTGCCGGATCCACATCGGCGGTCAGCTCAAGCGACGCCTGGTCGCGCCGCTCGCGCTCTACGTGACCATCGAGCGGACCGACATTCCCTCGATGAAGCCCAACGGCGCGCCCAACGAGGTGATCACGCCGACCGAGTGGATCGTCACGCCGAGCGACTCCGAGTTCCTCATCCCGGCGCTCACGTTCGACGGCGAGTCGCGCCTGCGCGTCGCCGTCTACACCGATCCGCTCAGCCCCAACGGCAAGGTCACCCTCCTCTCGGACGCGGCGCGCGTGAGCTTGGCGCTCAAGGCGGGCACGATGTCCGACGGGGGCCAGCGCCGCTTCTCGCGCCGGCTGCTCGGCTCGGTGACGGTGCACACCGCCCCGCTCTGCGGCGAGACGAACTTCGAGACGCTCGACGCCGCGGGCAGCTGCCTCCGCGCCTACCTCACCATCCCGGCGATGCTGGCGTCGATCCAGGTGACGCGCGCCCCGTGGGTGGAGCGGCCGCTCATCACCCGCAAGGTGCTCAGCGCCGTCGGCGTCGCGCTCGCCATCGACAGCTACGATCCCGTCGATCGCAAGGCGTTCCCGATCGCCGCCCAGATCGGCGGCTTCGTCCAGACGCTCGACGACGATCGCGTCGGCCTGCTCGGCTACATCGGCATCGCGCCGACGTTGCCGGTCCTCGGCCAGGGCGGCAACACCACGTCGCTCGGCTTCCTCGCCGGCGCCGGCGTCAACTACATCATGAACCCCGCCGGCCCCGACGAGGGGCTCAAGCCTGCGGCGTTCCTCTCGTTCATCGTGCAGGTCGGCCAGGCGACGCCCGCGGTCACCGGCCAGGCGAGCTTCGTGGGGACGGCCTCGTCCTCGTCCTCGTCGTCGTACTCGAGCTCCTCGAGCAGCTACTCGAGCTCGAGCTACGCGAACCCCGGGTACGAGGGCGGCTACGACGAGTAGCCGCTGCGCTCCTCGGCGTCGCGCATCTGGTAGACTGGCCGCCGGCGGGCTCGCCGCTCCATGGCCAAGGTCGGGGATCTCATCGCCGGGCGTTACCGGCTGCTCCGGCCCGTCGGCGCCGGCGCGATGGGGCACGTCTGGGCGGCGCGGCACGAGCTGCTCGGCAAGGAGTTCGCCCTCAAGATCGCGGCGCTCCCCGAGCGCACCGGCCCCGAGGCGCGGGCGCGCTTCCTGGCGGAGGCGCAGACGGCGGCGCGGCTGCGCCACCCCAACATCGTCGACGTGGGCGATGTCGGGGAGCTGAGCCCCGGCGGGGACCTCTACCTCGCGATGGAGCTGCTCGACGGGATCGCGCTCGCGCAGCGGCTCGCCGAGGCGGGGCCGCTCGAGCCCAGGCGCGATCCGCGTTCGCGGCCGCTCGAGCCCAGGCGCGATCCGCGTTCGCGGTCGCTCGAGCCCAGGCGCGATCCGCGTTCGCGGTCGCTCGAGCCTGCGGAGGCGCTCGCCATCGCCGCCGAGATCGCCCGCGGGCTCGCCGCGGCGCACGAGGCCGGGATCGTCCACCGCGACGTCAAGCCCGAGAACGTGTTCCTCGCGCGGGCGCCGACCGGCGGAACGATCGTCAAGCTGCTCGACTTCGGCGTCGCGCACGCCGAGCCGGGGGCCGCCCGCGGCGACGGGGGCGAGGCGCGCGCGCGCCAGCCGCTGCTCGGCACGCCGGCCTACATGAGCCCGGAGCAGGCGCTCGGCGAGGCGGCGATCGATCGCCGGACCGACGTCTGGTCCCTCGGCGTCGTCCTCTACGAGATGCTCACCGGCCGCCATCCGTTCGTCGCACCGACCTACCAGGCACTGCTCCCGCGGATCGCCGAGGAGCCCTACCCGCCCCTGCCCGACACCGTGCCTCCGCCCATCCAGGCGGTGGTGGCGCGCTGCCTCGCCAAGCCGCGGGCCGATCGCTATCCATCGGCCGGAGCGCTGCTCGAGGCGCTCGACGCCGCGCGCGGCTGTGTCGAGAGCACCGGCTCGGTCGTACGGCCGGCAGCGGCGCTCCCGTCGCTGCCGCCGCCCTCGGGGCGCGAAGGCGCCGCATCGGCCGAACGCTCGCCCCGTTCGGCGCACGAGACGCTGAGCCCGTCGCTGCGCCCGGTCGGGGCGGCGCCGCGCGGCCGCGTGCTCACCTTGGCGGCGTCGGCGCTCGCGCTCGCCGCGGTGATCGCCTGGCTGGCGGTGGGCGGCTCGCGCC
>CAYJPW010000099.1:0-37566 GCA_964372055.1 uncultured Polyangiaceae bacterium
CCCCCCCCCCCCCCCCCCCCCCCCCCCCCCCCCCCCCCCCCCCCCCCGCGCCCCCGCGCCCCCCGCCCCCCCCCCCCCCCCCCCCCCCCCCCCCCCCCCCCCCCCCCCTGCTGACAGAGGCTCACCCTCCGCTGCCGACCTCCGCGACGAAGCGGCTCACGTCCTGGGATTCGCCGACGAGGAGCAGCGTGTCGCCGTCGCCGATGACGTAATCAGGCGAGGGCGCCTCGATCTTGGGCTTGGCTCCGGTGGCGGTGGCGCCCCTCGGCCGCACACCGAGGACGTTGAGCTTGTAGCGCTGCCGGATCGCGGCGGTGGCGAGGGTGTGGCCGACGAGCGGGCCTTGCGCGTCCCAGGGCACGACGCGGTAGTGGCTGGCGAGCTCGATCAGATCGACGGCGAGCGGCATGGTCAGGTCCGCGCCGAGGCGGCGGCCCATCTCCGCCTCGATCTGCACGACGCGCGTGGCGCCGACGGCCCGCAGGATGTCGGACTGGCGATCGGTCGCGGCGCGCGCGATGACCTCGCGCACGCCGAGGCGGACCAGCGACGCGACGCAGAGCACGGCGGGCTCGAAATGCTCGCCGTACGTGACCACCGCGGCGTCGACGTCCTTGGCGCCGATGCCCTCGAGGACCTTGAGCGAGGTCGCGTCGCCGACGAACGCCGCCGAGGTGATGTCCTTCACGGCGTCGACCGCGTCGGCGCTCTCGTCCACGGCGATGACCTCGGCGCCGCTCTGCCAGAGGTTCTCGACGATCGCCGAGCCGAAGCGGCCCAGCCCGATGACCAGCACGCGCTTGACCTTCATCTTGTCTCCGAATGCCTCGACGCCATCACCCGATCCCCACCCTCTCCTCCGGCAGCCGGAACGCGGCGGGCTCGCTCCTCGTCGCCAGGGCCAGCGCCAGCGTGAGCGGCCCGATCCGGCCCGCGAACATGGTCGCGGCCACGATCAGCTTGCCCGGCGCCGTGAGCGAGGCGGTGATCCCGGTCGAGAGCCCCACCGTCGCGAAGGCGCTGATGGTCTCGAAGGCCAGCTGGAGCGGGCCGTGCGGCTCGATGAGGAGCAGGACGAAGAGGACGCCCATCACGATGAGGACGCTGAGGAACGCGAGCCCCGTCGCGCGCCGCACCGTCGCGGCGGGCAACGCTCGCTGGAGCAGCCGCGGCTCGTGGCCCCGGAGCTCGGCGCGGAGCGCCGCGTAGAGGACGGCGAGCGTGGTGATCTTGATGCCCCCCGCGGTCGATCCCGGCCCCGCGCCGACGAACATCAACATGCAGGTCATCATCAGCGTCGCCGGGCGGACCGCGCCGAAGTCGATGGTGTTGAACCCGGCGGTGCGCGTGGTCACCGACTGGAACGCGGCGGCGAGGAAGCGGGTCGGCCACGAGAGCTCGCGCATCGTCGCGCTCCACTCGAGCACGAGGAACGCGGCGGTGCCGCCCGCGACGAGGACGGCGGTGGTGAGCAGCACCGTGCGCGCGTGCAGGGTGAGCCGCGGCGGCCGGCGGCCCCGCACGCGCGTCCAGGCGGCCCCGAGCAGCTCGTCGAGCACCGGGAAGCCGAGGCCGCCGAGCACGATGAGCGCCATGATCGCGCCGGACACCGTCACCGAGTCCGCGAGCGGGACGAGCCCGTCGCGGCAGAGCGAGAAGCCGGCGTTGCAGAAGGCGCTGATCGAGTGGAACACCGCGGCCCAGACATGGCTGCCCGCGCCCGAGAGGGGCGAGGCTCCCGGGGGCAGGCCCACGTCCTCGTACTCCATGAAGCCCTGGTAGAGCACCCCGGCCCCCGCGGCCTCGATGACCAACGTGAAGAGGACGATCGAGGTCACGGTGCGGCGCAGGCTCGCGAGCGAGTCGCTGTCGATCATCTCGGCCATCACCGCCGCGCTCCGGACGCGCAGCCGCTGCCCCGAGACGATGGCGAAGAACGCCGAGAGCACCATGATCCCGAGGCCGCCGAGCTGGATGAGGATGGCGATCACCACCTGACCGAACAGGGTGTACGTGGTCGAGATGTTGTTGACCGCGAGGCCGGTCACGCAGACCGCGCTCACCGACGTGAAGACCCCGTCGATGAGCGAGCCGTCGGTGGTGCGCTGCAGCGACTGCGGCAGCGTGAGCAAGAGCCCGCCGAGCAGCGCGGTGAGCCCGAACGAGAGCACCATCAGCCGCGCCGGGTGATCGGCCATCGTCGCCAGGAAGCGCTCGATGCGGTGCAGCCCGACGAGCCCGGCGACCGAGATGACGAACGCCACGCCGGCATAGGTCCGGTAGAGGGCGACGTACCCGGCCGGGCCCTCGACCGCGACGTCGCCCAGCACGCGCCACTTGGCGCCCAGGCACGCGAGCAGCAGCGCGAGCGGGACGCCGGCCAGGAAGAAGCGGCCCATCGACGAGCGCTTCGACGGCTCGGAGCCGCGCGCCGGCATGGCGTGGGGCGGCTCACGGCGCGTCAGGGTCGCGATCCAGGGCAGAAGCAGGGTGAGCTCGAGCGCGGTCAGCGCCAGCGAGACGCGAGGTCGGATCGCGAGCGCGAGATCGAGGGCGACGACGAGCGTCGCCGTCGCCGCGAGCGTCGCCGGCCCGGCGAGCCGCGACCGCAGCGCCGGCGGTTGGGTCGCCCGAGGAGATCGACCGGACGCGGGCCCTTGCGCGCCCGTCGCAGGGGATCGCGTCGGAAGCGGCGGCGCCGGCACCGCGGCATTCAACCGGACCGACGGGTCGTGTCAAGGCCGGGGCGATCGGTGGACGCGGCGTGATGGCTCGGTCCGCGAGCCACCGCACCTCGAGGCGAGCGCCGCCGCTCCGGCGTCACTGGCAGGCGAGGCACCCGATGGGGCACGTGCCGTCGACCGGCACCTGGCAGGTCGGCCCCACCGACGGCCCCGGCCCCTGGACCTCGCAGCAGAGCTGGCCGTCGGGGCAGCAGGCGAGGCCGCAGCAGAACGAGCCGCCGCTGCACACGTTCGCATTGCAGGGCGCCGAGTCGCAGCTCGTGCCGTTGCAGAAGGGGTGCTCGCCGCCGCAGCTGACGCCGCACGCCCCGCAGTTCTTGATGTCGTTGGCGGTGTTGACGCACACGCCGTCGCAGCACTCCAGGCCGACGTCGCACGCCGGCGAGCATCCACCGCCGGAGGACGAGGTCGACGCGGAGGTCGACGAGCTCGAGCTGGTGGACGTGGACCCACCGCCGGAGCCCGAGCTGGTCGACGTCGTCCCCGAGCCGCCTTGCCCGCCCTGTCCGGTGCCGGTCGACGTCGTGCTCGTCCCGCCCGCGGCGCCGCTGCTCGTCGTCCCGCTGCTCGTGGTCCCGCCGCTCGTCGCGCCCGACGTGCTGCCCGTCGAGCCGCCGGCACCCCCCGTCGTGCTGGTGAAGGACTCACCGCACCCGACGAGCCCCATGGAGAGCACCACCCCCACGAACCCGAAGATGCAAAGCCTCATGGGGAACATTGTACCAGCGGCGGGCCGCCGCGCCGCCCTCACGGCAGGGCCAGATCCCCCGGCGGCGCGCCACGGCACTCGGGCTCGCAGTCCGGCCCATTGGGCCGCGACGTCGTGTAGGTCGGGTCGAAGTGACCGGTGGCGAGCACCTGCGCGTCGCGCCGGACGGTGACGTCGACCGACGCCGGCGCGGTCGCGGCGTCCATGAACATGACGCCGGCGATCGACTGTTGCCCGCTCGGCAGCGCGCAGCCCGAGAGCTCGAGCATCCAGGTCGGCTGGGCCGGCGTGCACGTCGCGTGGTCGTCGCACCCGAACGGGATGGCGATCTCGCAGCTGGCCGCGACGCCGTCGGCTTGGACCTCGACCGCGTACGTCCCCGCGGGCCAGGCGGACGCTTGGAATCGCACCTCGAGGGGCGCGGCGCAGCCGATCAAGCTGCAGGTCTCGGTCTCGTCCGCGGCGCAGGCCGCTGGACCCATCGAGGTGAGGAGCGCGATCAGGGCTCCACCGGGGAGAGCAGGAGGGATCCGCACCCGAGAATCGTACGGCCGAACGACGAGCCTCGGGCTGACGCCGGTCATCGACGCCGGCGGCTGCGCTCCCGGGCTCAGACCGCCATCGCCCGCAGCCGCTCGACGCGCCGTTCGATGGGCGGGTGGGTGGAGAGGAGCTCGACGATCGACGAGGCCAACCCGCCGAGCGGGGCGACGATGTAGAGGTGCGAGGTCGCGGGATCGGCCGTGCGCATGGGCACACGGCGCGCGACTTGCTCGAGCTTGAGCAGGGCGCTGGCGAGCGCCTCGGGATCGCCGGCGAGGCGCGCGCCGGTCGCGTCGGCGCCGTACTCGCGGCTCCGCGACACCGCGAGCTGCAGGAGGAGGGCGACGATCGGGGCGACCAGCACCATGAGCAAGCCCGAGAGCGGGCTCGGTCCCTCGCGGTCGCCGGCGCCGCGCTGGCCGAACATCAGCGCCCAGCCCGCCATGCGGGCGAGGAGCGAGATGGCGCCCGCCATCGTCGCCGCGATGCTCGCGATGAGGATGTCGCGGTTGAGCACGTGGGAGAGCTCGTGCGCGAGCACCGCCTCGAGCTCGCGGTCGTCGAGGATCTGGAGCAGCCCGTCGGTCACGGCGACGACCGCGTGCTCGGGATCGCGCCCCGTCGCGAACGCGTTCGGCGCGGGATCGGGCACGTAGAAGACGCGCGGCGCCGGGATCCCGGCGCGCCCCGCGAGCCGGTGGACGGCGGCGTACAGCCCCGGCGCCTCGCGCGGCTCGATCGGGCGCGCGTGGTGGAGCGCGAGCACGATGCGGTCGGACCAGTACCAGGACGCGAAGTTCATCACGCCCATGAGGACGAGCGCCCCCGCCGCCCAGCCGGTGCCGCCGAGCCACCCGGCGATCGCGACGACCAGCGCGGTGAGCGCCGCGAGGAGCAGCCCCGTTCGTGCGTAGTTGGCGAGGGCGCGCCGCGCGGGACGACCGAGCGCGGGCGCGCCTCGTCGGGTGTCGCTCATCGCCATGCGCACGAATGTGCGAACGGGTGACGAGCCCGTCAACGGCCGCCCGGCGCCGCGGCGCCGGACTCCACCCGCCGGCCGAGCTCCTCGTCGGCTGCGTCTCGCTCGGCGTCCGCCTTCGTCGGGTGGACGCGGCCGTCGATGTGGTTCGGCGGCGTGTAGATCGTGTAGAGCTTCAGCGGCGCGCTCCCGGTGTTGACGACGTCGTGCTCGGTCCCGGGCGTGATGACGATGACGTCCCCCGGTCCCATCGGCGACTCGACGCCGTCGAGGGTCGAGCGTCCGGTCCCGCTCACGATCACGATGATTTGCTCGACGCGCAGGTGCTTCTCCTCGCCGATGTCCTGCCCCGGCGGGATGCTCATCGCGACGATCTGGGAGCGAGCTCCGGTGAAAAGGACGCGCCGGTACGCGGTGTTCTCGCGCGCGAGGTCGGCGATGTTCGCCTTGTAGGGCCCAACGCGTCTTCCCTCGCCGGCGCCGGCCTGCCCCTCGACCTGCTGCTGCCCGCCTGCCCGAGCCGCCCCCGCTCCACCCCCGCCGCCCGCGTCCGCCTGGTTCGCCAACGCCAGCGCCGCCACCGAGAGCCCGATCGCCGATAGCCGTCCCATCCGTACCTCCCGCGCCGCGCGCGTCCGCGATCGGCGCTCCATTGGCCGGCTTCGTTCAAGACGCGTACCTCGAGAGACCGCGAAGCGGATCGCGCTTGGCTCGAGCGACCGCGAAGCCGATCGCGCCTGGCTCGAGCGACCGCGAAGCGGATCGCGCCTGGCTCGAGCGACCGCGAAGCCGATCGCGCTCGGCCCCGCGCGTGGACGGCCGGCCGCTACGACAGGGCACCCGACCTCGTGGTATTCAAGCGAGGATGCTCGACCGCTGGCGACGGGCTCTCCCCGCGCTCGCCCTCGTGGCGGTCGGCGCCGTGTCCCCCGGCCTCCTCGGTTGCTGGTCGTCGAGCTTCAACGTCCGCGCCGCGCGCGCGTTCGGCAACGAGCAGCCCGACGATCCGATCGTCGCCGATCGCGTCTCGGACCTGAGCCGCACCCTCGAGCTCGCCGACGAGCTCCTGCTCGCGACGCCGTACACGCCGGGCGACGCCTGGGTGCTCGACCTCCGCCTCGAGGACGACGACGCCGACG
Source organism: uncultured Polyangiaceae bacterium (assembly GCA_964372055.1). Classification (GTDB taxonomy): domain Bacteria; phylum Myxococcota_A; class Polyangia; order Polyangiales; family Polyangiaceae; genus CAYJPW01. The sequence continues at coordinate 6,115 of CAYJPW010000099.1, forward strand.
CGCTCAGGGACCAGATCGGCGAGGCCCCGCCCTACTCCGGCGACTACGAGGTCCCCGTCCTCAAGCTCTACCGGGTGCACCTCGAGCGCGTCCTCGCCAAGGCCCGCGCGCGCCACACCGAGGGGGCCCGGTACCCCGGGCTCATCGACGCGATGGCCGAGCTCGCGCCGGGCGCCGCCTCGCTCCGCAAGGACTGGGAGGCGCTCGGCGCGGCGCGCCTCGAGCACGCCCGCGCCGCGGGCGAGGTCGCCCGCGTCGAGTACGAGCTCCGCGGGCGCCGCCCCTCGGCCGCCGATCAGGCGCGGCGGAGCGCGGCCGCGGGGAGGGTCGCGGCGGCGCAGCAGTCCGTCCTGCAGGCGCGCCTCGCCCTGACGCAATCGGCGGCGGCCCTCTCGCTCACCGATCCGAAGCAGGGCAACCACGTCACGGTCTCGCGCGACGCGCTCGCCGCGGCGTCGATCGTGCTGCGGATGGATCTCGAGGCGCTCGCCATCGCGCCGTACGCGATCAAGCACGCCCGCAAGGTCCAGCGCCCCGATCTCGGCGCCGCCGCCGAGCGCGCGCGCGTGGCCTGCGACGAGCAGCGCATCCTCCTCGACGACGTCACCGCCTCGCTGAGCCGCACCGCCGGCGTGCCGGTCGGGGACAGCGCCGGCTTCGCCGTCGAGGAGAGCCTCATCGTCCAGGCGGCCGCGGTGAACTGGGACGCGACCCACGTCCACGTCAAAGGCGACGCCGAGCTCTTGTTCTTCCACCAGCTCGCCAGCGCCAACGCGTCGGGCGGCAACGACGACTACACTGGGCGCACCACCCGCCTCGCCTACTCGATCGATCCGGTGTTCATGCTCGGCGCCCGCGTCATCGCCGCCTACGACTGGCTCCACGTCAAGAACGCCGCCAGCCTCAACGCCGGCTTCACCACCGACCGCCTCTTCTCCAAGGGCGGCGACATCGGCAACGACAACTCGCTCGGCAACCTGCTCGGGCTCGAGGGCCTCGTCAGCGACTTCTTCGACATCGGCGCCGGCCTCGCCGGGTTCCGCACCAGCGTCCGCATCGCCACGTTCACCTCGGGCGAGGTGCGCGAGATCGGCGTGAACCCGACGACCGGCGCGGACACCGGCGAGATCGCGCGGGCGCCGTTCCAGCTCACGTTCCACCAGATCGACGTGGGCTACGACATCTCGCTCTTCGATCCCGAGCTCGCCGAGCAGTACTCGATCGAGGACTTCCTCGTCGGCTTCCGGTACATGAGCTACCGCCTGCCGCGCGTCTTCTACGAGCTCCACGAGAAGACGCCCGGCGACGACTCGGTCTACGTGCTCGACCGCGAGAGCCCGCCCCAGACCACCGACTCGCAGTTCTACATGGGCGGCTTCGCCGTGCGCTTCGGCGAGGGCGACTGGCAGCGGCTCACCGTGTTCGGCGACGTCGGCCTCTACGGCGGCGGCGGCCCCATCGATCTCCACTTCGCGCGCGACCCGGCCCAGCCCGACTCGGAGGCGAACCGGGTGCCGCTGAGCGCGACGATGCTCGCCCTCGACGGCGTGGCGAGCCTGGGCCTGCGGCTCCGCCTCACCCCGCGCCGCGGGCGCCTCCGCGCCGCCGCCGAGCTGCAGTACCGCGGCGAGGTCATCGGCCAGGGCATCGTGTCCGAGATCTACGCCACCAAGACCGAGAACGGCACGAGCTACACGCTGGGCAAGAAGATCGACGTGGGAGGCTTCGACCTCTTCCACGGGCCAAGGCTCCGCCTCGTGGCGGTCTTCTGACGCGACGCGGAGCCACCCGGCCGCGCTGCGGACACTGTGCGACAGCGGTGTCGCCCGCAGGAGCAGGCAGGCGCGGCGCGCGGCGCTTGACCGGCGCCGGGCGAGAGCCTGTAATCCGGCGCATGGAAACCCGCCGCCTCGCTTGCTTGTTCTCCCTCGTCGTCTCGTTCGGCGCGCTGACCGCGTGCGGGGGCGGTGACAGCGACACCGTGAACGGCGGGACGAGCAGCACGACGACGACCGGCACCGGCGCGGGAGGCGGGACGACCACGGGCACCGGCACGGGAGGCGCGGGCGGGGGCACCGGCGGCGGCGGCACCGGCGGCAGCGCCAGCGGCACGCCGATCGAGGCCCCGGCCGAGCAGTGGACCTACGTCCCCTTCAACGACGCCTTCTGCGCCGACGGCTCGCCGACCGGCATCGGCGTCAACCTCACCGACAAGAGCAAGAACGTCGTCATCTACATGATGGGCGGCGGCGCCTGCTGGGACCAGCTCACCTGCTACACCTTCAAGACCGCGGCCCACATCGAGGGAGGCTACGGCCCCGCCGAGTTCCAGCAGGACGCGCAGAGCTTCCTCGGCCTCACGATGTTCGACAGGAACGACCCGGCCAACCCGTTCAAGGACGACAGCTTCGTCTTCATCCCCTACTGCACCGGCGACGTGCACTCCGGCAACAACGTGGCCGACTACGGCGGCAAGCTGACGCACCACGTCGGCTACGCGAACTTCACCGCCTATCTGAGCCGGATCCTGCCGACCTTCCCCGACGCCGCCCGCGTCGTGCTCTCGGGCTCGAGCGCCGGCGGCTTCGGCTCCGGGTTCAACTGGGGCCGCACCCGCGACGCCTTCGGCAAGCGCGTCTTCCTCATCGACGACTCGGGGCCCCCGCTGCCGGCGCCCTACCTCTCGGAGAACCTCGAGCAGGCCTGGCGCAACGCCTGGAACCTGAACGCCGCGCTGCCGCCGGATTGCCCCGCGTGCCTCGACGATCTCTACAAGCTCTTCGACTACTACGGGCCCAAGTACCCGACGGACCGCGCCTCGCTGCTCTCGTACAAGCAGGACAACGTCATCAGCACGTTCTTCCAGATCAACGGCGCGCAGGTGGCGCAGGGCCTCGACGCGCTCGCGACGGACGTCTTCGCGAACCACGACAACTTCAAGTTCTTCTACGTCGACGGCAACTCGCACGTCCTCCTCGACGATCCGAGCCAGACGAGCCAGGGCGGCGTCGTCCTCACCGACTGGATCACCCAGCAGGTGACCGACGATCCCGCGTGGGCCAGCGTGCAGTAGCTCCTCACCCCTTCCCCTCTCCCTGAAGGGAGAGGGGAAGGCGCTCGTTCCTGCGCGGTTCCCCCTCTCCCTTCAGGGAGAGGGGGTCAGGGGGTGAGGTCAGCTACGCCCCACCGGCCCCGCCGCTCCCCGCGTCCTCGACGCAGCCGGCGTCGTACTTGGGGTAGCCGGTGAACGTCCCCGCCTCGAGCTCGTCGCACTCCGGCAGGTGGGTGCCGGCGCAGTTCTCGTAGTCCTCGTAGCAGTCGTGCTTGGCGAGGTTGTTGCCGCAGCGGCACGAGAGGCACAGCTCGCTCTGGGTGTCGCCGATGCACTCGTTGAAGCAGTTGTCGCGCGCGCACACCACGGTCGCGGCGATGCACGAGGCGCAATTCGCCGACACCGCGCCGTCGGTCTGCTCGAGCAGGCAGTCCGAGATGCAGCCGCCGGCATCGAGGACGGTGATGCAGCCGAGGCCGCATTCGCCGGTGACTTCCTGGATGTTGCGGTTGCCCGGGCAGTAGCCCCGCTCGCGCGCCGCCTTGTCGCCGGGGTTGTCGCAGTAGCTCGTGTGCACGCCGGCGTCGCCGCCGCCGGCGCCCGACCCGCTCGAAGAGCTCGAGCCCGTCGCGCCCGTGCCGGTCGTGCCTGCGGGCGTGGTCTCGGAGCTGGAGCAGCCGGAGGCGAGCCAGGCGCCGGCCGGCATGCCGGCGGCGACGACGGTGGCCGTAGCGAGGAGGAGAGCAGCGCGCGTCATCGGCCGATGATACCCCGGCCGCGGCCGGGACTTCAGAGAAGGCTCACGGCCTTGCTTGCCGACGCGATCACGTAGTCCTTGGCGTCCCAGCCGCGCTCGCGCGAGAGCCCGACGGGCAGCGGCCGGTAGAGCGCCGTCGCCGTGATCTGCCCGCTCGCGCAGCCGGGCGGGATGGCGAACACGTGCGTCGTCGTCGCCGGCGCGAGCGGCGGGATGCGGTTGTCGCTGGCGATGTCGACGGCGCGGTAGTGCGGCGCGCCGCGGCGCCCGGTCGAATCCACCATCACGCGCGCGAAGCTGTACCCGGCGGAGCCGGCCAGCGCGAGCGACGGATCGCCGTCGACCGGCGGCCACGCCAGCGCGTCGCCGAGGTAGACCCGGTCGCCGGGTTGCGTCGCGAGCGCCGCGCTCAGCGTCACCGCGCCGGCGCCGACCGAGGCCACCGTCGCCTCGCCGACGGGCGCGTAGATCGCGAGGCCCTTCTGGGCCGGCGTGAGCGCCGGGTTGGCGAAGAACCCGACGGCCGGGTAGTCGTCGAACGCGCCGGTCGCCCGCACGACGCGCACGACGTCGCCGGCCTTGGCGCGCGCCGCGCCGGCCGCCCAGGTGAGCGTCGCCCCGCCGGCGGTGACGTCGGTGCCCACGGTCCCCTCGGCGGTCGCGCCGCCGACGTCGTGGACCGTCATCCCGCCCGTCTGCGTGAAGGGCGAGCCGCAGCCCTCGGCGCGCACCAGGAGCACCAGCGAGCGGAGCGGCTCGCCCGTCGGCACGGCGTGCCCCGCGCCGCCGTTCGTCACCGTCGCGGTCACCGTGAGCTCGCTCCCGGCGGTCGCGCCCGCGACGCTCACGGTCACGGCGCCGTCGACGAGGCGCGGCGTCCCCATGAGCGGACCGCGGAAGATGTGCTGCCGCATCGTCGCCGCCGGGCGCACGAACCCGAAGTTGATGCCGGCGTTGGTCGCGTCGGTGACGTCGAGCGTGCTCTCGAGCCCGACGCTCTCCGGCATGTGGCAGAACTGGCACTGCGTCCCCGGCGAGTTGTACCCGCTCGCCCACCACTCGCTGAACGTGGACAGCGTCGGCAGCCCGTCGGGCCAGCGCGCCGGATCGAGCGTCGCGCCGGGCACGAGCGCCTCCTGCTTCTGCTCGTGGCAGCCGGCGCAGAACTCGGACGTCGAGTACTTGGGCTGGTAGCTGCCGCCCATGAACTCGTTGGCGACGTCGGGCAGCGGCCCGTACATCACGTCCATGATCTTGCCGTCCGGCATGGGCGTGAACTTGTCGCGCGGGCGCTGCATCACCAGGGCGCCGGCGTTGCCGGGGGGCTTGGTGAGATCGACGTCGCTCACCTTGTGGCAGGCGTCGCAGTGGTTGCCGTGCTCGAAGGGGCGGCCGACGGCGTCGTGGAGGTTGCGGCCGCCGGCGATGCCGTCGAGCGCGATCGCGTGGCAGTCGGCGCAGCGGCCGAACGCCGACGGCTTCTGCGCGGCCGCGAGCGTGGGATCGTCGCAGGCCTTCTGCCCGGCCGCGCCGCAGGCGTTGAGGTCGGGCAGCACGCCGCCGCCGAGGTAGCACTTGTCGATCGCCGTCCCCGCGGTCCCGGGCTCGAGGCCGCTCTTCCATTCGCCGCCGGCCTGCACGCACGAGGCCTGGTCGGCGTGCGCGCGCGAGACGCCGGCGTACAGGTCCTGCAGGTACGGATCCTTCGTCGCGCGGGCGTGCGCGGAGGTCTGGAACTCGGCCGTCTCGGTGGTGTGGCAGTGCCCGCAGAAGTCGGTCGAGTTGTCGAGCGCCTCGATCCCGACGCCCGGAGCGCCGAACGTGTAGCCGAGCGCGTTGTCGGGCGGCGTCACGTAGCGGAGCGCGAGCTCCACCGGCCCGTCGGGGAGCGAGTAGAACTCGGCGCCGATCGTGCGGTAGCCGATCTTGGTCGCGAGCACCGCGGGGATGCCGGGGATGTCCTGCGTGAGCTCGAGCGTGAAGGCGCCGTCGGGTCCGGTGACGAAGCTCGGCGTGCCGCCGCCCTGCATCACGATCGCGCCCTCGACCGGCGAGGTGCCGTCGGTGACCACGCCGCTCACGGTGAAGGTCCAGGGGAGCGCGCCTCCGCCGCTCGACGCCGAGCTCGCCCCCGTCGTCGAGCTCGAGCCGGTGACGGTGACGGTCGAGGTGCCGCCGCCGCCCGTGCCCGTGCCCGTCGTCGCGGTGGTGCCCTCCGTATCGTCGTCGTCGGAGCAGGCGCTCTGCGCACCGAGAGAGGCCGCGCCGAGCGCCAGGAGGGCGAGAATTTTCCTGGACCGCATGCCCCATCAGACACCATCGCCCGTGCAGCGCCAACCCGCGTCTGCGTGGTGGTTGATGCACGACAAAGCGCGAGAGCCCGGCCCTCGTGGGACCAGGCTCTCTCGCGACGGTGCCGCTGCGCAGCGCGCAGGGGCGGGGGCCGGCTAGCGCTTCGAGTACTGGAAACGCTTGCGGGCGCCGGGCTGGCCGTACTTCTTGCGCTCCTTCTTCCGCGCGTCGCGGGTGAGGAAGCCGGCGCGCTTGAGCGGGGAGCGGCGCTCCGGATCCGCCTCGATGAGGGCGCGCGCGATGCCGTGGCGCATCGCCTCGGCCTGGGCGCTGTGGCCGCCGCCGGCGACGGTCGCGTCGACGTCGTACTGGTCGATGACCTCGATCAGCTCGAGCGACTGGCGCATGACCATGCGGCTGGTCTCGCGCTCGAAGTAGTCGTCCGCGGGGACGGCGTTGACAGTGATCTTGCCGCTTCCGGGCTTGATCCAGACGCGCGCGACGGCCGTCTTGCGCTTGCCAGTGGCGTAGATGCGAGTCTCGGGCATGGCGGTCAGGCCTTGTAAGCGAGGGGCTCAGGCTTCTGAGCCGCGTGGGGGTGATCGGGGCCGGCGTAAACCTTGAGCTTGGTGAGGAGCTCGCGGCCGAGGATGCTCTTGGGGAGCATGCCCTTGACCGCCTTTTGGATGGGGAGCTCGGGCTTGCGCTCGATCAGCTCGCCGTAGGGCTCCTGGCGGAAGCCGCCCGGCTCGCCGCTGTGGCGGACGTAGAGCTTCTGCTCGAGCTTGCGGCCGGTGAGCTTCACCTTCTTGGCGTTGACGACGATGACGAAGTCACCGGTGTCGACGTGCGGGGTGAAGGTCGGCTTGTTCTTGCCGCGGAGCACGTTGGCGATCGCGCTGGCGAGGCGGCCGAGCGGCTTGCCCTCCGCATCGATGACCCACCACTTGCGGGCGGCGAGCGCCTCGGCGGGCTTGGCGGAGTACGTCTTGGTGCGGGCGCCCGTGGGCGCGGCCGCTTGGGTTCGAGAATTCATCGCACTGAGCTCCGACGGACCGGCGGAAAAGGGGCGCTTTCTCTACAGGCCGCCCCCTCCACTGTCAAGGGGAAGACCGGAACGGAGGCCTCGGGAACCCTTGGGAGAGGCCGGCCCCGCCCGGCGCGAGGGGCGCGCGCAAGCTGCGTGGCCCGGCGCAAGAGCCGCGCAAGCCCGAACGGCCGCCGCGACTCCTCGGATGAATCCAGAATAGTTCTAAGCATATAGCCACATTTTGCGCGTGGTCCTCGTTTTGCTCGGCCCCGCCTTCATGGCCTCCGCACCCGCCCCGGCCGGGCTGGCTCCCGCGCTCTTTCGCAACGAGCCGTACCGCGTCTTTTTCCCGCTCGCGTTCGTTCTCGGCGCCGTGGGCGTGTCGCACTGGGTGCTGCTGGCGGCCGGCGCCGGGAGCTACCTCGGCCTCTTCCACGCGGTGACGCAGATGCAGTCGTTCATGCTCGCGTTCGCCGCCGGGTTCCTCCTCACCGCGGTCCCGAAGCGGACGCGCACCGCGCCGGCGAGCTGGCTCGAGATCGGCGCCCTCGTTCTCCTCTTGCCCGCCGTGTCGATCGCGACCTTGTTCGAGCGCCTCGACGAGGGCCAGCTCGCTTACGCCGCCACGCTCGTGGTCATCGGCCAGTTCGCGTTGCGGCGCTTCCTCGCCCGCTCGGCCGGGCGCCGACCGCCGGCGTCGTTCGTGCTGGTGCCGATGGGCCTCGTCGCCGGCGTCGCCGGCGCGGCCATGCTGCTCGCGTCCACGCGCGCGGGCGCGCCCGGGTGGACGCACAGCCTCGGGCAGGCGCTCGTGCTCGAGGGCGTGTTCCTCTGCTTGGCGCTCGGCATCGGCGGGTTCTTCCTCGCGCTCGCCCTGCACGGCGAGGCCGCCCCCGACGCATCGCCGGCCCGCACGCACGCGATCGCGGGCTACGCGCTGGCCGGCGCCGTGACGCTCGCCGGGCTCGTGGTGCAGGACTTCGGCCCCACGCGCCTCGGCCTCGCCCTGCGCGGCGCCGCCGCCGTCGCCGTCCTCGTCGCGACGCGAGCGTGGCGCCTGCCGACGCGACCGGGGCACAACCGCCTCCTCCTCTGGACGTCCGCCTGGACGATCCCCGCGGGCCTCTTCGCCGCGGCGGCGCTCCCCGAGCAGCGCGTCGCCTGCATGCACATCATGTACGTCGGCGGCTTCGGCCTGCTCGCCTTCGCCGTCGCCGCGCACGTCGCGCTCGGCCACGCCGGCCTCGCGGGCGCGCAGGCGGGCCGTCCCTGGGCGGTGGTCGCCTTCGGCTTCCTCTTCGTCGTCGCGATGGCGCTCCGCGTGATGGCGGCGGGCATCTCGGCCGAGTACTTCACCTGGCTCGGCGTCGCCGCGAGCGTGTGGCTCACCGGGGCGATCGTCTGGGCGGGGTATCTCCTGCCGAAGATGTGGACCCCGCCGCTGTCCACCGAGTCCCCCTGAAATGCAGCCGGCTGAAGTCGAAGGCGTCGCCCGGCCTTCCGCGGCGGCTCGCCCTCCACACGACGGTCGCCGTCCTGCTGCGCATGGTCCTGGTGCTCGATGTGAGCCTTGATAACTTCGTCCGTAACCTTGCCGCTGCCACCGCAGTAACCCGCGCGCCCCAGATGTGGCGCCCCAGAACAGCTTGCGCGGGTGCGCGAGCTCCATCATCCGCTGGCGGACAGTGAAACGGGGGGCGTTCAACCGGGGACGGCGACAGGACCGTGAATCAACGGGTCCACCGGTCAACCGGTCGACGGGCGACCGGTGATCATCACAAACAGGCCACAGGCAGCCGGCTACCGGCGGCCAGTCGTCCGCGCTCGGTGATGGGTCCTAGTTGAGCCGAAGCACCCGGCCCACGATCTTGTGCACCGTCTCGGCCCTCGAGATGATCCGATCGGCGTAGGTCTCGACCTCGCCGAGGGCGCGCAGCACGATCGCCGCGGCGTCGCTCGCGAGCGAGACCTCTTCCCCGCGCAGGGTGATGCGCTTCGCCTCGATCGTGTACTCGTCGGCCGCGTCGACGCCCGGGGTCGGCTGGGTCCGCAGGGCGCCGATCACCAGCAGCGCCCCGTCGGGATCGCGCTCGAGCAGGAGGCGCTCGCCGCGCGCGATCGCTCCCTCGACGACGACGCGGTGGACCGACGGATCGATCGCGGCAGCCTCGCGCGTCGCGCCGATCTCGACCCGGACCCGGCCGTCGGGCTCGAGCGCCAGCGCCCGCCCGGTGCACAGGCCCGGCGCGGCAGCCCGGGCGGCCTCGCGGGCGCGCGCGCCGGCGATCGGGGGCTCGAGCTGGGTGACCTTGCGGGGCGTGGCGCTCTTGACTTGCTTCACGGGCCTCCGGTGGGCTCGGGTCGGACGGTGAGCGCGATCCTACAGGAGAGGCGGGCAAGCGGGGTCACACCGTGCGAGCGGGCCCGCTTGACCGCTATGTAGTGCCGCTCCACAATAGCCGCGTAGCCCCTGAACATCCCAACACCTTCACGGGAGCCGTCCATGATTTCGTTCGAGCCCAGCGAGGACCAGGTCCTCATGCGCGACAGCGTCGCGCAGTTCGCCCGCGGAGCCCTCGCGCCGCGCGTCCGCGAGTTCGAGAAGCTCGGCGCCGTGCCCGAGGACGTCCGCAAGCTCGCCCACGAGATGGGGCTCGGCCTCGTCGCGCTGCCCGAGGCGGCGGGCGGACAGGGGCTGGGGCTCGTGACGGCGGTGATGTTGGAGGAGGAGCTCGGCGCGGCGGACGCGGCGGCGGCGTTCGGGCTCGGCGGGCCGGGCGCCTTCGGCATCGCGGTGTGCGAGCTCGGCACGCCCGAGCAGGCGAGCGCCGAGATCGCGCCGTTCGCGGCGCCCGACGGCCACGCGCGCTTCGGCGCCGTCGCCTGGAGCGAGCCCAAGCCGAACAAGGAGCGCGCCGGCTTCTCGACGGTCGCCGTGCGCGAGGGCGCCAGCTGGAAGATCACCGGCAAGAAGGCCTTCGTCGTCAACGCGGGGCTCGCCGATCGCTTCGTGGTCTTCGCAGAGGTCGAGCCGGACAAGGGCTGGGGCGGCGTCGGCGCCTTCCTCGTCGGCAAGGACAACCCGGGGCTCAAGGTCGGCGCGCGCCACGCGACGCTCGGGCTCGACGCCCGCAACGCCGGCGAGATCGAGCTCGCCGGCGCGGTCGTCGACGACGCCGCGCGCCTCCAGGGCGGCGCCGCTCCCGACGCGTTCACCCAGGCGACGCTGCGCTTCTTCGCCAAGCACGCGCTCGTCGTCGCCGCGCGCGCCGTGGGCATCTCGCGCTTCGCCTTCGAGCTCGCGCGCGAATACTGCGACACGCGCACCGCGTTCGGAAAGCGCATCGGCCACTTCCAGGCCGTCGCCTTCACCCTCGCCGATCGGCTCATGGACCTCGAGTCCTCGCGCTGGCTGGTCTGGCGCGCCGCCGCCGCGTGGGACGCCGGGGCCAAGGACAAGGTCGCGCTCAAGGCGACGGCGCAGGCGGTCGCGCAGGCGCTCGAGTCGGCGATGCGCTGCACCGACGACTGCGTCGGCCTCCACGGCGGCTCCGGCTTCATCCGCGACCTCGTCGCCGAGAAGCTCTTCCGCGACGCCAAGCAGCTCGCGCTCTCCTGCCCCACCGCCGAGCAGCTCGATCAGCTCGCCAGCGCGATCGACCTCGGCGCCCCGCTCGACCCGGCGCTGGTCCTGCCCACGCCCGACACCCAGGCCATCTTCACCTAGCCCGCGAGCCCACGAGGACTGCCATGATCGAGTTCACTCTCAGCAAGAAGCAGCAAGAGCTCCGCGAGGGCATCCAGCAGCTCGGCAAGTTCGTCATCCGGCCGATGAGCCTGGAGATGGACAAGAACCACGAGGTCCCCGAGCCGTTCCTCCGCAACTTCATGCGCCTCTCGAGCTCGTTCCGCTCGAACGACGACGTGATGGAGGCGTTCGAGGGCGAGGGCGTCGGCGGCAGCTCGAAGAAGGCGCGCGATCCGAGCCAGCCCACCGAGACCAACCGCACCTCGGCCATCGGCGCCGAGGAGCTCGCCTGGGCCGACGCCGCGATGCTCCTCTGCATGCCGGGGCCGGGCCTGGGCGGCCCGCCGGTGCGCGCCACCGGGACGCCCGAGCAGAAGAAGCGCTTCTTCGGGATGTTCAAGGGCATGGAGGAGGCCGAGCTCCGCTGGGGCGCCTACGGCCTCACCGAGCCCAACGCCGGCAGCGACGTCGCCGGCATCCGCGCGAGCTGCCGCAAGGAGGGCAACGAGTGGGTCCTCAACGGGCGCAAGTGCTACATCACCAACGGCGCCCGCGCGATCTGGACCGTGATCTTCGCGACCGTCGATCCGCGCCTCGGCCGCGCCGGCCACCGCGCCTTCGTGGTCGAGAAGGGCACGCCGGGCTTCAGCGTCGGCAAGATCGAGGAGAAGATCGGCCTCAGGGCCAACGAGACGGCGGAGCTCGTGCTCGAGGACTGCCGCGTCCCCGAGGAGAACCTCCTCGGCGGCGAGGAGGCGTACGTGACGAAGGAGGGCTTCATGACCGCGATGAAGACCTTCGACAACACCCGCCCGCTCGTGGCCTCGATGGCGTGCGGCATCGGGCGCGCCGCGTACGAGTACGCGCGCGACTTCGTGAAGGACAACTACATGCTCGGGCGGCCCATCCCGCGCTACGCCGCCATCGCCGAGCGGCTCGCGAAGGTGAGCCGTCGGCTCGAGGCCGCGCGGATGCTGGTGTGGCGCGCGGTCACCATGGCCGACTTCGCCATCCCCAACGCGAAGGAGGCGTCGATGTCGAAGGCCGCCGCCGGCCAGGCCGCGATCGCCGCGTGTGTCGAGGCGATCGAGATCTGCGGCGCCCACGGCTCGCTCCAGACCGAGCACGCCCTGCTCGAGAAGTGGTTCCGGGACATCAAGGTCTACGACATCTTCGAGGGCACCGGGAACATCCAGCGCGTCGTCATCTCGAAGCGCATCCTGACCGACCTCAAGTCGTTCTGATCCTCGCCAGCGCCCCCGAGCCGGTGCCCGTGCCGATTGCCCGTGCCCGTTCGCGTGACCCGTGACCCATGACCCGCGATTCGTGACGCGGGCGCGTGGCAGCGTCGTGAACGGGTCACGGAAACGGACACGGGTCACGACAGAGGGGCTCGGGCTCGGGCTCGATCCGGAGTGATGCCCTTGCGGCACGGGGCCGACGCGCGTCTAGTGGCGGCGTGAAGTCGAAGCCATCCCCGCTCATCTTCCTCTTTGCGTTTGCCACGGCGTGCGCCGGCGCCGCGCCGGAGCCGGCGATCACGCCTCCGCCCGCCGCCACCGCGCCCGAGGTGACGCCGCCGGCCCCGGTCGTGTCGAGCTCCGCGGCGCAGTCCGCGCCGCCGCCGACCAGCCCACCGCCGGCTCCCAGCGCCGAGGCCGACGCGGGCGAGCCGCCTCCGGCCGCGATCGCGCGGCGCATCGCGCGCCTCTCCCGCTACAAGCGGAAGGAGGCCGGGTTCAGCCCCGAGCAGGAGCGCTTCATCAAGGACAATTGCCCGATGGGGATGCCCAAGGTCGACGCGACCTACAACCTCGGGCCGACCGAGTACGTGGCGCGCCAGGGGTACGTGCTCCAGCACTCGAGCCTCGACAAGATCCCGCTCTGGGTCTGCGAGCACCTCACGCTCGAGGAGATCCGCGGCAGCCTGGCCCGAGCCGACAAGTTCGCTCCGGACCCGCTCCTCAAAGGGCCGCGCGCCGAGCTCGCCGACTACAAGGGATCGGGCCTCGACCGCGGTCACATGGCGCCCGCCGGCGATCAGGCCTCCGACGCGCGCCTCAAGGAGGAGACGTTCTTCCTCTCCAACATGGCGCCGCAGGCGCCGCGTCTGAACCAGGACGCGTGGCGGGAGCTCGAGGACACCGTCCGCACGTGGGCCGAGTCGCGCGGCGGCGCTTGGGTGATCACCGGCCCGATGTTCTACGATCCCGCCGAGGAGGATCCCGAGACCGCCGACGGGTTCATCGAGTACTCGCAGATCGGCAAGGGAGCGGTCGGCGTGCCGACGCACTTCTACAAGATCGTCGTCGCCAAGACGCCCTCCGGCGCGCTCCAGACGATCGCGTTCGTGATGGAGAACCACGCCTACAAGAAGCCGTACGACTTCCTCGCCGTGGTCCGGTCCATCGATTGGATCGAGGAGCGCACCGGCCTCGATTTCATGCCTGCGCTCGACCCGGCGCAGGAAAAGACCCTGGAGAGGCGCGCCGCGACGGCGCTCTGGCAATAGACATGTCCATCCCCAACCACGCCGGACGCTTCCGGCCCCTCCGCGGCGGCATCGCCGTCTTGAACCCGCGGGTGAACCAATCGGGCACCATCGGCCTCGTCGCCACCAGCAACGGGACCGATCGCTGGATCGTGAGCGCGTACCACGTGCTCTGCGGCGACCGCGACGACTGGACCGACGGCGAGCCCGTCTACCAGCCGGTCGACGGCGAGGAGGGCGCGCTCGTCGCGACGCTCGCGAGGGATCGAGCCCGGCGCGATCTCGACATCGCCGCGGCCAAGGTGATCGCCGCGGTGCCCACCGCGGGCGAGCTGCTCGGCCTCCGGCCGCTGACGCCGGCGACGCGGCCGGTCCCGAACCAGCGCGTGGTGAAATCGGGCCTCGCGACCGGCGTCACCGAGGGCGTCGTCGCGCGCATGGACGGCGCGGGGCGGGTGGTCGTCGAGGTCCCGAAGGGCTTCCCGCCGGGCTACAGCCTCGCCGAGGTCGGCGACTCGGGCGCGGTCTGGGTCTCGCGCCAGACGGGCGCGCCCGTCGCGATGCACCTGGGCTCGACCGACGCCGGCGGCGTGCTGCGATCCGAAGGGATCATGATCGCCACGGCGCTCGCGGCGCTCCACCTCAAGGCGGTCATCGGCTGAGCCGTGTCGACCGCTGCCGCGCGGGCGAGCCGTCGCCCCCGCCTCTTGGTGCGCGACGACCGCGAGGGGTGCGCATCTTGACGTTCGCAACCTCGAGCATCATGATGCCTCGGTGCGAACCACCCTGACGTTGGAGCCCGACGTCGTCCGCCTGCTGGAGGAGGAGGTGCATCGCGCGCGCAAGCCCTTCAAGGCGGTGGTCAACGAGGCGCTCCGGCGCGGCCTGTCTCGCGGCGGGCCCCGCAAGGTCCAGAGGTATCGGGTGTCGCCCCACGCCGCGCGGCTCCGCCCGGGGCTCGATCGCGCCGCCTTCAACAGCCTGGCGGACGAGCTCGAGGACGCCGCGCTCATGAGCAAGCTCGCGCGCTGACGGAGCTCGCCGGTGATCGTTCCGGACATCAACCTGCTGCTCTACGCCACGATCGCGGCCTTCCCCGAGCACGAGGCCGCGCGCGGATGGCTGGAGGCGGCGATGAACGGGGACGAGCCGGTCGGGCTGACGTCTCCTGCGGTGTTCGGGTTCGTCCGCATCGCCACCAACCCGCGCGTGTTCGACCCGCCCATGTCGGTGGACGAGGCGCTCGCGCACGTCGAGGGGTGGCTGGCGCGCCAGCACGTTCGATACCTCTCGCCGGGGCCGAGGCACCTCGAGACCGCGTTCGCGCTCCTGCGACAGCTGGGGGCCGCCCGCAACCTGACGACCGACGTCCAGCTCGCGGCGTACGCGATCGAGAACGACGCCGAGCTTCACTCGAACGATGGGGACTTCGCCCGGTTCCGATCGATGCGCTGGGTGAACCCGCTGGATCGCCCGGCGTGAGCGGAGGATCCATCTCGCGCCGTGCATCCAGCGGTCCACCGCCTCGACGGCGCGCTCGTTGAAGGCGTCCGGCCGCCGGACCGGCGCATCCCGGTACGGCGCTTGCCGATCCACGCCTCATGAAGTCGAGAGTGCACGTCGAGATCGCGGCAGAGACCCGCACCGAGCTGATCAAGAAGCTGAACTCGTGCCTGGCGAACACGCTCGACCTGGCCTTCCAGGCCAAGACGGCGCACTGGAACGTCAAGGGGCGCGACTTCATCGGCCTGCACGAGCTCTTCGATCGCATCCACAAGCACCTGCGCAACCAGGCCGACACCCTCGCCGAGCGCGCCGTCGCGCTCGGCGGCTACGCCGAGGGCACGGCGCGCCAGGTCGCGGCGGGCAGCGTGATCGCCGAGTACGATCTCGAGGCGCGCGACGGGCTCGACCACGTCAAGGCGCTCGCCGACCGGCTCGGCGAGCAGGCGGTGCTCCTGCGGCAGGTGCGCTCGTACGCCGAGCAGCCCGACGTCGATCCCGTCACCGAGAACGTCCTCTCCGAGATCATCCACGAGGTCGAGCAGGACACGTGGTTCCTCGAAGCACACCTCGAGGAGGAGGCGCGCGAGGCCGCCGCCGAGCCCCACGAGAAGGCCGCGTAGCGGCGCCGTCGCCCTCGACGCGACAGCGGTCCACCGAGAACGGGCCCGGGCGCCGTTCCGTCCGTGCACGGCCGGCAAAGAGCGCCGCCAGTCGAGCCGCGTCGCTGTTAGAATGGCCGCGCCATGAGCGCTTGGGGCCGCGGGATCGGGCTGTTCGTCTTCCTCTCCACCATGGTCGCGGCCGCGTGCTCCGGCGAGGAGGCGGCCACCGAGAGCGCCGGCTCGGCCGGCACCGGCGGCGGCTCGACGGGCAGCTCTTCGTCGAGCAGCTCCACGACGACGGGCTCGACGTCGACCACGGGATCGTCGAGCACGGCGACCAGCGCGTCGTCGAGCTCGGGGAGCCAGGGCGGCGCGGGCGGGACCGGCGGCGCCGGGGGCGCGGGTCAGGGCGGCGCCGGCGGCCAGGGCGGCGGCGCGGTGACCGCCGCGAGCTGCTTCGCCGACGATTTCGTGAACCCGCCGCAGAACGGCCCCGACTACGACCAGTTCGCGCCCGTGATCGGCTCGCACTGCATGGGGACGAACCACCAGGACATCACCGGCATCGAGCGCGTCGTCTTCCTCGGCGACTCGGTCACCGTGGGTACTCCGCCCAGCCTGAGCGGCCAAGTCTACCGGTCGATCCTCGCCGACGCGCTCGCGTCGAAGTTCGGCCTCGCCGCGCCGAGCCTGCTCTGGAAGTCCGCGGACATCTTCAACGGCACCTCGATCGTGCAGGAGTCGGGCGACTTCGCGAGCTGCGCCAAGTGGGGCGCGCGCACCGACGATCTCATCCAGGACTCGACGCAGATCGCCGACTGCTTCTCGGCGGCCGATCTCCAGAAGCGGACGCTCGTGGTGATGACGATGGGCGGAAACGATCTCGCGGCGCTCACCAAAGACGCGAGCAACGGCGTGCCGCAGGCGGATCTCTGGCTCGAGACGCAGGCGTTCGTCGACCTGCTGCGCGGCGCCGTACAGTGGTTCTACGAGCCCGGCCGCTTCCCGAACGGGGTCTTCGTGGTGTTCGGCAACATGTACGAGTTCACCGACGGGACGGGCGAGGTCCAGGCGTGCGACGTCTCGGGCCTGGCCGGGTTCGACCAGCCGGTGCCCTCGCCGCAGGATCTCGCCGCGATGGTCGTCTGGGCCAACGAGCAATACATGTCGATCGCCGTCGAGAGCCAGGCCGACATGATCTTCATGCTCGAGGACTTCTGCGGCCACGGCTTCAACGCCGACAACCCGGCGGCGCCCTGCTACCGCGGGCCGGGCAGCGCGACCTGGTTCGATCTGACGTGCATCCACCCGAACCCCACCGGGCACCAGCACATCGCCGACATGTTCATGGCGGTCGTCGACGAGTAGCGCTCGCGTCTCCGTGTGCGGGTGCGCCGCACGGGAGGCTCGGGACGGGGTGCGTCCGCCGCCGGAAATCAGAACGACAGGACCAGGCCGCCCGAGCCCTCGAAGTCGAGGGTGTCGTCATTCGCGTGGAAGCCGACCGCGCCGCCACCGCGGAGCTCGAGCGGCGGGACCAGCGTGACGCGGCCGACCAGATCGCCGCGCCAGCCCGCAGAGCCGAGCACATCCGGGCCCCGGCGAAACATGCCGGTCCGGAGATCCACCCCGAGGAGGTGCTTCTTGTCGACCGTTACCCCGCCGTACAGGCCGGGCCGCTGGATGGTGGTGACGATGGGGCTGCCGAAGCCGAGCACGCCCTGGATGGCGAAATCGCCGCTCTTCCCGCCGCGAAGCTCGAGCTCCGGGTAGGCGCCGACCGACGGCCTGCGGTCGGTGTTGTCGTCCCAGCCCTGGTAGACGCCGGCGCCGCCCTCGACGCCGAAGTAGCGCCAGCGGTAGCCGGCGCGGGCGTGCCCGCCGAGCATCACGTGTGGCGGAGGAGCCACAGCCCTGTCCGCGGAGCACTCGCTGGAGCAGCGGACCGTCGTGGTCTGACGCTCGCCCGAGGCGCCGAGGATGACGACGGTGCCCTCGCCCTCCTCGTCGTTGCGCTCGCGCGTCGAGATCTTCGCCTGCACGCCGAGGCCTCCGTAGGCGACGCGGCCCATCGGGCCGCAGATCCAGCCCCCCCTGGTTTCGCCGCCATAGCCGGCCGCCTCGATCTCGGCGTGCGGCGTGGCGCGCACGCGGTGCGCCCCGGTGAGGCAGAGCAGACCGAAACCTGCCGCGAGCAGCCTTCGCCGGGCGTCCATGCCCGGGACGAGAGCATCGAGCGTGCCGGTCCCGCCACCTCGCGAGGAAACCTGACAACAAGCTGTCATCGACCCCGCCTAGCTTGCCTGGGCCGCCCTCCGCGGCAGGACACCCTCACCCCCAAGCAAGGAGCCTTTCATGAGCCTCGTCTTCTACTACGCGCCCATGTCGACCGCGGTCGTCACCCACTGGGCGCTCGAGGAGCTCGGCGTGCCGTACGAGAAAGTGAAGATCGATCTCCAGGCGCGCGACCAGGACAAGCCCGCGTTCCTCGCGCTCAACCCGAACGGGAAGGTGCCGGTGCTCGTCCACGACGGCACGCCCATCTTCGAGTCGGTCGCGATCGCGCTGCACCTCGGCGAGACGTTCGGCGTGCAGAAGAACCTCTTCCCGGCGCCGGGGCTGCAGCGCGCCGAGGCGTTCAAGTGGCTCGTGTGGGCCAACGTCTCGCTCGGCGAGGCCCTCTCGCGGCACCAACACAACACCTCGCCGCGGATCCCTGCAGAGCGCCACAACGCCAAGGCCGCCGAGGTGGCCCGCGCCGACGTCGAGAAGCACCTTTCGATCCTCGACGCGGCGCTCGAGGGCAGGACGTGGCTGGTCGGGACCTCGTTCTCGCTCGTCGACGTGCACCTCGCCAGCTGGGTGAGCTACCTCGGCTTCTGCGGCTTCGACTCGAAGCGCTGGCCGAACCTCGACGCCTGGGCGAAGAGGTGCACGGCGCGGCCCGCGTACGCCACGTCGATGGCGACGTGACAAACTTCACCTGAGCGACCCGCCCACCGCCGGGCGCTGGTACCCTGGCCGGACCGAGGGGGCCGGACATGACGACGCCATCACGCGATCGATGGGCAGCGGGCGACGCCTACGAGGCCTACATGGGCCGCTGGAGCCGTGCTCTCGCGCAGGTGTTCGTCGATTGGTTTCGGCTGCCACAGGCTAGCCACTGGCTCGAGGTTGGATGTGGGACGGGGGCGCTCACCGCCGCGATTTGCGATCGCACCCGACCGGCCTCGGTCGTCGCCTGCGACACGTCGCAGCCGTTCATCGAGCACGCTCGGAGCACCTTCTCCGGCGCCTGCACTTTCCACGTCATTGCAGGCGCGGACGCGCTCCCCAGCCGACCGCAGGGATTCGACGCTGTCGTCTCGGGCCTCGTTCTCAACTTCGTGCCCGACCCCGCGCTGGCGCTGGCGACCATGCGCGCGCGCACCCGCCCGGGTGGCGCCGTCGCTGCCTACGTCTGGGATCATGCGGGTGGCGTCGAGTTTCTGCGATACTTCTGGGAAGAGGCCGTGGCGCTGGACCCCGGCGCGGCCGAGCTCGACGAGAGCCATCGCTTTCGGTCCTGGCAGACGCCCGCGCTCGAATCGCTCTTCCGTGCGGCCGGCCTCCTCCAGATAGAGACCGGCGCGCTCGAGATTCCGACCGACTTCCGCGACTTCGGGGACTACTGGCAGCCGTTCCTCGGAGGCAGCGGACCAGCGCCGACCTACGTCGCCTCGCTGGACCCCAGCCGCCGCGAGCTGCTGAGAGCGCGACTCGAGCGGCGACTTCCCTCGGACGATGACGGGCACATTCGTCTCCGAGCGCGCGCGTTGGTCGCCCGCGGCATCTCGAACGGACGACCTGCCGATCCACTGTAGAGCTCTCGTCGATGACGGCCTCGTCGAGGCCACCGGCGTGTTGGGGACGCGCTCCGGATTCCACGCCATCGACGCCGGTTCGAAGCCCGATCTCCGGATCTGGCGGCGCGCCGTGGCACCTGACGCCGAGGCTGTTACCTTGAGGGGCGAGCCCATGGCCGATTTTCAAGTCGCGCTCCGAGCGGCAGGCGGCCACATCGACGCCGGTGCGTTCTCGGCGGCTCTCGACGTCTTGCGGATGGCGCTTGCCGACGGCGCGCCGGCGCACGACTGCCACATGATGATCGCCAGGGCGCAGCGCGGCGCCGGCGACATCGACCCGGCGATCGACGAATACCTTCGAGCGCTCCAGGTGGCTTGCTCTCCGAGCGAGGAAGCCTCGGCGCTGTACGAGCTCGGCGATGCGTACGAAGATCGGGGCGGCATGGAGCTGGCGCTCCTCTACTTCCAGCGGCTGGCTCGTCGTGTCCCGAGCTACGACGACTCGCGTGGATCGGTCTTTACGCGGATTCGCCGGCTCGCGCCCCCGGCCCCTCCGGATGACGTGGCGTAGCGGAGTACCTCTCGACTGGGCCAGCGCCGCGTGTCGGCACCCATGCCTTCAGACGAGCGGCCACCTCCACCACCCGACCGCCCGCGCGGCCCACCCGACGCGTCCTCGCGCCGCGCCGTAGGCCGCTCCTGCCGCGCCCTCCATCGCCTCGAGATCGGCGGCGTCGACGCGCACCCCGTGCCGCGCGCGCTCGAGGACCGTGGCGCAGGTCTCCATGCCGTCGACGCGGACGCGACGGGCCAGCTCCTGGGGCTGCTCTCCGGGGAGCACACGCCAGCCGGCGTCGCGGAGACCGACGAGGACGAGCTGCCAGAGGTTCGAGACGCGCTGGTCGACGCTCTCGCTCCAGAAGGGGCGGCGCAGGTGGCGCAGGGTGATCCAGCGCCGCAGCGGGCGCAGGCCGAGGTGGATCCCGAGCGCCGAAGCCGACAAGGCGAGCAGCCATTCGAGCAGGTGGCTCTCCTGCGGCGCCGCGACCGTTCGCGCGCGCGGAGAGGGCACCGGCCTGATTGTCGTGGCGCGCGCGATGGGGGACGTCGAGGGCGCCGCGATCGCGGGCTGCGCGACCGGCTTGGAGGGCTCGGCCGGCCGCGCAGCGTTCGCCGCGGGCGACGCAGTCCGGGGCGGCGGCGAGATTTCCGGCTTCACCTGCGCCGGAGCGACCTCGGGCGCTCGCGGTGGTGGGGGCACCGGGGCCACGTTCGTCGCAGGCTCTTGCGGCGACGACGCCACGGGCGCCGTCGCGGTCGGGCGAGGCGCCGAGTCGGTCGCCGCACCATGCGTCGCTTTGGTGCTCGAGGCGGGATCGCCGGCGCCCGGCGCCCCGCCGCCACCCGGCAGGCCGCTCGCGCCGGTCTCGATGGGTACGCCTCGACGGCAAGGGACGCAGGCCACCTGCGGCGGTGGCGACGGCGTGTCGCAATCGACGGGGTCGACGAGCGCGAAGTACTCGCGCACGCGCTCGCTCTCGCGCTCGGCGACCGGCGCCTCGGGGCAGCAGGTCGCCGCGCCGGGCGCGCCTGCCGTGCCCGAGCTCGCCGCCAGGCCCGAGGCGCCTCCCGGCTCGCCGGCCGCGCGGATGGATGCATCGCGCTGACGCAGGTGCGGCGCGACCCATGCCGTCATCAGGATCGTCGCCGCGCCGAGCGCCGCGACCCACCCGAGGCGCGCCGCACCGCGGAGCGGCGCTTCGCGCAGGACGGCGCGGCCGCCCGGCTCGGCGAGGGACACCGTCGCGTGCGTCTTCCACTCGGCGATGCGCCGCGCCTCGCGCGCCCAGAGCGTGGCGAGGAGCAGCATGCCGAGACCGCCGAGCAGCAGCCAGCTCGCGGTGCTCCCGAGCGCGGCGCGGCCCGTCGGATCGACGTGCAGGATCGCGAGCGTCCACAGGACCGCCGGGAACCAGAAGGCGGCCAGGGTGCCGCGCTCGCTCATCGAGAGATAGCCGCACACCACCGCCGGCGCGTAGGCCTGGATCGCCGTCCCGGCCTGCGGCACGCCGACCATCAGCGGCCAGAGCACGATGGCGCCCACCCACATCGCGTTGAGCGCGAGGAACGCGGCCGCCCAGGAGCGCAGACGCAGCTTCGCGAAGAGCTGACCGAGCGCCGTGCCCAAGACGCCGCCGATCCAGAGCGGCAAGGTCCTCTCGACGTCGTCGATGCGCAGCGCCGTGATGGCTGCGAGGCCGCAGACGAGCAGCAGCCAATGCAGCAGCGGGAGCGCCGCGCCGCCGGGCGGGGTCCGGCGCGGGCTCACGTCAGCGCCTCCAGGCGGATCTCGCCGCGCTCGGCCGGCATGGCGACGAAGCTCGCCGCGCGCGTCATCCGCGTGTCGCCACAGAGGCGCGTGAAGCGCGCGTGATCGCTCCGCGCGCGCTCGAGGCGGAGGCGCTCGCGCCGGCGGCGTGGCGAGCGGTTGTCGGGCGAGCCGATCGGATGCGGCAGGAAGACCGCCGGCGTCCCCCGCGGCAAGGGATCGATGTGGGTCCAGGTCCACTCGCGCACGAGGATCCAGCGCGTGTCGCCGGCGCCGGGCGGATCCGGCTGGAGCCGGTACGAGACGACCACCGAGAGCTCGTGGTTGAGCAATCGATCGAGCGGCACGGCGTCCTGCCAGCGCGCTCGGGCCCCGAGCTCCAGCGCGGGCGCCGGACCTTGCAGCCCGCCGCCGCGGCGCATGGGCACGGCCTCGACGCGGTCCCGCGCCGCCGTCACGAGCGTCACGCGTGTGCCCACCTCGGCGAGCGCGCGGCCGACGCCGAGCCAGACGGCGACGAGCGCGTCGAGCAGCTCGGCCGGCGCAGGGCAGCTCAGCGCCTCGGCGCCCGGGAGGTAGGTGTCGAGCACGAGACGGACGGCAGGTCGATCGCGCGGGATCTCGTCGGGCAGCCGCACCACCGTCTGGCCGGCCGACAGCGAGCGCACCCAGTGGATGCGGCGCGCGTCGTCGCCGGGCTGGTACTCGCGCAGGCGGAGGCTGCCCTCGGTGGGCATCTGCTGCGCGGCGCGCGGCTCGAGCTGCTCTCCGCCGGCGCCGAGCACGTCGCGACCGCCGAGCAC
The DNA here is from genome assembly GCA_964372055.1 of uncultured Polyangiaceae bacterium. GTDB lineage: Bacteria > Myxococcota_A > Polyangia > Polyangiales > Polyangiaceae > CAYJPW01. Next base: position 28,570 of record CAYJPW010000099.1, read on the forward strand.
GGGGCGGGGTCGAGGGAGCACCGTGAGCGCGGCGGCGCCGGCGCGAATCCGCGCCGAGTGGCAGAGGCCGAACACGTCCTCTAGCCACACCTCGAGCGGCTCGGCCTCGTGCTCGCCGCGCAGGGCGGGGCCGATCTCGGTCTCGAGCACGATCTCGCCGCCGGCGTCGGCGCCCTCGATGGCGTACCGGCTCGTGGGCCAGCGCGGGCCCACGCGGCCGCTGGCGAAGAGGCGGAAGCCGATCGGGATGCATGCGCCCGAGAGCCGGAGCTCCTCGATCACCGCGGCGCCCTCGACCGCGCGCTCGGGCACGAACCGGCGAGAGAGAGAGACACGACGCCACGGATCCTCGCCGCCGGCCATCCACAGCGTCCAGAGGACGACGAGGTGAAAGACGCCGAGGCCGAGCAGCCCGACCACCGAGAGGCTCGCCCATCCGATCCAGACCGCCGCCACGATCGCGCCCCCGCCGAGCCACGAGAGCGCGCTGCCCGAGGCGGTGAGCACGTCGATTCGATCGAGCAGAGAGAGCCCGCTGGCTTCGGCGCGCCGACGGCGCGCGAGCGCGTCGACGCTCCGGATCGCCAGCGCCGCCGCGAGCAGGCACCAGAGCGGCCCGAGCGTGTACATCACCGCGTCGATCAAGGCGGACCGCTCCGACGCCGAGAACGCCACGTGCCAGGCGATCGCCGAGGGCACGACCAGCGAAGCGATCCGGAAGACCTGGATCGGACCTCGCCGCGTCTTCATCGACCCGTCCCGGTGCGACGAGCGTGAATCGCCGAGAGCCGGTGGTGCACCTCGGCGGCCGGGACGCCGAGGCGGTGACGGAGCACGTCCGCCGCCATTCCGAGCAGGTCCTCGAGCGTGACGAACTCGCGCCCCGAGAGCATCGCGCGCGCCTGGGCCGCCCGCATCCACGCGAGCGTGGCGCGCGGGCTCACCGCGTGGGCCATCGCCGGATCGCGCCGGAGACCGTTCACGTAGTCGACCGCGGCGCGCTTCACCTCGGGCGAGGCGTGGATGAGCGGGACGGTGCGCTGCCAATCGAGGAAGGCTTCGCCCGCGATCACCGGCGCGATCGACGCCAGCGCCGGATCGGGCGCGAGGTGGGCGTCGAGCACACGGACCTCGTCCTCGGGCGCGGGATAGCCGAGCTCGAGCATGACCATGAAGCGATCGATCTGCGCGGCGGGGAGGGCGTACGTGCCCTCGTGATCGAGCGGGTTCATCGTCGCCAGCACCTGGAACGGCTCGCCCACGGGGTGGCTCACGCCGTCGACGGTCACGGTGCGCTCCTCCATGACCTCGAGGAGCGCCGACTGCGTCTTGGGGGTGGCGCGGTTGATCTCGTCGGCGAGCAGGAGGCTCGTGAACACCGGCCCCGGGCGGAAGACGAACCGCTTCTCGTGCGCCTCGTAGATGTTCGCGCCGGTGAGATCCATCGGGAGGAGATCGGGCGTGAACTGGACGCGGCCGAAGCGGACGCCGATCGCGGCGGCGATCGCCTTGCACATCTGCGTCTTCCCGACCCCAGGCGCATCGACGAGGAGCACGTGGCCGCGCGCCGCCATCGCGGTGAGCACGCGCTCGACCACGCTGCGCTTGCCGATGAGGACGCGCTCGACGGCCGCCACGACCTGCAGCGCCTCCTCGCGGATGCGCGCGACCCGGAGGCGCAGCGGATCGCGCACGGCGGGAGCGACCTCGGCCTCGGCGCGATCCATGCGGTAGACGCCGTGCGTGCTCTGGGTCATCGGTCTGTCCTCGGGGATGGATGCCTGGTGACGTGGCAGCGCGCCGACGATCCAGCGCGCGATCTTGGCGACGGCGGGCGCGGGGCGCGGCGCCGCCGCAGCGGCGGGCGCGGCGATCTCCCACAGCGCGAGGTAGGCGAGCGCCACGCGGCGGCGGAGCGGCTCGCCCTCGCTGATCTCGAGGAGCGCGTCGGCGAGATCGGCGCGCAGCTCCAGAGGAACGAGCGGCGCCAGCTCCTCCGGCGTGCTCACCGTGAAATCGCGCTCGACGAGCGGAGGGCGGCCGAGGCGCGCGAGCAGCTCGTCGGCGCGCTCGAGAGCGCCCGGCGCCGGAGCGCCGCCGGCGAGGAGGACCGTCGCCACCACGCGGCCCAGCTCGCGCACATCGACCTCGGGGCTCTCGGGACGCGGGAGGGCGAGCGCCGGAGGGGTGGCCATGGTCTGCTCGTGGGGAACGGTCGTGGGCGCGGCCAGGGGAGGAACGCCCCGATCGGCGCCCTTCTTCCGACGAGACTAGCCGCGCCGCCCGACGGAGCCCGGGGAGGTCCGTGGGAGAAGATGTGGCGGTTTCGTGGACGCCGCCGCCGCGGTTTCCGCCCCGAGCGCCGCGTCCGCGCCTTGCGGCCGCGTGTCGGCTCGCCGCCGCTACTTCTTCTTCTTGACGAAGTCGCTGGTCACCGACTTCGGGGCCCCGCCCTTCTTCAGCACGGCCTTCGAGCCGTAGCCGGCCTCCGACTCCTGGAACTCGTAGGAGTTGTCCGCGGCCGGGGCGGCCGCGCGGACCTCCACCTTGGCGTTCTGGATCTCGTCGACGAACCGCGTGACCGCGGCTGCCTCGACCGCGGCGGAGGGAGCCGGCGCTCCGTTGCGCGCCGTGCGCGCCGTCGTCGCCTCGAGCGCCGCGGTGTTCACCAGCGTCTCCTCGTAGAGCGCGAAGAGGCGGTGGTTCAAGAACCAGCGCACCGCGCGCACCTCGCCGTCGACGGCATAGGCGAGGCCGACCACGTGCGACTGGGGCTCGGCGCGATCGAGGAAGCGGCGGACGTCCGCGGCGAGCGCGGCGCGGGCGGCGGCCACCTCGCGGTCGTCGACCGTGGCCATCAGCGTGTCGGAGGGGGTCTCCTTGCCGTGCGCTTTGTTCACCTTCGAGACCTCGTCCCACACCTCCGACTGGTTCTTCTTGTACTGCCCCGCGGCGCGCACCTCGGCCTGGGCGAGGACCTTGCTCGTCGTGAACTTGCCGCCCGTCGCGACGCCCTCGCGCGTGGCGTTCCAACGGCCGTGCTCGACGCAGAACGCGTCGACGGGCACCGTCTTGCCGGCCGCCACCACGAAGTCGCCGCCGATCTGGCGGTCCTGCTTGCCGCCCTTCACGACCGTTCCGGCGAGCACCAGGAGCGGAAGGTTGCCACGGTTCTCGATCACCAGCGTGTTCACGCGCGCCCCGTCGCCGCCGCGCGCCTGCACCTGCGCGGCCCCCTGCTGCTGCGGTAGCCCTTCGGGTCCGTCGTCGATGCGGTCGAGCTCGCGCACCTCGGCGGTCCCCGCCTCGAGCGCGGCCTCGAGCGTCGTGAACTCGCCGAGATCCTCCTGGACCGACGCGTAGATCGGGAACACGGCGAGGTTCTCGAAGACGCCGGGCTCGCCCACCGTGTAGCCCGCGGCGATCGGCGTCCCGGGCGCGTCGACCGCGCGCGCAGGACCGATCGCGACGTTCCCGCCGGGAGGTGAGGGGCTCCACTTGCTCGCGCTCACGCACGCGCCGATCGCGAGCACGACGGCGATCAAGAAGAAGGGAGCGATGCGAACGAGCGCGCGTCGGGACATGGAGCACCTCGCGGGCATGGGACGCGCGTCGAGCCACGAAGTTTTGATCCGGCGCCTCGTCCAACGAAATCTCGGAACCAAGGCCGGCGACCGGCGGTCGTCGGCCCACGACGGTCATCGCCGGCTCGGCGCGGAGTGTGACATCGGCCCCGCACACCGGTCCGCCGCCCGATCTTCTCGGGCTGGATCCGGCTTTGAAACCCTCTATCCTCGCCCGCCATGAAGAACCGCTTGGCGCGAGGGTGGTGGGTCGCTGCGTTCGTCACGACGGGCTGCGGCGCGGGGGCGCCCGCGCAGGCCATCCGGCCGGACGCGCCGACCGCGAACAACGCGCTCGGGGAGGCGGAGTGCCGCGACGTCGACAAGGGGGGCGAGCCGCTCATCGTCGACTGGAAGCCCGAGCAGCGCGGCGATCTCGAGGTCGCCATGAAGGACGGCGTCGCCGTCATGGCCTACAGCTGCAAGGGCATGAAGCTGCTCGCCGACTGCAAGATCGAGGGCGACTATGGCTTCATCGGGATGACGCGCAAGGAGCAGGTCGTCCGCCTCGCCGACGCGGACGAGGTCGCGGCGAACCTGCCCTTCAGCGGCGGCAAGATCGGCGGCGAGCTCCAGCGCGGCTCGACGCTCGACATCGCGATGATGATCGTCGGCAAGAAGCGCACGACCTGGGCGGCGCCGACGAAGGAGGACCTCAAGGGCAGCTGCGACGGCGCCACCCACTTCGTGCGCGGCGCCATCGTGGGCGCGTTCGCGATGGGCACCGGCACCGACGCCAAGGTGCGGGCCGCCGCCGAAATCTTCGGCGCGGGCGCGAGCGCCGGCTCGAGCAGCTCGAAGCAGACGCAGAACCGGGACGGCGACATCTCGGATTGCGCGAAGGCCGCGCCGGACGCCGACAAGGCGCCCCCGCAGTGCGGCGCCCCGATCCGGCTCGTGCTCGCGCCGATCGCGAAGAGCGCTCCGGCCGCCGCCGCGGCTCCCGAGCCGGAGAAGGCGGCGAAGGTCGACGCCTCGGAGAAGAGCGAGTGCCCCACGGGCCTCGTCTTCGCCGACGGCAAGTGCACCAAGCCCGAGGCCGCGAAGGCCTACGAGTGCGACCCCGGCAAGCTCGACGACTGCAAGACCCAGTGCGACAAGGGCAACGCGGTGAGCTGCGGCATCCTGGCCGAGAGCCACGCGAACCGGAACGACTTCAAAGAGGCTCCCGAGCTCTTCAAGAAGGCCTGCGAGGGCGGCCACATGCGGAGCTGCGCGAACTACGGCCGCGTCCTGATGCAGGGCTTCGGCGTGAAGCAGGACGTCCCCGCAAGCATCCCGTTCCTGCAGAAGGCGTGTGACGCGGCGGAGCCCGTCGGCTGCACGCACCTCGGCGACCGCTACCTCTTCGGCGACGCGCCCCTCACGAAGGACGAGGCCAAGGCGGCGAAGCTCTTCGAGCAGGCCTGCGACGGCGGCGACAACGGCGGCTGCACGCGCTACGGGCTCGCCCTCGAAAAAGGCTCCGGCGTGAGCCAGGACCTCGCCGGCGCCGCCAAGTACTACCGGCGCGCCTGCGACGGCGGGCTCCCGTTCCCCTGCGGCGCGGTGGGCAGGCTCTACGCGAACGGCGCCGGCGTCGGCAAGAACGAGATCCTCGCCGAGATGTACTTCCAGCGCGGCTGCATCCGCGCGAACGGCGAGTCGTGCACCGGCATGGGCCGGCTCAAGCTCGGCGCCGGCAGAGGCGACGACGCGAAGCGCGCCTTCGAGCAGGGCTGCATCTGGCGCGACCCCGTGTCGTGCGCCGTGCTCAAGCTCTACTACGGGGAGCAGAAGCCCATCTTCCCGCCCAGCGCCGACGTGATGGCGCAGCTCAACAACGGCTGCCGCAGCGGGAACGCGTCGGACTGCGCCACGGTCGGCGTGCTGGATGCGGCGCGGGGGCCGGGCATCGGCAAGTCGAACCTGCAGATGGCCTGCACGCGCGGCGAGAAGTTCGCCTGCGAGATGGCCAAGAAGGCGCCGTAGCGGGCGCGGGAGGCCGGCCGGCGCAGGGCTGGTGGACCTGCATCTCCTCTGGCCCTACGGACGTGGCGGCATGAGCGCGTTGCCAACCCCGCCGTACGGATGGGTCGTGCACGACGGGCCGGAGCGCACGCGAATCGTCGGCTTCGATTTTTCTGCCATGTGGCCGCTCACGATCCTCATGGTCGGGGTCTCCGTTCTCGGGTTCCCCAGCCTCCGCGCGTCCGTCGCGTACGTGGCCGCCGCGACCGTCGGCTCGGCGCTCGCAGCGTGTCTCCGCGGGTTCCGCCTCGAGATCGGGCCCCGCGGATTCATCCTCTGGCGCACCTGGGCCGGCGTGCCGTATTGGCGAGCTCGGCTTCCGCTCGGTGCGCGCGTCACGCTCGCCGGGGGGTTCGGCGACCCCGACGACCGCGTCGTGATCGAGCGTCGCTCGTGCTCGGAGGACATGACGCTCGGGTCATCGTCCACGTGCGCCGCGCTCCACCGCGCCATCGCCGATGCGCAGGCCCGCTGGCTCGCCGCCGAGAACGCCAAGGGTCCCTACCGTTGAACGTTCCGTGCCCGAGGCGACTCCAGCGAACGGGCGCCGTCGCCCACCAGCGCCCGGCGTTGCCGGAGAACCTACCGGGAAACCGCGAGGCGGACGGTCAGCGCAGCTCGACCACGACCCGGTCTCGCTCGGCGTACTCCACGACGACGCAGTCCCGCTCGGTGCCGTCCTCCCAGACGAGGCAGGCGAAATCGATCGCGGCGTCGAGCGCGATCATCGGGTGGTGCCAGACGCCCGGCTCGTACGCGACGCCCTGCGCGCCTTCGGCGACGAAGGCCGCGAGCGTGGAGAGGTCCGGAGCGTCACCGCCGCGCGCGACGATCACCAGGTAGCGCCGCGCCTCCATGGGGATGAAGACCTGCGTCGACGCCGGGTGCTTCTCGAGCAGGGCGACGGGGACCGACGCGCCTTCGCGGGGGCTGCAGCGGAAGACGGAGAGGTTCAGCGTCGCGGCGCCGGGGCGCAGGTTCACGATGTCGGCGAGGCGATCGAAGCGGCGCGCCGTGCCCTGGTTCGCGGGGGCGCCCGGCTCGCCGTGGGGCGCGGCGGCGATCACCCGGCCGTAGGGCGTGAAGGCGTCGGCGGACATGGGACGGGCGAGGACGGCGGCCATGGCCGCGCGAGCGTAGCCGTTCGCGCGCTCGACGGTCACGCTCCGGCACGGTGCTTGGACTGACCCGAGCCCGGGCGGTCGCGCCGCTTGACGCGCGCGGGGATCTCCCCGACGCCGCGTCGACGGTCCCCGTGAAGATCTTCGCCGACCTCCTCGCGCCGACGCTCGTGCTCGCGCTCGTCGCGGCTTGTGGCGCCGCTCCGCCGCCCGGCCTCCCGGCGCCCTGTGCGCCGGGGTCCGTTTCCGAAGTGGCGTCGGCGCCTACCGAAGCGGTCCCTCCGAGCGTCGCGGCGGTGGCGATGCCGCCTTCGTCGCTGCCGCCGGGCTACGGCGATCCGGTCCCGGCGCCCCCGGCCGAAGCGTGCCGCACGTGCCGCTACCGCCCCGTGCTCATCGAATCGGAGGCCGGGCAGGACCGCGTGCTCCTCTGCGCGCGGGAGCCGCCGACACCGATCAAGCCGCTCGACCGCATGGGAACGCTCCGCAGAGCATCGCTCGTCGCCTGCGATCCGCTCTGCTGCCCGAGGCCCTGACGTCCCCACCGTTCACGTGGAGCATTTCCACGCCGCGGTCCGGCCCTTGTCCTGGTCCGATGAGGACCCGAGGCGCACTGATCGTCCGGGCGAGACGTTCTCGATCCGCCGCATCGGCCAAACCGACGCCATCCACGCGCACGCCGAGGTGGCATGCGCCCCCGGCTCGATTGCCAATGCCGCGAGCCAGCAGGAGGTCTACACGCTCGTGGGCTCCCTGGGCACGGCCGGGATCACCTTCGCCGCGGACCCCGCGCACGCAGCCCAGCTGCGCGAGACCGCCGAGCGAGCGGTGCTCCGAGTCCAGATGCCGGCGAGCCGCGAGTCGAGCATCGGCGTCTCGCGGGCATTCCTGCAGGGTGAGGCGGTCGGGAAGATCGGCGCCATGCTGGCGTTCCCGGCGCTCGCGATCGCGCTCTGGCTCGGCGACCGCGCGAGGAAGCGGCAGCAACAGCAGCCGCCCGGGCCGCCGGGCCCGCCCTGGCCACCGGGGCCAACGGGCCCGCCCTGGCCACCGCAACGCTGAACGCGCCGGGTGTCGTCGTCGTTGGATGCGCCGGTCGGGAGCCTCGTCCCCGCGGCGCGGTCAATCCCAGTCGCCGCCCCCGGAGCTCGGGCGCTCCCACTTCACGCCGGGCGTCTCCACGGCGTAGAGCCCGAGATCGCCCTTCATCGTGTAGATCGGCGGGCCGCCCTTGCCGTCGGTGGTCGTGAAGATCAGGTAGCTCACCACGGCCGTGCACAGCGCAGGCGCGGCGGCGCCGATGGGCTTGCCCTCGACGCGCACGAGGCCTTGTCCCATCACCTTCAGCGAGAGCTTCTTGGGGGTGACCTTCACGTCGGCGAGGCCCTTGGCCGGGACGCCGCACGCGGTGGTCGCGAGCTCCTCCGAGGTCTTCAATCGCTCGATCACGAGCCGCGCGATCTCGGCATCGGGCGGGCTCTTGAGCTCGACCGGGATCGAGCCGGTGCACCTGCAACCATCGCAGCCGCTTCCGGCCGCGACGACCGAGAGCGCCACCAGGACCATGCCTTTCGATCTGCTCATGGGGCCCCTTCTCGTCATGCTCGTCGTGAATAGCCGGGAAAGGCGCCGCGACACCAGAGCCTCAGAGCACGTCGGTGGCGAGGAGGCGCTCGAGGAGCGCGGCGTCGACGCGGAGCACCAGCACCTTCTCGCGATCGACGACGACGAAGCCCGGCGCCGAGCCGCGAGGCTTCCTGAGGTAGCGCCGGGGCGTGTACTGGATCTCGACCACGGACTCGGCGCGCGCGTCCGAGAAGTGCGCGGCGAGGTGGGCGGCCTCCACCAGGAGATCGGCGGGAGTGTCCTCGTTGCGCTCGCGCGGGACGATCACGTGCGCGCCCTTCATGCCCTTGGCGTGGAGCCAGAGATCGTGCGGGCGCGCGATCTTGAGCGTGAGGGTGTCGTTGTGGGCCGCGCCTTTGCCGACGAGGATGCGCGCGCCCGAGGCGCCGTGGAATGTCTTGTAGGGCAGGCTCGCTTCGCGCCGCGCGGGCTTGCGATCGCCGCCGGCGGCCGCGCCGGGCGGGGCGAGCTTGAGCTCGCGCGGAGCGGCGGCGCGGGCCTCGGCCGCGAGCGCGTCGACGGCGGCGACGTCGGCGGCCGACGGGATCCGCTCGGCGATCTCGCGGAGCCGCGCCGCCGCCGCGCCGGCCTCGTCGAGGCGGCGCGCGGCGATCGCC
>CAYJPW010000100.1:0-36853 GCA_964372055.1 uncultured Polyangiaceae bacterium
GGCGTGCGCGGCGCGGGCGGCGGCGTGCGCGGCGGTGACGCGAAGGCCTGGGGACAATGACGACGGTGTGGACAAGCCACGCCGGGGGGCCTGTGGTCGCAGGGCTGGCGTCGCGGGGCGTGGCTTGCCCACACCGTCTTGGAAAACCCTGCGGGTTTTCCACATTGCCCCCAGGCCCCACGACGAAGTTCATGATGCCAAAGCGGACATGAATCGGCGCGGCGCCCGCGCGAGGAGGCGCCGGGCGGCGACGGCCGTCGGTCGCGGCCAGAGGTGGGCGAGGCGCGCGCGCCCGACAGGGATCCTGCGCCGCGACTCGCGCGACCTTCGGGATCCATTTGCCGCCGCCTTCGCCGGCTGACACCGGGAATTCGCTCGTTCTCTCCCAGGCATCACTTCGATGCCGGGTGGTCGCCTTTCTTCTGGGTACCGACTTTGTGGGTCGACGATTTCGGCTGCGTGACTATAATTCGCCCTATTCAATGGCTCGTCAGCTCGACCTCGTTTACCGGACCCGTGGTGGCCGCCGGCCCGGCGCGGGGCGACCGCGGGGGCCGCGCGGGCCGGTGCCTCACCGGACGCGACCTGTGCTCTCGGCGCGGCACCCGGTGCACGTGACCATGCGGCTGCGCCGCGAGATGGGGTCCCTGCGGCAGCAGGTTCCGTTCGGGATCGTGCGCGGAGCGCTGAGCCGTGCGCGGAGCCTTCACGGAGCGCGCATCGCGCACTGGTCGGTGCAGAGCGATCACCTCCACCTGCTCGTCGAGGCCGAGGATCGGCGTGCCCTCGGGCGCGCCATGCGCGGGCTCGCGATCCGCATCGCCCGCGGGCTCAACGGCGCCATCGGCCGGAGCGGCCGGGTGCTGGCCGACCGCTATCACGCGCGGGCGCTGCAGACTCCGCGCGAGGTGCGCCACGCGCTCGTTTACGTGCTTCACAATTTCAAGAAGCATCGTGAGGAGCTGGAGCGCGGGCACCAGGTCGACCCGTTCTCGTCCGCGCCTTGGTTCGAGGGCTGGCGCGAGGGAGCGGTCCGCCGCCCCACGGGTCCGCCGCCCGTGGCCGCGCCATCGACGTGGCTGCTGCGCGTGGGCTGGAAGCGCCACGCACCGCCGAGCGTGCTCGATGCCCCCGCGGCTCCGGTGAGCCGCCGGGGGCCCGCCGGGTCGCGCGCGCGGAGCCGCTGAACCATGCGGAGAACCACGCGCTACGCTCGGTCGCGCGGCGACTCTGCCCACTCGCCTCGGTGCATCGGGCCTGGGGGCAATGTGCAAAACCCGGCAGGGTTTTCCAAGACGGCGTGGGCAAGCCGCGCGCCTTCCGCGCCGCCGCTTCGAGGGCGGGCCCACCGCGCGGTCGTCCACGCCGTCGTCATCGTCCCCAGGCCCTCGCTCGTGGCGCCGGTCCCCGTCGCTTCGGCGCCCGCCGGCCTCTTGCAGTGCGCCGTCGAAAGCGCTGTCCTTCCATCGCCCGATGCAGCCGATGACCTCTCCCCCGCTCGGCGGCGGCCTGCAGGCTCCGCCCCCGCCTCCTCCCGCGCCGCGGCCGGTGACGCTCTCGGCGATGCGCTGGAACGCGATGTTCATGCAGCTCTTCGGCGGGATCTGGGCGCTCGTCGGGATCCTCATCACGGTCGTCTTCACGGTGGCGGGCGGGCCGGTGTGGAACGACTGGATCCTCGACAGCCGGGGCGTGCGGGCCACGGCGACGCCGACGAGCGTCGAGGCGACGAGCTCGCGCGTGAACAAGCGCGTCGTCTACGCGATCCACTTCTCGTTCGTCGACCGGAGCGGCAAACGGTGGCCGTCCGAGAGCGGAACGACCGACTCCCAGGTGATCCAGCGGGCGCGCGCCGGCACGCCCATCCCGGTGGAGTACGATCCCCAGGATCCCGAGCGGGCGCGGCTCGAGGGGACCGACGCGTCCTTCTTCGGCGCGATGGTGCTGCTCCCGCTCGCGTTCGGCCTCGCCGGCAGCGTGCTCTTCGTCCTCGGCTTCGTCTCGACGGTGAAGACGATGCGGATCTACAAGCACGGCCAGCCGGCGCAGGCGCGCGTGATCGCGGTCGAGGCGACGGCGTCGAGCCAGAACCGGCGGCGGGTGATGTCGATGAAGTACGAGTTCGACGGGCCCGGCGGGCGCGTGCTCGGGGGCTGGAAGACGGTCTCGCCCGCCCGGGTGGGATCGACCATCTGGGTGCTCTTCGATCCCTCGGCGCCCGAGAAGAACCTCCCGGCCTGAGCCGAGCCCGCGGCCTGCGGCGCGAGCCATCCCCGCCAGAGGCGCGCGACGCGCCGAGGCCCCCCACCCGTCGCTCGTGAGGAGAACTTGGACAGTTCGGGCAGCATCCCGGACCATGCGGCGCGACGCTCATGACCACGCCCATTTCGAATCCCCCGCCGCCCGGCGACGGTCCCGACGAGGACATCCCGCGATCGACGCTCGCGCCCGACGCCCCGCGGGCCAAGCCCCCGCCCGACAAGTTCGAGCCTCCGGTCGGCTGGCTCGTGGGGCCGCAGCTGATCGCCAGCCTCAAGAAGATCCTCCTCCACGCCCTCTACGCCGGCAAGCTCGACGCCCGCGACTGGATGGCCGGGCGCTCGGTGGCGATCGACGCACCCGAGGGCGGCTCGGAGCTCTGGTTCGATTACATCGCCGACTCGGGCGACGGCCAGACGGCGACCTACAGCATCGCCTACCTCTGCCTGAGCGATCTCTTCGTCGACGGCGAGAAGGTCTCGTTCGACCCCGGCGGCGAGCGCCTCCCGCGCGGGAGCTTCCTCTTCGTCGGGGGCGACACGGCGTACCACGTCGCCGACCTCCACACGCTGGGCGCACGTTTCCAGGAGCCCTTTGCCTGGGCCCATGCCGACGTGGAGAAGAGGACGGGCGTCGCGCCCGAGGTGCGGCCGCTCTTCGGCATACCCGGCAACCACGATTATTACGACGCGCTCGATGGCTTCAATCGCCAGTTCCGAAGACCGGCGACGGGCGAGAGCGGGAAATCGCTCGGCGGAAAGAAGCCGTTCCTCGGCCTCGCCGGGTTCCGGCGCGAGCAGGAGGCGTCGTACCTCGCAGTGATGCTGCCGTTCGGGTGGCAGCTCTGGGGCCTCGACACCGAGTCGGACAAAGTCGACGCGCGGCAGCTCGAGTTCTTCCGCGCGCTCGCGCCGAGCGCAAAGAAGCTGATCGTCGCCACGCCCTCGCCGTCGACGGCGTTCGGGCGCTGGGCGACGGCCGAGACCTCGACGCCGTTCGTCCAGCTCAAGCTCCCCCTCCTCTTCCTGGAGAAGGGCGAGCTCGCGAGCGGCGAGTGCCGCCTCGACCTGTCGGGCGACGTCCACCACTACGCCAGGTACTTCGGCAAGGCGGCGCCGCCGTTCGCCGATCGCGCGCGCGCGCCGCAGCACCCGCACTTCGCGTCGGTGGTCTCGGGCCTGGGCGGGGCGTTCCTGCACCCGTCGCACACCGACGTCCGCGAGATCCGCCATCAGCAGCGGTATCCCCACCATGACGCGTCGCGGCGAGAGGTGGCGAAGCGGCTCTTCAACCCCGTCACCGTCATCAAGGGCGGCTACGTCCGCGTCGTCGGCTTCTGGCTCGCCTTCCTCCTCTACTTCGCCTCGACCGCGCCCGGAGGCTTCCGCGGCGCGCTCGGCGCGCTCCTCTGGCGCGCCGGCGTGTCGCTCGACGGCGAGTGGCCGGCGCGCGGGGCGCAGCCGGGAGGCGGGCTCGCGCCGCTCGGGTCGTCGCTCTGGGTGCTGGCGTCGTTCCTCGGGGCCGCGGCGCTCTGCGTCGCCAGCGTCGCGTACGCCAACTGGCGGGCGCGGCGCGAGCACATGCCCTGGCTCTATCGCGTCGCCCCGGGTTGGACCTACGTGTACCTCGACAGCGCAGGGTACGCCCCGGCATGGATCGCCGTGTATGCGGCGGTCGGGCTGCCGGCGCTGGCGATGGCGAGGAACCCCGACGCCACCACGCTCGACGTGGTCGCGGGCGCCGTCGTCGCGCTCCTCGTCCTCGGCGCGGGGCTCGCCTTCCCCATGCTGGTCGGCGGCGGCCTCTACCGGTGGCCGCGCAAGCTCTTCTTCGCGCCGCTGGGCCTCTGGCACGTGCTCCTCCAGCTCGCGACGCCGCTCCTGCTCGCCCGGGCCGAGAGCGGCTGGGCGGTGCTCGCCGTCATGGGCGTCATCGGCGTCGGGTGCGCGCTCGGGTGGCTCGCCGCCAGCAGGCTCCGCGAGACGGTGGGGCGCTTCGCGGTGCTCGCGATCTGGCTCGCGCTCGGAGCCGCCGTCATCGCGCTGCCGATCGTCCACGGGCCCGGGGCCTGGACGGCCCCCACGACGCCGGGGCACCGCCTGGTGACGGCGATCTTCGGCGGCATCCTCGGCATGGGGTTGAGCTGCGTCTGGTTCGGCTGGTACCTCGCGGTCACCCTCGCCTTCAACGGGCACAACAACGAGGCCGGCGGCGCGGCGCGCATCGAGCGGTTCAAGCAGCTCATCCGCCTCCGCGTGCGCGAGCACGACCTCACCGGGTTCGTCATCGCCATCGACGATCCGACCACCGACGCCGAGAAGCTCACGCCGCACCTCGTGGACGTGTTCACCATCCGCCCCAGGCCCTGACGCGCCGCAGGGCAGCCGTGGGCCGCGTCACGTCGCGACGACCGCGCGTGTGCCGACGCAGGATCGCTGGTAAGAGTGAGGACCCGCCGCCCCGCGCCCGAGGACCTCTCCGCATGCAACATCCCGAATGGCTGTCCGCCGCGATCGCGGAGGGGAAGCGGTTTCACTTCCAGAAGAAGAACCCCTGGTTGCACAACGCGCTCAACCTCGGGTTGCTCGCGTCGCTCCTCGGCGCCTCGACGGGCGTCTTCTGGCTCGGCTCGGTCACGCCGTCGTTGCCGTATCTCCTGGTCGCGCCGTTCGCGCTCGGGCTCGTCTTCTTCGCCCTCTTCATCCTGGTGGTGCACGAGGCGGCGCACGGGATGTTCGTGATCTCGCGCGATCGCAAGCGCGCCCTCTTCTACAACCGCCTCTTCGGCTGGTTCGTCTCGCTCATCATCGCCGTCGACTACACGCGCCACTGGGAGATCGGGCACCACACCCACCACCTCCGGCCCATCGAGCCGGACGATCCGCAGGCGACCAACCGGCTCACCGGCCGGCTGCTCCTGCGCAAGTGCGTCGCCTACCTGCTCATCCCCGGGTACATCGTCTACGACCGCCTCGGCGGCTCGGTCGCGAAGAAGAAGACGCCCTCGACCAAGTGGCCCAAGATCGGGATGCTCCTGTTCTGGATCCTGGTGATCACCCCCCCGACGCGGGCCTGGGGCTGGACGGTCCCGGTGGTGACGCTGCTCGGAGTCCAGGTGCTCGGCGCGCTCAACCAGATCAAGGGCGCGCTCGAGCACGGCGGCGAGATCGCCTTCGAGGACAGCCCGTACCTGCGCTCTCGGACGTCGTTCTTCCCGGGCCGGCGCCTGCTCATGCCGCTCAACATCACGCTGCACTTCGAGCACCACCTCAACTACTGCGTGCCCTGGTACGACCTCATCCGCTACCACCGCGCCATCCGCGAGCTCGTGCCCGCCGAGCTCCACCCGGAGCTCTTCAACCGCGACGTCTGGGCGCAGCTCGCCGGCGACAAGGGGCGCATCCCGGAGCCTCTCCGCCCGCTCATCGAGCGCGCGCCGCCGGCGGTCGCCGAGGCCTGACCGGCCGCCCGGCCACGGGCGCGGCCCAGCGGCGCCGACGCGGGCGCTGGTGCTAGCTTGTCGGCTCGCCGTCCATGATCGCGACCTCGAAGCTCGGCAAGTCGTACGGAGCGCGCGTCCTCTTCGAGGAAGTCTCGCTCCAGCTCAACGCCGGCGCCCGCTACGGCCTCGTCGGCGCCAACGGCTCGGGCAAGAGCACCATGCTCCGCATCCTCGCCGGCGACGAGGCGGCCAGCGAGGGATCGTTCGCGATCCCCAAGAGCGCGCGCGTCGGGGTGCTGCGGCAGGACCGGTTCCTCGACGACGAGGCGATCATCCTCGAGCTCGCCATGCGCGGCGATCCGGTGGTGTGGGGGGCGCTCACCGAGCAGCGGCGCATCGCCGACGAGGGCCACCCCGATCCGGGCCGCGTCGCCGATCTCGAGGACGTCATCGCCGCGCACGACGGCTACACGCTGGAGGCGCGCGCGAGCGCCGTGCTCGAGGGCCTCGGCATTCCGGTCGCGGTGCAGCGCTCGCCGCTCTCGACGCTCTCGGGCGGCTTCAAGCTCCGCGTCCTTCTCGCCGAGGTGCTCGTCGGCGGCGCCGACGTGCTCTTGCTCGACGAGCCCACGAACCACCTCGACATCCTCTCGATCCGCTGGCTCGAGCGCTTCCTCGCCGCCTACAAGGGGTGCGCGGTCGTCATCTCGCACGACCAGCGCTTCCTCGACAACGTCACGAGCCACACCCTCGACGTCGACTACCGCACCATCACCCTCTACACCGGCAACTACTCGGCGTTCGTCGTCGAGAAGCAGGCCATCCGCGAGCGCAAGGAGGCGGCGAACGCCCGCGCCGAGGAGGAGATCGCCAGGAAGCGCGCCTTCGTCGAGCGCTTCGGGGCCAAGAACACCAAGGCGTCGCAGGCGCAGAGCCGCCTCAAGCAGATCGATCGCATCGAGGTCGAGGAGCTGGTCGAGACCTCGCGGCGCGCGCCGAGGCTCCGGTTCACCCCCGCGCGGCCGAGCGGCCGTGACGTGCTCGAGGTGGACGGCCTCTCCAAGGCGTACGGCGACAAGCGCGTGCTCACCGGCGTCTCGCTGGTGGTGCGGCGCGGCGAGCGCGTCGGGATCATCGGGCCGAACGGCCTGGGCAAGTCGACCCTGCTCAAGATCCTGGTCGACCGCCTCGCGCCCGACGCCGGGCGGGTGCGCTGGGGCCACGAGGCGAGGATCGGCTACTTCCCCCAGGACCACCGCGAGGTGCTCGACGATCCCGAGACGACGCCGCTCGAGAAGCTCTGGGCCGCCTGCCCCAAGGAGGGCACCGCCTTCGTCCGGGGAGAGCTCGGGCGCGCGCTCTTCTCGGGCGAAGACGTGGACAAGAAGATCGGCGCGCTCTCGGGCGGCGAGGCGGCGCGGCTCATCTTCGCGCTCCTCGGCGTGCTCGAGCCCAACGTGCTCGTGCTCGACGAGCCGACGAACCACCTCGACCTCGAGGCCATCCACGCGCTGGTGGACGCGCTCCGGCAGTTCGAGGGCACGGTGGTCTTCGTCTCGCACGATCGCTGGTTCGTCTCCGAGCTCGCGACGCGGATCGTCGAGATCACGCCCGACGGGCCGCGCGACTTCCCGGGCACCTACGCCGAGTACCTCGAGAGGTGCGGCGACGATCACCTCGACGCCGAGACCGTCGTCCTCAAGGCGAAGCAGGCGCGGCAGGCGAGCGCCGCCGCCGAGCCGGGCGGCTCGAGCTGGGAGGAGCAGAAGCGGCGGCGCAACCGGCAGAAGGAGCTGCCGGTCCGGCGCGACAAGGTCATGGCGGCGATCGAGGCGGCCGAGGCGCGCAAGGTGGCGATCGACGAGCTCTACTGCAGCCCCGGCTTCTTCGAGCGAACCGGCAAGGACGAGCTCGCGGCGCTCGACAAGGAGCAGGCCGAGCTCGGGCCTCGCATCGAGGCGCTCATGGCCGAGTGGGAGGAGCTCGAGCGCGAGATCGCGACGCTCGGAGCCAGCTGAAGAGCCCGACTCGCGACTGAAGAGATGTCGGACAATCGTCCGACCGACGTCACTCGAGGCCAGAGGTCCGACGCCTCTTCAGTCCCGGGGGCGCGGGGGCAGAGCCCCCGCTCGCGACTGAAGAGGTGTCGGACAATCGTCCGACCGACGTCACTCGAGGCCAGAGGTCCGACGCCTCTTCAGTCCCGGGGGCGCGGGGGCAGAGCCCCCGCTCGCGACTGAAGAGGTGTCGGACAATCGTCCGACCGACGTCACTCGAGGCACGAGGTCCGACGCCTCTTCAGTCCCGGGGGCGCGGGGGCAGAGCGCCCGCTCGCGACTGAGCGCTCGCGGGCGGCAGCGTGCACGCCTCGCCCCGTCGGTCGGGCACGGACGTTGCGACCCTGAGCGGCCGCGTCGAGTCGACGCGAAGGGAGCGACCCATGGGCGCAGCTGAGAAGATCAAGGGCAAGTTCAAGCAAGCGGTGGGCGCGGTGCGCGAGCGCGTCGGCCATGCGGCCGGCGAGCACGGCATGGAGGAGCGAGGACGCGAGCAGAAGGCCGAGGGCGCCGCCCAGGAGGCGATCGGCACCGCAGGCGAGAAGATCCACGGCGCGGGCGAGCGAGCCGAGGGCAAGGTCAAGGAGACGATCGGCCAGGTGAGCGGCGATCGCGGCACCGAGGCCGAGGGCAAGATCGAGGAGCTCGGGGGCAAGGCCCGGCAGAAGCTGAACGAGTAGGCGTCACCCTCGAGCTCACCACGGGGCCTGCCCCCGAAGCGGCGGAGGAGCTCGACCCCCGAGGAGGGTCGAGCTCATCCCTTGATGCAGAGCACCTGGCGGAGCTCGGCCACGATCTCGACGAGATCGCGCTGGTTGTCCATGACGCGCTCGATCCGCTTGTAGGCGCCGGGGATCTCGTCGAGCACCCCGGCGTCCTTGCGACACTCCACGCCCTCGGTCTGCTGGGCCAGGTCCTTCAGCGTGAAGCGGCGCTTCGCCTCGCCGCGGCTCATCTTGCGACCGGCGCCGTGCGAGGCGCTCTCGAACGCCTCGGGGTTGCCGAGGCCGCGGACGATGTAGCTCTTCGTGCCCATCGATCCGGGGATGATGCCGAGCTCGCCCTTGCCGGCGCGGATGGCGCCCTTGCGCGTCACCAGCACCTCCTCGCCGTAGTGGACCTCCTCGGCCACGTAGTTGTGGTGGCACGAGACCACCTCGCCCGTGACGAGCGAGGGGAAATGGCGTTCGAGCACGCCGAGCGCGAGCTTCACCATCACCTCGCGGTTGGCCTTGGCGTACCGCTGCGCCCAGAACAGGTCGTGGCGGTAGGCCGCCATCTCGGGCGTGCCCGCGAGGAACACGGCGAGATCGCGGTCGGGCAGATCGCGGTTGTGGGCGAGGTGCTTGGCGCGCGCGATGTGGATCTCGGCCAGCTCCTTGCCGATGTTGCGCGAGCCCGAGTGCAGCATCAGCCAGACGCCCTCGTCACCGTCGAGGCAGAGCTCGATGAAGTGGTTGCCCCCGCCCAGCGTGCCGAGCTGGCTCCGCGCCTTGCCGAAGCGATCCTGGACCTTGTCCGACAGGTTCTTGAAGTCGTCCCAGAGGTCCGAGAGCTTCGCGTCGTCGACCGCCGCGTCGTGCGCGTCGAAGCCGACGGGGATCGCGGCCTCGAGATCGCTGCGGATGCGGCGCAGATCGTCGGGCAGGTCGCGCGCCGAGAGGCTCGTGCGGACCGCGGCCATGCCGCAGCCGATGTCGACGCCGACCGCCGCGGGCGAGACGGCGCCCTGCATCGCGATCACCGATCCGACCGTCGCGCCCTTGCCGAAGTGGACGTCGGGCATGGCGGCGACGTGATGGAAGACCCACGGCAGGCCGCTGATGTTGCGGAGCTGGTCGAGCGCGACGGACTCCACCTCGCTGGGGCTCGCCCAGAGCTTGATGTCGACCTTGCGTCCCTTGATCTGCGAGCTGGGCATGCGCTCCCTGACGGCCCGGCGGCGCCCTCCTGACGCGGGGAGCCGCGGCGCGTCCGCCCACCATGGCAGATCCGCGGCCCGGCGGCGCGGGTCCCTGAACCGGGGCGCTTGCGCTGCGTGTGCGCCATGCGCGCCGGCGCACATGCGGCGCTGGCGGCGCACGTGGGCCTTCCGGTCGGGCCGGCCCTGGTGCAAGAGGGCAGCGTGGGAGCGTCGTCCCGTCTGCTCCGCGCCGCGCCGGCGCTCGCGCTCGCCGGCTGCTTCGCGCACGCCGAGCTGCCGGCGTCGCCGCGCGGAGGGCTAGGGGGCGCGCTCCACGGCTACGCGCCGGCGGCGTTCGATGCGCGGATCGCCTGCGGCGCGTGGGAGGAGGCCGCCGGGACGGCCGACCCCGCCGCCTCGACGCACGCGTCGTTCCCGGAGCGCTCGCCCTCGAGCTGCTTCGTCCGCGTCCACCACGAGGGCGCGCGGCCCGTGGCCGATCCCGTCCCGGAGGGCTGCGGCTACCCCGAGGATGCCGCGGCGGCGGTGGCCGCGCTCGGGGCTTCGGCCGCGCTCTACGAGCGCATCGCGGAGGGCGCCGCGACCGAGCGAGCGCTCGGCGCTCCGCTGCCGATGCCGGTCGCCTGCGCGCTGCCCGACGAGGCGCGGCGCCGGGCCGCGGCGGTGAACGCGCGCACGATGCGCTCGGTCGCGAGGAAGATCGGCCGGGGCAAGCGGTGGGCGTACGCGGCGGCGGCGACGTTCGGCTTCGGCCACGGTGTCAGCGGCGCGAGCGCGCTGGTCCCGTGGCGGCCGGGCGACGCGTGCCCGGCGCTCGGCAAGCGCGAGATGGACCTCTTCGGGATCAACATCGTGCGCGCCGGGCGGGCCGCGGCGGTGCACCTCGCCGGCATTGCGCCGGTGGTCTCGCTCAGCGGCGGCGCGGTGCACTCGCCGCTCTACGAGGCGTTCATGATGGACTACCTCGTCACCTGCCGCTTCGGCGTCCGCCCCGACGCGGTGCTCCTCGATCCCTGCGCCGACCACACCCACACCAACGCGCGCAACACCGGCGCGCTCGTGATCGAGATGGGGGCCCGGACGGCGTACGTGGCGACCGACGACGGTTTGCAGGCCGACTACCTCCAGGAATGGACGCTGTTCGACGTCATCGGCGGGAGCATCGACCAGCGCGCGCTCCGCGACTGGGGCTACCTCGTGGGGAGCTGGCGCCAGGCGGGGACCGGGATCGCCGGCGGCTACTGGTTCACGCCGTACCGCTTCTGGGCCGAGCCGAGGCGAGGGCTGGGCAGCTTCGCCTGCGTGCGCTGACCTGCTCAGTTGCGAGCCGGGGCTCTGCCCCCGCACCCCGGACCGAAGAGGCATCGGACCTCGGGCCTCGAGTGGCGTTGATCGGACGAATGTCCGACACCTCTTCAGTCCGTCGAAGGAGCCGACCGGCCGGGAGGCGCCCCGAAGGCGTCCCGCAGCTCCGGCGGGATGCGCGTCGGCCGCCCGGTGGTCGCGGAGACGAGCGCCCAGGTCGTCGCGGCGCGCGCGAGCTCGCGTCCGTCGGAGGCCCGCGTGATGCGGGTGCGGCGTACGCAGGTCGCGGCCGACCAGGACTCGATCCAGGTGGTGAGCGTCACGGCGTCGCCGGCGTAGGCCGGCGCGAGGTAGTCGACCTCGTGGCGGCGCACCACGAACACGGCGCCGAGCCGCACGTAGGCCGGGTAATCCCAGCCGAGCGCGTGCGAGTGGCCCTTCGCGACCTCCTGGATCCAGCGCACGTAGGCGATGTTCGAGACGTGGCCGTACTCGTCGATCTCCTGCTCGGCCGCGACGATCGACTGGGTGAACTCGGGGGCGCTCACGCGCGACGCCCGCGCCGGAGCGCCGTCGCCAGCGCGAGCGCGATCAGCCCGCAGGCGCCGGCTGCGCTCGCCGGCGAGCCGGCGACGACGCAGCCACAACCGCCGATCTCGATCGCCTCGGCGGAGCCGGCGGCGTCCCCGCCTGCCCCGGCGCCGCCTCCCGCGCCTCCCGTCCCGGAGCCGCCGGTGCCCTGCCCGTCGTCGCAGGTGCCGCCCGGAAACACGTCGGCGGCGGTCCACGCCGGCTCGGGCGGCGGGGAGATCGGGGCGGCCCCGGCGGGGTCCTTCCGGTAGGA
Source organism: uncultured Polyangiaceae bacterium (assembly GCA_964372055.1). GTDB lineage: Bacteria > Myxococcota_A > Polyangia > Polyangiales > Polyangiaceae > CAYJPW01. The sequence continues at coordinate 11,832 of CAYJPW010000100.1, forward strand.
GCAGGGCTTGCAGACCGTGACCGGCTCGGGGGCGACGTTGCCCGAGGCGTCGCTCGCCGTGACGCGGAAGCAGATCCCCGTCGGCGCCGGCTCCCCTGCGAGGAGCTCCTCCCCGACGCGGAAGGTGACCTCCTGCACGGCATCGGTGGCGAGCACCGCGCGCGAGAAGAACGTCACCACCTCGGGCACGCTGCTCATCGCGTCGACCGTGTAGAAGACCGGCGCTTCGCCGGCGGCCGCGGGCGTGCCCGGGATGTCGAGGAAGTAGCCGACGTCGCTGCTCGACTGGCAGTCGCCGCCGGACGAGACGAAGTCGACGTAGTCGTAGACGTCGAGGCGCACGGCCCCGAGCGCCGCGGGCGCCGTGAGGTCCGGCGCGCCGGCGGTGAAGCTCAAGCTGGCGGGCTGGCACGACAGCGCAGCCGGGCAGAACGCGCCCTCGATGAGCACGGTCGCGCCCGGTGCGGGCTCCGGATCGAGGCGGACCGCGAGCTCCGCGAAACCCGGCGGCGGGGTGACGGGCACGAGCGTGGCCGGCGCGCCGTCGATCGTGGCGGTCACGCCGTCGAGGGTGACGTCGTAGCCCATGAAGAACACGGTCGCGTTCGCGGGGTACGTCGCGCCTTCGGCCGGGATCGATCCATAGACCCCGGGCAGCGGCGGCTCGCAGGGCGCGGCGGGGAGCGCGCCGGCGGACACGGCCGCGAACGCCGCCAAGCCGGCGAGGACGGAACGGGGGTTTCGGGCGGGCGCCCTCGAAGCCGAGCGAAGCGAGCTCATGGATCGCATCGTAGCTCGACGCGTCGGGCCGGCGCGCGCTAGAACGCGACCATGCGCCTTCGCATCCGGCCCGCCGCGCTCGCCCTCGCGCTCGCCGCCCCGACGCTCCTGCCCGCGACCGCCGCGGCCCAGGCGCCGGCGGCGAGCGACGTGAAGGTGAGCCTCCCCTTCGAGAAGTACCGGCTCGACAACGGGCTCGAGGTCATCCTCCACGAGGATCACCGCACCCCGGTCGTCGCCGTCAACGTCTGGTACCACGTCGGCTCGAAGGACGAGCCCGCGGGCAAGAACGGCTTCGCCCACCTCTTCGAGCACGTGATGTTCCAGGGCTCGAAGAACGTCGGCGAGGACATGTTCTTCAAGTACCTCGAGCGCGCCGGCGCCAGCGACCGCAACGGCACCACCAGCGACGACCGCACCAACTACTTCGAGACGGTGCCGTCGAACCAGGTCGCGCTCGCGCTCTGGCTCGAGAGCGACCGGATGGGCTTCCTCCTCGATCACGCCGACGAGAAGACGTTCGCGAGCCAGCGCGAGGTGGTGAAGAACGAGCGCCGCCAGAACTACGAGAACGCGCCGTATGGCCTGGTGCGCCAGTTCGTGCGCGCGGCGCTCTTCCCCGAGCGCCACCCGTACCACCTCCTCACCATCGGCACCCCCCAGGACCTCGACGCGGCGAAGCTCGACGACGTGCGCGCCTTCTTCAAGACGTTCTACGTGCCCAACAACGCGACGCTGGTCATCGCCGGCGACATCGATCGCGCCAAGGTGAAGGATCTCGTCGGCCGCTACTTCGGCCCGCTGGCGCGAGCGGCGGACCCGCCGACCGCGACCAAGCCGATGCCGGTGGCGCCGAGCAGCGAGAAGCGGCTGGCGATCGAGGCGGAGGTCGAGCTGCCGCGCCTCTCGATCAGCTGGGTGACGCCGCCGCGCTTCGCGCCCGGCGACGGCGAGCTCGACCTCGTGAGCGAGGTGCTCTCGTCGGGCAAGACGAGCCGCCTCTACAAGCGCCTCGTCTACGATCTCCAGACGGCGCAGGACGTGAGCGCCCACCAGGCGTCGGGGCAGCTCGCGAGCACGTTCGAGATCACCGTGACGCTGAAGAAGGGCCAGAGCCCCGTGGAGGCGCTCAAGGTCGTCGACGAGGAGCTCGCCAAGCTCCGCGCGGCGCCGCCGACGGACGACGAGCTCGAGCGGGCGCGCGCCGGCATCGTCTCGTCGATGGTCTTCGCCAACGAGCGCGTCACCGCCCGCGCCAACGCGCTCAACGAGTACAACCAGATGGCCGGCGACCCCGGCTACTTCGAGAAGGACCTCGCCCGCTACCAGGCGGCTCGTCCCGCCGACGTGCAGCGCGCCGCCGCCACCTACCTGCCGGCCGGCTCGCGCGTCGTCGCCATCGTCACCCCCACGCCCGGCGCGCCGCGCGCCGGCCGCCTCGCCGGGAGCCCCTGAACATGTCGCTGACCTCTCGCTCGCTCCGCTTCGTCGGGGCCGTCGCTCTCGCCGGCTGCGGGTCGGCCTCCGCCGCGCCGAACGCTCCCGGCGACACGCCGCCCCCGCCGCCGCCGCGCGTCGCGATGACCGCGTCTCCGGACTCGAGCGGCGACGCCTTCCGCGCCTTCCCGCCCGAGCCGGGCGCCGAGCCGCCGTTCACGCCGCCGAGGATCGAGGAGGCGCGGCTCTCGAACGGCGTGCGCGTCCTCGTCGTCGAGCGGCACGAGCTGCCCATCGTCGCCGTGAGCATCGCCGCCGACCGCGGCGCCGATCAGGCGAAGCCCGGCGTCGGCGGCTTCGTCGGCGGCATGCTCTTCGCCGGCACCAAGAAGCGATCGGCGCTGGCCCTCAGCGACGATCTCGATCGCCTGGGCGCCTCGTACGGCGGCTGGGTCGACTTCGACGGCGGCGGCGTCCGCGCGCAGTTCCTCACGCCCAAGCTCGCCGACGTGATGTCGATCCTCGGCGACGTGCTCCAGAACCCCGCCTACGACCCCGCCGAGATCAAGCGCGAGCGCTCGCGCAGGCTCACGGCCGTGGCGCAGGAGAAGGATCAGCCGGCCCGCCTCCTCTCGAACACGGTCGCCGGCGCGCTCTACGCCGCGCCGCACCCCTACGGGAGCTCGTTGCTCGGGACCGAGGAGCAGGTCGACGCCGTGACGCGCGCGGATCTCGCCGCCTTCCACGCCGAGACCTTCGCGCCCAAGAACCTGACGATCGCCTTCGCCGGCGACGTCACCCGAGCGCAGGCGGTCGCCGAGGCCGAGCGCGTCTTCGGCAAGTGGGGGGGCAAGGCGCGCGAGGCGACGGTGCCCGGCGGCGCGCCCCCGGCGGCGACCGCCTTCGCGCGCGTCGTCATCGTCGACCGCCCCGGCGCGACCCAGTCGAGCGTCGCCGTCGCGCTCCCGGGCGTGCCGCGCAAGAGCCCCGACTTCGACGCCATCACGGTGATGAACACCATCCTCGGCGGGCAGTTCTCGAGCCGCCTCAACCTCAACCTGCGCGAGGCGCACGGCTACACCTACGGCGCCCGGTCGGGCTTCGATTTCCGGCACGGGCCCGGCCCGTTCAGCGCGGGCGGCGCCATCTTCCGCGAGAGCACGGGCGCGGCCGTGGGCGAGATCCTCGCCGAGATCGATCGCCTCCGCCGCGAGCCCGTCGGCGACGAGGAGCTCGCCGACGCCAAGACGAACCTCATCCGGCAGCTGCCGGCGCGCTTCGAGTCGGCGGGCGAGACGGCGGCGACGCTGGCGGCGCTCTCGACCTATGCGCTGCCGCTCGACGAGTTCGCGACGCGCCCGGCGCGCTTCGGCCGCGTCACCAAGGAGGACGTGCGCCGGGTCGCCCAGACGTACCTCGAGCAGGATCGCCTCCGCGTCTTCGTCGTGGGCGACGCGGCCGTCATCCGCGAAGGGCTCGAGAAGCTGGGCATCGGCCCGGTCGAGGTCCGCGCCGCCCCGGCCAAGGACGCGCCCGGCAAGGGCGGGAAGGCGGGCGGCAAGCCCGCGAGCAAGGCGGCAGCGACCAAGCCGACGCGCTGACCTCCCGTCCAGAGCGCGCCCGTGCCACGATGCGGCGCGATGCGTGCGACGAGGACGGCGGGGTGCGTCGCGCTCGGGGCGGTGTTGCTCGGGACGAGCGCGGCGCGCGCGCAGACGCGCGAGGCGAACGCGCCCGGCTGGGCGTTCGGCGCGCCGGCGGGCGAGGCGGCGCTCGGCGCCGGCTGCGTGCTCTCGCTGGCCGCGTACTTCCTCCCGCAGCGCGCGACCGGTTGGGGGCCGGCGTGGCCAGTCGCGCACCACGAGGCGGCGGATCGCGCCAGCGACCTCACCGGCGCGGGCGTCGGGGCGGCGCTGCAGCTCGGCGGCGGCTGGGTGCTCGAGGCGGCTTACGGCCGAGAGAACGGCGCCCTTCGCCCGGGGCTGCGCGCGCTCCGCGCCTCGCTCGTCGACGTCGAGTCGGTCGCGCTCGCCACCGGAATCACCGTCGCCCTCAAGCGCGTCGCCGGCCGGTGCAGGCCGCGCGCGTGGATCGGGGGACGATGCGTCCCCGACGCCGGCGGCCCCGCCGCCGCGAAGCAGGCCCACGAGGCGTTTCCCTCCGGTCACACGAGCCCCATCGCGGCGATCGCCGGCGCGCGGCTCGCGCTCTCGCTGCGCAGCGACGGCGCGAGCGGCCTGCGCTGGGCGTCGTTCGGCCTCGCCGAGGGCGCGACCGTGGTCACGGCGGTGCTGCGCGTCCTCGCCGGCGCGCACTCGTGGGACGACGTGCTCGGCGGGTGGGCGATCGGTCACGCGACCGGCGCGCTCGTGTCGCTCGCGCACCCGATGGAGAGCTCGCCGCTCGCCGTGCGCGAGGCCGAGGCGGCGTCGCCGATCGCCGCCCGCTGGGCGTGGAGCTTCTGACCCGCGTCAGCCCGAAGGCACGCGGGAGCGCGGGGCGCGTCGCGGCTCGATCCGCCTCGGCCCGTCCTTGTCCTCGAACCAGCTCGAGCCGAGGCGCCGGTGCAGGCCCGACGCGAAGAGGCAGTCGCGGAGCGCGTTGGTCTCGTGCGTCACGCCGACGTGCGAGAGCGGGCTGGCGAGGAACGCGGCGCGTGCCGAGGTGAGCTGGGAGCGCGAGAGCTGGCCGGGCCTGGTCTCGTGGAGGCACTCGACGCCCTTCGCTTCGAGCGCCGCGAGGAGCGCCAGGCTCTGCTCGCGCACCTGGCCGCCGGCGTAGTGGCAGACGAGCTTGTGACGGTCCCTGCCCTCGAGGTCCTTGGTGGCGGCGACCCAATCGCGGAAGGTGTCGACCTCGCCGTAGAGCGCGTCGAAGAGGTAGACCTCGCTGACCTCGACGCCGCCCTGGCGCAGGCAGCTCGCGGTGACCTTGTAGCCGCCCGAGTGCGCCGAGAGGCACGTCATCCCGATCGAGCGGCGCGCGCCGAGCCCGGCGTCCGGGAGCGCCGCGCGCGCGCGGCCGGAGCCGATCGCCTGAACGACCTCGTCGAGCAGACGCTGGAGGCCGCCCGGCGCGTCGAGCTTGCCGCCGCTCGAGTCGGCGGCGAGCACCGGCCCCTGGGGCACGACGAGGATCGCGTTCTGTTTGCTGTCGAAGAGCTGCTCGCGGAGCTCGTGCGCGCGCATCGCCCGCGCGGCGTTGGTGTTGTGCCCGTGGAAGTGCACGACCATGTCGATCGCGCCCGACCGCGGCAGCCGGTAGTGGCGCGGCACGAAGACGAGCGTGGTCGGGTCGGTGTACGGCGCGCCCGGCGCGGGGAACGGCGACGCGTCGAGGGCGAGCGTGAGCGTGACGCCGCGGTGGTCGACCCGGACGTCCTTCACCTTGTTGCGCGACGCGGCCTCGGCGGCGGGGGCCAGGGTGACGGCCGCGGCGACGGCGGCGACCCCGAGCAGGAAGGCGCGGCGCTGCATGGCCCACGGCGGTTAGCACGCCGGATCGAGCCGGGCCAAGAGCTGCGCCGTGTGCGGCGCTTCAGCTCGGCAGGCTTTGTCCGAGCCGAAAGAAGACGCGACGTCGGCGACGGCACACGACGCACGCGACGGTGGCGATCCGGACGCGCGCGGCGATCGCCGGAGCGCCGCCGGCGCCTCCGAGCAGGGCCGTCTCGGCGGTGTGCTCCTCGACGCGGACCGCGCCGCCGCACACCGGGCAAGGCATCGAGCGCGCGTGCACCTCGACCTCGGACGCCGAGACGACCTCGATGGGCCGGTCGGCGGCGCCGCCGGGCTCGAGCGCCGCGAGCCGCTCCAGGTCCTTCGCGAGCTTCTGATCGCGCCGCTCGGTCGCGCGGCGCGCGGCGCGCGCGGAGGGCTTCTTGGGCGCGGTCACGGGCGCACCTCGATCACCGGCTCATCGCGTCGAGCAGCTCGTTCGATCCCTGGCGATCCTGGAACACCATCACGTAGAGGATGACGCGGCCGTCGCGGGTCACCGCGATGTCGGCGTTGTTCCGGAGCGAGCCCTCCACGAGCTCCGCCACGTGCTCGTCGGCGTACCGCATGACCTGGATCGATCCGAACTTCGTTCCGCGCTGCACGCCGATGACGGCCGTCTCGATGTTGGCGGCGCGGCTCTCGGTCTCGCTCACCACCGACCAGCCGGCGTCCTCGGCCTTCTCCTTGAGCTCGGAGGTGGACAGCTCGGCGATGCTCTTGCCCGAGACCGACGGACCCGGCTTCGACGACCCGCTCGAGCTCGAGGTCTCCGCGCTCGAGAGGCCCACCGCGGCGACGATGCCGACGCCGATCACGGCGAGGAGCACGAGCCCTGCGAACGTCAACGCGAGGATGAGGCCGTACGATGAGCCCGAGGTCCGCCGCACCGCCGGCGGAGGCAGCGGCGGCCCATAGCCGTAGGCCGGGGGCGGGCCGTAGCCCATGGGCGCCGCGTGGTGCGGCATCGACGAGGCGTGGTGGGGCGCCGACGGGTGGTGCGGCGGCGCCGAGGCGTGGTGCGGCGGTGCCGACGCGAGGTGCGGCGGCGCAGCATAGGCTCCGCCGGCGGGACCGCCGGCCGGAGGCTGGGGCGTGAACGGCCCCGCGTAGCCCGAGACGTTCGTCTGCAGGTAGGCGAGATCGCGCGGCGCGGGCGCGGCGGGCGCGCCGGCGCCGACCGGCGGGCTCACGACCACGCTGCGCACGCCCTTCGTCGTCTCCTCGAGGTGCGCGAGCATCTCCTTCGCCGAGGCGTAGCGGCGATCCGACGCCTTCTGGGTGGCGCGGTGGATCACCGGCCCGAGCGGCGACTGCAGCACGGCGGGCGGGAGCGGGACGGCGGCGGTCGAGATCTGCGCCATCACGATCTGGATCCCGGAGTCGCCCTTCATCACGACCTCGCCGGTGAGCGCCTCGGCCATCACCAGGCCGAGCGCATACAGATCGGCCGCCGGCGTGATCTGCGCGCCGGTGACCTGCTCCGGCGACATGTAGCTCGGCGTGCCCACCGCCTCACCCGCGCGCGTGAGGGCGCTCGTCGTCTGCCCCGTCGAGCCCAGCGCCTTGGCGATGCCGAAGTCGAGCACCTTGACGAAATCGCTCTCGCCCGAGAACTCGCAGAGGAAGATGTTCGACGGCTTGATGTCGCGGTGGACGATGCCGTGCTCGTGCGCCTCCATCAGCGACTTGAGCACCTGGCCGGCGATGCGCGCGACGCGGGCCGGCGGCAGCTTGCCGCCGGTGCGCAAGAGGGCGTCGAGCGGCTGGCCCTTGAGCATCTCGAAGGCGATGTACGGCGTGCCGTCCTCGGCGACGCCGAAGTCGAAGAGGCGCACCGTGTTGGGGTGCTCGAGGCGCTGCGCCAGCTGGGCCTCGCGCCGGAACCGGCTGAGGCCGTCGTCGTTCGACACGAGGTGCGGCAGGAGCACCTTGAGCGCCACCGTGCGCCCGAGGTTGAGCTGGGTGGCGCGGAACACCGCCCCGAACCCGCCCTCGCCGACGAGCGCCTCGATCCGGTAACGACCGGCGACGACGTGGCCGGGGGCGAGGGTCGGATCGCTGTGCGGGATCATGAGGGAGGCGCCGGGGCGCCGGCCGGCTCGCGCCGCCCGTGCTCCCCGCACGAGCGCCGGCGAAGCGAAGGGCGCGACCGGAAGGGTGAATGCTACGGGCGGCCTCCGGCACGCGCAAGGCGACCGCCGGCACACGCGTCCTCCACGTGCGGCCGCGCGCGCCGTCGCTCGGGACGAAGGCTCCGTCCGCCGAGCCGCCGGGGGAGCTTCCTGCGGTCCCCGGAAGCGGTCCCCTTCGCCACGGGTCCGGGGCCGCGGGTTCGAGGACGACGCGGCGCCGCCGATCCAGCGGCGAGCGCGGTCGGCGAACGCAGGGGCGGACCGAGGCCGAACGACGGGGTTGCCGGGCGAGCCCATCGGGGTATTATTGGACGTATGATAAAGAACTGGCGAAGGGGTTCGGCGCTCGTCGCCCTCGCCGCCGGCCTCGGCTCGGGGTGCCAGCCCGCGCCCGCGCATCCGGGCGCGTTCCAGGGCGTGGTGGAGCTCGAGGAGCGCGTGCTCGGCTTCGAGACCGGCGGGCGCGTGGTCGCCATCCCGGTGCGCCGGGGCGACGCCGTGCACGAGGGCGACGTCCTCGCCACCCTGGACGACGCGCTCGTGCGCGCCGCGGCCGAGACCCGCCGAGCCGAGGCGAGGGCCGCCGACGCGCGCGTGGCGCTGGTCCGCGCCGGGAGCCGCGCGGAGGAGGTGCGCGCCGTCGCCGCCGAGGTGCGCGCGGCCCAGGCCTCCGAGGACCTGCTCGCGAAGACCGTCGGCCGCGAGCGGGCGCTGGTCGCGAGCGGCGCGATCGCGCAGGCGACGCTCGACGAGGCCGAGAGCCGCCTCGCCGCCGCCAAGGCGCACCGCGAGTCGCTCGATCAGCGGCTCCGCGAGCTGAAGAACGGCGCCCGCAAGCAGGAGATCGACAGCGTCGAGGCGCAGGCCTCGGCGGCGGCGAAGGCGGTCGCGCTCGAGACCGAGCGGCTCGCCCGCCACGAGCTGCGCGCGCTCGCCGAGGGCACCGTCCTCGACGTGCACGTCGATCCGGGCGAGATCGTCGGGGCGGGGACGCCGGTGCTGACGCTGGCCGACACCGGGCACCCGTACGTCGACGTGTTCGTGCCCGAGGGCGGGCTCGACGGCATCCACACCGGCGGGGCGGCGACGATCCACGTCGACGCCACGCCCGACGCGTTCCAGGGACGCGTCGAGGAGGTCGGCCGCCGGACCGAGTTCACGCCGCGCTTCCTCTTCAGCGAGCGCGAGCGGCCGGCGCTGGTCGTGCGTGTCCGGGTCCGCGTCGACGATCCCGCCGAGCGCCTCCACGCCGGCGTGCCCGCGTTCGTCACCATCGAACGCGGCGGCGCGCCCGCGGCGGCGCCCTCGGCGCCGGCACCTGCGCCGCTCGCCTCGACCGTCGAGGCGCCCCGATGACCGCGTTCGCGAGCGAGCCCGCGACCCCTGCGGCGGCCGACGAGATCATCCACACCGAGCACCTCTCGCGCCACTTCGGCAAGCTCGTCGCCGTCCGCGACGTGTCGCTCTCGGTGCGGCGCGGCGAGGTCTTCGGCGTCCTCGGCCCCAACGGCGCGGGCAAGTCGACGACCATCCGGATGCTCTGCGGCATCCTCGACCCGACCGGCGGCCGCGGCACCGTCGTCGGCTTCGACATCGCGCGCGAGGCCGAGCGCATCAAGGAGCGCATCGGCTACATGACCCAGCGCTTCAGCCTCTACGAGGACCTCAGCGTCGTCGACAACCTCTGGTTCTTCGCCGGCATCTACGGCGTGCCGCGGCGGAGGCGGCGGGCGCGCGTCGACGAGGTCCTCGCGCGCACCGGCCTCGCCGGCCGGCGCGATCAGCTCGCGGGCACGCTCTCCGGCGGCTGGAAGCAGCGCGTCGCGCTCGCGAGCGCGACCATCCACGAGCCGCCGCTGCTCTTCCTCGACGAGCCCACCGCCGGCGTCGATCCGGTGAGCCGGCGCGAGTTCTGGGACCAGATCCATCGCATCGCCTCGGAGGGCACGACGGTGCTGCTCACCACCCACTACATGGACGAGGCGGAGCGCTGCCATCGCCTCGCCTTCATCTTCCGCGGCGAGCTGCTCGACACCGGCACGCCGCACGAGATCGTCGAGCGCCGGCGGCTCCGCGTCGCCGAGCTGGAGGCAGACCGCGCCACCGAGGCGGCCGACGCGCTCCGCGCCCGCCCCGAGGTCGACGAGGTCGCCCACTACGGCCACCTCCTCCGGGTGGCGACGCGCGACGGCGCCGATCCCCAGGCGATCGCCGCCTCGGCGCTCGCGCCGCTCGGCATCGCCGTGACCAGCTACCGCGAGGCGCGGGTGACGGTCGAGGACGCCTTCGTCTCGATGGTCCGCGAGGACCTGCGCGAGCAGGACCGGACGAGGGCCGCATGATCTTCCGCTACGGGATCATCGCCTGGAAGGAGCTCCGGCAGCTCCGGCGCGATCGGATGACGCTGGCGATGATGGTGGTGCTGCCGGTGATGCAGCTGCTCCTCTTCGGCTACGCGATCAACACCGACGTCCGCCACATCCCGACCGTGGTCTACGACCAGGACCACAGCGCCGCCTCGCGCGATCTGTGGCGCAGCATGGAGGCGACCACCTTCTACGACGTGGTCGGTCACGTCGAGAGCTACGAGGAGATCGAGCGGGCGCTGCGATCGGGGCGAGCCAAGGTCGCCCTGGTGGTGCCGGCGCGCTACTCGTCCGACGTGACGCGCGGCCGGCCGGCGCGCCTCCAGCTCGTCGTCGACGGCTCGGATCCGCAGACCGTCGCGAGCGCCACCAGCACCGCGGCGTCGCTCGTCGCGGCGCGCTCGAGCGAGCTCCTGGTGAAGCGCCTCGCCGGCGCGCCGGGCGCCTACGCGGCGCAGCCGATCGAGATCGAGCCGAGCACCTGGTACAACCCCGACCTTCGAACGGCCGTCTACATCGTCCCGGGGCTCATCGGCGTCATCCTCACGATGACCATGGTGATGCTCACCGCGATGGCGATCGTGCGCGAGCGAGAGCGGGGCACGCTGGAGCAGCTCATCGTCTCCCCGGTGAAGAACGTCGAGCTCGTGGTCGGCAAGATCCTCCCGTACGTGATCATCGGCTACGTGCAGATCACGCTCATCCTGCTCGTGGGCCGGGTCGTGTTCCAGGTGCCGTTCGTCGGATCGGCGCCGCTGCTCTACGCGCTCGCGTTCGTGTTCATCGCGGCGAACCTCGCGCTCGGGCTCTTCTTCTCGACGCTGGCCAAGACGCAGCAGCAGGCGATGCAGATGTCGTTCTTCTTCCTCCTGCCGAACATCCTCCTCAGCGGCTTCATGTTCCCGTTCGAGGCGATGCCCCGGCCGGCGCAGTGGCTGGCGCAGGGACTGCCGCTCACCCACTTCCTCCGCATCGTACGAGGCATCACCCTCAAGGGGAGCGGCCTCGCCGACGCCGCGCCCGAGCTCGCGTGGCTCGTCGCGATCCTGGGCGCGCTGGTGCTCCTCGCGTCGGTCCGCTTCACCAAGAAGATCGCCTGATGGCACGCCCCCGCAGCGACATCGCCCCGCGCATCGTGCACGCCGCGCGCGATCGGTTCCTCGCCGAGGGGGTCGACGGCGCGTCGCTGCGCCGGATCGCCCTCGACGCCGGCACGAGCATCGGGATGGTCTACTACTACTTCCCGACCAAGGACGACCTCTTCCTGGCCGTCGTCGAGGAGACGTACACGGCCGTGCTCGCCAAGCTCGCTTCCGCGCTCGAGCCAGAGGCCGACGTCGAGGCGCGCGTGGGGAGGCTCTTCCGGGCGGTGGGCTCGATCAGCGACGACGAGGTCCTCACCATCCGGCTCGTGGTGCGCGAGGCGCTGGTGTCGTCGAAGCGGCTCGAGCGCCTGCTCGAGCGCTTCCAGCGCGGTCACATCCCGCTCGTGGTCGCGGCGCTCGCCGACGGAGTAGAGACCGGGCGCATCGACGCGGCGCGATCGTTCCCGGTGCTCTTCATGTCCACCCTCGCGCTCGGCGTGGTGCCGCAGCTGATGCGCCGGATCGCGGGGGAACGGTTGCCCATCGGGGCGATGCCGGCCGCGGACGTGTTCGCCGATGAGCTCGTGCAGGTGCTCTTCCACGGGATCGGCGCGCGGGGCGGGAGCGGTGCGGCGGCTTCGCGGGCGGAAGCGCGACCGGCGAAGCGGGAGCGGAGGCGAGCGAGCCGCTCCCGCTGATCGCGGGCTCGCATGGTGGGGGGGCGGCCACGTCCACCCAAGCGCGTCCACGGTCGCGGTCGGGAGAGGTTGAAGTCAGCGAACGCGAACGGGGCGTTTGATCGAGACCAACTCGACGATCTGGAGGTTCTTGATCAGCGGCGCGAGCTTGGGCTCCTCCTCGGCGGGCTGCTGGGCGGCGAGGGCGCGCAGCATGTAGGGCGGGAGGTTGCGGAACAGGAGCCGGACCGAGACGGTGGCTCCGGCGACGCCCGCGGGCAGGGTGGCGCGGTACTCGAACGTGCGGGTGTCGTTCGGGCCGAGCGTGGTCAGCGCCTGCTTGTCGAGCGGGCGCACGCGGGCGACGGGGCCGCCGGCGAGGTGCTGGATCGCGACCTCCTTCGCGCCCTCGGCCTGGATGGGCTTGAGCTCGCCGCGCTCGTTCACCACGCGCTGTCCGCCGGCGTCGCGCGCGACGTCGATGCGGTCGACGAGCTTCTGTTGGAAGCTCACCAGCTGCGGGTCCGATCCGCTGCAGCCAGACAGGTGCGGGATCATCGGGTTCCTCGGGTCGTCGATGGTGCCGGCGTCGCAGAGGTCGTCGGTCGGCGCGGCGAGGACTCCGGAGGTGAAGAGCGGCGTGCCGCCCGCATCGGCGACCTTGACCTCGAGCCAGAGCTGGCGCGCGAACGCGAAGCCGGTGGGGAGGTTGTGGCCGGCGCCGGAGTTGGTGATGCTCACCTTGAACGTGAGCGCGCCGCGGACGACGCCGCCCTCCTCGAGCGCGATCCGGGCCGCGCCGCGCAGGAGCGCCGCGCGGTCCTCCTTGTGCGGGTCGCGTTTCTCCACCTCGTCGAGCGGGTAGTCGACGCCGACGAACGAGTGGTCGTGCACCTGGCGCGGCGGCGCCTCCTCGTCCTGCTCGAACGGGATCGACGCCGCCTCTGCCACGCGCGTGCGACCGGCGAGCGCGGGCATGTGGCAGCCGATGCAGGTCGCGCCGCCACCCTCGGCCCGGTACTCCTCGTGCTCCTGGTTCGTCTGCTGCAAGACGAGATCGATGCCTTTGACGATCTTCCCGTCGCCGTTCACGTCGTAGTGGACGTCGTGGCAGCTGAGGCAGAGGCTCTCGGGCGCCCGCCAGACGGGCGTCGTCGCGCTCTGGTGGAACGCGTTGCCGACCGGCGAGCCGATGGGCCCGAGCTGGGGCCCGGCGGGGACGAGACCGCGCTGGAACCGCGAGAGCGCTCCGGCGCCCGACGCCGGCGCGGCGCTCTGCTGGTGGCACGAGCTGCACGAGACGCCCTCCTCGAGGTGCGCGGCGTCGTAGCCGTCGCGCGCGAGCGGGAGCTTCGCCTGGCGCGCGAGGGCGGCGCCGACCGGAGAGTGGCAGTTCACGCAGACCTGGCGGGGATCGGGCGAGGCCTGGCCGTCGAGCTCGGCCCGGAGCAGCGCGTTGTTCTGGACGATGGTGACCGGGCTCTTGAGCCCGTGGGCGTGCATCGACGTCGACCACTGATCGTAGATGGCGCGGTGGCACTGGCGGCACTCGCTCGACGGCGCAAAGCCGGAGAACGCCGCGAGGGGCACGTCGCCGACCGGGAGGAGCGTCGCCGGAAGCTCGAGCGCGCCGACGACGTGGACGACGAGGAGCGGCGCGAGCGCGAAGGTGAGCGGCACGTGCACCACGCGCCACGCCTGGAGGATCCTCGTGTACCGCGCCTGGAGGCGGTGGCGCTCGAGCGCGCGGCGCATGCTCGACGCGAGGCGCCGCACCTCCTCGAGATCGGCGCGCTCGGCGGGGGGCAGCGACGCGCCGGCTTGAACGACGCGGGGCGGGCTCGGATCGTTGGCGACGATCCAGGCCCTGAGCTCCTGGAACGCGGTGCTCTTGCCGGCGGCGATCTTCTCGATCTCGGTGCGCTGCTGCTCGGCGCGGTCGAGGCTCTGGGCGCGCGAGTAGTTGTGCACGCGCGGGGCCGCGATCGGCGGCACGATCGCGTAGACCAGGCGCCAGGCGACGCCCGAGAGCGCGATCCCGAGGAGCGCCAGCGCCAGCGCCTTGCCGCTCGACGCGATGGGGCTGACGAGGCCGAAGCCGGCGTGCGCCACGAGCGCGACGATCGCCACGAGGCCGACGGCCACGTGCGCCCAGAGCCACATCGCCATGGTGCCGCGGCCGATCGGCCAACGCTCCTGGAGCGAGCGCTTGCGGAGCGCGTAGACGGCGGCGGCGACGCAGGCGGCGGCCGTGACGCCGCCGGCCGCGAGGCCGGTGATGGTGTAGCCGCGCACCGGCTCGCCCAGCGCCAGCACCGCACCGACGAGCGCGGCCGACGCGACCAGGCCCACGCCGAGCCAGGGCCAGGGCGTCTCGAGGGCGGCGCGCTCGCGCGCGAGCCGCGGCAGGCCGGGCGCTGTGGCGCTCATCCGCCCGCTTTTCTCATCTCGGCGCCGACGAGGACGCCGGCGCCCCCGAGCGCGCTCTTCGGATCGATCCGGAACGCCGCGCCGGTCGGGCACGCCGTCACGCAGGCGTAGTCGTCGAAGCCCGCGCACAGGTCGCATTTGACCGCGCGCTTCGGCACCTTGGGATCGAGCTCGTGCGGCGCCTCGGCCGCCGCACCGGAGCTGCCGCGCAGGAGCGCGAAGAAGCCGTCGAGGATGCCGCGCCTCGGCGGCTCGACGGGGTGCATGCGGATGTTGCCGTAGGGGCAGCGCTCGGCGCAGGCGCCGCAGCCGATGCAGCTGTCGGCGACGATGGTGATCTCGCCGCTCGGGAGGCGCACGATGCCGTTGACGCTGCAGAGCAGGCACACCGGGTCCTCGCAGTGGCGGCACGCGGTCGGGAAGAGCAGGTGCTCGGCCTGGAGCCCGGAGAGCGCCAGACGGGTGTGGCCGTGACGGCGCCCACAGGCGTCGATGCAGTTGCTGCAATGCGTGCACCGGGTTTGATCGACGACCAGCACCTCGCGACCCTGGAGCACGCCCTGATCGACGAGCACCTCGAACGAGAGCGCCTGGACGGCGCTCGCCTGGGGCGCCGGCGTCGCCGGACGCGGCGGCGCGAGGCGGGGCGCCCGCGCGACGCGCTCCACCTCCATCGCGCCGGCGAGCAGCGCGGCGCGCGCCTGTGGGTGGCGCGCGAGCACTTGCGCGAGCGCCGCGCCGGCCACGCGCACCACCTCGGCGCGGCTGGTCGCGAAGACGCCGTACGGGTGGGCCGCCTCGCCGAGGAGCAGCGGGAGCGCGCCGAAGACGTCACCCTCGCGGAAGTACGTCAGCGCGACGTCGACGCCGCCGAGCTGGCGCGTGACCCGCAAGAAGCCGCTGCGCACGAGGTAGAAATCGCGGGGTCGATCGCCCTCGCGGAACACCGCCTCGCCCGCCTTGAGGAGATCGAGGTTGGCGCCGACGAGGAGCTCGCCCATCGCCTGCTCCGGGAGCCCGCCGATCGCGCTCGCGCGTCGGGCGTACGTCCAGAGGGCGCGGCGCCGGTAGAGCTCGTCCATCGTGGCGCGGAAAGGCGGCGATCGCTCCATCAGGCGGAGCACCGCAGCCTTGGGGATCTCGATGACGACCGAGGGCACCGTCGCCGTGACGGTGAACGCCTCGGGCTGATCGGCGAGCACCGCCATCTCGCCGAAGAACGATCCGGGCCCGAGCACGAGGATCCGCAGCCGCTGCCCCCCGTAGCCGGCCGAGGTCTGCTCGAGGCCGCCGCCGAGGACGACGTAGAGCCGCTCGTGGAACTCGCCCTCGCGGCAGAGGTCCTCGCCGGGCGCGAGCTGGCGCAGCGTCGCCTTGAGGAGCGTGCGCCGGAGCTCGACCGCGCTCGCGCCGGCGAAGAGGGCGATCTGCGGCAGCTGCGCCGCGAGCGCGTCCAGCCCGAAGCTCGACGGCACGACGCGCGGCCCCACCTGGATGAGGAGCGCGTGGTCGGGGACGGCGTCCTCGACCTTCATCTTGTTCCACAGCACCATGTCGGCGCGCGAGAGATCGGCCGGACACGCCGGGACGCACTGGCGGCACTGCGTGCACTTGGAGACGAAGTCGATCACGGCGGGGGAGCTGAGCGCGCGCTCGGGCACGGCGGCGTTGAGCTCGGCGATGGTGACGAGTGACGCCTCGGGCAGCGGGCAGGCGAGCATGCAGTCGTGGCAGCCGATGCACGCCATGACCTCGCGGTGAACCTGCTCGGCGAGGCTCTCCCCCAGCTCGTTCATCCGGTCCCTCGCTCCGAAGCCACGATAGTCACGCGGCGCGCACCGTGTAGACAAGCGTCGTGTCGCCGACGACGAGCACGTCGCCGGGCTCGAGCGCGACGTCCTCGGCCGGTGGAAGCCGGGTTCCGTTCCTGAACGTCCCGCGAGCCGAGTGCAGGTCGGAGAGGTGCCAGCGGCCGCCGAACTCGTTCAGGACCGCGTGGCGCCGGGAGACCGAGAGATCGTCGAGCCGCACCTGGCTCGCCGGATCGCGGCCGATCGTCGCCGACTTGCCGCGCAACGCGAAGCGAACGCCGAGGTTCGCGCCGGCACGGACCTCGAGCTCCGCCAGGCCCGCGGGGACCGCCGCGGCGGGCGCGGCGGGGACCGGCGCAGCCGGCCCACGCGGCGCGCCGCCGACGAAGCGGAGCTCGACCGCCCCGAGCCGGAGGCGGTCGCCGTCGCGCAGCGCGTGCGGGACCACGATCTGGGCGCCGTTCACCCAGGTGCCGTTGCGGCTCCCGACGTCGCGCAGGAACCACTCGGCGCCGTGGCGGCTCACCTGCGCATGCACCGCGCTGACGCCGGCATCGTCGAGCACGACCTCGCCGCCGGGCGCCCGCCCCAGGCTCACCACCGGCGCCGCGAGCTCCCAGCGCCGCGCGCCGTGCTCGAGCCACGCGGCGCCCCCCGGCCGCGCCGCCGACGCGAGCGCGGCCTGGGGGATCCGCAGGCCGATGGAGAGCATCACGTCTCGCGGTGGCGCGGGCGCGGGCACGGGCGGCGCGGGCGCGGCGGCGCCGAGCGCGCCGACCTTGAGCACGCGCGTTCCGCGGAGCTCGGCCGGCGCCGCGACGCCCGAGGGCGGCCGCGGCTCGGGACGCTCGATGCGCGTCCGCGTCTTCAGCCAGCCGGCGAGATCGAAGCCGGGATCGAGCAGGTCGCGCCGCACCTCGCCCACGTCGACGCCCCCGTCGATGAGGCGCTTCAGGAGCCGGCCGCGCTGGCGCACCCGCTCGTCGCGCTCGCCGAGCATGAGCGCGCCCACCAGCTTGCCGGCGCGGAGCACGAGCTTGCGGTAGGCGATGCGCCCGGTGCGGCGCGGCTGATCGACGAGCTCCTCGAGCCCCTCCCCGCCGCCGATGACCCCGACCGAGGCGAAGTCGAGATCGTAGAGCCGCGTCGCGAAATACTCGGCGCCGGGCGCGTAGGCCCGGTCGCCGCCCGCCATGTTGACCGCCGCCACGTGGCCCTGGGCGCGCGCCGGCTCCCACTTCTGCGAGAGCAGCCCGCCCACCTCGGCCACGTCGCCGGCGGCGTAGATCCCGCGCACCGAGGTCCGCAGACGATCGTCGACCTCGACGCCGCCGCGCCCGCCGAGCGCGACGCCGCTCCCGGCGAGCAGCTCGGTGTTGCAGAGGACGCCGATGGCGGCGGCGACGATCTCGCACGGGATGGTCGCGCCCGATTTGGTGACCACGTGGGCGACCCCGCCTCCCTGCCCCGCGACGGCGGCCTGGACCTCGTCCGAGAGGCGCACGTCGACGCCGGCGTGCCGGATGCGCGCGAGGAGGAGGTCGGACGCGACCGCGTCGAGCGCCCCGACGAGGAAGCGCGCCTCGCGCACCAGCATCGTCACCCCGACGCCGCGCTCGCGCATCGCGAGCGCCCACTCGAGCGCGAGCGGCCCGCCGCCGATGACGAGCGCGCGCTCGAGCCCGAGCAGGGTGATGCGGTCGAGGACGCCGCGCACGTCCTGCAGCGTCCGCAGCGTGCCCACGCCCGGCAGGTCGGAGCCCTCGAACGAGGGCGGACGCGCCCGCGCCCCCGAGGCGACCAGGAGCGCGTCGTACGGGAGCGCTGCGCCGCTCGTGAGCGCCACCGCGCGCGCCGCCGCGTCGACGCCGGTCACGCGCCCGAGCACGCGGTGCACGCGGTGCACGGCGTAGAACGTCGGCGGCACCGCCCAGATCTGGTCGTCGCGCAGCTCGCCGAGCAGGTAGTTGGTGAGCGCGGCGCGGAAGTAGGCCGGGTGCGGGTCGTCCGAGACGACCGCGATCGAGGCCGCCGCGTCGGCGTGGCGGAGCGTCTGGGCCGCCGTGGTGCCGGCCGCGCCGTCGCCGATGATCACGTAGCGCCTGGCGCTCACGGCGAGCCCGCCGCGTCGGGGCCGCCGGGCTCGCCGGAGCGGGCGGGCTCGGCGTCGAGGTCGGGATCGAGCTCGCGCGCACGCCGCATCGCCCGCTGGGCATCGGCGTCGCGCCCGAGCGCGCCGTAGGCGACGCCGAGGTTGAAGAGCGCGATCGCGTCCTCGCCGCCCTTCTGCAGCGCCTCCTCGTAGAGGCGCGCCGCCTCGGCGTCGTCTCCGCGCCGCTGCGCCTCCCAGGCGAGGCGCCGCCTGGCGCTCGCCGTGGCGCCTCGGTAGCTCTCGTCGGAGGGCTCGAGCGCCGCCGCGCGGTCGAACGACTCGACGGCGCCGCCGGTCTCGCCCGCGCGCCCGAGGGCGACGCCGAGGTTGTACCAGCTCGCGGCCCGGCCCGGCGCGATCCGGGTCGCGCGCCGGTAGTGGGCGATGGCCTCGTCGTTGCGGCCCGCCTCGAGCGCCTCGTAGCCGAGCCGCGCGCTGTCGTCGCCGCCGTCGCGCGAGAGGTTGACGCGCGGACGGAGGACGGTCGCGCCGGCGACCGACGCGGCGAGCGCGAGCGCGAAGCCGACGACGGCGCCGATGCGGCGCGCCGGCGCGAGCGGACGCGCGGCGGCGGCGCCCATGAGCGCGCCGAGCACGGCGCCCGCGCCGTGGGCCACGTTGGCGACGCGCCAGACGTTGGTCACCGTGGTGACGATGCAGAGCACGAACCAGCCGGCGAAGAGCTGCGCCGTCCGCGTGTCCATCGCATCGGCGAACCGCGGATCGCGGCGACTGAGGACGAAGAGCATCCCGAAGAGACCGTAGCCGACCCCCGAGAGCCCGATGCCCCCTCCGAAGAGCGCATACTCCGCGGCCATCGATCCCGCCGCGAGGAGCACGAAGAGCGCCAGGGTGCGCAGGTGGCCGAACGACTCCTCGACGAGGGTCCCGAGCAGCCAGAGCCAGACGAGGTTGAAGACCAGATGAAAGACGTCGCCGTGCGGAAGCGCCGAGGTCACGAGCCGCCACGGCTGGCCCTCGAAGGCGCGCACGTCCATGGTGAGCCCCTCGATCGATCGACCCGAAAACGAGAGCACCGTCACCGCGGCCGCCATGGCGCCGACCCCCGCGGTGACGGGGAACGCGTGAAACCGGGTGAGGGGCGGAGGTCTGCGCACGTCCCGACGGCTCGGAGCGGCGCCCGGGGACGGACGCCTCGCGCGCGGGCTCCCGCGGCGCGCCGAACGACGGTAGCACGCGTGGCAGCGTTCCCCGACGGGCGCCTCGGCGGGGCGACGGGCTATGCTGGGGGCGCATGATCCCGAAGACGCGAGCCCCCGTGCGAGCGCTCCGGCCCGAGGACTACCTCGTCGCCAAGCCGATCTACGCCGTCTGGGAGCTGACGATGAAGTGCGATCAGCCCTGCCAGCACTGCGGATCGCGCGCCGGCCCTGCCCGCGAGTCGGAGCTCGACACCGCCGAGGTGCTCGCCACGGCCAAGAGCCTCGTCGATCTCGGCTGCCGCGAGGTGGCGCTCATCGGGGGCGAAGCGTACCTGCGCCCCGACCTCCACGAGATCATCGCCTTCCTCGCCGCGCAGGGCATCCGGGTGGTGATGCAGACCGGCGGGCGAGCGATGACGCCCGAGCGCGCCCGCGGCCTCAAGGAGGCGGGGCTCGTCGGCATGGGCGTCTCGATCGACGGCCCGCGCGAGATCCACGACACGCTGCGCGGCAACCTCGGCAGCTACGACGCGGCCATCGCGGCGCTCGACGCCGGGCGCGAGGCGGGGCTCATCGTCACCGCGAACAGCCAGATCAACCGCCTCAACTTCGGGCTCCTCACGGAGCTCGTCGCCGAGCTGCGCGCCCACGGGATCCAGGCGTGGCAGGTGCAGCTCACGGTGCCGATGGGCCGCGCGGCGGATCGGCCCGACTGGATCCTGGAGCCGTGGAACGTCGTCACCGTGATCGACACGCTCGCCGCGATCCAGCGCGAGGCCGCCGAGACGTACGCCGGCGGCGTCCCGTTCAACGTCTTCACCGGGAACAACATCGGCTACTTCGGCCCGCACGAGCAGATCCTCCGCTCGCGCCCCGGCGGCCCCGAGACGCACTGGCAGGGCTGCCGCGCCGGCATCAACGTCATCGGCATCGAGTCCGACGGCACCGTGAAGGCATGCCCTTCGCTCCCGACCGGGCCCTACGCCGGCGGCAACGTGAGGGAGCTGTCGCTCGCCGCGATCTGGGAGAGCTCGGAGGTGATCCGCTTCTCGCGCGATCGCGAGACCGAAGAGCTCTGGGGCTTCTGCAAGAGCTGCTACTACGCCGACACCTGCCGCGCGGGCTGCTCGTGGACGGCGCACGTGACGCTGGGGAAGCGAGGCAACAACCCGTTCTGCTACCACCGCGTCACCCAGCTCAAGCGCAGGGGCATCCGCGAGCGCCTGGTGCAGCGCGAGCTGGCGCCGAACGAGCCCTACGACTTCGGCCGGTTCGAGATCGTCGAGGAGCCGTGGTCGGACGAGCCGGACGCGATGCTCCCGCCGCCTCCGGTCGGGAAGAAGCGCCGCCTCGCGATCGTGTAGCGCCGCCGGGTCGTCGGACACGCCGGCGCGGATCGCGGCCCAGTCTGGCACCCCAGGCGCTCGAGAGCCCGCCAGAACGCGCCGACCGCGCGGGCACGCGCCTTGCTGGCCGCGGCGCATGCGGAACGTCTCCCTCGCTGCGCCCTGCTCCGCGATCACGGTCGCCGTCCTCCTCGCCGCTTGCGGCGGAAGGGCCACGTATCTCGACACGAGCTCCGGTGCCGGCGGCGCGGGCCATGCCACGTCCGGCGCGCAGGCGATCGACACGATCTCCTGCACCTCGCCCGAGCCGTTGCTGCAGAGCGGCACCGCGGTCCCGAGCGGTTTCCTCCGCTGCGGCGACGGCTTCATCCACCGCGTCGAGCCCGCGACCTGCGTCGCGCCGGTGACCCCGGGCAGCTGCGGCGCCGACGACGGCGGAGAGTGCGGCACGGACGCCGACTGCGTGGAGCTGCCCTACGGCGCGTGCGTGAAAGAGCAGCCCTGGGGCTGCTCGTGCCACTACGGCTGCGCCTCGGACGCCGACTGCGCCGACGGCCGGATCTGCGCCTGCGCCGGCGTCGTCGGCGGCCGGGCGCGCTGCATCCCCGCCGACTGCGCCACCACCGCCGCGTGCGCGGGATCGCTCTGCGGCCTGAGCGAGCGCCGGGGCTCGTGCGGCGAGCGCTGGGGGCGCCTCGCCTGCCTCACGCCCGACGCCGAGTGCCGCATCGACGCCGACTGCAGCGGCGCCGAGCCGGTGAGCTGCTTCAGCCAGGGCCCGACGCCGCCCGAGTGCAAGAACGACGGCGAACGGTGGATCTGCACCGAGCCCGACGCCTGCGGGCCGTGCGGGTGACGTGAGGCCGGCCTAGCTCGAGCCCAGGCGCGATCCGTGTTCGCGGTCGCTCGAGCCCCAGCCCTCTTCGCCGAGGAGGCGCTCGACGCGCGCGCGGATCTCGTCGCGGATCGCCCTCACCTTCTCCGCCGGCCGGTCCTTCGGATCCTCGAGCGGCCAGTCGTCGCGCCGGAGCCCGGGGACCGCGGGGCAGGCCTCGCCGCAGCCCATGGTCACCAGCAGCGCCGCGCTCGCGGCGAGCTCGTCGGTGAGGAGCTTCGGCTTCGCGTTCGCGAGATCGATCCCGACCTCGCGCATGGTGTCGACGACGCCCGGGTGGACGCGCGCGCCCGGCGCGGTGCCGGCCGAGACGGCCCTGGCCTTGTCCGGGTGGGCGAGGGCGTTGAACCAGGCCGCCGCCATCTGGGAGCGGCCGGCGTTGTGGATGCATGCGAAGAGCACGATCTGCATCAGCCCACCTCCTCGCGGCCGCGCGCGGCGACCGGCGCGCTCGGGACGAGCCAGCGGGAGGTCGCCGTCGCGAGGCCGGCGCCGAGCAGCTGCGCGACGATGAACGCGGGCGCGTCGGCGGGACGGATGCCCGTGAACGTGTCGGTCGCGGCGCGCGCCAGCGTCACCGCCGGGTTGGCGAACGAGGTCGACGAGCTGAACCAGTACGCCGCGGTGATGTAGGCGCCGACCGCGAACGGCACCGCCGCGGCGTTCTTCCGGGCGCAGGCGCGGATGACGAGGACGAGGCCGAACGTCGCGACGAGCTCGCCCGCGAGCTGGTGCAGGCCCGAGCACGCGTGCGCCGACGCGGTGAATAGCGGCAGCCCGAACATCACGTGGGCCGCGAGCACGCCGCCGAAGGCGCCGGCGAGCTGCGCGACGACGTACGCCGGCACGTCGCGCCAGGCGATGCTCCCCTGGCTCGCCTCGACCAAGGTGACCGCAGGGTTGAGGTGAGCGCCCGATACCGGGCCGAACGTCAGGATCCAGGCGACGAGCCCGGCCCCGGTGGCGACGGAGTTGGCGAGGAGCGCGAGCGCGACGCTCCCGCCCCCGAGGCGCTCGGCCATGATCCCCGAGCCGACCACCGTCGCGAGGAGGAGCGCCGTCCCGAGCGCCTCCGCGGTCGCTCGCCGCCGCAGATCAGCCGCCATCGGTCGACCTCGCCGAGACATCGGGCTCGGGCGCGTTCATCGTCTCGTCTCGTTCGACGCGGAGCATGGAAGTGAAGGTCGCCCGCGGCTCAACAGCAGCTCGACTTGCCGCGCTTGCAGCAGTCCTCCCAGACGTAGTCGGTCAGCGCGCGCAGCGCCCCGTAGTCGGCGGCGTAGTAGTGGTAGGTCCCCTCGCAGCGGCAGGTGAGCAGCCCCGCGTCCACGAGGCGCCGGAGGTGGTGGCTCAGCGTCGACGCCGGGAGGTCGACCCGCGCCTGGATCTCCCCGGCGGCGATCCCGCCGTCGCCGCCCTGCACGACATGGCGGAGGATGGCGAGGCGAACGGGGTGCCCGAGCGCGCTGAGCTGCTCGGCGTGCCGCTCGAGCCTGGAGGCCATGGCTGCTTCTAACATTTTCGAAGTAGCACGCCAGAGGCGATTCGACAATTTTGGAACCAGCACTCCGGGTCGCTCGCGGCCGGGCGGCGCGCGCGAACCGTGCCTCGTCCTGGCACGCCGCGGCGGCGTGCTAGGGTGCGCGGATGCAGCGCTCCCTCGCCGTCGCCCTCTTCTTGGCCAGCGCCGCCGTCCTCGGCGCCGGCTGCCTTCAGCCGAAGACCGGCGACGGCTCCGGCGGCGGCGGGAGCGGCGGCGCCGGCGGAGCGTCGAGCGAGTGCGACGGCAAGGGCGACTGCAACGCCTGCTCGCAGTGCGCCGCGCAGCTCGCGTGCGCGGCCCACCTCTCGGCGTGCTTCAACGACGCGAGCTGCCAGGCCATCGATCAGTGCTTCTCGATCTGCGGCGTCGACGCGGAGTGCAAGCAGCAGTGCTACGTCTCGAACCCCGAGGGCGTGAACCTCTACGAGGCGGCGACGCGCTGCCTCTACTGCAACGAGTGCGCCTCCGACTGCGCCGGCTTCCGATCCTGCTGAGCTGGCGGCGGGATCAGTAGCGCCCCTCGGGCGGGCGGCCGTCGGCGAGGAGCTTCCGCGCGACGAAGGCGACGCGCCGCACACGCCGCTCGCGCCGCACCGCGACGATGTGCGCCACCAGCGCGCGGAGGTGAGCGGCGTCCGCGCCGCGATCCGCGAGCTCGTCGTCAGAGCAGCGCCTCGAGCCGGAACCGCCCCTCGGGCGCGAGCAGGGGCGCCCACAGATCGCCGAGCCGGCGGACGCGCGCCGGCACGTTGTCGATCCGGTGATCCTCGATGGCGAGGCCCCGCTTCACCTCGCGCCAGGTGACCGGCGTCGAGACCGACGCCGACGGCGTCGGCCGGACGGAGTACACCGACGCCAGCGTGCGGCCCCAGGCGTTCTGGTTGTAGTCGACGAGCACGCGACCGGCGGGCCGGCGCGCGACGCGGAACTCGGCGGTGAGCAGGTGCGGATGCTGCGCCGCGAGGACCGCCGCCAGCGCCTTGGCGAAGGTCCAGACCTGCTTCTGGGTGGGGCCGCGCTCGATGGGCACGTAGACGTGCACGCCCTTCGACCCCGTCGTCTTGGCGTAGCTCGGCATGCCGAGGGCGCGGAGCGCCTCGTGCACGGTGAGCGCCGCTTCGAGGATCGTGTCGAACCCCGCTCCGGGGACGGGGTCGAGATCGAAGTGGAGGTAGTCGGGCCGGTCGGTGTCGTCGCAGCGCGCGTACCAGGGGTTGAGATCGATGCACCCGAGATTCACCACCCAGAGCAGCGACGCGAGGTCCTGAACGACCGGGAAACCGATGACGCCCTCCGAGCCGTGCGGGATCTTGCACGTGACGATCCACTCCGGCCGCGGCGCCGGCGCGCGCTTCATGAAGAAGAACTCGCCGGCCGCGCCGTGCGGGTAGCGCTTCATCACCATGGCGCGGTCGCGGAGGTGCGGCACGAGCACCGGGCCGATGGCGGCGTAGTACCGGAGGAGATCGCCCTTGGTGAGGCCGAGCTCCGGCCAGAACGGCTTGCGCAGGTTGGTGAGGTGGACGCTCCTGCCGTCCGCCTCGACGTCGGCGACGTCCACGGCGCGCGGGATCTCCGGCGTGGCTGCCGTCTTGCGCTTCACCTGCCGGCGGCCGCGCTGCAAGAGCGCGGCCGCGCCGGCGGGTCACCCGGCGCGGGGGGGGCGCCCGCGGGCGCCCCCGGCGCGCCGCCCCCCCCTGACAGC
>CAYJPW010000101.1:0-36824 GCA_964372055.1 uncultured Polyangiaceae bacterium
GTGCGCATCGACGCTGCGCCGCTCGACGCGGTCGTGTCGGACGACGGCGCGACCGTGTACGTGCTCGGGGAGGACGCGACGGTGCGCGCCCACGCCGCCGGCGGCGGGCCCGAGCTGCGCAAGATCGCGATCCCGGGCAAGGGGACGAGCCTGCGCTGGCTCGGGGCGGACCACCTCGCCGTGCTCGGAGTCCCGGGCGCGACGTTGCCCGTCCTCGACACCGCGGCGTGGACGATCGCCCAGCTCGACATCGGAGGCGCCCCGACGGACGTGGCGCTCGTCGGCAACGGCGAGCGGCTCATCGCCGCGACCGGCCCGGGGCGCCGGGTGAGCCGGTTCGCCGTCGCCGGCTGGAAGCCGGAGGGACAGGTGCTCCTACCGCGCCCCGTCGTCGGCCTGATGGCGGGGCAGAGCGGCGGGCGCGAGACGCTGGCCGTCCTCACCCAAGGCCTCCGCCCGGGGGAGCTCGGCTCGATCGACGTGCTCGAGCCGCTCGCGGCGCCGTTCGGCGGCGCCCGGGTGAGCTGGTCGGCGGGGGTCGACCCGCGCCCGGGCCGCGCCGCCGGCGGCGAGGGCTTCCTGGCCGTCGACCGCAGCTCGTCGCAGCTGCTCCACCTCTCGTCCTCCGGGCTCGCGGTCGTGAACGTCGGCCAGCAGCCCATCGGCGCCTTCGCCCTCGCCGGCGGCTACGCCGTCACCGTCGACGGCGCCGGGACGGCGACGATCGTCTCGCTCGTCACCCACGAGGTGAAGGGCTCGATCGCCCTCGGTGCGGTGCCGACCGACGCGGCGGCGACCGCCGACGGGCGGGCGCTCCTCGTGGCCCTCGGCGGCGGGCCGCGCGAGCACGGGGCGACGACGGCGGTCATCACCGGCGATCCGCCCACGCTCGCGGCGAGGATCGACACCGGACCCGGATCGCTCGCCGTCGCGGTGGGGCGAAGCGATCGCATCGCCGTGGTCACGTCGTACTGGACCAAGGCGATCACCGTGCTGACGCGCACGCGCTGAGCGGCGGGGCGGGGCGGGGGGGCCCTGGGATTCCGGCCTCTCGAGTTACCAGCGCGGCGCGGCGGCGTGCGTACCTCGAGGCCCGGCCCCGGGGACCGCATTTTGGTCGTCCGCTCGGGGCGAGGATCGGCGAAAATGCACGCGCACTCCCTTCGGCCGAGGACCGGCGTCGAGCATGACCACCTTCCTTCACGCGTCGCGAACGGCGGCGTCGCAGCTCGAGCGGCCGCGAATGCGGACCGCGCTTGGACTCGAGCGGCGGCCGACGGATCGGTCACGCGTCCTTCACCGAGGCCGCGGTGGTTTCCCCGAGCGCGGCGCCGGCAGGACCGGCGCCTCCGCTTCCGACCGCCAGAGCAGCACGCGCATGTCAGGGACATGCGGCTAGAAAGGATCGACGAGCCATGACTTCACGGTCGCCGCGGAACAGGCCAGGGGCATCGAGCGCCGGCCCGGTCCCCCGCTCCGTTCTTCCACGCTCCGGGGCGCGCGCGGATCGTCCCACGGACGCGGCGCCCCGCGGGCGAGAGGTCGGGCGCGGCGGGCTCGCGCGGTGGTGGCTTCGAGGCGCGGCCGCGGCCTCGGCCGCCGCGATCCTCGGCGCGTTCTCGGGCTGCGGGCTCTCGGTGTCCGGCGTCGGCACGCCGGCCGAGGGCAGCCCGTGCGGGACCGCGTCGCAGTGCCCCGACGACCAGAACCCCTGCACGGTCGCGGTCTGCACGGCGGAGTCGGTCTGCGTCTACGAGAGCGCGCCCGACGGCGACGCGCCCGAGCAGGTCGCCGGCGACTGCCAGCGCGCCACCTGCGCGGCCGGCGTGCCCACCCCGGTCGAGGACCCGGGCGACGTGGAGGACGACCACGAGGACTGCACGGCCGACACCTGCGTCGGCGGCGAGCCGCTCCACACCGCGCGCCCCGAGGGGAGCTCGTGCACCGTGGGGGCGCTCACGGGCAGCTGCGACGCGTTCGCGACCTGCCAGATCGGCTGCACCCAGCAGACGGCGGACACCGACTGCGACGACGGGAACTTCTGCACCACCGCGGAGTGCGACCTCGCCAGCTCGACGTGCGTCTTCACGAACCTCGACGGCGTGCCGCTCCCCGACGCGGATCAGGTGACGGGCGACTGCCGCATCCGCATCTGCGTGAACGGCGTCGACATCGACGCGGCCATGGGCGGCGCGGTCGACGACACCGACATCGCCCAGCAGGTGAACGGCGACTGCAAGACGGCCACGTGCACCGCAGGCACCCCGGGCTCGGACATCACCGACACCGATGTCCCGATCGACAACAACGAGTGCACGACGGACGACTGCAACGCCGGGACGCCCGGCCACACCAACCTGGTCGAGGGCGCGCCGTGCCAGGGCACGCTCCACTGCAACGCCAACGCCGTGTGCGTCGGCTGCACCGATCCGCCGGGCCAGCCCTCGCCCCAGTGCGGTGCCTCGGACGACTGCAAGACGTTCATGTGCACCAACGAGGTCTGCGGGGTCACCTACACGGGACCGAACGTGCCCGTCTCCCAGCAGACGGCGGGCGACTGCAAGGTCACGGTCTGCGACGGCACCGGCGGCCAGGTGGTCGCCGCCGACGGCGCCGACCTGCCCATGGACGACGGCAACCAGTGCACGAGCGAGAGCTGCACCGGGTCGACGCCGCAGCATCCGCCGCTCGCGGCCGGCACGGGGTGCAACCAGTCGGGCGGGCAAGTCTGCAACGGCCTCGCCAACCCGACCTGCGTCGAGTGCCTGAGCAACGCCGAGTGCACCGCGCCCGAGACCTGCGGCGGCGGCGCGCCGGGCCAGCAGGTCGCGAACGTCTGCGGCTGTACCCCCGCCAACGCCGCCGCCTGCATCGGCAAGGCGTGCGGTCCGGCGGTCAACAACTGCGGGGCGACGATCACCTGCCCGAACACCTGCGTCGCCCCGCAGACCTGCGGCGGCGGCGGCGCGGGCCCGAACGGCTGCGGCTGCACCGCCGATACGCTGGCGACGACCTGCGCCGGCAAGGCCTGCGGTCCGGCGACGAACAACTGCGGCACCGCGGTGACCTGCCCCAACACGTGCGTCGCGCCCCAGACGTGCGGCGGCGGAGGCGCCGGCGCGAACCAGTGCGGCTGCACCGCGGATCCCGTGGCGACGACGTGCGCGGGGAAGGCCTGCGGCCCGGCGACGAACAACTGCGGCACGGTCATCACCTGCCCGAACACCTGCGTGGCCCCGCAGACCTGCGGCGGCGGCGGGGCCGGCGCCAACGGGTGCGGTTGCACGACCGAGCCGGTCGCGACCACGTGCGCCGGCAAGGCCTGCGGTCCCGCGACGACCAACTGCGGCGCGAGCATCACCTGCCCGAACACCTGCGTCGCGCCCCAGACGTGCGGCGGCGGCGGCGCCGGCGCGAACCAGTGCGGCTGCGCCGCCGATCCGATGGCGACCACCTGCTCGGGCAAATGCGGCAATGTCCTCAACAACTGCGGCACGCTGGTCAACTGCGGCAACCCCTGCACGGCAGGGACCGAGACCTGCTTCATGAGCACCTGCTGCAATCCGGCGGGCAACCCCTGCAACGGCAAGTGCGGCAGCGTCACCATCCCCGACTGCGGCGGCACGATCGACTGCGGCGGCTGCACCATGCCGCAGACCTGCGGCGGCGGCGGCACGCCGAACGTCTGCGGACCGTAGCGGCCCCTCGTCGGGAGCCTTCCGCCGCCAATCAGCGCGTCGCGACCAGCGCGGCGACGGCGACCACCGCCGGCGCCGCGATGGCGAGGCCGGTGAGCAGGATGGCGACGGCGTGGGCGTAGGGACCGACCCACGCCCGCGCCGCGTGGCGGAACGGGACGGCGTCGGCCGGCACGAGCACGCCGACCTTGCGGTTCGCGCCGCGCTCGCCGTGGCGCACGGCGCTGCCTGCGAGCGCACCCTCCAGCGAAGCAGCTTCTCTCTTGGGGTCTGGTGAGCTCGGGGCGCCGCCTGCGTCGGCGGCCGGTTCCTCGGCGCGCGCGGGGAGCTCGAACCAGGCCCGGGAACGCACGGGGCGGCCGACCGCCGCGACGGCCCCGGGACCGAGCGGGACCACGGTGCCGCGCGGGAGGAGGGCGTCGCCGAGATCGGCGTCGTCGCTGACCATCGCCAGCCCCATCGCCTCGCCCACCGCGGCGCCCGTGACCGGGACGAGCACGAGGGCGCGCTCGAGCTCGCGGCGCACGGCGGCGCGCCGCCGCAGCCGCGCCCCCAGCCACCGCGGGGCCAAGAGATAGACGAGGAGCGCGAGCGGCAGCGCCAGGCCGGTGACCGTGAGGAGCGGCCGCGCGAACCAGCGCAGCGCCGCGGGCCCGGCCGTGAGCGAGACCTCGGCCCGCTGCAGTCGGTAGGTCGGCTGCGTGGGTCCGGGCGTCGAGAGCACCCGCATCGCGGTGAGGCGGCCGCCGGCGACCCGCCGCACGACGAAGAGGGCGCTGGTGCCCTCGCGCGGGGCGTCGTTGGTGACGCGACCGACGAGCTCGAGCGCCCTGGCGTCGGGGCCCACGCGTTCGACCTCGCGCAGGTAGAGGCCCGACTCGACGTCGTGCGCGAGGGCGGTCGTGGCGCCGTCCTTGGCCCACGAGAGCTCGCTGAGGCGCGGCGGCTTCGCCGGATCGGGCCAGCTCGGCGGCCAGGCGCGGCAGCGATCGCTCTCGTTGTCGCAGAGCCTCGGGCCGCCGACCTCCGGGGCCGCCGCCGGCGCGGGCGGGATCCCGGGGATCGCGTTGCCCGAGAGCAGGCCCACGAGGACCCAGCGGCCCTCGGCGTCGACGCTCGGGACCGCGAGCTCGGGGACGCCGGCCACGAGGAGCTGGACGGCGGGGCCGCGCACCTTGCGCCAGGTGTCGCCCGCAGGCAGGACGAGCTGGGGCTCTTCCACGTCCCGCCAGGTGATCCGGGGCACCGCCAAGGCCATCGACAGGGCCAGGCTCACCAGCGAGCTGGCCGTCGCGAGCGAGGCGAGCGCGACCACCCGGGTCGGTCCGCTGCGGAGCTGGCTGCGCTGCGCCAGGACCAGGAGCCCCGTCACCAACCAGAGCACCGCGATCACCAGCCAGGTGGCACGGTCCCCCTGGACGATCCTCTCGACGAGCCCGGAGCGCATGCCGGGCCACAGCCTACTCGGGGTGACGCGCCGGGGCAGCGCCGACTTGCATGGCCGGGCGCTTCGCGAGGCCGTGGCCTGGTCGGAGGCGCCCGGCGGGGCGATCTCCCGCGCGCGCCCTGGTGTGGGCGGGCCCCCGCGCCGCGGGGCGTGCCCGCGATGCCCGAGGCGGGAGGAGCGGCCGCGCGGGGGCTCCGCCCCACCCGCCGGGCGTCGAGGTCCGCTTCGCGGGGTTTGCCCGCCTGGCGCGTTCGGCTTAGATCCGGGCCGCGAGCTCTCGAGTCGCGAGCTCACTGCGCCTCTGGCGCGAGCCTCCCCGGTCCGGGCCCCAGGCCCACAGCCTGGACGGCTCCGCTTCGATCGCGCCCCGCGAGTCCCTGTTCACCGATGCGGCCTCACCGACTGCTTCCGCTGACCGCCGCGCTGGCCATCGCCGCCGGCTGCGCGAGCGCCGAGGATCCGCCGGGGCGCACGACCGCGACGCGCCAGCCGCCGAGCCTCGCGCCGCCTCCGGCGCGGCGCGGGGCCGAGTGGCGCGAGGACGCCGCCGACTCCGCCCAGGCCCGCGACGAGCCGGGCCATGGCGCGCGGGTCGCGAGCATCGCGATGCGCACCTGGATCTACCAGCAGCCCAGCGATCGCTCGACGAAGCTCGGCTACCTCCGCGCCGGGGCGGTCGTCGACCGCGCCGAGGCCCCCGCCGGCACCAAGGGCTGCGCCGGCGGCTGGTACCGGGTCGCGCCGCGCGGGTACGTGTGCGTCGGCAAGGGCGCCTCGCTCGCCCTGGATCACCCCGTCGTTGCCGCCGCGCCGCGCGGCCCCGACCGGCGCGGCCCGACGCCGTATGCGTACGTGATCTCGAAGCACCCGCCGCCGCACCTCTACTTCCGCCTTCCGACGCGAGAGGACCAGGAGCGGGTCGAGGGCGGGACGCTCGCCACGCACCTCGCGCGGAGCGTCCCCATGACCTCGATCGCGGTCGATCGGGTGCCCGAGTTCCTGGGCGAGGGCCGCGATCTCCCCAAGCCGTACGGCTCGGAAGAGAAGCTGCACTACTCGGTGCACACCGGCAAGGCGAAGGAGGAGAGCGCCTTCGGGCTGGTCACCGCGTTCGAGTGGACGGGGCGCCGCTTCGGGCTGACGACCGAGCTCGACCTCATCCCGCTCGACCGCACCAAGCCCGCCACGCTCAGCGCGCTGCGCGGCATCGTCATCCAGGAGCAGGGCGTGCCGGCGTTCGTCGTGCGCCAGGGCGTGACCAAGCTCAAGCCCGACGCGCGCGGCGTGCTGCGCGAGGACGGCCTCGCGCCGTTCCGCTCGGGCTGGGTGCTCACCGGCAAGAACAACGGCTCGGAGCGCGGCCTGCTCGAGACGACCGAGGGCGTCTGGCTGCCCGCCGAGGCGCTGGTGATCGCCTCGATGCGCGAGGACCCGGCCGGCTTCTCGCGCGAGGGGCGCAAGTGGATCGACGTCTCGATCCGGCGCCAGATGCTGGTGGCGTTCGAGGGCAAGCGCCCCGTGTACGCGACCTTGGTCTCGACCGGCATCGGCGAGCTCGGCGATCCCGAGAAGACCCACGCGACGATCCGCGGCACGTTCATGATCCACGCGAAGCACGTCTCGGCGACGATGGACGGCGACGAGGCGAGCGACGCCTTCGACCTGCGCGACGTCCCCTACGTGCAGTACTTCCACGAAGGCTTCGCGCTCCACGGCGCCTACTGGCACGACGACTTCGGCAAGCCGCGCAGCCACGGCTGCGTCAACCTCGCGCCCGCGGACGCGGCGTGGCTCTTCGAGTGGACCGATCCGGTGGTGCCCCCCGAGTGGCACGGCGCGGTCAACACCGAGGCCGGGACCCTGGTCTGGACCCACGCGTAGGGGGATTTCACAGGGAGACGGGGAGTCGGGGAGGGTTTCTGCGGCCGATCCAGGCCCACGCCTCACGCAGCGTGCCCCCATGTTGGGCGGGCAATTGACCCGACCGGAGCGAAGCGGAGGGCGGGTGTCCGACGGAGGCCGGCGCCGATGGACGCCACCTAAACGAACGGCGGCTCTCCGCCGGACTCCGCCGGCAATTGCCCGGGGGGTTTGGGGGCGGAGCCCCCATGTTGGGGCCTACTGGCAGGCGGAGGGGAGCTGGGCGCCGCGCAGGAACTGGCGGAGGCCGGCGAGCGCCTGGCGGCTCTGCGCCGAGGCGGTGAGGCCATCGCAGACCGAGGCGGCGGCGAGGTAGCCGCCCTGCTGGTCGAGCGGCGCCGACTTCGCGTTCTGGCGGAGCGCCGAGCAGCACTTCTTGATGCCGGTGGGATCGAAGCTGCCGCTGCCCGGCTTGGCGTCGGAGGCGTCGCCGTCCGCTGCGTCCGCCGCGTCCGCCCCCGCGTCCTCTTCCGGCGTCACGGTCGTCACCGGCGTCGGCGTCGGCGTGGGCGTCGGGGCCGCGGTGGGAGGAGGCGGCGCTTCGGTCTCCTCCTTCTTGCAGCCGCTCGGTCCGTTGAGCAGCATCACGACGGCGAGAGGGAAGACGGCCGCGCTCAGCACGGTGAGCATTCGCTTGGCGTTCATGGGTCCGCAGTATCCTCGTTCAGCCCCGGGCGGGGAAGTTTGTCGGTTTCGCTCCTGCCTCGGCCTTCGGGCTCCGGCGTGACGTCTCCGGTGCTCGCCCCGAGGCGGCGCCTTCCACGGTTCCAGTCGGCTCGTTCGGAGCCGCCGGTCGTCTTGCCCGTTGGACGGGCGACGCCGTGGGAAGGTGTATGCGCCGGCGCCCGTCAGCGACAGGCGGCGGGAAATCCGACGTTCTTGAGGGTGGAGCGCACCGCCGCGAGCGAGGTGCGGCCGAGGCCCGCCGCCGCGGCCTCGTCGCACTGCGCCGCCGCCGCCCGCCAGGTGGCCTGGTGCTGCGGCGGCGCGGCGAGAGCGTTCGCGTGGATCGCTTCGCAGCAGGCGCGGAGGCCCTGCGGATCCGGCGCCGGTCGCCCCCCGTCGAGCGCCGGAGGAGCCTCGACGGACGGCGCGGAAGAGGAAGCGGGGACGACCTCGGCGCGCTCGCTCGCCGCGGGCCCTGGCGTCGCGGCCGATGCGGCGGCGGCGCGGCCGTTGTCGCGCGGTGGCTCGGCGTCGCAGCGACAGGCCGAGAGGAGGAGCAACGGCGCGAGCAGTGAGCCTCGGGTCCGGAGCATGCCCTCGTATGACCCAGCTTCGGTCGAGCGCCAAGCGCGCGGCGCGCTGCTGGAGTGGAGCGGCTACTGGATGTGGAGCGTGTAGCTGCCGCCGCCGAACCCGTCGACGACCACGACGATGGTCTGGTTCGCCGCGAGCGACGTCGTCACCTTGCTCGAGACGCCCTGGGCGTCGTCGTTGCAGGCGATCTCGCTGCCGCCGCAGCCGCCGTCGCGCAGCGAGAGGACGGTATCGTAGCTCGAGCCCAGCGTGTCGAAGGTGAAGGTGCCGGCGAACGGCGCGGTCCACGAGAACGTCGCCTCGGGGCCGACGGCGGGGACGCACCCGGGCGTGAACGCGTTGGAGAGGCCGAGCGTGCTCCCGCTCACCGTCACCGGGAGCTGGTCGCCGAGGATCTGGAGCGGGCAGGTTCCGCCGCTCCCGGTGACATGGAGGGTGAAGCTTCCCTGATCGCCTCCGAAGCCGTCGACCGCGACGACGATCGTCTGGCCGGCGACGAGGCTCACGTTCACGAGCGAGGAGACGCCCTGCACGTCGTCGTTGCAGGCGAGCTCGGGGCCGGCGCAGCTCCCGTCGTGGACGTGGAGGACGGTGTCGAAGCTCGAGCCCTGGGTGTCGAAGGCGTACGAGCCGGTCGAGGGCGCGGTGAAGAGGAACGCCATCTCGGGCGATCCCGGCGGCGCGCAGCTCGGCGTCATCGAGTCTCCCGAGCCGGCGGTCGAGCCGCTCACTGTTTGCGGGGCGCCGCTGCCGAGATCGGCCTCGGGGCAGCTCGCGACCACGCCGCCGCCGTTCACGTGGAGGTTGAACGCGCCCTGGCTTCCGCCGAATCCGTCGACGACGACGAAGACCGTCTGGCTCGGCCCGAGGTCGACGGACAGCTGTGACGTCGTGCCGGCGAAATCGTCGTTGCAGGCGAGCTCGCCGCATCCCGGGTCGAGGAGCGAGAGGACCGTGTCGAAGCCCGAGCCCGCGGTGTCGAAGGTGTAGGTCCCGGCCGAAGGCGCCGTGAAGGCGAAGAACACCTCGCCGCTGCCGGGCGGCCCGCACGACGGGGTGTGCGCGTCGGCGAGGCCGGCGTTGCTGCCGGCGACGCTCTGCGGCGAGGTCGAGCCCAGATCCACCAGGCCCGAGCAGCTGCCGCAGACGCCGCCCATGCAGCCCTGGCAGACGCCCCCGCTGCAGATCTGATCGAGCCCGCAGCCGTTGAAGCAGAAGCCGCAGTTCTGCGGATCGCTCGCGAGGCTCACGCAGCCGTCGCCGCAGTCGGTGAGACCGGGCGGGCAGGAGCCCTGGCAGCTGCCGCCGGCGCAGAAGCCGCCCGGGCCGCACTCGATGAAGCAGCCGCCGCAGTGGAGAGGGTCGTTGAAGATGTCGGCGCAGAGCCCGCCGCCGCAGTCGACGAGCCCCGGCGGGCAGGTGCCGCCCTGGCAGGTGCCGCCGGCGCAGACCTGGCCCGGTGAGCAGCCGTGGAAGCAGCCGCCGCAGTGGCCGGGATCGCTCGCGGGATCGACGCAGACGCCGCCGCAGTCGACGAGCCCCTGCTCGATGCAGCTCGCGATCGCGCAGGAGCCGCCGCTGCAGGCGACGCCGGGCGGGCAGGCGATCCCGCAGCCGCCGCAGTTCTGCTCGTTGATCTGGAGGTTGACGCAGGCGTCGCCGCACACCGCGAGGCCGTCGCCGCAGAAGTCGGTGCACGTCCCCTCGGCGCAGATCTGCCCGCTCGCGCATGCGGTCGCGCAACCGCCACAGTGATCCGGATCGGCGCTCAGATCGGCACACTCGCCGCCGCAATCGGTGAGGCCGTCGGTGCAGGCGCTCTCGTCGCCACCGCAGGAGGCCAGGCCGAAGGTCCAAGGAATGGCGACCGCCAGCAGCAACACCGGGGAGGAGCGAACGGCGGGCTTGGTCATCACGGACTCCGGAGGTCGGCCGAGTGCAGCCGTCGTGCCAGCATCGGGCGGCGCCGAGAGCCGTGTCAATCTTCGGGCGGGAGCGGCGCGCTCGGCGACTCGCCCGCCGAGGCGGTGGATCCCGGCGTCCCGCGTTCGCGGTCGCTCGAGGCGCGCCACGCCGCGGCGGCGTCGAGCCCGAGCTCGGCGAAGCGCGGGACGTAGTCGCGCTCCACGGTGCGGGCGAGGATCTCGCCGTAGCGCGCGCTCGGCATCAAGCCCCACGCCCGATCGGCCGGGGGGATCGACGTGCGCAGCGCGGCGCCCTCGGGTGCGTAGCTGCGGCGGACGCGGGCGAGCATCCCCGGCAGCTCGCGCGTGACGAGCTCGCGCACGCGAGGCGCGAAGGGGAGCTCGAGCAGGTGGCCGAGCAGCGCCCAGCCGAAGTCGCGGTGGCGGACCTCGTCGCGGAGCACGCGATCGAGCGCGCGCCGGGCGCTGGGCACGGTGCAGCCGTCGCGGAGCACCTTGAAGAGCGGCACGGCCACCGTCTCGCCCAGGCAGAAGACCTCGACCGCGGTCCGCGTCACCGAGAGCTCGAGCGGCTCGCGCTCGTCGCGGCGGAGGCCCAGCGTCTCGCGCGCGATCGCCGGCATCGCGCGCCCGCCCGCCGCGGCGTAGGTGCGCTGGCTGAGGTCGGCGTGCGCGAGCTCGTCCTTCACGATGCGGAGGCCGTCGTGGATGAGATCGGGCGAGGCGCCGATCTGGATCAGCCAGAGCGTGAGGTGGTGGGTGATCGCCGCCGATCGGTACTCGGCCTCGATGCGCCGCCCCCACTCGCCGCGGACGGCGTCGCTCGCGGCGATCCTGGGGGCGCGGGGCGCGGGGCGCGTGGCTCGTCCCATGCGGCTCAAGCTACGCGCGCTCGGGGCCAGGGACCACGGTCAAGACGCGCCGCTCGGGGCCGCCCGCGGACTCACTCGTCGGCGGGAGCATCGCCGCGGGGCGGCCGGATCCCCGATCACCGAACGCGGCACTTGGCGGCAGCGACGCGCCACGTGCCGTCGGGCTCGCAGGTCGCCTCGGCGCCGCATCCCCCGCGGCCGGCGTCGTACGCGCAGGCCTCGCCGGGGGCGTCGCACGGGTCGCCGCCGTCGGGGATCGCCGCCGGGCAGGAGGGCTGCCCGCACCTCTGGGAATCGACCCAGGTCCCCTCCTCGCAGAAATAGGCCTGGCTGCAGCCGTCGGTCTGGAACGAGTCGGCGTAGAGACAGCTCCGGCCCTCGGGATCGCACGGATCGCCGGGGAGGGGCTCGTCGAGCGGGCAGTGCTGCTGCGGCTCCGACTCCGCCACGGCGACGAGGGGACCGCCGTCGCCGCCGCACCCGGCGATGGCGGCGAGCGTGGCTCCGACGAGCGCCCCCGCCCACCTCCGCGCTCCTGCCGTGGCCCGATCCTTGGTGCTGCTCATGACGCACTCCGCATCGAGCAAGCGCGGTGCCAGCCCGGTGGCGCGGCTTTCCCCGCGTTCGAGCACCCCCGGCGTCTCGGAGCGCCGTTGAGCGCGACAGCGCTGCCATGGGCACGTGCCAGCGGCGCTACCGCTGAAAGTCGTACACGCTGCCGATCGCCAGGATTTCCGTGAGCTCGTCGAGCGCCTCCATCGACTCGCGGGCGAGCGCGGGATCGGCGAGGTCGCCGGGCAGGAGCCGATCGCGGTAGCGCCGCTCGACCCACGAGGTCAGGGCTGCGTCGAGCTCTTCGGTGAAGAAGACGTCGGCGGTGATTCGCGCCACCTCGGCGTCGGTGAGCGGGACGCGCTGGCGCAGGCACGCGGGGCCGCCGCCGTTGTTCATCGACTGCCGGAGATCGAGGTACACCACCGATCGGACCGGATTGGGCCCCGCGAGGACGCGCTCGAGGAAGGCGCGCGCGGTGGGCGTCTCCTCGCTCTCGATGGGCGCGAGGATCGCCATCGATCCGTCGGCGAGCGTGAGCACCTGCGAGTTGAACGGGTAGGCGGTGACCGCGTCGGTCACCGGCAGCTCGCTCTGGCGCGCCAGCTCGATCGAGAGCCCGGGGCCCACGATCGCGGCGAGGCGCGCGAGCACGTTCTCGGCGTCGACGAAGGCGAGCTCGTGGAGCATGAAGAAGGACCCGTTGCCGACCGCGAGCACGTCGGTGTGGAAGGCGCCCGCGTCGATGCCGGCGGGGTGCTGCTGCGCGAACAGCACGCTCGCCGCGTCGAGGCGGTGCAGGCGGGCGATCGCCCTGCTCGCCTCGAGCGTCTGGCGCGCCGGGTAACGCGCCGGCGCCGCCTCGCCGCCGCCGCCGAGGCCGCGCCGCCCCCAGGCGAAGAGGTGGGCCGCCCGACCGCCGGCGGTGAGTCGCGTGTGGTTGGCGGCGCCCTCGTCGGCGAGCTGGCCGCCGCCCGGCAGCGGCTCGTGCACGGCGAAGACCTGCTCGTCGGCGAAGATGGCCCGGAGGACCGCGCACGTGGTGGGCGCCTCGATGGCGCGATGGAACATCTGGCCGAGGTTGGCGGGCGTGAGATGGGCGCGCCGGTCGGCCGCGTCGCTCGAGGGCGCCACGGTCGCCGCGTTGGCCGCCCACATCGCCGAGGCGCTCGAGCAGAGGCGGAGCAGCTGATCGTCCTCGCGGGCGACCCGGCTGATCACCTCCTCGTCGGTGCCGCTGAACCCGAGCTGGCGCAGCGTCCGGAGCGAAGGCCGCGGCTGGGGAGGCAAGACCGCCTGCCCGACGCCGAGCCCGCGGACGACGCGCATCTTGGCGAGCCCTTGCAGCGCCGCGGCCCGCGGGCTCGCGACCTGCCCCTCGTGCACCGCGCTGGCGACGTTGCCGAGCGAGAGCCCGCCGTAGTTGTGGGTGGGCCCGACGAGCCCGTCGAAGTTGTACTCGCGCACGGGAGACCCAGCGTGGCCCCTTCGGGCGTAGATTTCCAGGCCCTCGCTCGCACCGCGGCTCCCGCCGAGCGCGGCCGGCCGGTCGGCGATGCCCGTCGCCGGCAGCCTGTGGCCTGTCTGTCATGATCACCGGTCGCCGGTCGACCGGTCGACCGGTCGATCGCTTGATCCGATTCCCGTCGCCGGTCGCCCGTTCGCCCGCCTCCCGCGCCCCACCGCGCTCCGGCCGCCGCCGAAGCCGTCACCCATACCGCACGGCGACGATCTCGATCTCGACCTCGCCCGCCGGACGTCGAACGGTGATGACGTCCCCGATCGTCTTCCCCAGCAAAGCCCGCCCGATCGGCGATCGCCAGCTGATGTCCCCCTTCTTGCTGTCGGACTCGTCCTCACCGACGATCCGGTAGGCGGCGCGCGCCCCCGCCTCGTCCTCGATCTCGACGGTGGCCCCGAAGAAGACCTTGTCGCTCGCGGCGCGGCTCTTCGGATCGACGACGACGGCGGCCTCGAGGCGCTTCGTGAGGAAGCGCATGCGCCGATCGATCTCGCGCAGGCGCTTCTTGCCGTAGATGTACTCGGCGTTCTCGGAGCGATCGCCCTGCGCCGCGGCGTCGGCCACCTCCTGGACGACGCGGGGGCGCTCGACCGTGCGCAATTGGCCGAGCTCCTCGGAGAGGCGCCGCGCGCCCTCCGGCGTGATGTAGTTCGGATCAGCCACCGCTCGAGAGTACGACGCCGTGGCCGGCCGTCACGTGGCCGAGCTCGAGGGAGCCGCCGAGGACCTCGAAGCCGCCCTCGAACGGGTGGCTGGCGACGAAGAGGTGCGTGTCGAGGTCGACGAAGTCGAAGCCGCCGAGCCCGGCGGCGAGGTGGCCGGAGAACGCCATCGCCAGCGGCCCCTCGACCATCCCGCCGATCATCAGCGCGAGCCCGGCGGCGCGCGCCACCGACCACATCGTGAGCGACTCGGCGACGCCGCACTTCATCAGCTTGATGTTGACCGCGTGGCTCGCGCCCGTCCGCGCCAGCTCGAGCACGTCCGCCGCCGAGCGCGCCGACTCGTCGGCGCACACCGGCACGCGCCCGTGGCGCGCGACGCGGGCGAGATCGGCGGGGCGGTCGCGGGCGACGGGCTGCTCGAAGAGGGCGAGCGGCACGCCGGCGCGCTCGACCGCGTCGAGGAAGGCGATCGCCTGGCCGGCGTCCCAGGCGCCGTTGGCGTCGGCGTAGAGGCGCAGCCCGGGCGCGGCGCGGTGGGCGGCGAGCATCCGCTCGGCGTCCTCGGCCGGCGCGAGCGCGCCGACCTTGACCTTGAGGGTGCGGATCCCGCGCGCCGCGATCGATCGCGCCGCGCCCTCGGCGTGGGCGCGATCGCCCGCCGTGATCGTCATGTCGGTCTCGAGCCGGGTGCCCGCGCCGCCGAAGAAGCTCCACAGCGGCATCCCGTGGTGACGGCAGAGCGCGTCGAGCAGCGCCATCTCGAGGCCGCAGCGCGCCGCCGGCTCGTCCGGGAGCGCGGCCGCGAGGTGCGCGGCGAGCGCGCGCCAGGAGCGGACGTCGCGCCCGACGAGCGCCGCGCTCGCCGCCTCCGCCGCCGCCGCGGTGCGCTCCTGCGTCTCGCCGCTGACCGCAGGGAAGGGCGCCGCCTCGCCGAGGCCGCGCGCGCCGCCCGCGAGCGTCACGGTGACGAGCACGTTCTCCGCCGCGTGCTGGACACCTCCGGCGATCGCGAACGGCTCGGTCAGGGGCAGGGCGAGCGGCGCCGCGGTCACGCCGGTGATGACGGTGGGGAGCATGGGGAGCCGCCCGGAAGATGGAGCATCCGGGGCCGAACGGACAAGGAGACGGACGAACGCGACGCGTCGCCGCGAGAAACGGCCACCGAGGTGCGGACCGGCGGCACCTCAGCGCGGGTGGGCCGCGGCGACCGCGCTCGCGGCGCTGATCGCGATCTTCCTCAGCGGGTTGAAGTAGTACGCGTAGAGCCCCCACCCATCGCCTCGAGCCGCCGCTTGCCCCACGACGAGGACCTCGCCCGTCGCGGCGTCGAACACGACGTAATGGCCGAACACGCCCTCCTCCTTCGCGATCTGGTCGACGAACAGCACCATCCCGATTCCCTGGCGATGGACCTGGGCGTAGGGCGCGATCTCGGCGCTGATCTGCGCCGGCGCCGGGAGCCGATAGGCGGGCGCGGGGATCTGGACCATCGCGGCGGGCCCGAGCCACCCGTTCCGCGCCGCGCTCGAACCGAGGTCCACGCCGATGGGGTGCCCGTCCACTTCGTCGCGCATGGCGACCGTGAGATCGCGGTTCCAGTTCGGGAGCAGCTCCCCCATGAGCCTCTCGTAGGTGAAATGCCGGTCGGCGAAGACGGTGCGCGTGAAGTCCACGCCGTAAAGGGTGATCGCTGTGCCCACGGGGAGGCTGCCCGGCTTGACGAACGACGGCGGCCGAGGAGCGCAGCCGAGCGAGACGACCGCCAACGAGAGCAGCACGACCTGGAGAGCCCATCGCTTCATCACGACCTCCGTTGTCGGCGGGGACTCTACCTCGGCAAGCCCGAAGGCCGACGGACGATCGCGTCGAAGGATCGGACGGGCGCTCGAGGGCAGGACGACGCGACGTCCACGCCGCGCTCGCGGCACGGTGTCAACCCTCGGGGCCGCGGAGCGCCGAGGCGCAGCGCCTCGTGGCTGGAGCCGCGGTGATCCGCGGCGGGCGATCGCCGATCCGCGCCAAGCGGAGGTTGCGGGCGCAACCTCCGCTTGGCACCTCGGCGCCGTGACGCAAGCGCTGCGGCGCGGAGCTCGCGGCCGCGGGGTCGCGGGCGTCGTCGAGGCGAACCACCACGCTTCGAGGGCTTTCAGGCGCGCAGCCGGTGCGTGTGCGCGGTGCGGCGGGCGTCGCGTGCGAACGAGGCCGAGCTCGCGGACGACATGGGCCGGCGGCACGGCGATTGCGATGCCGCCCGCGCATGGCGCTCGACCGAAGAACGGGACGGTGGACGGCGGCGGCGTTGATGGCCGCCGGCGTCGCGGGATGGCTGCTCGTGCGAGGGGGCGAGGGCGCGCGCGGAGGCCCGACGCCGCGTGAGCCCGCGCGCGCGCCGGCGCGTCCAGGTCACGGCCCGGAGCAGAGTTCCCGAGCGCCGGAGCGTCCCCGCCGCGCCGAGCGCGCGCCCGCCGAACGCCGCGCGTCGGCGCGGCCGCACGGCGAGGTCGTGGTGCGCGCCGCGTACGGGAGCGCGGTGGGCGAGCTCGGCGTCGATCGGCCGGAGGAAGGCTCGCCCGAGGGGCCGATGAGCTTCGACGTCGACGCGCGCGGCCGGGTGCACGTGCTCGATCAGGTCAACTCTCGCGTCCAGGTCTTCGAGCGCGGCGAGCCTCCGCGCGCGATCGCATTGCCCGCCGACACCTTCCAGGACATCGCCGTCGGCCCCGACGGCCGCGCCGTGGTGCTCGACCGGCTCGCGACCGGCACCCTCGCGTTCCTCGACGCCGACGGGAAGGTCGACCACACGGTGCCGCTCGCCGGGCCCAACGTCCCCGAGGGCGGCGCGGTGACGGCGCTCTTCTCGCGCGAGGACGGGGTCTGGGTCGAGATCGAGCACGCCTCGCTGGTGCGCATCGCCGACGAGCGCGGCGAGCCCGATCGCGATCGGCCGCTCGCGGCGGGCCGCTTCTCGGCGGACGGCGCCTCGGTGCTGCGCGCTGCGCTCGACGGACCGGCGGCGGCGCTCGTCACCGCGCAACCGGTCGCCGGGCGCGGCGCCGACTTCGCGGCGCGCGTCGCCTTCGAGCTCCCGATCCTCGGCATCCGCGCGCTCGACTCGGATCGCGCCGGTCGCAGCTACCTCACCGTGAACCTCGTGCGCGAGGAGGCGCGCGCGCCCTTCGACGTGATCGAGGACCGCGCGCTCGTGGTGGTGCTCGCCCCCGACGGCAGCGAGCTCCGGCGCGTGGAGATCGCGCCGCCCCAAGGCCCGGAGGAGCAGCAGCGCCCGGTGCGCGTCGCCGAGGACGGCGGCGTCTACCAGCTCGTGCTCGGCAACGCCGCGGCCACGATCGAGAGGTTCGCCCGATGAACGCCAAGAAGAAGCTCGCTCCCGCCCTGCTCGCGGCGCTCGGGTGGATCGCCGCCGGCGCGGCGCCCGCGCACGCCAACCCGCCGGCGATGACCCGGACGCAGATCATCGACCGCGGCAAGAAGGCGGTCGGCTACTCGTACTGGTGGGGGCACGGACGGTGGCGCACCGACGGGGCGCAGCACGGCTCGTGCGCGGGGAGCTGCCCGGGCTGCTCGCACTCGGGGTCGTACGGCGCCGACTGCTCCGGCTTCGTCGCCAAGGCCTGGCAGGTCCCCTCGTCGATCGCCGTCACCACCGACGCGCACCCGTACTCGACCTGGCACTTCAAGTACGAGTCCTACCACTGGAGCTCGATCAGCAAGGGATCGATCAAGAAGGCCGACGCGCTCGTCTACCACACCGACGGCCACGGCCACATCATGCTCTACGAGAGCGGCGACCCGTGGGGGAATTCGTGGGCCTACGAGTGCAAGGGGTGCTCGTACGGCTGCGTGCACAACCTCCGCTTCGTCTCCTCGTATTACGTCGCCCGGCGGCGCGACAACACCACCGACTTCGCCGACAAGGACGGCGACGGCGTCGCCGACGCGAGCGACAACTGCCCGAACGACGCGAACGCCGCCCAGACCGACACCGACGGCGACGGCAAGGGGAACGCGTGCGACGGGGACGACGACGGCGACGGCATCGCCGACGGTTCGGACAACTGCCCGCTCAAGGCGAACGAGGGGCAGACGAACACCGACGGCGACGGCAAGGGCGACGCCTGCGATCCCGACGACGACGACGACGGCGTCGCGGACGGGGACGACAACTGCCCGAAGAAGGACAACCCCGGCCAGCTCGACACCGACGCCGACGGGGACGGCGACGCCTGCGACGGCGACGACGACGGCGATCTGGTGCCCGACGGGGACGACAACTGCCGCACGGTGGCGAACGTCAGCCAGACGGACACCGACGAGGACGGCAAGGGCGACGCGTGCGAGGACGACGACGACGACGACGAGATCGTCGACGCGAGCGACAACTGCCCGCTCGATCCCAACGCGGGGCAGGAGGACGCCGACGAGGACGGCGCCGGCGACGCCTGCGACGACGACGACGACGACGACGGGGTGAAGGACGCCGCCGACGACTGCCGCATCACGCCGGACCCCGAGCAGGTGGACACGGACGGGGACGGCGCGGGCGACGCCTGCGATCCCGACGCCGACGGCGACGGGATCCCGACCGCCGGCGAGCCGCCCGACAACTGCCCGCTGATCGCGAACGTCGATCAGGAGGACGCCGACGGCGACGAGCTCGGCGACGCGTGCGACGACGACGTGGACGGCGACGGCATCGGCAACCTCGCCGACAGCTGCCCGACGCTGCCGAACCCGGATCAGCTCGACAGCGACGGCGACGGTATCGGCGATCTCTGCGTGGGCGACGCGGCCGACGTCGGCGAGGACCTCGGCGTCGAGGGCTCGGTGAGCTGCGCGATGGGTCGCGGCGGCTCCGGCCGGTGGGCTGCGCTCGCGCTGCTCGGCGCGCTCGCGGCGCTGGTGGGGCGGGGGCGCAGGGGCAGGCGCGAGGCGATCGGGAGGAGGCTCGGCTGACGCGCGCCTGGTCTCGCGCCCGCGCTCCTCAGCGGCCGGGCTTCGGCGTGCAGCGCCCCGCCACGAGCGCGCAGCCGGTCGGCGGCGGGCCGAGGATCGGCGGGATGGTCGTCGGTGGGCAGTGGACGTCGGACGGGAACAGCTTCGCCGTCTCGTAGCACCCGGCGTCGCCGGTGCAGACCTGCTCGACCCCGGCGATCTCGCCCCGCGCGACGCGCTCCGACTGCTCGACGAACCAGCCATCCTGCGCGTTGCCGGCCACGAGCACGCAGCCCGCCCACTCGGTGCAGACCATCGCGGGCAGGCACCTTCGCTCGGGCAGGACGATCGCGGGACCTCCGTCGGGCGCCGTCGCCGTCGCCTCGCAGAGCCCGGCGCGGCACACCGCGACCGTGGGTCCGAGCGGGCACGCCAGCGGCGGACAGGACGCCGGCGGGTGCGCGCCGCAGTACCGCTGCAGGGCCGCGTGCCAGCGGCGCGTGCCGGGGGTCGTCCCGCACGCAGGGCAGCAGGCGTTCGGGCCGGTGGCCTCGACGCGGGCGACGGCGCAGTCCTCGTCGCGTGCGCAGGCGCGTTCGACGACGGACGGTGGCGAGAGCGGCGGGCCCGGCGCCGAGGAGGCGCCGTCCGCGGGCGCGCCCGCGTCTTCGAGCGGCGGCGGCGCCGCGCTCGGGGCGGGTGCGGAGCTCGTGCTCGAGGGCGCGCGGCAGGACGCGACCCATCCGAGCAGGAGGATGGCGCCCGTGGCGAGCAGCACGCGCTCGGCGGGCCCCTGTCGGAGGCGCGTTTGCGGCATGGGGCGGAAGCAGGATGGTACGCCCGATCCGCCGTCGTCGCGATCGCGGGCTCGTCGCTCGCCGCTCGGCTGCGGCCCGCAGGCGCGTCGTCGTCGACCGCCGGGCCGGCGCCTCTCGCCCAGAGAGCTCGCG
This sequence comes from uncultured Polyangiaceae bacterium, assembly GCA_964372055.1. Taxonomy (GTDB): domain Bacteria; phylum Myxococcota_A; class Polyangia; order Polyangiales; family Polyangiaceae; genus CAYJPW01. The sequence goes on from CAYJPW010000101.1 coordinate 19,765, forward strand.
ACTCGCCCTGGGACGGTCGCCTCCCGATCCTCGCGGCGCCCAAGATCACCGAGCGACGGCGCCTACGCCGCCCGCGGCAGCTCGATCACGAACGCGGCCCCGCGGGGCTCGGCGTCCTCCACCCAGATGCGCCCACCGTGCAGCGCGACGACGCGCGCCGCGATGAAGAGACCGAGCCCGGCCGCGCCGGGGGCGGGACCCGCCTGCCCGAACCGCTCGAAGATCTGCTCGCGGCGCTCCGGCGCGACGCCGGGCCCGCGGTCGCGTACGGTGCAGCGCACGGCCGAGGGCGTCTCCTCGAGCGTGATGCGGACAGGCTCGCCCCGCGGACCGTGCCGGATGGCGTTGTCGAGCACGTTGCCTACCGCCTGGCCGAGGCGCACGCGGTCGCCCTCCACGAGCGGGGTGCCGGGCTCGACGCGGAGCTCGAGCGGCACCCCCGCCCGGTCGGCGACGGGCGCCAAGGCCTCGACGGCCTCGCGGGCGACATCCTCGAGGGAGACGCGCTCGCGCTGCAGCACCACGGCGCCGCCGTCGAGGCGGGCCGCGTCGAGCACCCGATCGACGAGCTCGGCGATGCGCGCGACGGTGGTCTGGATGGCGCGCGCCGACGCCGCGACCTCCTCGGTGCGGATCGACGCGGCGCCGCGCTCGAGCGCGGCGGCCCGAAGGCCAATCGCGGAGAGCGGAGAGCGGACGTCGTGCGCGAGCGTCGCGATGAACTGATCGCGCAGCGCGCCGAGCGTCTCCAGCCGCGCCCGCGCCGCTTCGATCTCGGCGGCGCGGCGCGAGAGCTCCCAGGTCACGTTCGCGAGGCGGGTGTTGGCGTCGAGCAGCCGCCGCCCCATCTCGCTCGTGTAGGTGACGCCGCAGCCCGTGCAGAGGAGCAGGCGCGCACCCCCGTCGAGCGGGATCGCCAGCAGCCGGAGCGGGCGCGTGTGGTCGTCGCGGAGCGTGGACTGGATCTCGCAGGGCGTAGGCTCCGCGGCGCCGAGGGCCGCGTCGAGCTTCGCCCGCGAGCGCTCGTCGAAGGCGATGGACAACACGGTCGCGCCGCGGGCGGCCGCGGGGCCGAGCAGGTCGGCGGCCGCCGCGTTGGCCTCGAGGATCGCCCCATCCTTCACCACGACCGCGGCGAGCTCGTTGCTGCGGCCCAGGAGCGCCGCGAGCACGGGATCCGCGCTGCTCATGGCTTCCACCGCCGCGCGACCTCCACGGCGGCGCTCGCGGTCGGCGCCACCGCATCGGCGCCCAGCGCGGCGGGATCGGTCAGCGACGAGACGGCTTGGCCGCCGGCGAGCACCTTCACGCCCGGCGCGCCGCGGCGCAGTCGCCGGATGGCCTCTCGCGCGGCGGGGAGCTGGTCGCCGAGCGTCGCCGAGATCGCCACGAGCGCCGGCGCCTCGCGGGCCACCTTGTCGACCAGCGCCTCTGCGGGCACGTCGGCGCCGAGGTAGAGCGCGCGCCAGCCGTCGAGCGCCAGGAGGTCCGCGACCATCCGGGCCCCGACCTCGTGCCGCTCGCCCTCCGCGCAGGCGACGATCGCCCTCGGCCCGCCGGGCGGCCACGCGAGGTCGGTGTAGAGCGAGCTCATCGCGGTCTGGGCGATCGCGGTCGCGACGTGCTCGTCGGCGACCGTGAGCGCGCCTTCTTGCCAGAGCTCGCCGATCCGGACGAGCGCCGCGTACACGACCTCGTCATAGACGTAGGGCAGCCCGCGGCCGACCGCCGCGCGGGCGATCGCGACGGCGCCCGCCTGATCGCCGGAGACGAGGGCCGCGAGGAAGCGCTCGACGTCGCGTGCGGTCCTCGGCGAGGCATGAGCGGACATCGGCGGCTCCCATGGCGGAGGGCGCTCGGCGGACTCGGTCGCGGGCTCGCGCAGTCGCGCCTCGGTCCACCCGGACCGTTGCGTCGCGTGCGGCGAGCGTCAACCGCGCGGCCCCGAGGTCGCGATCTCGGTCGCGGCTGGTCGCGCGTGCGACCGTCGCGCGCTGCTCGGCTCGGCCGCGGCTCAGAGCACCTCGAGCGCGAGCGACAGCCTTACGGCTGCCGATCGCCACGCCGCCGCGACCTCGGCCCGCGGCGCCGCCTCCGCCGACGACTGGGCGCGCGGCACGCGATCGGCGAGGCGCCCCACGCGCGCGGCGCAGTCGGCGAGGCCGACCGAGGCGAGGCGGCCCTGCGAGGCGGCGAGCATCGCGGCGTAGCTCGACGGCGCGAACACGAGGCCCTGGTGGGCGCCGAGCTCGAGCGCCGTGAGCGCCTCGCGCACGGCCTCGCCCAGGGGACCGCGGGGCGCGGCGAGCGTGCCCACGCGCGCTCGCGATGCCGCGGGCGCCGGCTCGAGATCGGGCACGATCACGCGATCGGTCACGAGGCCGACCGGGTCGATCTCCGGGCCCTCGGCGCCGAGGTGGACCTCGCCGGCGACGAAACGCACCGGCGCGGCGCCGGCCAGCGCCGCCGCGAGCACGTCGACGGCGTGGGGGGCCGCGGCGCGGTGGCGGCGCACGAGGCGCACGGTGCGGCCGGCAGCGTCGTGCAGCGAGGCGGCGATGGCCTGCTGCCCGGGCGAGTAGGCGAGCCCGTCGACGGACGCGACCGCGAGCACGCGGGTGCCTTCCGCGAGCACGCGCGGCCGAAGCAAGCGCGGCGGGCGGCGCCGCAGCGACGCCTCGAGCTCGTCGTAGCGCGTGGCCAGGATCGGCCCGGGGAGAGCGCCCCAGTCGCCGGCCTGCGGCACGACCGAGGGCGGCGCGAAGCGCGCGGTCCCGAGGACGAGCGCGCGGTTGGCGAGGCGGCGCACCGAGCGCGAGACCAGCTGTCCGTGCGCGAGCGCGCCGAGCCGCACGCGCGCCGCGACGGTGCGGTGCGCGAGCGCCGGGCCGTCCTCGGGCGGCTCGCCCTCGGGCCAGGTGAAGCGCTTCGAGAGCACGAGCACGATCGCCGCGTCGGGATCGGCGAGGAGCACCTCGGCCGTCCGCGAGCCGCCGTCGGCGTCGACGCGGCAGCCCAGCGAGACGAGGCGCACGTGCTCCAGCGGCGTCTCGGGAGGCTCGCCGGCGCCGAGCACGTAGCGCGCGCCGAGCTCGCCGGGGCGGGCGGCGGCGCGGGCGCGCGCCTCCAGCTCGGTCAGGAGCGACGCCACGGCCGCGGGCCGGTAGCGCGCGCTCCGCTCGTGGTACGCCGAGCACGCGTCCTCGAGATCGTCGACGATGGCGGCGGGCCAGGCGAGGCCCTCGGCGCGGAGCGCGTCGCGCGCGGCGGCGAAGCGCTGGGCGAGCGCGGGCGAGGCGTGCGCCACGCCGTCGAGCAGCACCTCCTCGGCGAGCGCGCGCGCCTTCTCCATGGCGGCGACGCGCGCCGGCCCCGCCGCCGGCGCGGTGCTCCCGTCCGGCGTCCGGCGAACGTCGCTTCGCGCCTCCGCCCCGTGCGGCGGCCCGAGCTCGATCGCGGTGAAGGCGCCGCCGCCCGCCGCCGCAGCGCCCGCGCGCCGGAACGCCCAGACGGCGAGGGCGAGGTGCTCGCACGGCCCCTGGCGAGCGCAGTCGCAGCGGGCGTAGGCGAGGTCGCGGGGCACATGGAACCGAACGGTGCACGTGGGCAGCCGCGCGGTGGGGACGGCGGCGGGCTCGCCGAGCGTGACCTCGGCCACGAGGCCTTCCCCGGCGAGGCGGCGCGCGCGGTCGAGCAGGCGCTTGCCGAGGAGCTCGCGCAGCGCGTCGTCGTCGACCTGGCCGGGAGACCACGCCGCGGCGGCCGCCTCGGGCGCCGCGGCGCCGCTCGCGGCGTGGAAGGCGGGGTAGGCGAGCGCGACGGCGACGCGGTGGCGACAGATCGTGGGCGCCTTGCACGAGCAAGGGCAGACGCCGAGCGCGACGCCGGGCAGGAGGCGCGCGACGGTGCCGTCCGGGAAGGTGCCGGTCACCACGCCCTCCGGCGACTCCTCGATCGAGGGTCCCTCGCCGGCGGCGATCTCGCGCTGCGCGCGCTTGACCAGCCCGAGGTTGGCGAGCGCTGCGACGCTCTCGGGCGTGAGGGCGAGGAGATCGGCGCGGCTCATCGCTTCGCCACCTTGGAGGCGAGCCAGGCGGCGAGCTCGCCCGGGGTCATGGCGCCGACCTCGGCGCCGGCGTCGCAGAGCGCTCGCGCGAGATCGCGGTCGTAGGCGGGGCGCGCCTCCTCGTCGAGCGCCGCGAGCCCGAGCACGAGCGTGCCCTGCTCACAGAGCGCCTTGACCCGCGCGAGCAGGAGCGCCCGATCGCCGCCCTCGAAGAAGTCGCTGACGATGACGACGATGGCGCGCCGCGGCGCCTCGATGACGTCGACCGCCCAGCCGACGGCCCGCGCGATGTCGGTGCCCCCGCCGAGCTGCACCTTCATGAGCACCTCGACCGCGTCGTCCGCGTGATCGGAGAGATCGACGAGCTCGGTGTCGAAGGCGCACAGGTGCGTTCGGATCGAGGGGAGGCGCGAGAGGCAGGCCGCGGTGACCGCGGCATGGATCACGGAGCCGAGCATGCTGCCGCTCTGGTCGACGAGGAGGACGATCTGCCAGCGCTCGCCGAGCCTCTGCGAGCGCGCCACGAAGCGCGGCTCCTGGATGTAGAGGCGGCGCTCGTGGAGCGAGTAGTGGGCGAGGTTCTTGCGGACGGTGCCGCGCGGGTCGAAGTTCCTGGCGAGGCGGAGGCGGGTGCGGCGGCGGCGGTCGCGCGGGCCGCCGAAGCTCGCCTCCACCTTGCGGGCGAGCTTCTCCATCAGCTCGCGGACCACCTCGGCGACGAGGCGGCGCGCGAGCTCGAGGACCTCGGGGTTCATGAGGTGCTTGGTTCGCAGCACCGCCTGGAGCAGCGCCGCGCTGGGGGTGGCGCGCTCGAGGACCTGGGGGTTGGTGACGATCTCGTCGATGCGGTAGCGCTCCACCGCGTCGCGCTCGAGGCGCTCGATGGTCTCGCGAGGGAAGAGCCGGTGCACCTCGTTGATCCACTCGGGCACCGTGAGCGCGCTCGGCCCGAGGCCGCTCTCGCGCTGCGGCCGGATGCCGCGGGCGGCGAGGTCCTGATCGCGATCGTAGAGCCACGCGAGCGCGGCGTCGGCCGCGAGCTCGCCGGCGCCGAGGCGATCGCCGCCGAGCGCCTCCTCCGCGGCCTGGCCGAGCACCAGGCGCCAGCGCGCGAGCGGGCCCCCGGCGCCCGCGTCGTCCCGGCGCGAGCTCACGGCGCCTCCGCGTCGTCGAGGCCGAACCGGGTCGCGAGCGCGGCGAGCTCCGCCTCGAGCGCCGCGGCGCGGGCGAGCTCGGCCGCCGGCACCTCGAGCCGGAGGAACGTGCGCGCCGCGCCGGGGTCGACCTCGTGCAGCGACAGGACCGAGCGGGCGATCGCCTCGCGCTCGGCCGGCGGGAACCAGGTGAAGGCGAGGCGAAGCGCCGGCAACGCGACGAGGAAGTCCTTGGCGTCGAGGCCCGCGATGGCCGCGTCGACGGCGCCGAGGACGCCGGAGGCGCGGCGCGGGGCGGGGGGGGGGGCGCGGGGGCGGGGGGGGGGCGGCCGCGCCGCGGTTGCGGCGGCGTCGCCCGCGCCGGCCACGGATCGCGCGCGCCCGGCGCCGAGCGTGCCGGCGACCTCCTCGCGCGCGACGGCGAAGAGGCCGGAGAGGAAGTCGCCGAGCGTCGCCGGCAACGCCGAGGCGCGCACCGCCCGCGCCGCGCGCTCCTCGGGGCGCTCGGACGCGCCGGTAGGGCCGCCGCGTGAAGGCGCCGCGCCGTCGGCGAGGCCGCCCGTCGCCCAGAGCAGCCCGAGCGCGGCGCCGCGCAGCGCCGGCGGCGCGGCGGCGTCGAGGGCGCGCCGCTCCATGACGCCGTGGGCGCGCGTCGGATCGAGGCCCGTCACGCGGAGCGCGTCGCGCAGCGCCACCGCGGCGGCGATCTCGCCCGGGCCCCCGGCGGGGCTCTCCTCGAACAGCCAGAGCCCGCGATCGTAGGCGGCGTCGATGAGCTCGCGGAGCACCGGGCTCTCCGCGGCGCCGAGGAGCGCGCCGTGCCGGTAGAGGCCGACGAGGCGGCCCAGCGCGAAGCCGAGCGCCCCGAGCGAGGGCTCGGCGCCCACGGCGCGGCCCACGTCGGCGAGCACGCGCGAGGCGAGCGTCCCGATGCCGACGAACACGGCATCGCCGACCAGCGCCGCCAGCGGGGCGAGGCGGCCGGCGGCCTCGAGCAGCTGCTGCTCGAGCTTCGCGGCGGCCGCCGACTCCAGCGTCGCCCCGAGCGCCGCCGCCTCGATGAGCGCGGCGTCGGCGTCGAGCGTCGCCTCGAGCACCCAGCGCTCGGCGAGGACCGGATCGGTGACCCACGCAGGCCCGGCCTCGCGGGTGACGCCGGGGATCCCGAGGACGCGGAGGCGGTGGAGCACCCGGCTCGCGGCGCGGCCGGCGGGATCGTCGAGCCGGAGCTCGGCGCGCCGCGGAGGCTTGGCCGGAGCGAGGCCGTGCGCCTCGAGCTCGGCGCGGACGTCGTCGAGCAGCGGCGGGCGCGGCGTGCCGGGGGCCAGCGCCCCGGTTCGATCGCCCGAGAACGCGGAGACCACCTCGACCAGCAGCGGCTCGGATCGCGGCAGGAGGGTGCCGCGGCGGCTCCAGGGCAGCGGCACGTCGAGCGCGTCCTTGACGAGCGCGCCGGCGAGGCCGTCGAGCACGTCGACGCGGGCGAGGGCGCGGTGCCCGCGGAGCCGGCCGAGGCCGCGGGCGAGCGCGCTCGCGGCGATCGCGTCGGCCGCCGAGATGCGCTGCTTCTTGCGGCGCAGCCGATCGACCGCCGCCCACAGCATCCGCTCGGCGGCCTCGTCGGGCCCGTCGTCCCACGCGGCCTGGTAATACGCCGGCGAGGGCATGCCCGACTCGTAGCCGGTGAAGCTGTCGAGCCTGCGGAAAGAGTACGGAACGAGGTAGCTGCCGACCTTGGCGCCGGGCTCGGCCCGGGTGAGCTCGGGCCAGCGCCCGTCCTCGGCGCGCCAGGCGCGCTCGATCGCCGGCTTGTGGTAGCCGCCGCAGACGGCGACGACGTCGCCTCCGTGCCGCTCGGCGTCGGCCATGGCCCAGGCGACGGCGCGGGCCATGAAGCGCTCGCGCGCGACGTCGCCCCCGTCGCCGCCGTCGTGGCTGCGCACCTCGGCGAAGTAGGCCTCGAGGCGGGCGCCGAGATCGTCGGGCGAGGCGGGCTGCTCGAAGAGGTGGTCCCAGAGCGCGTCGAAGTCGTCGACGCCGATCTTCGCGCAGAGGGCGTCGACCGCGCGCGTCCAACGATCGCGATCGGCGTAGCGGTTCCTGACCGCGTGGAAGGCGTCGTCCCAGGCGGGCAGGTCCATGAAGCGCGCCGCGGCGCCGACCTCGGCGGCGGCGCGGAGGGCGACCCACTCGGGCGAGTACGCGCAGAACGGCGACCACGAGGCGCGTGTCCTCCCCTCGCGCGTCATGTAGCTGAAGATCGCGACCGGGAGCTCGTGGGGGAGGGCGAGCTCGCCGATGCGCTCGTTCATGTCGGCGGGCCCCTCGACGAGGACGTGGCGGGGGCGCACGCCGCGGATCACGTGCTCGGCGAGCCGCGCGCACGCGGGGCTGTGGTGGCGGACGCCGACGACGTGCAGCGTTGCCACGGCTACCCCGGCAGGAGGTGCCGCGCCTCGTAGAAGGCGCGCCAGTGAGGGGCCTCGCGCCGGCTCACGCGCTGCTCGAAGTAGCGCCGGATGCGGGCGAGGTCCTCGGGGTTGTCCTTCACCGCGGCGCCGGCGAGGCACTCGACCACGTCGGCGGGCGTCGCCCGCGCGCCGCGCACGAAGTGGGCCCGGACGCCGACGGCGTGCGCGACCGAGACCGCCTCGGCGGTCGACATCGCCGTGGTGAGCCGCTCCATCGCCTGCCCCTCGGCGGTCTCGCCGGCGCGGAGCTCGCGGAACGTCGTCACGAGCACCTCGAGCACGTCGTCGCCCGGGCTCTCGGGCACGCCCGAGCGCGCCAGCAGGCGCGCCGCCTCCTCGCGCACCAGGGCGAGCTCGGTCGGCAGATCGGCGATCGGGAAGACCGTCTCGAAGTTGAAGCGGCGCTTGAGGGCGGCGCTCATCTCGTTGACGCCGCGATCGCGCGTGTTCGCGGTGGCCACGAGGTTGAACCCGTCGCGCGCGAAGAGCATCGCGTCGGGGCCCTCGAGCTCGGGGATCGAGAGGACGCGGTCCGAGATCACCGCGAGCAGCGAGTCCTGCACCTCGAGCGGGCAGCGCGTGATCTCCTCGAACCGGACGATGCGGCCCTCCTTCATCCCCACGTAGAGCGGCGCCGGGACGAGCGCGCGCGTGGTCGGCCCCTCGGCGAGGAGCAGCGCGTAGTTCCACGAGTACTTGATGTGCTCGTCGCTGGTCCCGGCGCTGCCCTGGATCGTCAGGGTGGAGCGACCCGAGATCGCCGCGGCGAGCAGCTCGCTGAGCAGCGATTTGGCGGTGCCCGGCTCGCCCACGAGCAGGAGGCCGCGCCCCGTGGCGACCGTCACCATGGCGCGATCGACGAGGGAGGGGCTGCCCACGAACTTGCGACGGATCTTCCGGGCCGGATCGCCGAGGAGGAAGGCCCGCACCGAGCGCGGCGAGAGCTGCCAGCCCGGCGGGCGGGCGCCGTCGTCCTCGGCCCGGAGCCGCTCGAGCTCGTCGGTGTAGAGCACCTCGGCGGCCGGGCGCTGCAGGCCCGGCGGCGCGGCGGGGGACGGCGGGGGGGCGGGGCGGCCCTTGCTGGGCGGAGGCTTGGCCATCGGATCGGGGAAGATAGCCAGTCGCGGCGCGCGCGCCCCGGGGTTTGTGCGACCGAGCCGGCGAGGCCCCGCGCGCCACCGCGCCGCCGAGTGGCTAGGATGCGCGCGTGAGCGTGGCGTGGACGGCGGAGGCGCGGCGACGCCTCCTCCCGCGGCGTGGCAGTCCGTCGCCGGGCGAGGGGGCGGAGGCGGTGCGCGTGCACGGCCGCGGTCTCTTGGCCGAGCTCGGGCACCTCGGCCGGACGTGGCGGCCGACCGGAGGCGGATGGCTCGCTCTGCGGCGCGATCTCGCGCCTTGGACCGAGCTGCGCGCAGCGCTCGCGGCGTGCGACGCGGACACGTACGCCGAGGCGCGCGCCGCGGCGGAGGCGCTCCGAGCGAAGGCCGAGCTGCCCCTTCGCTGTGCGATCGACCAAGCCTTCTTCGAGCCGGCCTGGAGCCGCGACGACGCGGCGGCCTGCGTGGCCGAGGCCGATCGCAGCGGCGAGCTCCCGCCGTGGGCGGCCGCGGTCGTGCCGTCGCTCGCCGACGCCGCCCTGCTCGAGGCGCTCGCGTCCCGCGCGCACGACGCCGCCGCGGTCCGGCGGCTCTCGCGGCACGCCCTCGACGCGATCGCCTCCCTCGGGGCAGCGGCGGCTCCGGGGATCGCGATGCTCCTCCGGCGCGCTGCCGCGCTCCCCGGCTGCGCGGCCGCCGAAGAGCGATGCCTGGAGGCGCTCGGCCTCGTCGGCAGCGACCAGGTCGCCGCGCTCTTCGCCGAGCTCTGCGGGACGGCGGCCGCCGGCGCGGCGGCGAGCTACTTCGCGCGCCACCCTCGGTACGCCGTCCGTGCCCTGACGGCGCTCGCCGCCCGGCCGACGAAGCAGGGGAGGGCGGCGGCGACGCTGCTCGAGGCGGCGATCGCGGCCGCGCCGCGGAGCGCCGAGGCCGAGCTCGCGGCGCTCGCGCCGGCGCTCCGCGCGCGAGTCGCGCCGATCCTGGCGCGCACCGGCGAAGCCTCCGAAGAGGCCGCCGCGGCCGAGCTTCCCGCCGTGCTCGCCGACCCGCCCTGGAGGCGGAGCGGCCGTCGCGCCGTCGCCGCGTCGGGCGGCCGCGCGCTGGATCTCGAGACGATCGAGCGTGTGCCGCTGCCGCGTGGCCGCCGTCCGCGCGCCGAGTGGGAGGCGCTCCTGCCGTGGGTCCCGCGCGCCGCGCTGCTGCAGCCTGCGGCGGCGCTGGCGATCGCGCACGCGTGGCTGCACCGGGCCGAGCGGCGCGAGCCGGCCGCGGCGTGGCTCGAGGAGCTTCCCGAGGTGGCCGCCGCCGGGCTCTTGCCGCACGCGCTCGGCGCGCCGGGCGAGGCGCGCATCGAGGCGGGGCGGGTGCTCCGTCACCTGGCCGGTCGCGGTCACGCCGGAGCGATCCGCCGGGCGGCGGCGCGGTACGGCGTCGACGCGGCGGCCGAGGTCGAGAAGGTGCTCGCCCTCGATCCGCTGCTCGACGTGCCGGCGTCCGCGCCCGAGCTGGGCGCGTTCCTGCGGATCGAGGCGCTCCCGCGCCCGCGCCTCGCCGCCGGCGGCCGTCGGCTCCCGACGACGGGGCTGCGCCACCTCCTCGAGATGCTGGCGTTCTCCGCGCCGTTCGAGCCGCCGTACGCCGGGATCGCGCAGGCCGGCTCGGCGCTCGAGCCGGAGTCGCTCGATCTCCTCGCGTGCGCCGTGCTCGCACAATGGCTGGCCGCGGGCGCGCCCGACACGGCCGTGGGGCCGCCCCTGGGGCCGAAGGGATCGCGGCGCACGTGGCCGCTGCAGGCGCTCGCCTCGATCGGCGGCGATCACGCGGCGCGGGCGCTCGGCCCGCGCGTCCGCGCCTGGCCGGGGGAGCGGCGCCTCGATCTCGCCCTCGAGGGCACCGGCGTGCTCGAGCGCATCGGCTCGGACGTGGCGCTGATCGAGCTCGGCCTCGCCGCCGAACGCTCGCGCGATCCGGCCCTGCGCGACGAGGCGGCGCGAGCGCTCGCTCGGGCCGCGGCGGCGCGCGGCCTCGGCCCCGACGAGCTCGGCGATCGCCTCGTCCCGGACCTCGGCCCCGAGGGCGGGGAGGTCGTCGACTACGGCGCGCGTCGCTTCCGGATCGGCGCCGACGCCGAGCTCGCGGTGCTCATCGAGGACGAGTCGGGCAAGCGCCTGCGCGCCCTGCCGCGCGCGGGTCGCGGCGACGACGCCGGCCGGGCGCGCGCCGCGCAGGCGCGCCTCCGCACCCTCCGCGCCGACGTCGAGGCGGTGACGCGGGCGCAGCGCGCGCGCCTCGAGCAGGCGATGGCCTCGCGCCGCCGCTGGACCGCCGAAGCGTTCTCTTCGTACCTTCTCGGCGTCCGCGCGCTCCGCCCCCTGGCGCGACGGCTGGTGTGGGCCTCGTTCGACGACCATGGTCTCACGAGCTTCCGCGTCGCCGAGGACCTCTCCCTCGCGTCGCACCGCGACGAGCCCTTCGAGCTCCCCGCCCTCGCCGCCGTGGGCCTGCCGCACCCGCTCGAGCTCGACCCCGCGATCGCCGCCGGGTGGATCGAGCTCTTCGCCGCCTACCGCCTCGCTCAACCGTTCGCGCAGCTCGGCCGCCCCGTCTTCCTCGCCACCCCCGCCGAGCAACGATCACGCGCGCTCGGGCGCTTCGCCGGCGTTCGTGTCTCGAGCGTCGGCCTCTTCACGCTCGCCTACCGCGGCTGGCGCGCAGCGGGCGGCGCGCCCGTCACGGCCTACACGAAGCGCCTCGGCGAACGCCGGGTGGCGGTCTCGATCGAGCCGGGCCTCGATCCGCGCGCGCTCCGCGAGCTGCCCGAGCAGACGATCACGCGCGTCGCCATCGCCCCGGGCCGCTTCGGCGATCTCGACCCGGTCGCGTTCAGCGAGCTCTGCTACGAGCTGGAGACGCTGCGCGCGCGGGAATAGTCGGGCGCCATCGCAGGAAGGCGAAAAACCCACAGGGACGGGGAGACGGGGAGACCAGAGGAACGTTGTTCCGTCGATCCAGTGCACCTCGTGCGGCGCGTTCGCGTCATCCATCGCGCTCGAGCGACGCGAATCGCGCCTGGGCTCGTGCAAAGGCATGGACGTGGATCGACCGCAGGGGAATTCCCCGTCTCCCCGCCTCCCTGTGAAATTCTGAAATCGGTAGACCCCCGAGCCCCCACCCGGCCGCGCCGTCAGGCGATCTCCTTCTCGATGGCTTCGCAGAAGGTCTCGAGCACCTTGACGCGGGTGTAGAGCTTGTCGTTCGCGGCGACGAGCGTCCACGGGGCGCGCTCGGTGCTGGTGCGGTCCACCATGTCGACGGCCGCCTCCTCGTACTGGTCCCACTTCTCGCGGTTCCGCCAGTCGTCGGCGGTGATCTTGTACTGCTTGAAGCCGACCTTCTCGCGCTCCTTGAAGCGGCGGAGCTGCTCGTCCTTCGAGATCTGGAGCCACATCTTGACGACGATGACGCCGTTCTTCGACAGGGTCTCCTCGAAGTCGTTGATCTCGGAGTAGGCACGCATCCAGTCGCCCTGCTTGCAGAAGCCCTCGACACGCTCGACGAGCACGCGGCCGTACCAGGAGCGGTCGAAGACGGTGAAGCTGCCCCGGCGCGGGATGTGGCGCCAGAACCGCCAGAGGTAGGGCTGCGCCCGCTCCTCGTCGGTCGGCGCGGCGATGGGGATGATCTCGTAGTGGCGCGCGTCGAGCGAGCGCGTCACCCGGCGGATCGCGCCGCCCTTGCCGGCGGCGTCGGAGCCCTCGAACACCGCGACGAGCGCCCGCTTCGCGAACGCCGGCCTGCGGCTGAGGAGGTTGAGCCGGCCCTGGAGCTCGTCGAGGCGCTCCTCGTACTCCTCGCGCGGGACCTCGACCGTCATGTCGAGCTTGCGCAGGACGTGGACCTGGTCGACCGACGGCGGGTTGGGGGGCACGGCGATGTCGGCCACCTGCGAGCTCGGGGTGTCGAGCCGCTTCCGGATCGCCTGGTGGATGGCGGTCGTGACGGTCAGGCTCCGGTAGCGCTCGTCGGCGCCCTCGACCACGAGCCACGGTGCGGCGGCGGTGCTGGTCTCGGTGAGGGCGTACTCCGACACCTTGCGGAACCGGTCGTAGAGCTCGAAGCGCTGCCAGTCCTGCTTGGTCACGCGCCACGCGGTGCGCGCGTCGCCCTCGAGCTCCTTGAGGCGCTTCTTCTGCTGCTTCTTGGAGAGGTGGAACCAGAACTTGAGGAGCAGCGCGCCCTCGTCGAGCAGCATCCGCTCGAAGCGCTGGATCTCGTCGAGGCTCTGGTCGAGCTCGCGCGACTTGGTCTCGCCGAGCACGCGCCCGACGATCGGATCGGTGTACCAGGAGCCGAAGAAGATGCCGATCTTGCCCTTGGGCGGGAGCCGGCGCCAGAAGCGCCAGATCGGCGGCCGCTCGCGCTCCTCGTCCGACGGCGCGCGGACGGCGTGCGTCTGGATGTGGCGCGGATCCATCCACTCGTTGAGCAGGTTGACCGTCTCGCCCTTGCCCGCGCCGTCGACGCCGCCGATGAGGATGACCACCGGGAAGCGCTTCTGCTCGAGCATGTCGTACTGGGCGTCGAGGAGCGCCGAGCGCAGGCGCGGCTCCTCCTTCGCGTACGTCTCCTTGTCGACCTTGTGCCCGAGCTCGGCGGATTCGAACATCCCGCGAGTAGAGCGCCGCCCCGACGGCCGGGTCAACCGCCTGGGACAAACGGCGCCGGGGCTTATCGACCGCGGCGTGTTCCGGTTACCCTCGGCGCCATGCGCATCGCGATCCTCACCTCGGGCGGCGACTCGCCCGGCATGAACGCGGCGATCCGGACGGCGGCGGTGGTCGGGCGGGGGCGGGGACACAGCGTGCTCGGCGTGCGCCGCGGGTACGAGGGGCTGCTCGACGGCGACGTGGCCGAGCTCGAGCTCGGCGCCATCGAGGGCATCACCCGCCTCGGTGGCACCGTGCTGGGCTCGGCGCGGTCGAGCGCGTTCCCGACGGCCGACGGCCAGCGCCGGGCGCGCGAGCGCGTCCGAGAGCTCGGCCTCGACGCGCTCGTGGTGATCGGCGGCAACGGCTCGCTCACCGGCGCGCACCTGCTCGGCGAGGGCAGGTCCTGCGCCATCGTGGGGCTGCCCGCGTCCATCGACAACGACGTGGGCCACTGCGGCATGGCGATCGGCGTGGACACCGCGTGCAACAGCATCGTAGAGGCTTGCGATCGCATCTCGGACACCGCGCGCGCCCACCGGCGCGCCTTCATCGTCGAGGTGATGGGGCGGCGCTGCGGCTTCCTGGCGATGCGCGCCGGCATCGCCGCCGAGGCCGACGCCATCCTCTTCGGCGAGCGCGAGCTCTCGGAGGACGATCTCGTCGCGCGCCTGCGCCAGGTGCTGCGCCGCTCCTTCGCGCCGGGCGGCTACAAGCGGCGGTGCCTGATCGTGAAGTCGGAGGGCGTCCTCGTGCCCACCGCGCGCCTCTGCCGGCGGCTCCAGGAGCACCTGGCCGAGGACGCGCCCGGCGTCGACATCCGCGAGACCGTCCTCGGCCACGTGGTGCGCGGGGGCGATCCGAGCGCGCTCGATCGCACCATCGCGCAGCGGCTCGCCTTCGCCGCCGTCGTCGCCGCCGAGCGCGGCGCGCACGACGTGATGCTCTCGTGGGACCCGCCCGGCGGCTTCGGCGCCGAGACCGGCGATCCCTTCGTGCGCGTGGTCCCTCTGCCGGCGATGATCGAGGAGACGGCGCGCCTGCTCGACGGCACGAGCCCCGTGATCAAGGGCCGCGTGGCGCTCCTCGAGCAGGTCGAGGACCTCCTCGCGCTCTGATCCGAGGGACGGACGGGATCCGAGGCCCGTGTCCGCGGCCGCTCGGGCGCCCGGCCGGCCAGGGCTCAGGGGGCGAAGCGGACGGTGTAGATGTCGTAGCCGCCGAAGCTCGTGAAGTTGGGCACGGGCGCTCCGAAGGCCATCGTGCCGGCGTATCCGCCCGCGAGGAGCACCTCGCCGTTCGCAGGCGTCGTCGCCGCCGCCCAGCCGCGCTGATCGGCGGCGTCGCCGGCGCGCTTGCTCCACAGGTGCGCGCCCGGCGCGGCCGAGCCGAGCTTGGCGATGAAGACGTCGTTGGCGGCGTTGTCCGCGTCGGTGAGCGCGCCGCCGCCGAGATCGATCGTGCCGCGGAACTCGCCGGTGACGATGACGTTGCCGGCGCCGTCGAGGGCGACGCCGTTGGCCGTCTGCGAGAGCGCGTCGCCGAAGCGCTTCGACCAGACGTGGGCGCCGGCGGCGTTGCCGTCGAGCTTGGCCACGAAGGCGTCGCTCGTGGCGTTGTCGGTGTTGGTGAGCGCGCCGCCGCCGAAGTCGATGGCGCCGCGGAACCGCCCCGCGACCGCCACGCCGCCGAGAGGATCCGCCGCCACGGCGTAGGCGGCCTGGTCCTGGGCGTCGCCGTAGCGCTTGCCCCAGATCTGGGCTCCCGCGCCGCCGCTCAACGCGACGACGAAGGCGTCGACCCCGCCGCCGTTCGGCGCGAGGTTGCCCGGGCCGAAGTTGATGTTGCCGGCGCACTCGCCCGCGACGACGACGTCGCCGGTCGCGGTCGCATGGATCGCCCAGCCGATCTGATCGGAGGCGTCGCCGAAGCGCTTGCTCCACTGGTGAGCGCCGAGGGCGTTGAGCTTCACCACGAAGACGTCGATGCCGCCGGCGTTGCCGAGGGCGCCGCCGCCGAAGTTGACGTTGCCCGAGATCCTCCCGGTGACGATGACCGCGCCGTTGCCGTCGACCGCGAGCCCGTAGGCCGCCTGGTAGGCGGCGTCGCCGAAGCGCTGGCTCCAGACGTGGGCGCCGCTCGGGGAGAGCTTGGCGACGAAGATGTCGGTCCCCGAGCTCACGAGATCGGCGCCGCCGAGGTTCAAGGTGCCGTTGAAGGTCCCGGCGAGGAGGACGTTGTTCGCCGCGTCGGTTCGCACCGCGCGCACGACCGCGAAGTTGCCCCCGCCGTTTCCGGCGGAGGCCGTCTTCTGCCAGAGGAGGTTGGCGGCGGCGTCGAACTTCGCGACGTGCATCGCGCCGGCGCTGGGCTCGAAGCCCGCCACGGTCCCGTTGGCGACGCCGCCGATGATCGTGTTGCCGGCCGCGTCGGAGGTGACCGCGTAGGCGACGTCGTCGGCGTTCGACGCGGCGATGCCGAGGTCCTCGCCCGAGATCGGGTTGCCGGTGCATCCGGGCGCCGCGCCGTCGCAGTCCTCGTCGGCCGCCGTCTGGCAGTCGTCGAAGCTCGGCTGCGCGATCGCGCCGCAGGGGCCCCACGCCGTTCCGCCGCCGGTGCAGGTCTGGGTGCCGGCGGCGCACGCGCCCGGCATCCCGGTCGCGCACGACTGCGTCGATGCGGGAGCGCAGATGCACCCGTCCGCCGCGTCGTCGTAGACGAGGCCGTCGCAGTCCTCGTCGATCGCCGTCGCGCAGCTCTCGACGGCGGGGAGCACCTGACCGGCGCAGGCATCGAAGCCCAGGCCGTCGGCGTTGCAGGAGTGCGTGCCGCCGAGGCACGGGCCGACGCCCTCCGTGCCCGCCGGGCCCTCGTAGCAGGGCGCCGCCGGCGAGCCGGGCACGCAGGCGCAGTCGCCATCGAGCGGCGCGAACGCCAGCCCGTCGCAGTCCTCGTCCTCCGGGGAGGCGCAGTCCTCGGCGGCGGGGAGCACCTGACCGACGCACGGGCCGAAGGCGGACCCGTCGGGCAGGCAGGTCATGGTGCCGCCGGTGCACGGGCCGACGTTCTGGGTTCCCGCAGGACCGTCGTAGCAGTCGACGGTGTCGCCGGGGTTGCACGGGGTCGCGCCGCCGGTCCCGCCGCCGCCGGAGCTCGACGTGCTCGACGTCGACGTGGTGCTGGTGGACGTGGTGCTGGTGGTGGTGCTGCTCGACGTGGTGCCGCCCCCGCCGCTGCCCGTGGTCGTCGGCTCGCCCGAGTTGGTGTCGATCCCCTCCGCGTCGAGGCCGCACGCGATCGGGAGGCCGGCGAAGAAGGCCAGCCCGAGCAAGGGAAGCAAGGAGCGATGCGTGGTCATGGGTCTCCCGAGGGTTTGCGGGCAGTGCCGCGAGTATACGAGGTCTCGCCGGCGCGCGCGCCGCCGAGCGGGCCAGGGGTTGGTCGGACCTGGGGCCTCGAGAGGCGTCGGAGATCGGGCCTCGAGCAGCGTTGATCGAACGGATGTCCGACCCCTCTTCAGTCGCGAGCGGGGCTCTGCCCCCGCGCCCCCGGACTGAAGAGGCGTC
>CAYJPW010000102.1:0-4657 GCA_964372055.1 uncultured Polyangiaceae bacterium
GGCCACGACGCCGGCGGCTCCGGACGGGCCGCCCTGCTCGCGCGACGCCGACTGCGCCGCCGACCGCTTCTGCGACGCCCGGGATCGCTGCGTTCCCAGGGCACCGCTCGCCCCGCCTCCGGGGGCGCCGCCGTACGTTGGCCCCGGGACGTTCGCCCCTTCGGGCGACGGCCGGACCGAGACGGTGGGCATCAAGGGCCTGTGGCTGACCGGGCTCATCGTGTTCGGCTCGGTCTACGTCGCCGGCATCCCCGCGGCCGCGGGCATCTCGGCGGCCGCCGGCTCGAAGGAGCCCGGCTCGCACGCGGGCATGATGGCGATCCCCTTCGCCGGGCCGTGGCTCGAGGCGGCGGGGGTCGTGGAGGAGGAGTCCTCGGAGGGAACGCCGGGCTTCGTGGCGGTGGGCGCGCTGCAGATCGTCGGGGCGACGCTCTTCATCATCGGCGTCTCCGTTCGGCGCGAGCGGCGGATGACGGCGACGTCGCTGGTCGACCATGCGCCGCTGCCCCGGCCGTTCATCACGTACGGGCCGCTCGGGCGGCCGAGCGGCGGCGGCCTCGCCATCGGCGGCGCGCTCTGAGGTGATCAGGCGCTGATGCCGCGGGCCTGGAGGATGCCGCGGACCGCGTCCTGCACGCCGCGCGGCAGATGGGGCAGCGCGCCCTTGGCGAAGTCGACGAACTTCCCGCCGCGGGCGCGCTTCAGGGCGTCGGCGGCGGCGGCGCGCTCCTCGGGCCCGTCGTGCTCGATGACGGAGAGGAGCATCTCGGCGGCCTCGAGCGTGTCGATCTTGGCGAGGGCGCGCACCGCCGAGACGCGGACCTGCGCGTTCTGCGACTCGCGGTAGATGCGCGCCAGCGGATCGAAGGCGTGGGGAAAGCGCAGCTCCTCGATCGCCTTGGCCGCCTCCTGCACCACCGCCTTCTCGGGATCGGCGAGGGCGTCGCGCAGGGTGATGAAGCTCCGCTTGTAGAGGAAGCGCGAGAGCGCGCGCACGACGGCGACGCGCACCGCCTGCTCGGGCCGCCGGAACATGTGCTCGAGCGGCGAGAGGATGGTGTAGAGCTCGACGAGGGCGAGCTGCTCGGCGAGCTGCACGTACGAGCGCGAGAGCTGCACCGGATCGGCGGGCGGGCCGCCGGCGTGCTCCATCGCCTCGACGCCGAGGGCGGTGAGGCGCGCCAGCATCGCGCGGCGTCGGGTGACCTCGCTCCAGGACGTGTCGAGGACGATGTCGCCGCAGGCCTGGCTGGCGCTGCCGTGCTGCTCCCACTCGACCAGGTCGACGTGCCAGACGTCGGGGAAGCCGACCTCGTGGCGGAGGTGCGCCGGCAACGGGGCGGCGTCGATGCGGAGGTCCTGCGCCGTGTCGTAGCGGCTGCGGGCGCGGGCGTAGTGCTTGCAGCGGGCCTCCTGGAGCGGCAGATCGGCGAGCGCGCCGTACGCCTGGCCGACCTTCTGGTACTGGCCGGCCTCGCCGAACGCCATGATCGAGGCGAGCATCGCGTTCTCGGCGATCTCGGGCGGCGAGCCGCGGCGGCGCGAGACGGCCGCGACCTCCTGCCAGAGGCGCGCCTGCGTCATCATCCCGAAGTTCGAGACCGCGGTGAGCCCCTCCTTGCGCGCGTACGCGGCGAGCTCGCGGGCGAGCGTGGCGGCGGCCGAGACCTCGCCCTGCTTCTCGGCGGCGGCGACCGCCTCCTCGTACGACTGGAGGGCGTAGTAGCGGAGGTGGTCCTCGCGCAGGATGCGGATGACGTTGACGTAGCCCTCGAGCACGTGCTCGAACTCGCCGCTCTCGCGCCCGATGGCGAGGAGCACCTGGAAGCAGTCGAAGGCGCGCTCGCGCTGGCCGATCGTCTCGTAGCGGTCGGCGGCCTCCTCGAGCAGGTGCACGGCGGCCACCACGGCCTCGCGCGCGGCCGCCGCGTCGCCGGTGCGCTTCGAGGTGCGCGCCAGGTTGAAGCGCGCGAGGCCCGCCGCGTAGAGGTCCGAGCCGGACGCGGAGAGGATCTGCGCCAGGCGCGACCACAGGGCGCGGGCGCTGTGGAAGTCGTCGCCGCGCTCGCGGGCGATGGCGGCCTGGGCGACGAGGCCCGCCGCCTCGTACTCGTCGGCGGCGCGCGAGTAGAGCGACTTGGCGCGGTCGCGGCTCTGCGAGCGATCGGCCCAGGCGAGCATGGTGCGCGCGCGATCGATGGCCGGGACCTCTCCGATGAGCTTGGCCTGCGAGCGCTCGCTCCCGGCGTACCAGTCGACGGTGAGGGCGGCGCGGTAGTTCCCGAGGCGGGCGAGCACCTCGCGGAAGTCGCTCACCACGGCGACGTACTGCTCCTCGCGGGCGATGGTGTGCCCGACCGCCGCGTAGAGACTGCCGCTCGCGCGCGCGAGGTCGCCGCGCTGGATGGCGAGGCGCGCGTCCTCGCGGAGCTCGTCGAGCGAGCGGCCGCCCGCCGACACCATGGCGCTACTCCTCCCTCGCCGCCGAGGGCGGCGAGCTCAACCGGCGCGAGCGGGGCGAGACGCTCGGCGGCCCGCCGCGGACGCTCATCGGGGCGCCGTCGATCTCGGAGAGCCCCTCGCGGACGCCGCGGCTCTCGTCGAGGATCGACTTGGCCGCGTCGACGCGCGCCTCGCGCTGCGAGAGCGTCGCGTGGTCGACGACCCAGTGGCCGTTGAGGAGATCGAGGTAGTCGAGGTCGAGCTTGCCGCCCGAGGGCAGGATGAAGACCGCGGCGATGTGGGCGAGGTTCCGCACCGCCTGGACCATCTCGCGCGGGATGTAGAGCGCGGCGTGGGTGAAGAGGTGGACGACCGGCGAGCGCGGATCGCGGTGGCGGGCGAGGTCGAGATCGGTGGCGAGCTCGGCGAAGACGCGCGCCGGGTTGCGGCCGCGCTCGCCCTTGAACGAGAGCACGTAGGCCGTGGGGAGGGCGCCCTGCTTCGACCGGTGGAGCTCGTAGAGCCGCGAGTCGAAGAAGCGGAAGGCGACCTCCTCTCCCTCGAGGAGGAGCTTCTTGCCGGTGGCGATGGCCATGCCGCGGGCGAAGGTCTGGCGGTCGCCGCGCATCGAGGCCGAGGCGTCGATGAGCAGGTAGTGGATGCGCCGCTGCTCGTCGCGGCTCTGCTCGCGGGCGAAGTAGAGGACCTCGTTGTCGACGAGGCGGCGGGCGAGCTCGAGATCGTCCCAGGCGAGCTCGGTGAGGACCATGCTGTCGATCGAGCCGCGCGTCCCCAGGCCGGAGTAGCCGAAGGCGGCGCTGGTGCCGGCGGCCGGGCGCGTCTTGGTCTCGAGGACGCTGGGGAGGATCTCGAGCGAGAAGTTGACGATGTCGTTGGCCTCGGGCGACTCGAAGGCGGCGAGGAGATCGACCTGCGCCATCGCGCCGGCGGTCGACTCGGCGCCGAGCATGCCGAAGAGGCGGAGGGTGTCGAGGTCGAGCGCGTCGGCCATCGTGAGGACGAAGAGGCGCGCCACCTCGAGCGCCTGGAGCGCCGCGGCCTCGAAGGCGCGCGGGACGGCGGCGAACATCGCCGGGAGCTGCGGATCGATGCGCTCGAAGAGCGAGGCGTCGACCGGGATGGCCGGCCGGTAGGTCGCGGGGACGCCGCCGATGCGCGCCGCGACGGCGCCGAGCAGCCGCGCCAGCACCACGATGATGACGTCGTCGCTCATCTTGAGCTGCGCCGCCTGGCGCGCCGCCTCGGCCTCGCCGATCTCCTCGAGGACGCCCTTGTAGACGTCGAGCAGGCGCAGGGCGTCGGGGAGGCGGTGGAGCGCGGAGGCGTCGACCCGCGGACCCAGCTCGAGCTGCTCGCGCGGGGCGGCGAGCAAGAGCCCCACGTCGTGGATCATCGCGAACGGCAGGACCACGCCGAGGCGGCCGAGGCCCTCGTGCCAGCGGATCGCCCGGAGCGCCAGCGCCGTGTTGCCCGGCCTCACCAGCGAGAGCGCGAGCGACCCGAGGGGGCCGGCGACGGCCGGATCGCGCGCGAGCTCTGCGGGGACGGGCATCGCCCCGAGTATTACAGGACCGGGCCGATGGACGTCACCGGCTTTGCCGGGCATGCTCGCGCCGTGGGCGTGCTCGAGGCGCTGGCGGAGCTCGACCGGAGCGTGCTCCGCGGCGCGCGCGACCTCCCGGGGCCGGCGATCTCCCTCTTCTACGTGTTCACCGTGATCGGCGCCGGCTGGGGCCTGTTCGCGGTGCTGCCCTTCCTGGCGAGGCGCGCGACGCGCGGCGCGACGCTGGGGCTGCTCGGCGCCGTGGTCGCGACCAGCGGCACCGTGAGCGCCCTCAAGGCCCTCGTCGGACGCGTGCGGCCCTGCGACGCGCTCGGCTGGTGTACGCCCATCCTGGTCGCGTCGCCGGGCGGCGGCTCGTTCCCGAGCGGCCACGCCGCCGGCTCGTTCGCGTTCGCCGCGTTCGTCACCATGCGATCGCCGCGCTGGGCGCCGCTCGCGCTCGCCTACGCCGCGCTGGTGGCCTGGTCGCGCTGCGTCCTCGGCGTGCACTACCCGAGCGACGTCGTCGGCGGCGCCTTCCTCGGCGCCGCGATCGGCGCCGCCTTCGCCGTCGCGCTGCGCCGCCGCCCGCCCCGCCGGGGGGGGGAGATTGCCGCCCCCCCCCCCCGCCCCCCCCCCAACCCCCCTCGG
>CAYJPW010000102.1:4667-13620 GCA_964372055.1 uncultured Polyangiaceae bacterium
GTGGGGGGCGCCTTCCTCGGCGCGGCGAGCGGCGCCGCCTGCGCGGGCGGGCTGCGCCGCCGCGCGCGCGCGCGGCGAGGAGAGATGCCGGCCGAGCCCGCCGTCGCCGACGCATCGCCCGAGGCGCCGACGAGCGTTTGAAGCGTCGGCCTCGAAGCTCGCGGCTCGCGCGGGTGCTCCAAGGAGGATCGCGGATCACCGCGAGATCCGTGTCCGCGTCGGATCCCGGCCAAGGACAAGAGCAGGCCCGTGAACCGGAGATCTCGGGGAGCGAGGGACCGTACCGTCGCTCGCGAGCGTCGCGCTAGAGCGTCAGCGCGCAGCGGAAGCCGATGCCGTGCGAGCTCGCCGTCGCGAGCTGGTGGTAGCGGAAGGCCGGATCGACCCACTGCTGGACGCCGCCGTTGAAGCCGCCGCCGCGGATCGCCTTGCGATCGCCGGCCGGCGCGCCCGTCGGGTTCAGCACCTCGTCGGGCTTGTAGATCTCGAACCAGTCGGCGGTCCACTCCCAGACGTTGCCCACGACGTCGTCGAGGCCGAGCTTGGTCTTGCCGGCGGGGAAGCTGCCGACGGGGGCGGTGCCCGGAAAGCCGTCGTCGGCCTCGTACATCCGCGGGGACGGGCGGAGGCCGTGCGCGAGCTCCCACGCGCTGCACTCCTTGCCGCAGGCGTTCATGCGCGTCGCGTCACCCGGCTGATCGCCCCAGGGGAACTTGCGGCCGTCGGAGCCGCGGGCCGCGTACTCCCATTCGGCCTCGGTCGGGAGCCGCTTCTTCTGCACCTTGCAGTAGCCGTCGGCGAGCGCCCAGCTGACGCAGTTGATCGGGTGCTTCTCGCGCCCATCCCTGCCGAAGTTGCAGAGCTCGGCGTAGGCGGCGCGGGTCTTCTCGTGCTCGGCCTCGCTCGTGGCGTCGGGCTTCGGGTACTGCGGCGTCGTGTCGGCGCGCTTGCACTCTCCCTGATCCGAGCAGGCCTTGTAGTCGCCGGCGGTGACCTCGTGCAGATCGATGCAGAAGGTGTCGATGGTGACCTTGTGGGTCGGCTGCGAGAGCTTGAGCGCGGGCTCGTCCGAGCCCATGAAGAACTTGCCGCCGGGGACGAGCACCATGCCGGCGGGGCACTCGGTGAGACGCGCGGGCGCCGCCGACGCGGTGGGAGCGGCCGACGCGGGCGGCAGGGGCGGCGCCGCGACGGTGGAGGGCGCAGGCGGCGCCGCCGCGCCGAGCATCCGGTACGCCATGAAGCCGCCGCCCGCCAGCGCGGCGGCCGCGACCAGCCCGAAGAGGAGCGGCGCCTTCGAAGACGAGGGCGGCCGCGCCGGACCGCTCGAGCTCACGCCCGTCGCGGTGTTGGCGTGGATGAAGGCGGCCGCCTCCGGACCCACGACGACCGCGGTCTGCGGCCGCGAGGGGCTCGACGGGAGCGACGGCATCGAGGGCCGGCCGCCGCCGGTGGTCGAGACGTTCCAGGCCGTCGAGTCCGGGAAGACCGCCTGATGGAGCGCCGCCCAGAACTGGCCCATGGTGGGGTACCGCTCGGCCGGCGCGACCGCGAGCGCCTTGGCGAACACCGCCTCGACCGCGCCGCCGAGCTCGATGCCGAAGGCGCGCGGCGTGGGGCGGCGCATCGGATCGCGGCTCGCGACCGCGAGCTGGAGGTAGTCGTCGCCGACGAGGGCCGGGCCGTTGTGGAGCAGCTCGACCAGGATGAGCGCCATCGCGAACACGTCCGTCCACGGCCCGGTGGCGCCGTGCTGCCGGCTGAACTGCTCGGGAGCGCCGTAGTTCGGGGTGAAGGCGGAGATGTCCTTGCCGGTCTGGGCGAGCGCCGTCGCCAGCTGCGCGTGCTCGGCCATCACCTTGGCGATCCCGAAGTCGAGCACCTTCACGAACGCGCCGACGCCGCGCGGGTCGCCGATGATGAAGAGGTTGGCCGGCTTGATGTCGCGGTGGGCGATGTTCTGGCGGTGGACGATCTCGAGCGCCGTCGCCGCCGGCTCGAGGAGCGCCATGACCTCGGGCAGAGTGCGCGGCGCCACGCCGGCCAACGCCTCGTCCTGCATGATCGCGTCGAGCGGCCGGCCCTCGAGCCACTCGAGGACCATGTACGGGATCCACAGCCCCTCGGGCGTCGTGAAGGTGCCGACGTCGCGCGCCTGGACGATCGCCGCCGATCGGCTGGAGAGCGCCGTCATCAGCTTGCCCTCCTGGATGAAGCCGTCGAGGAGCTGATCGCGCTGCTCGGCGGGCGCGTGCGACAGGATCTTGAAGCACTTGATCGCGACGGGCTGCTTCCAGATCGTGTGCTCGGCGCGGTAGACGACGCTGAACCCGCCCTCGCCGATGACGGGGCCGATCCGGTACTTGTCCGCGATGATCGTGCCGCTGATGCGCAGCGAGTCGCGACGGGACGGGGAGGTCATGAGGCGGTCCGCGGATGGTAGATGAGCCCGGCGCGGCGGGCGACCTTCGCGCGCGCCCGAGCGCGATCCGCGTCCGCGGTCGCTCGAGCCCTGCGCGCCCTCACGCCCGGCCTCGCAGGACGCCGAGCGCCGCGCCGAGGAGGGCCGCGCCCAGGACGGGCAGGCCGTGCGCGAGCAGCACGTGGCTGCTCGCGGCGACGGGGCAGTGCGCGTGGATCCCCGCGGCGCCGGCGAGCCCGCACACCGCGCCCACCGCGGCCCCGCGCACGGCCGGCGCCGAGAGGAACGTCCGTCGAAGGAGGAACGCCGCGAGCGCGACCGGCCCGGCGGCGAGGAGCGCCGTCGCGGCCATGCAGCCGCGGATCGACGTCCAGCAGACCGTGGCGTCGTCGGCGCCGCCGCCGGAGCCCGACCACGCGAGCGCCACCGCGGCGAAGAGCGCGGGCAGCCCGACCGAGACGGCGAACGCCACCGGCGCCGGCGCCGGCATGCCGGCGTGGCGCGGCCGGAGCACGGCCGCGAGGGCGCCGGCCCCGGCGAGCAGCCAGAGGAGCAGCGGAACGAGCGTCGCCGGGCGCGCGAGATCCGGGCGCAGGCCGAAGAGCCAGGCGATCCCGGCGACCCACGCGACGGACATCGCGATCACGAGAGCACGCCGTCGCTGCCGCTCGGCGCGCGTCGGCGATCGCTCGGTGAGCGTCGGAGGAGGCGGCGGCGCGGCGGCGATCCCCGCGGCCGGGTCGGGGATGTCGGCGAAGGCCGGATCGGTCCCGAGCGGGGGCTCGCGCGACGCGTGCTCAGCCGACACGGCGCGCTCCCTTCTCCGCCCTCTCGGCGGTGCCGTGGAGATCGAGCTCGGCGCGGAGGGCCTCGTAGGCGCGGAAGGCCCGGAGCTTGACCGCGGTGGCGGTCGCGCCGAGGACGGCGGCGGCGTCCTGCACGCTCAGCCCCTCGTAGCGGAGGAGCACGAAGGCGTCGCGCTGCGTCTGCGGCAGGCGCGCGAGGACGCGCTCGACCGTGCGCGCCGCCTCGGCCGCGATCGCCGCGGACTCGGCCGAGCCCGAGCCGTCTGCGGGCATGCTCCCCGGATCGCTGGGGAGGCGCTCGGTCTTGCGGTGGCGCTGGGCGCGCACGTGATCGAGGTACACGTTGCGTGCGATGGCGTATGCCCAGGGGAGCACCGCGCCGCCGGCGGCGAAGCTCGACCGGGCGCGGTGCATCCGCAGGAACGTCTCCTGGGCGAGATCGTCGGCGGTGACGCTCGAGCCGCTCATGCGCACGAGGTAGGCGTAGAGCCGCGGGTGGAGGGCGCGATGGAGCGTGGCGAACGCCGCACCGTCGCCGGTGGCGTAGCGATCCATCGCCGCGTTGAGCCCGGCTTCGTCCATGGTGGCGCCGCCCGGCAACCTACCACCGCCGGCCCCGAGCGCGCCCGGATCACGACGCGG
Source organism: uncultured Polyangiaceae bacterium (assembly GCA_964372055.1). GTDB lineage: Bacteria > Myxococcota_A > Polyangia > Polyangiales > Polyangiaceae > CAYJPW01. The sequence continues at coordinate 8,538 of CAYJPW010000102.1, forward strand.
CCCCGAGCAGGACGCCGCGCTCGCCGAGATCGGTGAGCAGGCGCGCGCTGCCCTCGAGGACGGCGGTGTCGAGCGGCACCTCGAGGGCGGCCGAGGCGGCGACCATCGCCGCCCGCAGCGTCTCGCCGGCGAGGAGGCGCTCGACGATGGCGGCGGCCATCGGCGTGAGCTCGAGGTACCGGACGTCCTGCTCCGCGTCGCGGTAGGCGAGGAGCGACGTGGAGCGCTCGTCGGGCACGTCGCGCGCGTCGAGGTCCTCGAGCAGCCGGTGGACGGCGAAGCGGTGGCGGCGGAGGCGGACCGCGGGGTGGATGAGGACGGGGCGATCGAGATCCAGCCCACCGTCGGGCCGCGCCGGCGGCGTCGCGCCGGGATCGGCCGCGACCTCGAAGGCGACGAGCTCGTGGCGCGCGAGATCGCCGATCCACGGCGGCAGCGCCGGATCCAGCGCCCACCTCGGCGCCGCCCACTCGACGAGCTCGAAGGCGACGTCGATGAGGTAGTGCGACCGCGGCAGCTCCTCGTCGTAGAAGCGGTCGAGCCAGCGCTGGAACGCCTCGCCCATGCGCGCGGCGGTGCGCGGGAGCTCGCGGCGGATCGCGTCGTCGAGACCGAGCCGGACGCGACGCCGGTAGAGGAGCAGCCGCTTCGGGCCGAGGCGCTCCATCGCCTCGAGGTCCGGCCCGGAGAGCCCGGCGCGATCGAGCCACGCGCGAGGGGACGCGGCGATCTCGGCGGGCGCCGCCGGGTCCTGGATGCTCCGCTGCACGAAGCGGAGCAGCGCCTCGAGACGCTCGCGCTCTCCCGGCGCGCGCGCGGTCACGTGCCGGCTCCCGGGATCGGGGTCGCCTTCGAGGCGTGCCGCTCGAGGCCGCGCCGGTAGCTCGCGTCGAGGGCGCCGCACTCGGCCAGGAGCTCGCCCAGGCTCGGCACCGCGTGATCGCGCTCGAGGAGCACCGGCACCGGGCCGGTGCGCTCGACCACCCACTCGAGCAGCGCGAAGACCGGCGCCACGACCGGCGCGCCGTGCGTATCGAGGATCACCTCGTCCACGTCCGAGCGCTCGTGGCCGGCGACGTGGAGCTCGACCACGCGATCGAAGGGCACCCGCTCGAGCCAGGCGATCGGATCGAAGCCGTAGTTCTGGGCGTTGACGTAGACGTTGTTGACGTCGAGGACTAGACCCGCGGAGCTGCGCTCGAGGACCTCGGCGAGGAAGTCGGGCTCGTCGAGCGACGCGGCGCCCGGGACCAGGTAGTGGGTGATGTTCTCGATCGCCATGGGTCGATCGAGCCGGTCCTGCGCCTCGCGGAGGCGCGCGGCCGCGTGCTTCGCGGCCCCGCCGGTCAGCGGCAGGGGCAACAGCTCGTGCGTCATCCGGCCGTCGGTGCCGCAGAAGCAGAGGTGGTCCGAGTGGAAGCTCGGCCCGAGGCGGCGCAGGAAGCGCGCGAGCTCCGCGAGGTACGCGTCGTCGAAGGGATCGACGCCGCCGACCGAGAGGGTGAGCCCGTGGGTGAGGATCGGCAGCGCGGCGCGCACGCGCTCGAGCGCGGCGGGGAACCAGCCGCCGCGGCGCATGTAGTTCTCGGGAGAGACCTCGAAGAACGCGAGCGGCGTGGTCGGCCCACCCGGGATGCCGATCGCGAGCTCCCTCCCCTCGTCCAGGCAGGCGAGGACCTCGTCGAGGAACTCCCAGCGGAGGCCGAGCCCGATGCCGGGCGGCGCGCGCAGGCTGCGGGGTGGGTCCACGGAGGGTGCTACTCGGCGCGGGCGAGCGCGTTTCTCTCGCGCGCCCGCGCCGTGGCTCGGGGCGTCAGCCGCAGGTCCCGGCGCCGCAGCTTCCGGCCGCGCCCGCCTTCTTCTGGCCGCCCTTCGCGGGGGCCTTGGCCGCGGGCTTCGCCGACGCGGCCGTGGTCGGCGCCGCAGCGGCGACGGCGGTCGGGGCGGCGCTGGGGGCGGCGGTGGCGTCGGCCGGCGCGGGCGTCGCAGCCTCGTTCGCGCCTGCGGCCGCGCCTTCCGTGGCGGCCTCGGTGGGGGCGGCCGGAGCGGCGGGGGCCATCGTCTCGGCGGCGGGGACCTCGGTCGCGTTCACGGGGGCCTGCGAGCCGCCGCAGCCGGCGAGGAGCACGGCGCCGGTGCCGAGCGCGGCCAGGGTCTCGGAAATGCTCTTGAGCTGGAACATCGTCACTCCTGTGGGTCGGGGGATGAGCGTCGGTTCGAGCTACGCGCCAGGAGCGCGCCGGTTTCGGACCGGACGCGGATCGCCCTGGGCATCCCGAGCGCGACGTTTCAAAGGAGCTTACCAGGAGGGCCGCGCGCGGTGGCGCGCGTCTTGGCCCCGGCGGGCGGTGTTACGCCTCGCACCTTGGAAGACGCCGCCCTTGGTCCCGCCCCTCGACTGAAGAGGCGTCGGACCTCTCGCCTCGAGAGGCGTCGGTCGGACGAAACCTCTTCAGTACTTCTTCGGGGCCGCGGTGGCGGCCGCCGGCGCCGCCGAGGCGGATCCCGCCGCGGGCGCCGCGCTCGTGACGGGCGTCGCCGTCGCGCGCTCGGCGGCCGCGCCGCTGCCGGGCTTGCCGGCGCTGAGCTCGATCGACACCTGGGCCTCGGCCGCCACCTTGGGCGAGAGCGCCTGGAGCGTCTTCTGCGCCAGCTTGCCGAAGGCCTCGCGCGGCTTCACGTCGTGCTCCTCGAGCCCGATCGCGAACGGCTTCGTCGACCGGACGCCGACGCCGACGAGCTTGTCGCCCTCGTAGCGGAGCGTCGCCTCGAGCTCGATGGTCTTCTGGGTCTTGCGCCCGTGGAGGAGGAAGTCGCCCGAGGCCTTGAGCGTCACCTTGCGCTCGGCGCCCGTCAGCTTGGTCGCGTCCTTCTCCGAGACGCCGTCGATCTTCCGGATGGCGAACTCGACGCGCGCGTTCTTCTTCCGGTCGGCCTCGGGGGTGTCGGGCGAGATCTCGAGCCAGGTGCGCGCGTGCTCGTTCTGGAGATCGCTCTTCTTCTCCTCGGCGAACTTGCCCTTGTCGTCGGCCACGGCCTGGAAGAGCTCGATCCCGCCGATGTCGACGGCGATGAGGCCCGTCGTCTTGGTGAGGTCCGAGGGATCGATCTGGAGCTCGCCCTCGGTCGCGCCGCTCACGCGCCCGCGGATCTTCTCCTGCGGCGCCTCCATCATGAACTCGACCTTGCTCGACGCCTTGTCGATCGCGAGCTTCTTCGCCTCGGGCGTGGCGGGCTTGGTCGGCGCCAGCGCCGACGCGCTCGGGGCGAGGTTGGGGCTCGGCGCGTCGTCGCAGCCTCCGAGCGTCGTTCCGGCGAGCACCAGCGCCACCGCCGTCCAGGTCTTCGAGCAGGTCATCGAGCTCTCCTAGGTTCGCCCCCCACGACGGGCGCGCGGGCGCGACGATAGCGGGACCCGACGCCGCGGGTCCAGCCCCGCTCCCGGGCAAGGGACCCGGATCCGCCCCGGTCGTCGGCGGCGTGCGCGCGAGGTGCATTGCTCGGGGCAGAGCGTCGCCGGCGCGACCGCTCGGGTCGGGCGCGGCGGTGGCGCGCGCGGTGCACCTGTTCGCGCCCGATGACGGCGAGGCTCCGAGTGGCCACGAACCTGCGCGATCTCGCGGCGCTGGAAGGCGACTGGCGCGATCTCGAGGCGTCGCGTCCCAGGTTCATCTTCCAGCGGTTCGAGCTCGCCCGCGCGTTCGCCGAGGCGTACGCCGAGGCGGTCACACCGCTCGTGGTGATGGTCGAGGACGGAGGCGATCGCGCCCTGATCGCCCTGGGCAGAAGGCGCGACGGACGCGTGGGCGCGCTCGGGCTGAGATCGCTCGGCTACGTCGATCCGATCGCGACGTCCCCGGCCGTGCTCGGCCGGCTGGCCGACGCGACGCTCGAGGTGATGGCGGGGGCAGACCTGGACGTCACCGGCGTGCGCGGCGACAGCCCGTACCTGCCCTTCTGGCGGCGGCTGCTGGCGCCGGCGCGCGAGCCGTCCGCGCTCGCGGCCGCCGGCTTCTCGCACGCGGTGGTGCTCCGCCCCGGCATCGCGCGGTTCGTCTCGAGCACCGATCGCACGCGCCGGCTCATCCGCTCGCTCGAGACGCGCTTCCCGGTGGAGCACCGGACCGTCGAGGCCGGCGAACGCGACGCGGCGCTCGACTGGATCCTCGAGGGGCCGCCGCCCAAGACCACGCGCGGGCCGCGCTCGGTGCGGCGGCCCGTCGACGGCCGGCACGCGGCGTTCGTCCGCTCCCTCGTCGCCGCGCTCGCCCCGGAGCACGTGACCATCCGCTCGCTCCACGTGCGCGACGAGCCCATCGCGATGCTGCTCGGGCTCGAGTACCGCCGCATCCACTGCGCCTACCTGATGCGCCTCTCGGGCGAGCTCGTCCGCTACTCGCCCGGCATGGCGTGCCTGTACCGCGCGATCGCCTGGGCCACCGATCGCGGCTTGGCCGAGCTCGACCTGATGCGCGGCGACGAGGCGTTCAAGGCGCGCTGGGCCGACGTCCGCCGCCCGCTGCTCCGCGTGATGCGGGGCCGGCCCGCGGTCTCGGCCGCGGCCGGCCCCGACGCGCGCGGCGCGGCCGCCGGCGCCTGAGCCGCCTCCGCGCCGCACGCGAGCCTCGTTCGCGCGCGCTCGACGAGGGCGATCGACCGACCACGCCGGCGAGCGCTGGGCGTCGGAGGACGCCGTTCGCGCGCGCGGACAAAAGAAGAACGCCGGGGCCCCCCGACCCCGGCGTCCATGTGCCGATCGCGGATCGCGAACGGCGCACTCCTGCGTTTCAGGCCTGCCCGACGCAGACGTCGGCGATCACCTGGCCGCCCAGGCGCCAGAACGCGACCGTGCGGCTGAACAGGAGCACCAGCTCGAGCCCGAGCACGTCCGTCAGCTCGAGCCGCCATCTACCATCGTCCACCTCGATGAGTCGCATGAGCTACCCCCGTCTGGACCACCTCCCACGCGAAAAGCGGGCCAGGTCGGGGACCGCGGTCGACGGAACCGGCGTGCAGATCCGGCTCTCAACATGGGGGCTCCGCCCCCAAACCCCCCGGGCGATTGCCGGTCGGCTTCGCCGCC
>CAYJPW010000102.1:13720-36822 GCA_964372055.1 uncultured Polyangiaceae bacterium
ACATGGGGGCTCCGCCCCCAAACCCCCCGGGCGATTGCCGGTCGGCTTCGCCGCCTCGCCGCCGAGCGGCCCGGTCGCTCCATGCGGGGGCGCAAGATCAGTTGGGCGGCATCGGCGGCTCGTCGTCGGGTTGGATGCACGACGAGAGGTCGAACAGCATGAACAGGAGCGCCTTCTCCTGAGGAGAGAGATCGGTCGTCTGGCAGCCGTTGGGGAAGTCGGCGCCGACCTGGTCGCCCGACGAGACGTGGATGTCGCTGAACACCACGCGGCCGCACTGCTGATCCTCGGCGACGCCGATGGGCGTGTTGAAGGTGAGGTACTGCACCGACTGCGGCGACTGCCCGTAGATCCAGCGGCGCGAGACCGCCGGGTTCACGTCGTCGACCGTATGCTGGCCTTCGACGATCTGGAGCTCGCCGGGCGTGGTCGAGGCGCCCACGTTGACGAGCCACTCCTTGAGGGCGAGGCCCTTCGGGAAGGTGTCGTCGATGAGCGCCGTGAACGGGCTCGCGAGGTCCGCCTGGTGGTTGAACACGGCCGTCGTCGGGAACGGCGCCGGCCCGGCCTCGAGCCAGTAGTTGTGCCAGTGCGAGGCGAAGATGCGGCCGCCCTGCGAGGCGTAGTCGAACATCGCCTGGAGCGAGCTCGCCGGCTTCTGGTCCGGGTTCTGGCCGCCCTCGCAGGCGAGCAGCAGCACGTCGTACGTCATCAGCGACGCCGTGCTCTCCCAGAGGCTCGTCGACGGCGCGAAGTCGGCGCCGCCGTTGAGCGAGCCGTCGAACTTCGATCCCCCGCCGGCGCCGGCGAAGAGGTGGACGCGCCCGGTGCCCGAGCTCGGGGTGAACTCGGCGTCGTCGATCCCGATCTTGCGCAGCAGGCACTCGAGCGGATCGGCCCCGCCGGTCGAGAGCGCGATCTTCGGGATGTTGCCCTCGCCCTGGTTCCTCGCGAGGCGCGTCACCTGCGGATCCGTCAGCGGGTTGTCGACGCACTCGCTCACCGCCGGCAGGATCACCTGCCGCCGCCACTTGCCGACCTGCATCACCAGCGGGATGTCCTGCCCGACGGGCACGTCCTCGAGGACGAAGTTGCCGGCGGTGTCGGTGATGGTGCTGACGAGCGGCTCGCCGCTGAGCGTCGCGCCGCACTGATCGCAGCTCGCGCCCTCGGGCAGCGCCTCGAGCGGCGCATTCGGCACGTAGACGACGACGTTGTAGAGCGGCGTCTTGCCGGCGGGATCGTAGACCTTGCCGCTCACCGTGGTGGTGACGTCCGGATCCGCGCAGTTGACCTGCTTGCACTCGAGGTTCTGGCAGGCGCCGCTCGTGCCGGTGGTGAAGAGCCCGCCGCCCTGGCCGGAGCCGCCGGCGCCGCTCGACGAGCCGCCGCCGACGCCGAGCGTGCCCGCGGGCGCGCCCGAGTCGGTCGAGCCGCAGCTGCAGCCGGCGAACGCGCCGGCGATCGCGACGAACGCCGCGAGACCGAAGCCTCGAAGCCCGATGAGGTGCGAAAGGGACGAGGTCGTCATCACGAAGCCCTCCGCACGACCGAGGCCGTGCCCCCACGAATGCTACGCCGGCCGAGCCGAGGGCGGCTCGAAAACGCCGTCGGCGCGAGCGATGGCGGGACGACGGAACCCGAGCCGGACCAGAACGAGCTCGGTCGCGGCGGCGCAGACCGCGAGGACGGCCCCCAGCGCGGCCAGGTAGGCGCCGTGCGACGGGAACCACTCCCAGCCGCGCGGCAGCGCGAAGGCGAGGTTGATGTTCTCGGAGGCAGGGCCGGCGAGCCGGGCGCCCGCGGTCGCGATCGCGATGACCAGGACGGCGCGCCACCAGGTGCCGGCCGGCAGGCCGAGGCGGCGCGTCCCCACGAGCCCGAGCACGAGCGAGCCGACGTGGGTGAGGGGCGCCGTCGGCAGGAGCTCGCCGCCGCCGAGGAGATCGATCATCCAGATCGGCTCGCCGAGGACGAGCAGGAGCGCGCCGACCGCCGTCGCGCGCGGCGCTCGGCCGAGCAGCCCGGCGGCGACGAGGAGCGCGCCCAGGTTGCACGACCAGAGCAGGTTCTGGGGAGGGAAGCGCAGCAGGAGCTCGGCCGCGTGCAGGGCGTAGAGCACGAGGGCGCCCAGCCCGAGCCGGCGAGAGAGCCGCGAGCTCATTCGCCGGCGAGCAGCTGGTCGGTGCGCTGGAGCAGGCGGCTCACCTTGCGGCTGTACTCCGGCGAGCCCTCGGTCGCCACGTCGCCGCGCGCGACCGCGTCCACCTCGGCGCCGGTGCCCGTGAGGACGCGGTACGCCGCTTCCACCGAGGGGAAGAGGAACCGCACGAACGGGCGCCGCGCGGCGTAGGTGCCCCTCCCCCAGCGCACGCGACCTTCGCGCATCCGGAGGAACGAGGCGATGGTCGTTCGGTCGACGCTCCACTGGTAGACGCGATCGGGGCTCTCGGCGACGAGGTGCGCCGTCTCGGGGTGGCCGCCGCGGCAGAGCTCGGCCAGCGCGCGCGGCGCCAGCTCGATGACGAGGCGAACATGGAGCGCGCGCTCGGCGGCGTCGGCGTGGGTCGCGCCCGGCGCGAGGATGCGGAGCGACGAGAGCAGCGCGCCGGCCCGGGCGATGAGCACCGGGTGGCGCAGGCCCTCGATGCGCGGCAGCTCGGCCCGCCCTGCGAAGAACGCGTTCATCGCGGCGACGTCGCGGAAGGTGCAGCGGACGTCGGGGGCGGGGTGGAGGCGCGGAACGACCGAGAGCCGGCCCGCGCAGAACGCGAGGTGCGCGGCGTGCTCGGACCCGCGCGCCTCGATCTGGATCACGCCGGTGACGCTCCCGAAGAGCCGCCCCTCGGCGGGGCGCTCGGCGAGCACCACCTCGAGCAGCGGCAGCAACGCAAAGAGGTTCACCCGCGCGCGCAACGCCTCGCGCTGGATCGGCAGCGAAGCCCGACCGCGTCCGGGCTCGAGCGGCGCCGTCACCCGTCCTCCCAGTCTTCGTCGGTGGCGAAGCGGACGCCGGTGACGTCGGCGATCGCGGCGAGGATGCCGTCCTCGTCGATGCCGGCGCGGGGGTAGAGGTCCTCGGGAAGGCCCATCGCGGGGAACACGTCCTGGTGGCCGAGCTTGCGGAAGACGACGCCGCGGCCGGAGGCGGCGAGCACGTCGGCGACGGCGCTGCCGAGCCCGCCGATGACGCTGTGGTCCTCGACCGTGAGGACGCGGCCCGTCTCCTCGGCGGCGCGGAGGACGGCGGGCTCGTCGAGCGGCTTCAGCGTGTGCATGTCGAGCACGCGCACGCGCACGCCGCCGCGCCCCGCGCGCTCGGCGGCGGCGATCGCCTCGTGCACCGTGGGCCCGCACGCGATCACGGTGACGTCGGCGCCGGGGTGGACCTCGACGGCGCGGCCGAGCGCGAGCGGCACCTCGCGCGTCGGGTAGACGAGCGGCTCCATGCTCCGGCCGAGCCGCAGGTACACCGGCCCGGGCGTGGCGATCGCGGCGGCGAGCGCGGCGCCGGCCGCGTGCCCGTCGGCGGGGGCGACCACGGTCATCGTCGGAATGGCGCGCATCAGCGCCAGGTCCTCGAGGGTGTGGTGCGTCGGCCCGCCTTGCCCGAACGAGACGCCGGCGAGGGCGCCGACGATCTTCACGTCGCGCCGGTTGTAGGCCACGTCGGTGCGCACGAACTCGGCCGCGCGGAGCGCCGCGAAGGCGGCGTAGGTGCACACCACCGGGACGAGCCCGGTCGCGGCGAGCCCGGCGGCGACGGCCATCATGTTCTGCTCGGCGATGCCCACGTCGAAGAAGCGATCCGGGAAGGCGCGCTGGAAGGCGCCGATCTTGGTGGAGCTGCCGAGGTCCGCGGTGACCGCGACGATGCGCGGATCGCGCCGGCCGATCTCCACGAGCACCTCGCCCCAGACCTCGCTCCGGGTCACGAGGGAGGTGTCGTTCACCGTCCAGGTGAAGCCGGTGACGCGCCCCATTCAGACCCCCAGCGCGGCGTACCGCGCGCGGATCGAGGCGAGACCGCGCGCGTACATGGCGCTGTCGAGGCCGCCGTAGTGCCAGGCGGCCTGGTCTTCCATGAAGTCGACCCCGCTGCCCTTCACCGTCTCCGCGACGACGACGGCGGGCTTGCCGCTCCCCTCCTCGGCGGCGGCGTCGAGCGCGCCGCAGAGCGCGTCGAAGTCGTGCCCGTCGCACGCGGCGGCGCGCCACCCGAACGCCTCCCACTTCGCCGCGAGCGGCTCGAGCGGGACGAGGCGCTCGGTGAAGCCGTCCATGGTGAGCCGGTTGCGATCGACGATGACGGTGAGCCGCTCGAGCCCCAGCGCCGGCGCGGCGAGCGCCGCCTCCCAGATGCTCCCCTCGTAGCACTCGCCGTCGCTGATCAGACAGTAGGTGCGCCACGGCAGCCGCTGCACCTTCGCCCCGAGCGCCATGCCCACGGCCATCCCGAGCCCATGCCCGAGCGAGCCGGTCGACACCTCGACGCCGGGCACCTTGCCGTGGTCCATGTGCATCCCGAGCGGGAAGCCCGTCTCGCCGAAGCGGTCGAGATCGGCGGGGGGGAAGAAGCCGCGGTCGGCGAGGACCACCGCCAGCCCCAGCCCGCCGTGCCCCTTCGAGAGCACGAACCGATCGCGCCCGGGATCGTCGGGGCGCGACGGATCGACGCGGAGGTAGCGATCGTAGAGCGCCACCAGGACGTCGGCCTGGCTGAGCGAGCCGCCGGCGTGGCCGCTGCCGGACTCGAAGACCACGCGGAGGATGCCCTCGCGGACCCGCCTCGCCGCGGCGAGGAGCCGGCGCTTGCCGGCGCCGTCGAGGGGCCGCCCCTGCTGCATGTCCGCGGCGGATGCTACCACGAGGGCGCGGCCGCCCGCGTCGCTTGAGGCGCGCCCCGACTGCACGCTACTCTGAGGAGAGTGGGGGACTTGCGTCATGAGGCCACCGTGGTGGCGCTTGCGTGCGCGCAAGCGCGCGGGGAGCTCGAACGCCTGACGGCGGCGCTCGATCGCGCCACGTCCCTGATCACCGCCCGCGACGAGCAGGCCGCGCTCGCGGTCGAGGAGCTGCGGCAGCGGCGGCGCGAGGCCGACTCGGCGCTGCTGAACGCGCAGGAGGCCGCGGATCGGGCGGTGGACGCGATGGCGCTGGCCGACGCCGATGGCCACGGGCGCCCGATCACCGGGGTGATCTTCGTCGGGCGCAAGCGCGTGCGCGAATCGGACGGCTGATCGGGGGGCCGGCGCCCGTCAGGCGGCCGGCGGCCGGCTCTCCGCGGGCGCCGCCGCCGGGCCGAGGCGCCGGTCCTCCATCTCCTTCAGCTTGAGGATGACCTGCCTGGAGAGGTCGCGCGCCGCGCGGAGGCCCTTGCTCGTCGCCACCGGCTCGAGCACCTCGAGGTCGACGTGGACCACGTCGCCCTTCTCGGGCATGTTGCTGAACGTCCGCTGCCGCTCGCCTCGCACGTACGCGCAGACGACGATGGGATCGCGAAGGTCCTTGAGGATCTGACCCACGCCGTAGGTGACCTCGTCCGGCTCGATGCGGCCCGTGCGGCTGCGCCGCCCCTCCGGGAAGATGGTGACGATGTCGCCGCGCGACGCGAGGTGCCCGAGCTTCGCGAGGACGCGCGAGCGGTGCTCCTGGGTGCCCTCGCGCTCGATGGGGATGGTCTTGTTCAGGTAGGTCATCACCCGCAAGAACGCGTTGGCCTGGAAGTTCTCGGCGGCCGCGACGTTCCAGGAGAACAGCCTGTAGCTGACGAGGTACCGCGGGAGCGAGCCGAGCGCGTAGAGCAGGAAGACCGAGTCGACCATCGTGAGGTGGTTCGCGCAGACCACGATCGGCCGCCCGCGCGACGCGATCTCGGCGAACTCACGCCGCAGCGCGTCGACGTTGGGCACGCGGTGGCGCCGGATGAAACGCATGTACGCGACCGCCCCGGTGGCGAGCCACGGGAAGGCCATGCGGCCGAACAGCGCTTGCAGCCGGAGGCCGCGGGCGTCTTGGGGCGACAGATCATCCATGGCGCGGGGCGTCTTCCTAGCGCAGGCCCCGCGAGGCGAGCGAGCGTTTCCGCGACGCCGGCGGGTTCCTGATCGAAACGTGACAGTCGCGGGCGGGGCTCCCGAGGTAGGTAGCGCAGCTGTCGTCCGCGGCTGCGCCTGCCCCGCGCGCGCCAGGAGTCCCCCGTGTCGCCACCGGACCGATCCGCCGCCATCGCCGTCGTGTTCCCTGGCCAAGGCTCGCAGCGGGCCGGGATGGCCCGGGACTTCCACGAGCGATCGGCCGCGGCGCGCGACGTGTTCGCCGAGGCGAGCGAGGCGCTCGGTCTCGACATGGCGGCGCTCTGCTTCGAAGAGGACGCGCGGCTCGACAAGACCGAGTACACCCAGCCGGCGATCCTGACGGCCGAGATCGCCATGGCGCGGGCGCTCGAGGCCGAGCTCGGCCTGTCCGCGCGCTGGTTCGGCGGGCACAGCCTGGGCGAGTACACCGCGCTCTGCGCGGCCGGCGTCCTCGGCCTCGCCGACGCGGTGCGGGTCACGCGTCGGCGCGGCGCGCTCATGCAGGCCGCCGTGCCCGAAGGGCAGGGCGCGATGACCGCCGTCATCTTCGACGGCATCGCCGAGCGCGATCTCGGCGAGGCGCTCGCCGGCCTCGAGGTCGACGTCGCGAACAAGAACTCGAGCGACCAGGTCGTCCTCTCGGGCAGCGCGCCCGCGGTCGCGTCGGCCTCGGCCCGGCTCGAGCAGCTGCTCGGCGAGGGCGCGCGCCTCGTCCCGCTCAACGTGAGCGCACCTTTCCACTCCCGCTTGATGCGGCCGATCGAGGACGAGCTCCGCGGCGCGCTCGCCTCGCTCGCCCTCTCGGTGGAGCGGGCGCCGGTGGTCACGTCGAACTACACCGGCCGCTTCCACGAGCCGAGCGCCCCCGCCGTCGTCGACGCCCTCACGCGCCAGGCGAGCGGGACGGTCGACTTCATCGCCAACATGCGCGCGCTCTCGGCCGTCGCCGATCGGATCTTCGAGGTCGGCCCCAACCGGCCCCTGCGCGGCTTCTTCAAGAGCATGGGGCGCGAGATCACGTCCATCGTGTCGCTCAAGGCGGCCGAGAAGGAGCTCCGCTAGTGGCCATCGAGTTCGACCGCGGGCACTGGGCGCTCATCCTCGGCGGCTCGAGCGGCTTCGGCCTGGCGACGGCCAAGAAGCTCGCGCGCCACGGGATGAACGTCGCGATCGTGCACCGCGACCGCAAGGGCGCGATGGTGAACATCGAGCCGGAGTTCGCCTCGATCCGCGCCTCGGGCGTCGGGTTCGTCACGTTCAACGTCGACGCCCTGTCGGACGAGGGCCGCCGCGCGGTGCTCGACGGCCTGGCCGAGCGGATGGGCGGCGCCGGCAAGGTGCGCGTCGTCCTCCACTCGATCGCGTTCGGCAACCTCAAGCTGCTCGTCCCGCCGGCTCCCTCCGCCGAGCGCCCCGCCGCCGAGGCGCGGAAGCTCCTCGCCGAGCGGCTCGGCGTCTCCGAGGAGGCGCTCGCCGCGGCGGTCACGGCCGCGTTCGAGGGCGGCGCCGACGCGCTCTCCGCCCTCGCCGACCCGCCCGCCCACGATCCCGAGGCGCTCCTCGAGGACGAGGACTTCGCGCGCACCATCTACAGCATGGGCACGAGCCTGGTGACATGGACGAAGGACGTGCTCGCGCGCGGCCTCTTCGCCCCGAGCGCGCGCGTGCTCGGCATGACGAGCGAGGGCAACGAGGTCGCCTGGCGCGGCTACGCGGCCGTCGCCGCCGCCAAGGTCGCGCTCGAGTCGGTGGGCCGCGCCCTCGCGCTCGAGCTCGCGCCCTACGGCGTCCGCACCAACATCGTCCAGGCCGGCGTCACCGACACGCCCGCGCTGCGGCTCATCCCCGGAAGCCGCCAGATGAAGGCCGGCGCCAAGCTGCGCAACCCCTTCGGCCGTCTGACGACGCCCGCCGACGTGGCCGACTTCATCGCCCTGCTCTGCACCGACGAGGCCGCGTGGGTGAACGGGACGGTGATCCGGGTCGACGGCGGGGAGCGCATCGGTGGCTGACCTCGGCGAGCCCGCGCTCTACCTGCACGGCGTCGGGCATTTCCACCCCGAGAACGTGATCGACAACGGCTTCCTCGAGGAGCTCGACATCGGCACGAGCGACGCGTGGATCCTCGAGCGGGTGGGGATCGCGCGCCGCCGCACCGTCCTGCCGCTCGACTACCTCAAGCGGACGAGGAACGCCGACGTCCGCGCCGCCGAAGACGCCGCGCTCTACTCCAACGCCGAGACGGGGCGGCGCGCGGCGCTGCAGGCGCTCGAGCGCGCCGGCCTGGCTCCGCGCGACATCGGAATGGTGGTGGCCGGCGGGTGCTGTCCCGGCGCCAACATCCCGGCCGAGGCGTGCCGCATCGCCGCCGCGCTCGGGATCGAGGCGCCCGCGCTCGACGTGAGCTCCGCCTGCTCGAGCTTCGGCGCCCAGCTCCACCTCCTCGCCTCGATGCGGCGGCTGCCGCCCTACGTGCTCGTGGTCAACCCGGAGAACACGACGCGCGTCGTCGACTACCGCGATCGGGCGACGGCGGTGCTCTGGGGCGACGGCACGAGCGCGGCGATCGTCTCGACCGAGGTGCCGGCGCGGGCGCGCGTCGTCGCGACGACGCTCGACTCCTCGCCGGCGGGCTGCGGCGCGGTGACGATCCCCCGCTTCGGCCACTTCGCCCAGGAGGGCAGCACGGTCCAGCGCTTCGCGATCAAGACGTCGGGCGACTGCCTGCAGGCGCTCCTGCCCGGCGCTCGAGCGCGCGCGGCCGAGACCGGCGGCAGGCTCCGCTTCATCGGCCACCAGGCCAACCTGCTCATGCTCGAGGCGGTCGCGCGCCGGGCGGGCATCGAGGCCGAAGAGCACTGGCACAATGTCGTCGAGCACGGCAACACGGGCGCTGCCGGCGCCCCGAGCGTCCTCTCGCAGCGCTGGGACGAGCTCGAGGCGGGCGACACGGTGCTGCTCGTGGTCGTCGGATCGGGCCTCACCTGGGCCAGCATGCGGATCGACCTGGGAGACGTGGGAGAGCGATGAAATACTCCGAGTTCCTCGAGCGCCGGACCTTCTCGAAGGAGGATCTGATCGGCCTGTCGCAGGGCAACCTGGTCGACGACGCGCCGGCGGAGTTCGTGCGCCTCCCGGCGCCGCCGATGCTGATGATCGATCGCGTCGTCGAGCTCGATCGCCGGGGCCCGCGCGGGCGCATCGTCGGCGAGCAGCAGATCCACTTCACCGACTGGTTCTTCCATTGCCACTTCCGCGGCGATCCGGTGCAGCCCGGCTGCCTCGGCGTCGACGCCATCTGGCAGCTCATCGGCCTCTACTGCGCGGCCGCGGGCGCGCCAGGCTCGGGGCGCGCGCTCGGGTGCAAGGAGGTCGAGTTCGCCGGGCAGATCCGCCCGTACAACGAGCTCGTGCGCTACGAGGTCGACATCCGGCGCTTCAGCATGCTCAAGGACTCGGGCTCGGCGGTCGCGATCGGCACGGCCAAGGTCTTCGTCGACGGCGAGCTCATCTACACGGTGAAGGACGCCAAGGTGGGGACGTTCCTCGGCATCGCCTACCCCGACTACCCGGCGCGCTCGGCCAACAGCAAGGGCGGCATCCTCGACCGGAGCGATCTCTGATGCTCACCCCCGAAGAGGTCCTCGCGATCCTCCCCCAGCAGCGGCCGTTCCGCTTCATCGATCGGCTCGTCGAGCTCGACGCCGATCACGCCATTGGCGAGTACACCTTCCGCCAGGACGAGGGCTTCTACGCCGGCCACTTCCCGGGCGATCCGGTGACGCCCGGCGTGATCCTCCTCGAGACGATGTGCCAGACGGGCCTCGTCGCCCTCGGGATCTACTTGCTCGGATTGGAGGCGCCGCGCGACGAGGTCGCGAAGACGGTGACGCTCTTCACCGAGTCGCAGGTCGAGTTCGAGCGGATCGTCCGCCCGGGCGACACCGTCCGGGTCACGGCCGAGAAGGTCTACTGGCGCCGCCGCAAGCTCAAGTCGAACGTCGTGCTCACGCTCGCCGACGGGTCGCCCGTCGCGCGCGGGACGGTCGCCGGGATGGGAGTGCCTCGCCATGCGTAACGAGAGGGTCGTCGTCACGGGGCTCGGCGTGGTCGCGCCGAACGGGCACGGGCTGCCCGCGTTCACCGCCGCGCTGCGCGAGGGCAAGAGCGGCATCCGCTTCCACCAGCACCTCGCCGACGTGAACTTCGCCTGCCAGGTGGGCGGCATCCCCGAGGGCATCGAGGCCATCCAGGGCGACTACCTCGCCGAGGACGAGCTCCGCGCGATGAACCCGAACATGGTCTACGCGGCCATCGCGGCCATCGACGCGTGGACCGACGCGGGCCTCGAGCGCAAGCCCGCCGAGAGCGACGAGGTCGACTGGGACGCCGGCGCCGTCATCGGCACGGGCATCGGCGGCATCGACACCATCGCCGAGAAGCTCGCGCCCAAGACCGACGCCGGCAAAGTGAGCCGCCTCGGCAGCACCATGGTCGAGCAGATCATGTCGAGCGGCAACAGCGCCCGCGTCGCCGGGCTGCTCGGGCTCGGCAACCAGGTGACCACCAACTCGAGCGCCTGCAACACCGGCACCGAGGCCGTGGTCAACGCCTTCACCCGCATCCGCGAGGGTCACGCCGAGCGCATGCTCGCCGGCGGCTCCGAGGGGCACTCCAAGTACATCTGGGCCGGCTTCGACGCGATGAAGGTGCTCAACCGCACGAAGAACGCCGAGCCCGAGCGCGCCTCGCGCCCGATGAGCGCGAGCGCGGCCGGCTTCATCCCGGGATCCGGCGCCGGCGTGCTCCTGCTCGAGAGCCTCTCGAGCGCCGAGCGCCGCGGAGCGCGGATCTACGCCGAGGTGATCGGCGGGCACGTGAACTGCGGCGGCCACCGCATGGGCGGCAGCATGACGGCGCCCAACCCGCACGGCGTGCGCCGCTGCATCCGGGGCGCGGTGGCGATGGCGGGGATCCGGCCCGACGAGATCGGCGCCATCAACGGCCACCTCACCGCCACCTTCGCCGATCCGCACGAGGTGGCCAGCTGGTCGGCGGCGCTCGAGCTCGCGCCCGAGCGGATGCCGCTCTTGCACTCGACCAAGTCGCTCATCGGCCACGCCCTCGGCGCCGCCGGCGGCATCGAGTGCGTCGCGTCGGTGCTCGAGCTCCGGCACGGGTTCGTGCACGGCTCGAAGAACTGCGAGGACCTGCACCCGGCGCTCGGCGCGTATGCCGGGAGCATCCCGCACGAGACCGTGGAGCGCCCCGATCTGCGCGTCATCGCCAAGGCGAGCTTCGGCTTCGGCGACGTCAACGGGTGCGTGCTGTTCCGGAAATTCGACGCCTGAAACGGGCGCAGCAGACAGGAGAGAGGTTCATGACTCAAGAGCAGGTGTTCGAGAAGGTCGTCGGCATCCTCAAGCCGTTCGTGAAGAACCAGGAGGCGCTCGCGAGCGTCGCCATGGAAACCTCGATCCTCAAGGACCTGAAGATCAACTCGGCGCGCCTCGTCGACGTGGTCCTCGAGATCGAGGACGCGTTCGGGATCGAGGTCGCCGACGACGAGGCCGACAAGGTCCGCACCGTCGGCGACGCCGTGAACCTGATCGTCTCGCGCGAGAAGTAGCGGGCGGCCGTGCCCACGGTCGCCCTCGTCGGCAACGACGTCGTCGACCTCGGGGATCCGGACGCCCGAGGCGCGCACCTCCGGGAGCGCCTCGTCCAGAGGGTGCTGTCCGAGCCCGAGCGCGCACGGCTGGCGAGCGCCGGCTCGCCGCACGAGCTCTTCTGGGCGCTCTTCGCGGCGAAGGAGGCGGCGTACAAGGTGGTCGCGAAGATCCGCCCCGGCGTGGTCTTCGCGCACCGCCTCTTCGAGGTGGGTCCGGCGCTCGAGGACGTGCGCTACGGCGATCTGCGGCTGCCCCTCGAGGTGAGCGCCGCGGGCGACTGCGTGCACGCCCTCGCGTGGACCTCGCGCGCTCCCGAGCTCTCGGGCGTGGCGACCGCGGCTCCAGGCGCCGATCTCGGGCTCGCGGCGCGGGCTGCGCTGATCGCCGCGGTGTCGAGACGACTCGGATGCGGCGCGGGCGAGCTCTCGGTGCTCCGTCCCGAGGTCCTTGGCGGCTGGGACGGACTCGGCCCGCCGCAGATCCTCCGCCGCGGCGAGCCGCTCGATGCCGACGTGAGCCTGTCGCACGACGGCCGATTCGTCGCCTTCGCCGCGGTCCATCCTGCCACCGGTCCGTGAGGGGCAAGCGACCGGCGCGCCCGCGTCGGCCGCCGCGCCTCACGCCGCCCTCGCGGGCGAGAGGCCGAGCGCGCGCTCCGTTCGCTCCCAGAGGCGCCGCCTCGTCTCGCCGTCGTAGGTCCGCGGGTCCGGATCGCTCTCCCTGAACCGCTCGAAGTAGCGGCCGGAGAGGCTGCCCAGCCCCGGAGCGGCGGCGAGGTGCACGATCGGTCGCGCGCCCTGCTCGACGGGGATGCCGACTCCGCCGAAGCCCGCGCGGAGGAGCTTGGTGTCGACGCCGCCGGGATGGACCGCGTTCACGGTGACCTCCACGCCTCGAAGCCGCTGCGCGAGCTCCCACGTGAAGAGCGTGAGCGAGAGCTTCGAGGAGGCGTAGGCGGCGCGGCCGTCGTACGGCGACGGCCCCTGCAGGTCGAGGTCGAGCTCGGCGCCGCGGTGGAGGCGGGAGGTGACGTTGACGATCCGCGCCGGGGCGTGCGACCGGAGCACCGGGAGGAGCTCCATCGTGAGGAGGAACGGCGCGAGGTACTGGACCTGGAGCGTCTGCTCGAAGCCGTCCTCGGTGTTCACCAGCTCGGCCGAGAAGACGCCCGCGTTGTTCACGAGCACGCGCAGCCCCGGGTGCCGGTCGCGGACCTCGGCGGCCATCCTCTTGACCGCGGCGAGCGAGGTGAGGTCGGCGATCAGCACCGCCGCCGGCTGGTTGCCCGTGTCGCGGTGGAGCTCCTCCTCGACCCGCGCCGCCTTCTCCAGGCTGCGCCCGTGCAAGAGGACGCGCGCGCCCGACCGGAGGAGCTCGCGCGCGGTCTCCTTTCCGATCCCATCCGTGGCGCCGGTGATCAGGGCAAGCTCACCCTGGACGAAGGATGCTTCCACCATCGGCCTCCCGCTCGGACGCGCTCGTGGGCCCGCCCGGCATCGTTCACGCCTCGGGATCCGCGCCGCCGCGAGCGCCGCCGGCCTCGTCCGCGTGCGTCGCGCCGCTCGGCACGGTGAACCAGAAATGACAGCCGCGGCCTAGAGCACACTCGACCTCGATGGTCCCGCCCTGCGCCTCGACGGCTCGCCTCGTGATGGCGAGGCCGAGCCCGGTGCCGGGCTTGCCGGACCGGCCGCGACGAAACGGCTCGAACAGCGCGCGGAGCTCGCGCTCCGAGATGCCGCCGCAGCCGTCGCGGACGTGGACGACGAGCTCGCCCCGCCGAGCTTCGGCGCGGAGCTCGACGCGCCCGGTGTCGGTGAACTTGAGGCCGTTCTCGAGCAGGTTCTGGATCGCCGACGCCGTCAGCCGCGTGTCGACCTCGACCGAGCTCTCCGGGTCGAAGAGGGCGTCGAGCTCGAGTCCCTTCTCCTCGGCGACGAGGCGCGCCGCGGCGACGAGGGGAACGAGCAGCTCCCCCAGCGTCGACGGTTGCCGCTCGGCCGTGACCTGACCGGCTTCGAGCTGCTCCACCTCGAGCACCTCGCCGATGAGCTTGTCGATCCGGCGAAGACTCCTCTCCAGCATGTCGAACGGGCCCCTCATATCCGGCGGAAACGAGGGCCGGCGGCGGATCTGATCGGTGACGAGCAGCGCGGTGGTGAGCGGATTCTTGAGCTCGTGGGTGATGAAGCCGACGTGCTCCGCTTCCTTCCGGCGCGCCGCGTAGTCGCGGGACTCGACGTATGCCCGCACCGACTCGGCCATGCCCGACTCGACGAGATCGGCCACGCGGTCGCCATGGCGCGAGTCCTCGATGAGCCCGTCCTCACGCGCGATCTCGCAGATCACCTGCCGGAGCACGATGAACTCGTGGATGAGCTGCTCGATGTCGAACCCGAGCCTGATCCGCATCACGCCGTGCTCTCGCGCGATCTCTCGCCACTCTTCCGAGCCTCGCTCCTCCGTCGTCCCCGCCGCGCCCAGCGACTCGGCCAAGCGCGTCAGGTAGTCGGGCATGGCGTCGCGCAGTTCGGTCAGGTCGATCCCCCTCACGCGGCCGTCGGCGGTCACCCGCGACAGCCACCGCTGCTCGATGTCGCAATGGCGGCGGAGGAGCAGCGCGGAGAGGTCCGCTTGGACGCTTCCCTCCGGCTTCCTGGCCTCGGCAGGGAGTCCCATGCGACCGCATTCAAGCACGAGCCGTGCCGCAACCATCGTGGCGAGCGTCGCGACACTCGCGGCCTCGCGCGCCGTGACGTCAGGGCTTCGGCGCGCGCATCACGGCCGAGCCGCTGAACTCCAGCGAGCCGGCGAAGTAGACGTGGGTCGCGTCGACACCGATGTTCACGAAGCCGATCTCGGGCAGCAGGAACCCGCTCGCGAGCTCGGCCGCCTGTCCATCGGGCAGGAGCCGGGCGATGCGCCCGTCGAAGCCGCTCACGCCCTCGTACCCGACGTAGAGCCCGGTGTCGTCGGCGGCCATGCCTTGCGCGTAGTCGTAGGCCGACAGCGTCGTCGAGATCGGGCCGGCCGCGGTGGAGCGCCAGGCGATGGGGCCGAGGTGGTGGCTCCAGAACACCTGGCCTCCGCCCACCGCCACGCCGAGCGGGCTGTCGCTCGCGATCGTCTCCTTGGGACCGCCGCCCACGGGGATGCGCACGAGCTCGCCGCCGGCGCAGTTGAAGTTGGCGACGTAGACGTGACCGTCGCCCACCGCGACGGACCCCGGATCGCAGAGCTGGCAATCGAGCGGCGCCGGCGCGGCGCTCCCGTCGAGGGGCGCCTCGAACACGCACCCGCCCTGCTGGTTCGGGCCCGTCTCGGTGAAGTACACATGGTCGCCCCAGACCGCGACGCTCGCCGCGGGCTGGCTCGACGTGTGGACGATCTCGG
The DNA here is from genome assembly GCA_964372055.1 of uncultured Polyangiaceae bacterium. GTDB lineage: Bacteria > Myxococcota_A > Polyangia > Polyangiales > Polyangiaceae > CAYJPW01. The sequence continues at coordinate 28,863 of CAYJPW010000102.1, forward strand.
CGACGCCCCCGCCCTTCGGGATCCGGCGCACCTCGCCCGAGCCCTGCGACGACCGCGTGAAGTAGACGTGCGACGCGCTCACCGCGACGCCGAGGATCCCGGTCGCGGGATCGAGCACGACCCCGTTGCCGCCCGACTTCGGGATCGCCCAGAGCCCCTGGTCGCTGCCGGCGTACGCCGTCGTGTCGTCGATCGCGACCGACGTCATGTGAACGTCGTTCTGGAAGAGCACCTCGACGTTCTGGGGGCCGGCGCCGCCCGCGCCCCCTGTACCGCCCGTGCCGCCGCCGCCTGCGCCGCTGCTCGACGCGGTGGTCGCGGCGCCTCCGGCCCCCGACCCGCCGGCGCCGCCGCTCCCCGTGCTCGAGGTGCCCGACCCGGCCGAGGAGCTCGCCGACGTCCCGCTGCTCGCCGCCGCGGTGGACGGGTCGTCGCCGTCGCACGCGGCGAACGCGGCGACGGACGACGCGAGGAGGCTCGCCTGCACGAGGAGCGCGGAACGTCGACGAGTCATGATCTCTCCAAAGGAGTGAAGGCGGGCGCGCTCGCCGCCTGCAGGGCTCCAGGCAGCACGCGACCGTCTCGACGTGCACGCGCGATCGTAGCCGATCGAACGGAGCCCCGACGTTCACCGCGGTGCCGGTTCTCCCAAGCGCGCGGTGTCCACCCGTGGGGCCCACCGCCGAACGCACGACCCAGCGACGGGAGCGATCGCGGCGCGCCACAAAGGATTCGAACCTTTGGCCTTCGGCTCCGGAGAGGATCGAAACCTCTGCTTTTCCGCAGCTTTTTGAGGCAAATGGTCCGCACGATCCGGCCGACCTGATCCACGGTGATTCACCGCGATCCAGTTCTGCACCTCCCGTTGAGACCCTTGGACAGGACCACCCGAGCCCGCTTCGCTCCCTCGCCCGAGCCCTCGTCACCGTCGCCGAGCTGGGCGACACCGAGGCCGCCCTCGCGCTCCTCGACCAGCTCAGGGCCGTCATCGTCGCTGGAGCGAAGACGAACGAGGTGAACCGCACGCGGTTCGATCACGTCAACGACGAGAGTTGAATGATGGGCCCGATCCACGTTGTAGCCGGAGGAGCATGAGCATGGTCAAGCTGTACGAGAGCATGGGTGGGCCCCTCAGCATCCTCTGCAACGGGGTGCTTGGAGGCGAGCCCGACGATCGACGGGCGGCCGCTGACGTGCCGTCCAGCGATCCTCGTATGTGCTGCCTGCGCGCCATCTCCTTCCTCGCCATGGACTTGGAGATCGTCTCGCGCCTTGAAGGCGCTGGCCTTCAATGTTGACGCCTTTCGAGCCGGCCTAGTCGTCCTCATCGTCTTGCGCCCAGACGGCGATATCCACCTCGACGCACGCGTCCTCGTCCTCGTCGTTCTGGATCCAGAAGACGAAGGACTTCGCGACGTCGGCTTCGACCTCCAGTTCGCACTCGAAGACGTCCTCCTTCGAGTCGTGAACGAAGTGCTCTTCATCGTCGCACCACTTCTTGAACTGACCCCGAGTAGCGATCATCGCGTCGACGGCAACGTCCGAGTCGAGCCCAACGACGATCGTCTCCCCGACCGCCAGCCTGTAGATCCACTCGCGGCACTCGCCGCTCCGGACGACGACGACCTCGTGGTCTTGCTCCTCGGGCTCCTCCGCTTCACCGGCCGCGCACTCCTCCTCCCAGTCCTTCTTCCTGCGACGAACCTCACCAGGGCTGTAGCCCCGGCCGAGGGGGCCGGTGTTGCTCACGGTCCCGTGGTCGTTCCTGCACAGGACCGCCAGGTTCTCCCATCGGTTGTCACCGGGATCGCTGTTGATGTGGTGGATCTCGACGGGTTGACGCGGCTCGTGGCACCAGCAGCAGGTGTGTCGGTTGGCGTGGAGAACGTCGTCCGCAAGCTTCTGGGGGACGTCGACCCGCACCTTCTTCGTCGCAACACTCGTTCCCATGCTGCCCTCCCCGCGCCGTGCGCTTCGCCTGCCTGCGTACGACACTGGCGCGTGGACGACAAGGGGGTGGGCGGACAAGATATGTCAGGCTTCGAGCGGATCTAGTCGCGGGCCGCCTCAACCCGCGCGATACTGCGGGGCATGGCGAAGACCGATGGTTTCAAGACAGGCGACCTAGTTGTCCTCAAGTCCGGCGGGCCGGTCATGACCGTTGTCGGCCTGAACGAGTTCAGGGGCAAGCTGCTGATCGACACGGCCTGGTTCGGCGGGAAGAAGAAGGAGAGCGGCCGCTTTCCCGTGGAGGCGTTGGAGCGTGCCAAGCCCCCGGTCAAGCCGTGAAGACGACGCCGGAGGACGTCGCAGCGTGGATGCGCCGAGAGCTGGAAAGCGAAGCTGGCTATCTGTCGCAGGCCGATGCCGCTGCGCAGATTGACAGCCATTTCGGGGATGAGTTCGTGTACACGAACGAGAACGGGAACCTGGCGATCTCGCGGAAGGTTCTCGCCGCGTTCAAAAAGCTGACGGCGACGGACGTCGTGTGGGATCGACGCGAGCGCGCCTGGCGCAAGCGCGACCCCGACGATCCGGAGGGTAGACGCCAAACCGACTGATCCACGCTAGGACACTGCCTGTCCGCCTGCGGGGGCTCGTCCGCTCCGTTCCTTCACACGTGGTCAGGAGTGCGTAGTAGCTTGGAGCCATGTCTCCAACGTCAGACGGCGCCCCGGGGATGGGGTTCGACCTTGCCGGTCGGCTACGGAACACATCGCTGCCGGTGACGAGGCCGCTGCTCCCGATCTTCGAGGCCGTCGTCAACTCGATCCACAGCATCCAGGAGCGACCCGACCACCGCGGCTTGATCACGGTTCACGTCGAGCGCGACACCACCCAGCCAAAGCTGCCCTTCTCGGGCGACGGAGAGCCCGCCGTCCAGGCGCCGATTCGTCACTGCACCATCCACGACGACGGTGCCGGGTTCAACGCGGCGAACTTCGAGTCCTTCCGGACCTCTGACTCGCAACGGAAGATAAGCCAGGGGGGGAAAGGAGTTGGGCGGCTCCTTTGGCTGAAGACCTTCTCAGGCGTTGAGATCCAAAGCACGTACAAGGAGGCCAGGCAGTGGCGCTCGCGTTCCTTCAACTTCTCGCTGCCTGTCGGTATCACCGACCACCGTGAGGGACCGGAAGCCGACAAGGAGGCACAGCGCTTCTACACCGAGGTCAGCCTCCGCGACGTCAAGCCCGAGATCCAGAACGCGCTCCCGAAGCGTCTTCGGACTCTGGCGGTACACATCATCGAGCACTGCTTGCTGTACTTCATGCGTCCTCACATGCCGCACATCAGCGTCTCCGACGGCGAAGAGAGCGAGGATCTGAACGAGTTGTTCGCCGAATTCTACCGAGACCACGCGATCGACGAGCATCTCAAAATTTGCGGTGTGACCTTCCCGATACGCCACGTGCGCCTGTACTCGGCTGAAGAGAAGGACCATCGCCTGCACCTTTGTGCCAACGAGCGCGAGGTCACCAGCGAGAAGCTGGAGCGTCACATCCCGAACCTGGCCAACAAGCTCAGGGATCGAGAAGGACGCCCGTTTGTTTGGTCGACCTTCCTCTCAGGCGACTGCCTGGACGAGTACGTCGACTCCGAGCGGAGGCGCTTCAACCTACCCGAGGATGAAGACGAAGCGACGTTGTACCCGGACGTGCCTTCCCTAAAGAGTATCCGCGCGGCTGCGATCAAGAACATCCGCAAGCACCTCGGTCCCTACGTCGATCCGCTCAACGACGAGAAGTGGACCCGCGTCCGGACGTACGTGCGTGCTCATCCGAGGTTTCGGCCCGTGCTGAAGGAGGGGAAGGACGCCCTGGAGGACATCCCGCCGAACGTTGACGACGCGGACCTTGAGGGGCACCTGAGCCGCATCCTTTTTGCGATCGAGGAGAAACTTCGTGCGCTCGGTCGGAGCCTTCACCGACCGCTCGCGGACGCCGAGTCCTTCAAGAAGTTCGAGGCCAAGTTCACGGCGTACATGGATGGCGTGACCGACTTGGGTGTCCAGCGCGCCACCTGATCGGCGGATGAGCCCTCTTCAATTCGCTTAGCACCGTCCCCCCTCGACCGGCCGACAGCCGGAGAGAGGGAAGGCGACGGTCATGGGGAGACAGAGACGACAGAGAGACCCGGGCGAGCTGACGCGGGTGGGCAAGGCGTACCCGCTGGCGCTGCGGATGCGGGTGGTCGAAGAGGCGATGCGGGGCGACGTCAGCCTGGGGAAGCTCTCCCGGGTCTTCGGCCCGAGCGTGTCGACCATCCAGCAATGGGTCGAGGCCTACGAGGCGGGAGGCGTGGACGCGCTGGTCCCGAAGCCTCCGGCACCTCCGCCCCGGCGTGAGCCGACGGCGGCGCAGCAGGCGAAGCGCGACGCGGTGATCGCCGTCCGCGAGGAGCACCCCGAATTCGGGACGCGGCGGATCGCCCACGTGCTCGCGCGCTTCGAGGCGCTCGGCGTCTCGGAGACGGCGGTCCGCGGCATCCTGCACGAGGCGGGCCTGCTCGAGGCCCGGGAGCCGACGCCTCCGCGCGATCACCCGGACAGACGCTTCGAGCGGGCCCGCCCCAACCAGCTCTGGCAGTCGGACATCTTCACGTTCCTGCTCCGACGCCATCAGCGGCTCTACCTGACGGCGTTCATGGACGACCACTCGCGCTTCATCGTCTCGCACGCGCTGGCGCACCACCAGCGCTCGGAGCTGGTGATGGAGGCGCTCGCCCGGGGCCTCGCCACCTACGGCACTCCGGAGGAGATCCTCACCGACCAGGGCCGGCAATACACGGCGTGGCGGGGCGAGACGGACTTCGAGCGCGAGCTGCGACGCAATGGCATCCGGCACGTCAAGAGCCGGCCGCAGCACCCGCAGACCGTCGGCAAGGTGGAGCGCTTCTGGAAGACGCTGTGGGACGAGTTTCTCTCCCGCACCGTCTTCTCGGACTACGCCGATTGCGCGAAGCGGCTCGGCCTCTTCATCGACGCCTACAACTTCCACCGTCCCCATCAGGCGCTCGAGGGGCTCGTGCCGGCCGACCGCTTCTTCCAGGCCGCCCCGCAGGTCCGCGCCGCGGTGCAGAAGGGCATCGCCGACAACGCAGAGCGGCTCGCCCACGAGCAGCCCCCGCGCAAGCCCTTCTACCTCGTCGGGCGCTTCGGCGATCGCGAGCTCTCCATCGCCGCCGCCGAGGGAGGGCTGCGCGTGCAGCTCGGCGACGAGCACCCCGAGACCATCAGCTTTCCCAAGGAGGACTCCGATGAGCCGATCCCGACCCACCCGCGCATCCAGCACGTCGCCCGCGACGCCGAGGAGCCGCAAGGCCCGAGCGCGTCCCACGCCGCGCTGGCTCCTCAACCAGGCGGACCTCGACGAGATCGCCCGCCGCCGCTGCCTGATGGTGCTGAGCGTGCTCAGTGGGCACCGCCCCGTGACCGAGGCGATCGCCGAGGTCTCGATCTCGCGGCAGATGTACTACCAGCTCGAGGAGCGGGCGCTGCGGGCGATGCTGGCGGCGTTGGCACCGGGGGCGAGCGACGAGGTGACCAGCCGTGGCGAGGGCTCGACGCGGCGGATCGCGGAGCTCGAGGCGAAGGTCGAGCAGCTGGAGCGGGACAAGCGGCGCGGCGAGAGGCTGCTGCTCCTGACGCGCAAGCTGATGCAGGGCCCGATGAAGACGGGCGCGGGCAGGCCCCCGAAGAGTGCGTCCCCGAGCTCGACGAGCGCTGGGCGCAGACGCTCGCGTACCTCGAAGACGAGGGCGGCGCCGCCGCCGAAGACGACCACGGCGGCGGCCGCGAGCCCTTCGACCCCGACGCCGGCTGGCGAGGCCGCGCCCTGAGATGGGAGAGAAAGTTGGCCACCTCGGACGCTTTGGCGGAGGGTGGTCTCCCGGAGGTGACCGATGAAGAAGCGCAAGGGGACCTACACCCCCGCGCCCTCGGTGCCGTCGGAGCTCGAGGCCCGGTACGCGACGGTGGTCGCGATCCTGACGGGCGAGATGACCGTCTCCGAAGCGGCAGAGCGGCTCTCGCTCTCGCGGGTGCAGATGCAGACGCTGGTGCACCGGGCGAAGGAGTCGCTGGTCGCGGGCCTGTCCCCGCGCCCGCCTGGGCGAGCGCCGAAATCGGACCGGGAGCTCGAGCTCGAACAGAGGATCGCGACCCTCGAGCGCCAGAATGCGCAGATGCAATCGCGGAGCGAGACGGCCGAGCGATTGATGGAGGTGATGGGCGGGATCCTGCGGGGGCGCGTGAAGGCCAATGGCCGCTCGGGGCGGCGCCCGGCGGCGACGAAGGCGACGACGGGGGAGCCCGAGGAGCCTGAGCCTGGGGGGCTCGCGACGGAAGCGCGACGCATGCTCGAGATTGGGCTGACGCTCGAAGAGGCGGCGAAGGTGCTCGGCGTGGGCGCGACCACGCTGCGCCGGCACCTCCGCGGGCGCGAGCCGAAACGGTGCGAGCCGCCCCCGCTCGACACCGCAGCGATTGCGGTCGCCGCCGAGCTCGTGCGCACCACCCACGGGCTCATCGGCGCCGGCGCGCTCGGGCACGCGACCGGCCTCTCCCGCCGCAGCGCGGCGGCGGTCAAGGAGAAGACCCTCCTGGCGATGGAGCGCGAGCGCGTCGCCGGCTGCGCGCGCGTGACGGTGACGAGGCCGGGAGTCATGCGCGGCTTCGACCAGCTCTGGGTCTCGACGGCCTCGGGGCGAGGTCTGGTGCTCGTGTGCGCGGACGGCGCCATCCCGTACCGCACGAGCCTCGTCGTCGCCGAGCGCTACGACAGCGCGTCCGTCGCCGCGGCCCTCGACGCCGACTTCACCGCGAACGGAGCGCCGCTGGTCTGCCGCCTCGACCGCGCAAGCTGCCACCGCACCGACGAGGTCGACGAGGTGCTGGCCCGTCACGGCGTGCTCCGGCTGCACGGCCCGCCGCGCTACCCGCAGTACTACGCCCAGCTCGAGCGCCAGAACCGCGAGCACCAGGCCTGGCTCGCGGGCGCACCGGGGCTGACCGTCGAGGCGCTGCCCGCCGCTTGCAGGGACATGCGCGCGGCGTTGAACGACGCCTGGCCGAGGCGTAGCCTGGGATGGATGACGGCTGCAGAGAAGTGGGCCAGCCGGGACGAGCCGTGCGACGATCGCGCCGCGCTACGCGCCGAGGTGGCCGACCGTGCGGCCCGCCTGCGGCGCCACCGGCGCCGGTCCGACGACCTCGACGAGCTGGTCGTCCAGCGGCTCGCCATCGAGAACGCGCTCACGACGAGGGGGTACCTGCGACGAGAACAGGGGGGATGGTGCTAGGTGATTGCAGTCGGCTCGATAGCGTCAAAAGCGCGGCGCGGCACAAACGATGGCAAGCCCAAGCACTCGTTGCACGCCATGTCGTCCGGCTCGCCCGCGTCAGCGAGGACATCCTTTTCGCCGAGCTTCTTGGTCTCCTCTCCTCCAGGCACCGGATGTAGATCGCGGCGAAGCGTGGGACGCGTGCAGTGCGGGCACGGCAGAACATCCGTCGAAGACTCCCCGGTTTTCTTGAGGTAGGCCATCGGACTTAGGGTATCACGGCTCCACCTTTACTGCGGCCTCCAGACCGACCTGAAGGGCGGTCTGATAGCTGGTGATTCCCGCCGCAGCAGCCGCCGCAGCAACCGTTGTTCTCGTTGCTTGGATGACGCCGGATCGAATCGCGGGGGGCGAGAACGTTGCGGTCCACGCGGTGGATACAGCCAGCTTGGTCCAGTTCTTGGCCCGCATGTACTCGTTGAAAGTTGTGCGCTGATCGGTATCGGCGCCATGCAGGTCAAGGGTCAGGAGAGCATAGAGCGACATTGGCGACCCCTCCTCTGGGGCCCGCCCAGAGTAGCCGGGTTGATGTTTCGCCCACGTTTCAGCGCGGTTGCGTCGGGTCTGTTGCCGAGCGCGCCGAACCGGGGGAAACGGAGCAGCCCGGCCAGCGCGCGAG
>CAYJPW010000103.1:0-32359 GCA_964372055.1 uncultured Polyangiaceae bacterium
GGCCGGCGGCGCGGGGGCGGCGCCCGCGTCGGCGCCGAGGTCGGGACCGGGCGGACCTGCGTCCGGCGCCTGCGCGAACGCCCAGCGCGGCGTGAGCAGGCCCACGACGAACGCCGCGAGCCCCAGCCAGACGAGGCGCGACCAGCACGGCTTCGGGCGGCGGCGTCGCGTCTGGATCATCGAGAGGGCGGACACATGGGAGCGGCTCTGCGCGCGGGCGCACAGGCTCGAAGGGACGAGCCTTGCCGGCCGCACGGGCGCCACCCGTAGCCCAGGAGCCGAGCGGTCTCAAGGCCGACGCACGATGACGCCCACCGAGCACCGGCTCCGAGGCCCGCGACCGACAAGCGGTTTCGCCGGCGTCGAACCGTGGCTTGCCGGATCGGGGGACGCCGCATCGACCCGGCGGAGGCCGCCCCATGCTTGACCAGACGCCCGGGCCTGGGTAATCCGTGTCTCGCCGGCGTACTGAACGCCGGTTTACCCTGGAAAAGAGAGCCTTCGTGCCCCCCGCCCCCAAGCGCGAGCCGCGTCCACGCTCGCCCGAGCCGCAGCTCCCCCTCCCCCTCGCGTCGGCCGCCGCCCTCGCGGACGGCCCCTCTGCGGCCGGCGGCGGCACCACACCCCCGGGCCGCCGCAAGCGCGGTGGGCCCCCCTCGGCGCCGCCGCCGCCGCCCACGCCCGACACCTCCCTCTCGGACGAGGCGCAGCGCCGGTACCTCAACTACGCGCTCAGCGTGATCACGTCGCGCGCCCTGCCCGACGTGCGCGACGGCCTCAAGCCGGTGCAGCGCCGCATCCTCTACGCGATGCAGAAGAACCTCCACCTCAGCCCCGACGGGCGCTTCCGCAAGAGCGCCGCCGTCGTCGGCGAGGTGATGAAGAGCTACCACCCGCACGGCGACAGCTCGATCTACGACGCGATGGTCCGCATGGCGCAGGAGTTCGTCATGCGCGCGCCGCTCGTCGCCGGCTACGGCAACTTCGGCTCCATCGACGGCGACGCGGCCGCGGCCATGCGCTACACCGAGGCGAAGCTCCGCCCCCTGGCGATCGAGCTCCTCGCCGAGCTCGGCAAGCAGACGGTCGACTGGCGGCCCAACTACGACGGCTCCGACTCCGAGCCGATCGTCCTGCCGGCGCGGTTCCCCAACGTGCTGGTGAACGGCTCGCAGGGCATCGCGGTCGGGATGGCGACGAGCATCCCGCCCCACAACCTCGGCGAGGTCATCGACGCCTGCATCGCCATGATCGAGTCGGACGAGGAGCTGACGAACTTCCGCCTCCTCACGCACGTCAAGGGCCCCGACTTCCCCACCGGCGGCCTGCTTCAGGCCAGCAAGAAGGACCTGCAGGAGGTGTACGAGACGGGCCAGGGCTCGCTCAAGCTCCGGGGCGAGTGGCGGCCCGAGGACGACAAGCGCTCCAGCCTGGTCGTCATCACCTCGATCCCGTACGGCATCGAGCGCAAGACCATCGTCGAGAAGATCGCCGAGGTGATCATCTCCAAGAAGCTCCCGGCGCTCGTCGACGTCCGCGACGAGTCGACCGACGAGATCCGCGTCGTCCTCGAGCTCAAGCGCGGCACGGATCCGCAGCTGGTGATGGCGTACCTCTACAAGCACACCCCGCTCGCGGTGAACGTCCAGGTGAACCTCACCTGCCTCGTCCCGACGGACAAGGCCGAGGTGGCGGCCCCCCGGCGCCTCTCGCTGAAGGAGATCCTCTCCGAGTTCCTCGACTTCCGGTACGCGACGGTCACCCGGCGCACCGAGTTCGAGCTCGGCGAGCTGAAGAAGCGGATCCACCTGCTCGAGGGCCTCGAGATCGTCTTCGACGCGCTCGACGAGGTCATCCGGATCATCCGCAAGAGCGAGGGCAAGGCCGACGCCGCCGAGAAGCTCATCGCCCGCTTCGAGCTCTCCGAGGAGCAGACCGACGCCATCCTCGAGCTCAAGCTGTACCGCCTCGCCAAGCTCGAGATCCTCGTCGTCCGCAAGGAGCTCGACGAGAAGCGCGTCGAGGCCAAGCGCCTCGATGCGCTCCTCAAGAGCGAGTCGAAGCGCTGGAACCTGGTCCGCGAGGAGCTCGTCGAGATCAAGACCAAGTACGCCGACAAGCGGCGCACCAAGGTGCTCGGCGCCGTCGACGAGCCCGAGTTCCAGGCCGAGGACTTCATCGTCGACGAGGACGCGAACGTGATCCTCTCGGCGCAGGGCTGGGCAAAGCGGGTGCGCGAGGTCAAAGACCTCTCCAGCACGCGCCTCCGCGAGGGCGACTCCGTGCTCGCCGCCGTGGCGGGCTCGACGCGGGCGCCGGTGGCGTTCTTCTCGAACTTCGGCGTCTGCTACGTCTGCCGCGTCCACGACGTCCCGCCCTCGACCGGTTACGGCGATCCGGTCCAGAAGCTCTTCAAGCTCGGAGACGGCGAGCGGATGATCGCGATGCTCTCGTTCGATCCGAGGGCGCTCACGGTCCCGCCCGCGACCGAGGGGGCCGAGACGCCGGAGCCGCCCTATGCGCTCGCCGTGACCCGCGGCGGCCTGGGCTTCCGGTTCTCGCTCCGCCCGCACCGCGAGGCGTCGACCCGCGCGGGGCGGAAGTTCGCGCGCCTCAACGAGGGCGACGAGGTCCTGGCGGTGCTCGTCGTGGCCGACAAGGACGCGGTCATCTGCGCCGCCAGCGACGGACACGTGCTCGGCGTCGCGCTCGAGGAGATCGCCATCCTCTCCGGCGTCGGCAAGGGCTCGATGGTGATGAAGGTCGGCGAGGGCGAGCGCCTCGTCGGCGCCGTCCCGGCGCTCGGGCCCCGCGACAGCATCACGCTCGAGACCGAGAAGGGCAAGGAGCTGTCGTACACGCTCAAGGACGTGCGCGGCTCGCGGGCCGGCCGGGGCGACCTCAAGATCAAGCGCGATCGCTTCGCCCGCGTCGTGCTCGCCCCACCCACCGCGCCCACGCTGGAGGTGACCTGAGATGGCCTCGATCCTCCCCCCCCGCCCCACCGGCGGGGCGAAGTACACCGCCAAGGACATCCAGCTCCTCGAGGGGCTCGAGCCGGTGCGCAAGCGGCCGGCGATGTACATCGGCTCGACCGACGCGCGCGGCTACCACCACCTGCTCTGGGAGATCGTCGACAACGCCGTCGACGAGGCCATCAACGGCCACGCCAAGCGCCTCGAGGTCTCGCTCGACGCCGATCACAAGGGCGCCACGGTCACCGACGACGGCCGCGGGATCCCGGTCGACGTCCACCCCAAGTACAAGAAGCCCGCGCTCGAGCTCATCCTCTGTACGCTGCACGCCGGCGGCAAGTTCGACAGCGACAGCTACAAGGTCGCCGGCGGGCTCCACGGCGTCGGGTCGAGCGTCGTCAACGCCCTCTCCGAGCTGATGGAGATCCGCGTGCTGCGCGAGGGCCAGGAGCACCTGCAGACGTTCTCGCGCGGCGCCCCGCAGGCGAAGCTGAAGAAGGTCGGCGCCACCCGCAAGCACGGCACCATCATCCACTTCCGCCCCGATCCGGAGATCTTCGGCAAGCAGCCCACGTTCGACCCCGCGGCCGTGCGCGAGCGGCTCGAGGCCAAGGCGTACCTCCACGGCGGGCTCACCATCGTCTTCCGCGACGAGGCGACCGGCGAAGAGGTCGAGCTCCTCCACCCCAACGGGATCGCCGAGTATCTGCCCAAGCTCGTCGCCCAGCGCGGCAAGCCTCCGACGCACGCGACGATCTTCCACCTGTCGAAGGAGAACGGCGTCCGCATCGAGGCCGCGCTCCAGTGGACCGAGGCGACCGACGATCACGTGCGCTCGTACGCCAACGGCATCCCCACGCCCGACGGGGGCACCCACGAGAACGGTTTCAACGCCGCCATCGTCAAGGCGGTGCGCGCCTTCATCGAGGCCAAGAAGATCCAGCCCAAGGGCGTCACCCTCACCGCCGAGGACATCCGCGAGGGCATCGTCGGGATCCTCTCGATCTACATCGCCGAGCCGCAGTTCCAGAGCCAGACCAAGAACCGGCTCAACAACCCCGAGGCCGGTCCCGCGGTCGAGGGCGTGGTTCGGCCTGGGCTCGAGCAGTGGCTGCTCGAGAACGGCACCGCCGGCGAGGCCATCGTCGCGCGCGCGATCCTCTCGGCGCGCGCCCGCGAGGCGCGGCGCGAGGCGACGCAGCAGGTCCTGCGCAAGACGGCGGTGAGCCACCGCTTGAACCTGCCGGGCAAGCTCGCCGACTGCTCGTCGACCGATCCCACCGAGAGCGAGCTCTTCATCGTCGAGGGCGACAGCGCCGGCGGCTCGGCCAAGCAGGGCCGGGACCGGCGTACGCAGGCGATCCTCCCGCTCCGCGGCAAGGTGCTCAACGCCGAGCAGGCCACCACCTCGAAGGTCTTGGGCAACAAGGAGCTGCAGGACATCGTGAGCGCCCTCGGCTGCGGCTTCGGGCAGGACTTCGACGCCGGCAAGCTCCGCTACGGGCGCATCTTCCTCCTGATGGACGCCGACAGCGACGGCCAGCACATCGCGACCTTGCTGCTGACGTTCTTCTACCGCCACCTGCCCGGCCTGCTGCGCGGCGGGCACGTGTTCCTGGCGCAGCCGCCGCTCTTCCGGATCGACGCCGCCAAGGAGACGCACTGGGCGCTCGACGAGCGCGAGCGCGACGTGGTGCTCGCCAAGCTGCCCAAGAACGCGAAGGCCGAGATCTCGCGCTTCAAGGGGCTGGGCGAGATGAACCCCGAGTCGCTCCGCGAGACCACGCTCGACCCGCGGCGCCGCCGCGCCCTGAGGGTGATGATCGAGGGCGAGCTCGAGACCGATCGGATCCTCAACGAGCTGATGGGCAAGGACGCCCAGGCGCGCTTCCGTTTCATCATGGACCGGGCGCCGAACGCCGAGATCGACGTCTGAGGGTCCCAACATGGGGGCGCCGCCCCCCAAACCCATTGCCGGTCGGCTTCGCCGCCCGGACACGCGCCCTCCGCTTCGCTCCGGCCAAACTTTGGGGGAGCGCATGGTGGGAGGCGTTTCTCGGGGGGTTTGGGGGCGAAGCGCCCATGCTGGGAGCGCACGCCTCTTCGCGTCACCGGTGGGCGCGTGAGCCACGTGAACTGACGGCTACACCTGCCGGTCGTAGCGATCGTGGCAAGGCGGGGCGGCGTGGGGGCCGCGCAGGAAAACCGCGCGATTTGCCCTTTACAACCCCGATTTCCAGCTTCGGCCCGAGGGTTGCAATGGGGGTGTCCGTCGTCACGGCGCCGCAGAACGCGGCCAAACACCGTGACGAGCTGGAGAGGTCACCGTGAGCGACGCACTGCCCCTGTCGAGCTTTACTTCACCCTCCGCGCTCCCCCACGAGGCCCGCTCCGCGGCCTCTCAACCGGCCCGAGCGTCGGGCGCGGCGCCGCGGATGCCGCTGCTGCGGCTGGCGCCCATGCCCGCGCTTCCGCGCCCGCCGGCGCCGCCCATCCCACGCACCACCCCCGAGCGCATGGCCGTCGCCCGCGACCGCATCCGCGACGCCGCCCTCGCGGGGCAGCGGATCAGATCGTACGAGGTCGCGCTCGATCTCGACCTGTCCGAGTTCCACTTCGCCCGGCAGTTCCGCGCGGCGTTCGGGCGCTCTCCGCACGTGTTCTACGACGAGGTCCGGGCGGCGCGCGCCCGCGAGCTGCTCGGCGAAGGGCACGGCGAGGGCGAGGTCGCACGCCGCGTCGGCTTCCGCCGCCCCGCCGAGCTGCGGGCGCTGCTGACGAAGCGCTCGGGCTGATTCGGCAGCCACACCGGAGGTGCCGTTTCGTCCCTCGGAGTGCCCGGCGGAGCGGCGCGCACCGAAGCCAGCCCGGGCACGAAATTGCGGCGGCGCAACTCGCGCGACGCGCGTGCGCCGCCGGCGGAGCGGCGCGGCTTGGGGCCGCTTGATCGGCGGAGCCCGCGTCCCGTAGCTTGCTTGGCATGAGGAGCGGCATCGGCGGACGCGTGGCCGGGATCTTCCTCGCCGTCGCGGGGTGCGGCGGCGCCCCAACGCCGCCCGGCGACCCGGTGTCGCCGAGCGCGAACGGCAGTGCCTCTTCCGAGGTCGGCAGCACCTCCGCCACCGCGAAGAAGCTCCAGGGCACCTGGGAGATCATCAAGTACACCTCGGAGAAGCCGATCCCCAACGAGGCGATGCCGCTCATGGGCGATCTCTTCGACGTGCTCCGCCTGCGCTTCGAAGGGACGAGCGCGGTCACCAAGGCCGGCAAGGCGCCCGAGGAGCGTTCCACCTTCGAGATCGCCGACGAGCAGGGCGCCGAGTTCAAGATGATCGCGAAGGGCGGCATGTTCGACGGCGCCCGTTGCAAGTTCCTGGACGCCGACCGCTGGGAGGTCACCGATCAGGGCAGCACCTGGCCGGGGGTCAGCGTCCTCAAGCGGGTGAAGTGAAGTGCGACCGCGCTCGGACCACCGCCTCGAGGCGGTGGCTTCGGTTTGCGACTGGAAGTCGCGGTTCCGGCTGAAGCCGGCCGAGGTTCCGGCTGAAGCCGGCTGAAGTCCGGGGCGTCGCCCGCCCTTCCGCGGCGGGCTCGCCCCCCACACGAAAGTCGCCGTCCTGCTGGTCGTGGTCCCGGTGCTCGATGTGAGCCTTGATAACATCGCCGCTGCCACACCAGAAGTAGCCGCCCGCCCCGATGTGGCGCCCCCAGACAGCTTGCGCAGCACGTCCACCTCGACGTCGCGGGGAGGGGCCGTGGGAGTGGATCAGAGCCGGCGGTGGTCCAGGGACGGGAGACTTCGTCGGACACGGGTGAGCACCGCGGGATCGAGCGTGGCGACCACGACGCCCTCGCCCTCCGACGCCTGCGCGACGACGTCGCCCCAGGGATCGATGATGCAGCTCTTGCCGTAGGTGTGGCGCCCGCGCGGGTGCTTGCCCCACTGGGCGGCCGCGACGACGTACGCCTGCGCCTCGATGGCGCGCGCCCGCAGCAGGACGTGCCAGTGGTCCTTGCCGGTGACGAGGGTGAACGCCGCCGGGACGACGATCGCCTCGGCGCCCTGCCGCGAGAGGGCCCGGTAGAGCTCGGGGAAGCGGAGGTCGTAACAGACGCTGAGCCCGAGCGTCAGGCCGGCGAGGTCGACGGCGACCGGCGAATCGCCCGGCGACGTCGACGCGCTCTCGCGGTAGCGCGTCCCGTCCGAGAGATCGACGTCGAAGAGGTGCACCTTGCGGTAACGCGCCGCGAGGCGGCCGTCGGGAGCGATGACCGCGCACGTGTTGAACGGCCGGTCGGCGTCGCCCGAGCGCTCGGGCATCCCGCCCGCGACCATCCACACCCGGTGGCGCCGGGCGAGCTCCACCAGCGCGGCGAGGATGGGCCCGCCGCCGGCGTCGAGGTGCTCGGCGAAGGCGCGCTTGCCCTCCTCGTCGCCCATGTACGCGAAGTTCTCGGGCAGGACGACGACGCCCGCGCCGCGGCGGGCCGCCTCGTCGGTCCACGCGCGCACCCGGGCGAGGTTCTCGTCGAGCTCGCCCTGGCTGTTGAGCTGCACCGCGGCGAACGCCAGCGCTTCCTTCACGCGCCCACGGTAACCTCGCCCGCCGCCGCCGCAAAGCGGGCGGACGCGCGGGCGCGTTGCGCTATCCTTCGCGCGTGACCAGCGACGACGGGCGCTCGCCTCCCGCGCCGACGACGGCCTCGATGCAGGTCTACGGCGCGCCGGCGTCGCCCGACGCCGCGCGTGGGACTCGCGCGGGCCTCGTGCTCCTCTACGCGCCCTCCTTCGCGCAGTTCTCGCCGGCGTACCTGCTCCACGAGCGCGATCTGGTGATCGGCCGCGATCCGGGCGTCTCGCTCTGCATCCCCGAGGCCGCGGTCTCGCGCCAGCACGCGCGCATCCACTACCAGGGCGGCGCCTGGGTCCTCACCGATCTCGGGGGCAAGAACGGGACGCTCGTCGACGGCGCCTTCGTCCACGAGATCGCCCTCGAGCACCTCCACGAGATCCGCGTGGGCGATGCGATCTTCAAGTTCGTCGAGGCCGGCGCCGAGAGCTACGCGCGCTACCGGATCGACGGCACGGTCCTCGGCGGGGAGGGCTCGGCCACGTCGCGGCGCGCCCGCGAGGGGCACCGCATCGTCGGCGGCTACCAGATCGGCCGGCTGGCGGGCGCGCTCGAGCGCGTCGCCAAGAGCGAGATCTCGGTGATCGTCTACGGCGAGAGCGGGACCGGCAAGGAGGTGTTCGCCCGCGAGCTCCACGACGGGAGCGGCAGGAAGGGCGCCTTCCAGGCCGTGAACTGCGCCGCCATCCCCGCGACGCTGCTCGAGAGCGAGCTCTTCGGCTACAAGCGCGGCGCCTTCTCCGGGGCCGAGCGCGACCGGGTGGGCCTGGTGAAGGCGGCCGACGGCGGCACGCTCTTCCTCGACGAGATCGGCGACATGCCGGTCGACGCGCAGGCGAAGCTGCTCCGCGTGCTCCAGTCGAAGGAGGTGATCCCGCTCGGGGCCACGGTGCCCGAGCGCGTCGACGTGCGGATCGTGTGCGCCACGCACCGCGATCTCGCCGCCCACCTCCGCGACGGGCGCTTCCGCGGTGACCTCTACGCCAGGCTCAACGAGTACAGCCTCCGCCTGCCGCCGCTGCGCGAGCGCAAGGAGGACGTCTACATGCTCTGCCGGGCGCTGCTCGCCCGCCACGGGCGGCCGGAGCACCGGCTCACGTTCCCCTTCATGACGGGCCTCTTGCACTACGACTGGCCGTTCAACGTGCGCGAGCTCGAGGCCGCCATCAAGCGAGGCATCGCGCTCGCCGACGGCGACGTGCTCGACGCCGTGCACCTGCCCGACGAGATCAAGGAGCTGATGAAGGGCTACGCGCAGCGGGGGCGGGCGTCGGTCCCGCCGCCGGCGGCGCAGGCGCCCGTGGGCCTCGGCGTCACCGCGACGGCGACGCACGCGCCGGCGCAGCGGGCGGGCGTGCCGACCGAGGAGCGGCTGCGCGAGCTGTTGCGCGAGCACCGCGGGAACGTCGCCGCGGTGGGGCGGGAGTTCGGCAAGGAGCGGATGCAAGTGCATCGCTGGATGAAGCGGTACGGCATCAACGTCGACGAGTACCGCTGACGATTGCGCCAGTGAGGCGGTAGGGATTTCACAGGGAGGCGGGGAGCCGGGGAGTTTTTTCTTCGGTCGATTTGCGTCGAGGGTGTCGGGCCTGGGAGCGCCGGCTCGACGTCCAGGAGCACGACGACATCCACGTTCACGTCCGTCGTTGGTGGGCGGCCCCAGGCCGGAGTTCGGGAGCGTCAGAGGGGCGACGGCTCGCCGCCGGCGCCGCCGCGCCCGCTCGACGTGCTGGCGGCGCGGCCGCCTTCTCCGGCGCCGTTGCCAGCGGTCCCGCCGGCGCCGCCCTGGCCGCCGCCGCCGAGCTCCTCGAAGCCGCCGCCCACCGAGACGTGCGAGCCGCTCGGGTAGCGCCGCACCGGCTCCATGGGCCGGACCGGCGCCTCGCGCGGCTCGCCGCAGTCGAGGGCGCTCGCGCCCACCATGGCGGCGGCGAAGAGCCAGCACCAGCGCTCGAGAGACGATGGCCTCATCCGCAGAACCTTGTGCGCCGAAGGGCGGGCGAGAAGCCCCGGCCGACGATGACGCTTGACGGGGGAGCGCATCCGGTTTCCTGGACGGAAAGGATGCCGTTCGCGCCGCTCTCCGTGCTGCCCCGGTCGGTCCTCGGGATCGCGAAGGAGGTGGCGCGCCACCTCCTCCGCCGGCCCGTCGTGGGCATCGCCGCCGCCGCGCGCACCGCGGACGGCCGGTGGCTGCTCATCCGCCGCGCCGACACGGGGACGTGGGCGCTGCCGGGCGGGACCTTGGAGTGGGGCGAGACGCTCCGCGTCGCGCTCGAGCGCGAGCTCGCCGAGGAGGCGGGCGTCCTTCGCGCGACGCTGGAGCGCGTGGTCGGCGTCTACTCGAGGCCCGACCGCGATCCGCGCTTCCACGCGGTGACCGTGGTGGTGCTGGCGCGGATCGAGGAGCCGACGCGGCCCCCTTCCAACCCGCTCGAGATCCGCGAGGCGCGCCTCTTCCGCGACGACGAGCTGCCGGCGCGGCTGGCGATGGAGATGAGCGATTTCTTGAACGCGGCGCGACGCGGCGGAGAGGTCGAGCTCGAGTAGCCTCCGAGGGGAGACACTGGACGATGGCGAAGGCGAAGGCACCGGACCTGCAAGGAGGCGTCGACCTCGACCCGAAGACGGCCGCGCGCGCGGAGGAGCTCGCGGGTCGGCTCGAGCACCACCGCGCGGCCTACTACCGCGGGCACCCCGAGATCTCGGACGCCGCCTACGACGCGCTCGAGGACGAGCTCCGGGCGATCGATCCGACGCACCCCGTGCTGGCGAGGGTCGGCTCGGCGGAGCTCGTCTCCGAGTGGGAGAAGGCGCGCCACGAGATCCCGATGGGGTCGCTCAACAAGGTGGTCAACGAGGAGGAGCTCCGCGCCTGGCTGTTGCGCTGCGAGGAGCTCGGCCAAAAGGACGGGCTGGGCGCGCTCGGCGGCGATCTCTGCGTCGCCGAGAAGCTCGACGGCATCTCGCTCGAGGTGATCTACCGCGACGGCAAGCTCACCGACGCGATCACCCGCGGCGACGGCGACGTCGGCGAGCGCATCACCGCCAACGTCTCCCGGATGAAGGGCGTGCCCGCGCGCATCAAGGAGCGCCAGTCCATCTCGGTGCGCGGCGAGATCATCCTCCGCCTCTCCGACATGAAGCGGCACTTCCCGGCGATGACGAGCCCGCGCAACGCCGCGGCCGGCACCGCCAAGCGCTTCGACGGCCAGGGGGCCGAGCACCTCACCGTGCTCTTCTACGACGTCGCCGATCACGTCGACGTGCCTACGGTCGAGGCGCGCTTCGCCATGCTCCGCAAGCTCGGGCTGGCGACGCCGCGCACCTTCAAGGGCACGATCGACGACGTCCTCGCGCTCTACGCGCGCTACGGGAGCGAGCTCCGCGCCGGGCTCGACTACGAGATCGACGGGCTCGTCGTCTACGTCGACTCGCTCCACGCGCAGGAGCTGCTCGGCGAGCTCAACCGCCGGCCGCGCGGGGCCGTCGCCTTCAAGTTCGCCTCGCCGGCGAAGGTGACCCGCGTCGTCCAGATCGCGTGGGAGACGGGGCCGAGCGGCCGGGTGACGCCGGTCGCCATCGTCGAGCCCGTGGAGCTCGCCGGCGCGACGGTGCAGCGGACCTCGCTGCACAACGCCGCCAACGTGCGCGCGCTCGGGGTCGGCGTCGGCGACGAGGTGCTGGTCTCGCGCCGCAACGACGTCATCCCCTACCTCGAAGAGGTCGTCGAGAAGCGCGGCACACCCGCCGAGCCCCCCACCACCTGCCCGACCTGCGGGTCGGCGCTCCTCGTCGAGGGCGAGTACCTCCTCTGCCGCAACGCCGCGTGCCAGGCGCTCGTCGAGGGCCGTATCCACAACTGGATCGAGGCGATCGGCGCGCTCGAGTGGGGCGACAAGCTCATCCAGCAGCTCGTCGAGGCGAAGCTCGTGCGCGAGCCCGCCGACCTCTACGCGCTCTCGGTCGCCGACATCGCGGGCCTCGAGCGGCGCGGCGAGAAGATCGCCAAGAAGTGCCTGGACGAGCTCCGAGGCCGGCTGCCGCTCACGCTCCCGGTCTTCCTGGCGGCGCTCGGCATCGAGAATTTCGCGCTCCAGACGGCGCGCCTCCTCGTCGCCGCGGGCTACGACACGCTCGACAAGCTCCTCACCGCGACCGAGGGCGATCTCGCCGGCCTCATGGGCCTCGGGCCGATCAAAGCCGCTTCGATCGTGCGCGGGCTCAAGGGCCGCGCCGACGAGATCCAGCGGCTCCTCGACGCCGGCATCGTGCCGGTGCGACCGGAGCAGTCGGGCCCGCTCTCCGGGCTCACGTTCGCCTTCACCGGCGCCGCGACGCGGCCGCGCGCCGAGCTCACGCGCCTGGTCGAGTCGAACGGCGGTCGCGTGCTCTCCGGCGTCACCAAGGAGCTCAAGTACCTGGTCATCGCCGATCCGGCGTCGACCTCGAGCAAGGCGGTGAAGGCGCGCCAGTACGGCACCAAGCTCATCACCGAGGAGGAGCTCGAGGCCCTGGCGGCAGGGCGCGGGCCCTGAACGAAGCGATCACGCGCCCAAGGACGAGGCCGGAGCTCGTCTCCGGGGAGTCGCCGTCCACCGACGCTCTCGGCGCGGCGCGCGACCGCCTGGTCACCACAGCATCTCCTGGTCCTCGCTGACGCCGGCGACGCCGTCGAGCTCGAGGCGCCGGCCGCCCACCTCGAGGGTGCCCGCGTAGGTGCCCACCGGCTGGATGAACAGCGAGCGGAGCACGCCGAAGTCCTTGTGCTCGCGGTGGACGCCGGCGGGGGTGAAGCGGAGATCGAGCGCGCCGTCGGTGGTGCGGACGAGCCACGGATCGAGGGGCCGCTCGCGCGAGAAGGTGAACCGGCCCTCGCCGACCGGATAGAGCTCGCCGTCGACCCAGACGGCGCACTCGAGCTCGCCCACGAAGCCCTCGACGAGGTTCCAGGCCACGCGCTCGCCGGTGCGGGCGCGGCCCATCGCGAAGGACCAGCGCCACTGGGTGTGACGGGCGAGGTAGCCGTGGGTGTAGTCGTAGCCGCCCGAGCCGCCGTCGAGCGAGAAGCGCGTCCCCTTGGCGACGAGCTCGCCGCTCGCGGCGAGGAGCGCTCGCTTCTCGGTCGCGTTGACCACGCCACCCGGCACCGGCGCGATCACCGCGATCGGCGGGGGCGCCGAGGCGCCGTCGAGGCGCGCGTGGATCTCGAGCCCCTTCATCTCGACGTCGAGCTGCGAGCGGAGGCCGCCGTCGAACCGGAGCAGGCGCGCGCGCGTGCCCGGGAGCCGGAACGACGCGTCCAGCGCGCCGCCGTCCCCGTGCTCGACGGAGCCCGCGAAGGCGGGGCCGATCGCCGAGCGATCGACGACGACCTCTCCGCGCGCCCGGTCGAGGACGAACGCGAAGGCGTTGGCGAGGTAGCCGAGGTGCGCGATCGCCACGGCGGCGAACACCTCGTCGGTCGCGATCGCGACGTAGACCCAGCGCTTGTGGTGGGTGACGCGGAAGAGGGGGCTCTTGCCGAGCGGCCCGAGATCGACGCGCGGTAGCGGGCCGCGGAACGATCCGACCCGCGGCGCCCGCGTGACCGGGTCGACCACCACGTCCGGAGGGGTGCCGAGGGCTCTCATGGCGGGCGAGCATAGCGCGACCGGTGAGCGGCGGGCGTCGCGCGCCGGGCGTCGTCGTCGACGATCGCCTGGGCGCCGCGCGCGGGACGAGCCCTGCTAGACTGCGCCGCCATGCTGGACGCGATCGTCGCCCCTCCCCCGCCCGTCAACGAGCCGGTGCTGTCGTACGCGCCGGGCACGCCCGAGCGCGCCGCGCTCAAGGCCGAGATCGCCCGGCAGAGCGCCGAGACGATCGAGATCCCGATGGTCATCGACGGGCGCGAGGTCACGACCGGCGCCTTCCTCGAGGTGCGCTCGCCGCACCGGCGCGACCTCCTCCTGGCGCGGGCGCACGCGGGCGGCGCCGCCGACGTGGAGCGCGCGATCGCGGCGGCGAAGCGGGCGCACCCGGCCTGGTCGTCGCTCCCCTGGACGGCCCGCGCGGCCGTGTTCCTCAAGGCGGCCGAGCTCCTCGCCACGCGCTACCGCCAGGTGCTGAACGCCGCGACGATGCTCGGGCAGAGCAAGACCGCCTACCAGGCCGAGATCGACTCGGCGTGCGAGCTCATCGACTTCCTCCGATACAACGTCCATTTCGCGAGCCGGATCGCCGCCGATCAACCCGGGAGCGCCAAGGGCACCTGGAACATGCTCGAGCCGCGGCCGCTCGAGGGCTTCGTCTACGCCGGGACGCCGTTCAACTTCACCGCCATCGCCGGCAACCTCCCGATGTCGCCGGCGCTCATGGGCAACACCGTGGTGTGGAAGCCCGCCGCCACCGCGCTCCTGTCGGCGCACTGGATCCTCGCGATCTACCGCGAGGCCGGGCTCCCCGACGGCGTCATCAACCTGGTGCTCGGCAACCCGGCCGTGATCTCGGACGCCTGCCTCGACCACCCCGATCTCGCCGGCGTCCACTTCACCGGCTCGACGCCGGTGTTCCAGTCGATGTGGCGCAAGGTCGGCGAGAACATCGCCCGCTACCGGAGCTACCCGCGCCTCGTCGGCGAGACGGGCGGCAAGGACTTCGTCTTCGCGCACCCGAGCGCGGACCTCGACGCGCTCGCGGTCGCGCTGGTGCGCGGCGCCTACGAGTACCAGGGGCAGAAGTGCTCGGCGGCCTCGCGCGCCTACGTCCCGCGCTCGATCTGGCCGGCGCTCAAGGCGCGCCTCGGCGATCTCATCGGCGCCATCCGCGTCGGCGACGTCGCCGACTTCCGGAACTTCATGGGCGCGGTGATCGACGACCGGGCCTTCAAGCGCATCTCGGACCACATCGCCTCGGCCAAGCGCGATCCCGCCTGCTCGGTGCTCGCGGGCGGCGGCGCCCGCGATCGCGACGGCTACTTCATCGATCCGACGCTGATCGAGACCAGCGATCCGCGGCACCGGCTCATGTCCGAGGAGATCTTCGGCCCGGTGCTCACGCTGTGGGTCTACCCCGACGAGGAGGAGGCGCGCGCCCTCGAGCTCTGCGACACGACGTCGCCCTACGCGCTCACCGGTGCCGTGTTCGGGCGCGATCGCGCCTTCCTCGAGCGCGCCTCGCGCGCGCTCCGCTTCGCCGCCGGCAACTTCTACGTGAACGACAAGCCCACCGGCGCGGTCGTGGGCCAGCAGCCCTTCGGCGGCGGGCGCGGCTCGGGCACGAACGACAAGGCCGGGAGCCTGCTCAACCTCTATCGCTGGGTCTCGCCGCGCGCGACGAAGGAGACGTTCGCGCCGCCCACGGCGGTGGGCTACCCGTTCATGGAAGCCGAGTAGCCGCCCCGTCCTGGGCAACACCTCTCGAGCGACCGCGCGCTCGGGCTCGAGGGCGCGGCGCCGGCGGTTGTTGCTGCCCGGACAGGCTTCTGTCAGTCTGTCCACGCGATGCTTGTTTACCGGCCGCCTACGTTGTAGGAGGGGCCGTTCTTTTTCGGAGGCTCGAGCCCCTGTACCGTCAGGGACGATGGGGCCTCGTGCTCTGAAGCAGACCTGGAGGCGTGATGAAGTCGAAGCATTACTTGGGGCTCGTGGTGGCGGGGATCGCGGTCGTGGCGGCGGCGCCGGGCTGCGGCGGCGACGACAGCGACACGACCGGTGCCGGCGGCGGGACCGGGACGACATCCTCGTCGACCACGTCCAGCGGCGTGACGAGCACGAGCAGCGGGACGACGACCACCGGACCGACGACGACCTCGTCGAGCAGCAGCGGCGGCGACACCAACACGAGCTGCGCGACGGCCGTGGCCGCCCAGGTCGGCGCGTACACCGCCGACGAGCTCAACCCCATCGACGGCGACGCGGACTACTTCACCTTCGACGGCACGGCCGGGCAGAGGGTCCTGATCGCGATCAAGGCCAAGCCCGACAACGGTGACCCGTCGGATCCCGACTACATCGACTCGGTGATCACGCTCTACGACGCGACCGGCGCGACGCAGCTCGCCGAGAACGACGATCCCTTCCCGCGCTTCGGGCAGGACAGCTCGGTGTTCACCGTGCTCCCGGCCGACGGCACCTACTGCGTGCGCGTGATGGACTTCAACACCTGGTCGCCCGGCACCCCCACGCCGGCGATCGACGGCAACTACCAGCTCTTCGTCGGAGACATCAACCCCGACATCTTCGTCGAGGAGAGCGAGGCGAACGACACCGACGTGACCGCCGATCCCATCAGCTACACGATGGGCGCGAACGGCTACTCGCAGGAGATCATCGCCGGCACCTTCGGCTCGGGCACCGACGTCGAGTACTTCAGCTTCACCGTGCCGGCGGACGTGGTGGTCGACGCCGGCCAGCGCGCCACGAGCTGGTTCTCGTTCCAGCCGAAGAGCGAGCTCGGCAGCGGCGCGACGACCGACATCGGCCTCGCCCAGATCATCGACAAGACCACGAGCCTGGTCGTCGCCGAGACCGACGTCTCCAAGGGCGGAGCGATGGTCTCCTCGTCGGTCGACTGGAGCCGCGAGCTCCAGGTCCCGCTCACGCCCGGCAACGAGTACTACCTCAAGCTGGTGACGCCGGGCGCCACCATCGGGACGAACCCGTTCTACTTCTTCATGAACTTCCCCGACCTGGGCTCGAACCCGGTCGAGCTGGAGCTCACGGCCCCCAACCCGCCGAACGACACGGTCGCGACGGCCGAGGCGCTCACCCAGGTGGACAACAACGACGGATCGTTCTCGTACTTCACCGAGGGCGACATCACCCTGCCCACCGACATCGACTTCTTCTCGGTCGCCGTGCCGACGGGTCCCACGCAGTTCAGCGTGACCTGCGGCGCCTGGACGTCGGGCTCGGGCTTGCGCGGCCTGACGCTCTCCGTCGTCGATGACGCCGGCGCGCTGGTCGATCCGAACGCGACCGCGGTCGAGAGCGAGCAAGACACCGCGCAGGCTCTCGGCATCGCGATCCCGGCAGGCGCGACGTCGATGAACCTCAAGGTCGAAACGGCGACGCCGCCCAGCGCCACGGTCACGGGCCGCTATTACCGCTGCGGCTTCCACTTCTTCACGCCGGCGAACTGACGCAACGTCGTACGCGCCTTCGGCGTTTGCCGAGCTTCGGCTCGCGCGGCGCGCTCCTCCCCGGGGCGCGCCGCGGTCGTTTTGTGCCCCGGAGGATCTTGCGCAGCGCGCGCCCGAAGGGTGATCATGGGGCGCTGTCCTGCCTTTCCTCTGTTTCGCCCGGAGCCCTACCGATGCGCGTCTCTCTTCCTGCTTTGCTCCTGCTCCCCTGCGTCGCGGCCACGGGCTGTGGGCTCGCCCTCGGGCTCTCCGACTTCCAGGACGCCGAGGGCCAGGGCGGGGGCACGACGGCGACGACCGGCACCTCGACGACGACCGGCACCTCGACGACGACGACCGGCACGGGCGGCAGCACCGGCAGCACCGGCGGCGGCGGAGCGGGTGGCTCCGGCGGCTCCGGCGGCGGGATGGTGTGCACGCCGAACGTCGACACCCAGACCTGCTACACCGGCCCGGCGGGCACCAACGGCGTCGGCGCGTGCTTGCACGGCCTCCAAACCTGCAACGCGGAGGGCACCGGCTTCGAGGGACCGTGCGTCGGCGAGGTGCTCCCGAAGCCCGAGGTCTGCGCCACGAATTTCGACGACGACTGCGACGGGCAGGTGAACGAGGAGGGCGCCGACTGCGCCTGCGTGCCGGGCTCGACCTCGCCCTGCTACACCGCCGATCCGCAGACGCTCGGCGTCGGCCCCTGCAAGGGCGGCACCCAGACGTGCAAGCCCGACGGCACCGGCTACGGCCCCTGCGTCGGCGAGGTGACCCCCCAGCCCGAGACCTGCGATCAGGGGCTCATCGACGAGGACTGCGACAACCAGTCCAACGAGGAAGGGTCGAATTGCGTCTGTGTGCCGGCCTCCACCGAGGGCTGCTACACCGGCCCCGCCGGAACCGAGAACGTCGGCGTCTGCAAGGCCGGTACGCACACCTGTGACACGCTGGGGCTCGTCTGGTCGCCCTGCATGGGCGAGGTGACGCCGTCGCCGGAGGCGTGCGGTGTGCCCGGCGACGAGGACTGCAGCGGCCAAGGCTGCAGCGATCCCGTGTGGGCCGAGCTCTTCGGCGACGCCTCGAGCCAGAAGGGCACCGGGGTCGGCGTGGACGCCGCCCACAACGTGTACGTGACGGGCGCCTTCGCCGGCGCGATGACCGTCGGAGCCAACTCGCTCATCGCGGCGGGCTCGGACGACATCTTCCTCGTCAAGCTCGACAAGGACGGCGTACCCCTCTGGAGCAAGCAGTTCGGCGATCCCGGCACGCAGATCGCCGGACCGC
This sequence comes from uncultured Polyangiaceae bacterium, assembly GCA_964372055.1. GTDB lineage: Bacteria > Myxococcota_A > Polyangia > Polyangiales > Polyangiaceae > CAYJPW01. The sequence goes on from CAYJPW010000103.1 coordinate 18,003, forward strand.
TCGTCGTCGATCCGAACGGCAACGTGCTCATCGCCGGCTACACCCCCGCGGCCATCAACTTCGGCGGCGGCAACGTGGGCCCGGGGCTCTTCGTCGCGAAGTTCGGCCCGGCGGGCGCTCACCTCTGGAGCAAGGGCTACGGCGGAGGCGCCCAGAGCGCGGTCGCCGACATCGACGTCGACGCCAGCGGCAACCCCGTCATCGCCGGCGAGTTCACCGGCACCGCCGACTTCGGCAACGGCGCCTACACGAGCGCCGGCGGGCTCGACTCGTTCCTCGCCAAGCTCACGGCCGCCACCGGCGCCGGCATCTGGAGCAAGCGCTTCGGCGACAACACCAACCAGCGCGGCCGGGGCGTCGCCGTCGACAGCGGCGGCAACGTCCTGTTCACCTCCGGCCTCGAGGGCGTGGCCTCGTTCGGCGGGGCCAACCTGACCAGCGCCGGCGCCATCGACGTCGTCGTCGCCAAGTACGACAGCGCCGGCAACCACTCCTGGAGCAAGCGCTTCGGCGACGCGGGGCAGCAGTACCCGGATCACCTCGATGTCGACAGCCTCGGCAACGTGATCGTCGTCGGGCAGTTCGGGGGCACGATCAACTTCGGCGCCAGCCTCCTCACGGCGCAGGGCACCGACGCGTTCGTCGTCAAGCTCAACACCTCGGGCAACCAGGTCTGGGCCCAGCGCTTCGGGGGCGCGAACTACGACGACGCCACCACGGTCGGCGTCGACTCCGCCGGCGACATCGTCATCGCCGGCTACTCCGACGGCCCGATCGATTTCGGCGGCGGCAACCTGCCCGGATCCGGCAACGCGGACGTATTTCTGGCCAAGCTCGACTCCGGCGGCGGCCACAAGTGGAGCAAGATCTTCGGCAACAACGGCCTCCAGTATGCGAGCAAGCTGGCGACCGGGCCGTCCAACGAGATCCTGCTCACCGGCTACGCCTTCGGCGTGATCGACTTCGGCCTCGGGCCGCTGACGTCGGTGGGGGGCTCGGACGTCTTCGTCGCAAAGTTCGCCCCGTAGGGGCGCGATCGGGCGTCGGCGCACGTCGCGTCGGCGCACGCGGGGACGCGTGGTATAGGCGGGCGATGTCGCCGAGACGCCTCGCCGCTCTCCTCCCGCTCGCCCTCCTCTCCGCCTGCGGCCCCGCCCCCGAGGCGGTCGTGCCCGCGCCCCCGCCCGCCACGGCGGCGCCCGGGACCGCCGCGCCCCCCGTGCAGGGCGCCGTACCGGCCGCCCGGCTGCCCGAGTTCGATCCGGTCGGCGTCGGCATGACCGAGGCCGGGGTGAAGAAGCTCTGCGACGATCACCTCCGCGCCGCCCAGGAGAACCTGGACGCGATCAAGGCGCTCAAGGGCGCCCCGGCCGACAAGCTCACCTACGACGCGACGATCGGCCGCTTCGACGACATCATCCTCGAGGTGAACAGCGCCGGCGAGTTCCCCTACCTCATGGGCGTGGCGCACCCGGACGGCGCGGTGCGCGACGCCGCCAAGCTCTGCGAGCCGAAGAGCGACAAGTTCACGACGGCGATGTGGCTCGACGCCGACCTCGCCGCCGTCATCAAGGCGTACGCCGCGAAGAACGAGAAGCTCGAGGGCGAGCGCGCGCGCCTGCTCTCGGACGTGCTCCGCGATTTCCGCCGCAACGGGCTCGAGCTCCCGGAGGACAAGCAGCGGAGCCTGCGCGCGCTGAACGAGGAGATCGTCAAGATCGGCCAGGAGTTCATGAGCAACATCGGCTCGTCGACCGGCAAGATCGAGGTCAAGCCGTCGAGCCTCGCGGGCCTGTCGAAGGAGTACGTGGCCAAGCACCCGCCCAACAAGGCGGGGCGCATCGAGATCACCACCGACTACCCGGACTTCTTCCCCTTCGTGACCTACGCGACCGACCGCAAGGCCGCCCTCGATCTCTTCATCCTCTTCCAGAACCGCGGCGGCGACGCGAACGTGGCGCTGCTCGAGCGGCTCCTCAAGCTGCGCAGCGAGAAGGCCAAGCTCCTCGGCTACCCGAGCTGGGCCGACTACGCCATCGAGCCCAGGATGGCGAAGAGCGCCAAGAACGTGAAGGAGTTCCTCGACAAGCTCAAGGACGCGCTCAAGGAGCCGGCCAAGGCCGAGCTCACCGAGTTCATGAAGGAGCACGTACGGCTCGGCGGCAAGGCGAGCGACAAGCTCACGCCCCCCGACCGCTACTACCTCGAGGATCGCGTGCGCGAGGCGAAGTACAAATTCAACTCGCAGGAGCTCTCGAGCTACCTCGAGATCGGCGCGGTGAAGAAGGGCCTGATGGACATCACCGCCAAGATGTACGGGCTCGAGTACCGCGAGGTCCCCGCCCGCGCCTGGCACCCGGACGTCACCGCGTACGAGGTCTACTCCCAGAAGACGGGCGAGAAGATCGGCAAGTTCTACTTCGACCTCTACTCGCGCAAGGACAAGTACAAGCACGCGGCGATGTTCACGGTGCGCACGCCCAAGCGCCTGCGCGACGGGACGTACCAGCTGCCGATCGCCGCGCTGGAGTGTAACTTCCCCAAGCCGGGCGCCGAGCCGGCGCTGATGTCCCACGAGGACACGGTCACGTTCTTCCACGAGTTCGGGCACGTGCTCCACCACCTGCTCACGCGCTCCGAGCTCGCGAGCTACTCGGGCACGGCGACGGTCCGCGATTTCGTCGAGGCGCCCTCGCAGATGTTCGAGGAGTGGGCCTGGTCGCGCGAGGTGCTCGATCTGTTCGCCCGCCACCACAAGACCGGGGAGAAGATCCCCGACGATCTCTTCGCGGCGATGCAGAAGGCGCGGAGCTTCGGCCGGGCGCTGGCGACGCAGCGGCAGCTCTTCCTGGCGACGCTCGATCTCGAGTACCACAGCCGCGAGCCGGGGTTCGACACGACCAAGGTGCTCGCCGAGGTGCAGAACGCGACCGACTCGTTCGGCTTCGTCAAGGGGACGCACTTCCAGTCGAGCTTCGGCCACCTCATCGGCTACGACGCCGGCTACTACGGCTACCAGTGGGCGCTGTCGCTCTCGCGTGACGTGCTCACCCGGTTCAAGAAGGAGGGCCTGCTGAACCCGACGACGGCGGCCGCGTGGCGCGACGAGGTGCTCTCCCGGGGCGGCGGGCTCGACGAGCGCACCATCGTGGCGCGCTTCCTCGGCCGCGAGCCGAGCCACGACGCCTACCTCAGCTACCTGGCCGGGAAGGATTGAGTCGGCGGTCGCGATCCGCCGCAAACCGGATCGGGTCTGGAAGCACGCGCCGGCCGCCGTGGCCGGGTCACGGCTGGATGGCGATGCCGAGCTCCTGCCGGAGCGTGTGGTGCGCGTCGGAGACGATGAAGCCGAGCAGGTCGGCGATCTTCGCCTCGGTCGAGACCAGCCCCGCGGGGTCGGCCCGCAAGAGCGGCAGGACGACGGCGAGGTCGGCGCAGAGCAGGTAGCCGGCGCGCGTCGCGCACCGCTCCACCGACGAGGCCCAGCCGGCGAGGTCGGCGCGCTTGCCGGCCGCCTCGAAGGCCGCGAACGCGCGGCGGAGCTCGGCGCGCGCCTCGTCGCCGAGGCGGTCGTCGAGCTTGGGGAGCAGCGCCGAGACGAGGGGCTCGATCTCGCGCGGCACCGCCGTGGAGGGCGCGACGAGCTTCACCGCCGCCACGAAGCACGCCGAGAGCTCCTCGATGGAGGGGTAGTAGAGCAGCAGCCGGTGGCTGCCGACGTAGTACGCGAGGTGGCGTCCCACGAGGAAGGCGAGATCGGGCAGCCCGCGCCCGCGGAGCACGCCGGTGCCGGCGATGACGGACGCCTCCTCGGCCGGCACCGCGGCGAGCGCGAGCGCCGCGTCGTCGCGGATGTAGATCGCCGGCGCGGCGATGCCCAGGAAGTGGCTCGCCCAGGTGAAGCTGCGCGTGATCGAGACGGTGCTCTTCTCGGGATCCTGGCGCGTCGCGGGATCGAGCGCCGGCAGCTTGTTCTCGGCGGCCATCTGCCCGAGGCGCGCCGCGATCGCGGCCGGCGCCACCGTGGCGAGGATCGCCTCGACCGCGCGATCGCGGTCGGCGGGCCGGAGCAGCTCCCAGGCCTCGTTGCGGATGGAGCGGCGGAGCTTGGGCACGCCGTCGGGGCGGTGCTCCTCGAAGATGAACCGCTGCCTGGTGTCGGCCGTCTTCAGGAACATCGACACGCTCGAGGCGCAGTAGGCCTCGTCGGGGCGGCGCGCCTTCTGGAACGCTTCGAAGAGCTCGCCGTACGTGGCGTGCCGCGCCGGCTCGAGCACCGCGACCGCCTGCAGATGGGCGGCGACGCGGGCGTGATCGCCGAGGCCCCGCGCGAGATCGGCGGCGGTGAGGTGCCCGGCCAGATCCTCGGGCTTCTCGCCGAGCGCGTCCTCGAAGGCGTCGAGGGCGAGGGCCGGGTCCTCGAGGTGATCGCGGAACAGGAGCCCGAGCCGGCGGCAGAGCTCCCAGGTCACCTCGCTGCGGACCGCCCCCTTGGGGAAGCGCTCCAACCGGTCGAGCATCTTGCGGTAGGCGGTCTCGAGATCGCTCCACTCCTGCCGCTCGGCCAAGATCGACGCGATCACCTCGAGGGGCTCGAGAAGCGTGGGCTCGGCCTCGAGGGCCCGATCGAAGAGCGCGAGCGCCAGGTCCTCGTCCTGGCGCTCGCGAAGGCAGCGGCGGCCGAGCTCGAAGTACCGCTTCGCGCGGTCGTGCGGGTCGGAGGTGAGCTCGGCGACGCGCTGCTCGAGGGTGAACGCCTCGTCGGCGTGGCCGGCTGCGGCGTGGAGCGCCTGGAGGCGCTCCAGCAGGGGCACGTCGTCGGGCCTGAGCTCGCGGGCGCGCTCGAACGCGGCCAGGGCGCGACGCGGATCCTCGGCGACGTCCCGCCAGCGATCGCCGTACTCGACGAGGCGGCGGAACCGCGCGTCCTCGCCGGCGACGCTCGCGAGCAGGCGCTCCTCCGCCCCCTGGACGGCGCGCCAGTCGCGCTCGGCGACCGAGAGCTCGAGCAGCGCCTCGAGCGCGGGCGTGTGCTCGGGCGCGAGGTGCAGCGCCTTGTCGTAGTTGGAGATGGCCTCCTTGCGCTTGTGCTGGCGCTGCTTGGCCTGGCCGACGCGCACGTAGATGTCGGCGCGCTCGGCGGTGGCCGCGGCGCCGAGGAGGCCGAGCGCCTTCTTCAGCTCGCCGAGCGCGGCCTCGTCGTCGCCGGCGGCGACGTGGGCCTCGGCCGCGGCCAGGTGCGACTCGACGGTCGGCGGCGGGGCCGGCTCGGGCGCGGCGAGCGGCGCGGTCGGCGTGGGCGGCTCGGCCGCGGAGGTGACGGCGGTGGGCGGCCCGGAGGAAGGCTCCGTCGGGCTCGAGGGCGTCGGGGGCGCGGACACGGGTCGCGCCGGCGGGACCGATCCGGGCGGCGGCCGGTCCGAGACGATGACCTTGGGGAGCGCGGGATCCTGCCGCAGAAACGACCGCTCCTCGGGGAGCGCCGTCGGCGGGACCGAGCGCGAGACGGGCGCGCGGTCCGCCGGGGGCAGCTCGCCGGGGACGGTGTCGCGCGCCTCGGCCGAGCGGAAGGTCGACACGGGGGGCGACGAGTCGTGCGACGGGACGGCCGTCGGCAGCGGCGCGAGGCCCGTGAGGTGAGACGGCGGCTCGCCAGGCTCGGTCTCGCGGCCGAGGTCCGCCGGCTCCGAGACCGAAGCCAGCGACCGCGGATCGCGCTCGGGCTCGAGTTCGGGCGCGACCTCGACGCGCGCACGCTCGAGCTCGGCGGCCGGCGCCGTGGGCTCCGCCTCGTGCGCGTCCGTCTCGGCGGTGCGCGCCTCGGGCTCCGTCGCGGGCGCGCTCGCTTCGGCCTCGTCGTCGGGCGGAGGGATCGCGGGGTGGCGCGCCGCGCGCGGCGACGCGGGGACGAGACCGAAGGCGCTGCGCCCGCGCGCCCGCGCGAAGCAGGGCACGACGCCGAGGAGCGACTCGCTCTCGTGGATCCGCTCGTACGCGACGTCGGCGGTCAGCCCCTCGTCGGGATCGGCGTCGTTGACGGCGTCGATCACGGCGCGGGTGAAGGCGGACGGGACGTCGTCGCTGTCGTCGGCGAGCGGCCGCGCCGCGATCAGGAGCCCGACGCCGGTCTTCCCGGAGGCGACCGCGCTCTTCCCGGCCCCCACGATGTTCGCGGACGAGAAGGGATCGTCGGGATCGGGCGCGTGCCGGCACTCGAGCATGACCAGCACCGGTCCGGGCGCGCGCTCTGCAAGCACCTCGACGACATCGCCGAGAGCGTCGCCGGTGCCGGGCGCGAGGCAAAGGAAGAAGTCGCCCTGCTCCGAGAGCGCCACCATGCTCGACGCGTAGAACAGCACCGGATCGTGCGGGCCCGGGCGGCGCGTCTCGAGCAGCACGTCGAGCTGCTCGGCGAGATCGATCTCCGGGTTCAGGTCGACGACCTCGAACGCCGTGTCGGGGCCCGAGAGCCGCGCGCGGACGACGTCGCCGTCGAGCGCGCCTGGAGCGGGCCGCTGGTCTCCCCGGAGCGAAGGCGTCGCGACGATGGCGAGACGCATCAGCGCGCGACCTCCGGGCTCTCCAGCTTCGGCGTGGAGCGTCGCGCTCGAGCGAGATCGGCTCGAATTTTCACAGGGAGACGGGGAGACAGGGAGGATTTCGTTCCGTCGATCCCGGCCCACGCCGGCCCAGGCGTGGGCGTGGAGCGACCGAACCGGCAGCGGGCCATCACCGGCCGGGAATTTACCAGGGCCGCAGAGCGCCGTCGCGATATTGCTCGCATGGGCGCTCCTTGGGCGGCCGGCGTGCCGCAGGGGCGCTCGGCGGAGAGGCGGTGACGGCGCAGACGTCGGCTCAGGGGCAGACTCCCTCGAAGACGTCGGCCTGATCGCTGCACACGTCGTCGTTCTCGACGGCGACGACCGCGTCGCACGTGATCTCGTTCGCGGGGTCGTCGCAGCGATCGCAGACCTCGGCGAGATCGTCGCACGGTCCCCCGCACGCCGCGACCAAGAGCGAGGTCATCGTCACCACGAGCACGTCCTTGGCTCCCAAGCCGCCACCTCCGACGCGCGAACGCGCCGGGGGAGCCTATCACCGGCCGCTGTCGTTGCAGATCGGCTCGAAGGTGTCGATCGCCGTCTCGCAGCTGGCGCCGTCGTCGGCCTCGACGACGGCGTCGCACGCCTCGGTGGTGATGGCGTTGGGGCAGACGTCGCAGACGACGTCGAGGTCCTCGCACGGGCTCCCGCACCCGGCGATCATCGCCGCGAAGCCGGCCACGAGGGCGATCGCCCCGAGCCAGCCGCACGCGTCAGGGGCAGACGTACGCGCCGCTGTCGAGGGCGGCGCTGCATTGATCGCTGTCATCATCGTCCACGACGATGTTGCACGCGGTCTCGATCGTCGTCGAGGCGATGTCGTCGCCCGGGCAGGTCGCGCACTGCTCCTCCAGATCGGCACAAGGGCTGCTGCACCCCGCCCCCACGCACACGACCACGACGGCCAGCCAGGCCGAAACCCACCCCTCCATGGTTTCCCCCCCGTGTCACGGAGGCCCGCGCCTCCGGAGCGGGAAGGTAGCCCATCCCCAAAAAAGCGAAAGGCCCGGGGTGATCTCCGGGCCCATCGCTTCGAGCTTCACCGGAGACGAAGCGTCCCCCGCGCGGCTCCTTCGACTGCTCTCAGTTGCAGAGCGCGTCGTAGCCGTCGATCCCGGCGTCGCAGAGATCGCTGTCGTCAGCGTTGACGACCGCGTCGCAGCCGGCCTTCACGATGCCGTCGGCGCAGGTGCTGCAGATGTCGGCGAGGTCGTCGCAGGGGCTCGAGCAGCCCATGCCGAACGCACCAGCCGCCGCCGCGAGGCAAATCGCAAGGAACCCAGTCTTGAAGTTCATCGTAACGTCTCCTGATCCGTGTTGATGGGCCACGCGTCGAACCTGCCCGCGTCGGCACCGCGTGTGGTTTGGGGCAGTAGGTACAATTGCTACGTGGAGCGTGTCCAGTCTTTTGTAGAGATAGCGGCCGCCTTTGGGAGGAGTCTCACGCTGGCGGGCCTCTTCTTCTTCGCCCTTCGCCCTTCTCCCTTCGCCGTCGTCCATCGGTCCCCCCTCGGGGCCTGGATGGTCTCGGGCGTCGGTCGAGGTGCTGGACGGGCCGATCGGGTCCCTCGGTCGGATCCCACCTGCCGCGCACTTCCTACGTTGGGTCGCCGGACTCCTCCCTCGCCGTCCGACTTTTTTCGCTGTTGCCGAGGTGCAGGCCTGGCGCCGGCCGGCGCTTGCCCATGACGGCTGCCGCTCAAGCAAGCACCGGGCCCCCGTCGCGCGCCGAAGATTTTCGAAGAGATGGCGCCACGGCCCTGTCGGGTGTGGCAAAGGCGCGACACTCCCCACGAGAGGTGTTCGGCTGCGTCACACGCGCGCGTAGGGCTGCTTACGGCAGCGCGTCGAGAAGCTCGCGGCCGTCGGCGGGCCGCTCGGCGTCGGTCCCGATGCACCGCAGCGCGAGCGCGCGGAACGGGTCGTCCTCGGCCGCAGCGAGGCCGGAGGCGTCGGCGCGGTGGAGCACGTCCTCGAGGATCCGGCCGAAGCCATAGACGTCGTCGCGGGGATCGGCCGAGCGGCCCGCGAGCCGCTCCGGCGAGACGTAGCCGGCGCTGCCGCCTCCCTCTCCGGCCTCGCCGGCGTTGCCCATCCGCCGTGCGATGCCGAAATCGCCGAGCACGGCGTCGTTCGGCTGGCGGAGAAGCACGTTGGCCGGCTTGACGTCGGCGTGCACGTAGCCCGCCGCGTGGACGCGCGCGAGCGCCCGCGCGAGCGGCCCCACCCAGCGCACCATGGGCAACAGCGACGCCACGTGCCCCGCTCGCAGCAGATCGCGCACCGAGCCCCGGCCGACCCACTCGAGCGCCACCCAGCCATCGTCGGGCGATGCGTCGAAGATACGGAGGACGCCCGGTCCCGCGAGCGCCGCCGCCAGCCTCGCCTCGCGGAGCACGAGGGGCCGGTCGGCGCCGCGCCCGTGGTAGACCTTGAAGGCGATCCGCCGCCCGAGGAGCTCGTCCTCGGCCTCGTAGACCGCGCCCGCGCCGCCGCGCGCCACCTCGCGCAGGAGCCGAAACGGGCCACGTGACGGGGAGGCGGTGACCACCGTCGCCTCGTCGAGTCGCTTGACGGGGGCCGCCGCCCGCCCGAGCGCGGCGCGCCAGCGCGCGTGCCGCTCGAGCGCGCCGGGCGCGGTGATGTCCCGGGCCAGCACCCGCTCGATCGTCCCGACCGCGCGGGGCAGCTGCCCGCCGGCCGCGTAGAGATCGGCCGCGAGCACCAGGCCGGCGGTGAGGCTCGCGCCCTCGAGGAGCCGCAGCGCCTGCTCGTCGTCCCCGCGGGCGGCCAGGATCTCGGCGCACGCGACCCGCACGGGATCCGGGACGCGGCGCTCGCCCATCCCGCGCAGCGCGGCCTCGACCGCCTCCGCCTCGCGGACGGTCCCGCGCGCGCGCCGCAGCACCGCGATCGCCTCGTCGATGCTCGGGCCGCTCTCGAGGCCGACGCGCGCGAGCTCGGCGAGCTCGTCGGCGGGGGCGGGGCGGGTCGCGGCGTCGCCCGGCGAGGGCGGCTCGTCCCGTCGCTCCAGCGCCGCGCCCGGGCGCGAAGGTCGTCCGGCGCCGGTCCCGGTGGGCTCCGCCTCCCCTTGGTCGCCGGCGCCGCCGAGCCGGTCCTTGATCCTCTGCCAGAAGCCCACGCCTACTCGACCCGCGGCGCGTCGCCGCGCTCCGAGAGCACCTTGAGCGCGACCGCTCCGCCGCGCGCGGCGCGGATCTCGTCGCCGACCCCGAGCTCGACGCGCGCGGCGAGCTCGAACCCCCCGAGGAAGGGGCGAGAGGCCCCGTCCGGGGTGCGGAGCACGACGAACGATTCGTCGCCCGCGACCTCGTGCCCCACGCGCCAGGGCCCGACCACGAGCTCGCCGAGCGGCGCGAGGTACCGCGTGCCGGCGACCTCCACCCAGACGCCGCGCCCGTCCTCGGCGGGAGCGACCGCGCAGGGGACCTCGCCGCCGAGCTCCACCTTGAGGCCGGCGCCGATCGGCATCGGCGCGCTCAGCCGCGCCCCCGCGATGTGCGTCCCGTTGCGCGTGCCGAGGTCCTCGAGGACCGGCCCCTCCGGGGCGCGCCGCACCCGCGCGTGGCGCCGGCTGATCGCGCGCGAGGCGACGACCAGGGTGGCGTCGCCCCGCCCCAGGGTGACCTCGTCGCCGAGCGCGCAGCGCCTCTCCACGCCGTCGATCGCGAGGTCGACGACCGGCCCCCTCGCCACGCGCGCCCGGATGGCGCGGAGCAGATCGGCCACGCGCTCGTCCTCGTGGTCGCGGAGGTACGCGCGCGCGAGCTCGATCGCCGCCCGGCGCTCGGCGGTGCGGTCGAGGTCGGCCACCCGCCGCAGCGTCACGTCGAGCTCGCGGTGATCGCGCGCGGCGGTCTGCGAGGCCCGAAGGCGCTCCTCGAGCCGCTCGATCGCTCCGGCGGCGGTGAGCGCGCGGACCTCGGCCTCGGCGTCGCCCGCGAGCGCGTAGGCGTCGGCGGCGACCTCGAGCTCTCCCGCATCCTCCAGATCGCGCGCCACCGCGACGAGCTCGCTCGCGAGCTCGACCCCGCCCCGGGCCTTGAGGACGTCGAACGCCAGCAGCGCCTTGCGCCCGAGCGCCTTCTTTCGGATCTCCTCGTCCGCCGCCGTCCTCGCCGCCTGCGCGCAGAACGCGATCCGCCTGTCCGCCGACGCCTCGGCGTCCGCCCGGAGCAGGAGAACGCGCGCCGCCTCGTCCGGGAGCTCGGCCTCGAGGTAGAGGTCGACGGCGGCCGCGAGCTCGCCGCCGAGCTCCTTCCGCCGCGCCTCCTTGGCGCGACGCCCCTCGCGCCTTTTCCCGCGCCGAGCTAGGCCGAAGAGGTCGAAGAGGCCCATCGCGATGCGGCGAGCTTACTATACGGCGGCGCCCCTCGCCCCTTGACCGCCCGCTTCCGTACCCCGACACTCGTCGGGTCCATGTCGACCACGAACCGCCTGGGCGAGCTCCTCGTTCGCGAGAAGCTCATCAGCCTCCAGCAGCTCCGCCAAGCGCAGGAGGAGCAGCGCAAATCCGGCTCCAACCTCGGCTACACGCTGGCGAAGCTCGGCTACATCTCGGACGGCGAGATCACGAACTTCCTCTCGACGCAGTACCGCGTCCCCGCGGTCAACCTCGAGGAGTACGAGATCGATCCCGAGATCCTGAAGCTCGTCTCCAAGGAGGTCTGCGACAAGCACAAGATCATCCCCCTCTCGCGCTCGGGCTCGGCGCTCATCGTGGCGATGGCCGACCCGACGAACCTCCACGCCATCGACGACATCAAGTTCCTCACCGGCTTCAACGTCGAGCCGGTCGTGGCCTCCGAGACGGGCATCACCGAGGCGCTCGAGCGCGCCTACAACGTCGGCCCCAACTACGACGAGGTGCTCAGCGAGTTCGCCGACGAGGAGGTCGACTTCACCGTCGACGCCGACGACGTCAACCTCCTCGAGCTCGAGAAGGCCGCCGAGGGCGCGCCCGTGGTGCGCCTCGTCAACGCCATCCTCCTCAACGCCATCAAGAAGGGCGCGAGCGACATCCACGTCGAGCCGTACGAGAAAAAGTTCCGCATCCGCTACCGCGTCGACGGCGTGCTCATGGAGGAGATGCAGCCGCCGATCAAGCTCAAGAACGCGATCGCGAGCCGCCTCAAGATCATGAGCTCGCTCGACATCGCCGAGCGCCGCCTCCCGCAGGACGGCCGCATCAAGCTGAAGATGGGCAAGGGCCGCGAGATGGACTTCCGCGTCTCGGTCCTGCCGACGATCTGGGGCGAGAAGATCGTCATGCGCCTCTTGGACAAGTCGAACCTCCAGCTCGACATGACCAAGCTCGGCTTCGACGCGGCCCCGCTGCTCGACTTCCAGTGGGCCATCAACCAGCCCTGGGGCATGGTGCTCGTCACCGGCCCCACCGGCTCGGGCAAGACGACGACGCTCTACTCGGCGCTCTCCGAGCTCAACAAGGTCGGCTCGAACATCAGCACCGCCGAGGATCCGGTCGAGTACAACCTGCACGGCATCAACCAGGTCCAGATGCACGACGAGATCGGGCTCAACTTCGCGATGAGCCTGCGCGCGTTCCTCCGGCAGGACCCGGACATCATCATGGTCGGCGAGATCCGCGACTTCGAGACCGCCGAGATCGCGGTCAAGGCCGCGCTCACCGGCCACCTCGTGCTCTCGACCCTGCACACGAACGACGCGCCGGCGACGATCTCGCGCCTCCTCAACATGGGCGTCGAGCCCTTCCTCATCACCGCCAGCGTCAACCTCGTGCTCGCCCAGCGCCTCGCCCGGAAGGTGTGCGTCGACTGCAAGGTCCCGGTCCAGTCCGACCCGAAGATCCTCTCCGACTTCGGCTTCACCGAGGCGCAGATCCAAAACGCCCGCCTGGTGAAGGGCGCGGGCTGCAAGACCTGCAGCGGCTCCGGCTACAAGGGGCGCGTCGCGCTCTACGAGGTCATGCGCTTCACCGACTCGCTCAAGGAGATGGTGCTCCAGGGCGCTTCCACGGCCGAGCTCAAGGCCGCGGCGATCAAAGGCGGGATGAGCACCCTGCGCATGAGCGGGATCGAGAAGGTCCTGGCCGGCGTCACCACGACCGAAGAGATCGGCCGCGTGACGATGGGAGACTAGGGTGACCCAGCAAGGGACGCCGGGCGCCGCCCCCGCCGCGGCGGGGGGCGAGGGCCTCAAGTTCACGCTGAAGCAGCTGCTCCGCGCCATGGTCGACAAGGGCGCGAGCGACATGCACATCACCACCGGCTCGCCGCCGGTCCTCCGGATCGACGGCGCGGTGGTCCCGCTCAAGCTCCCGCCGCTCTCGCCGGTGGAGTCGAAGCAGCTCTGCTACGAGGTCCTGGGCGAGGAGCAGAAGGTCGCCTTCGAGAAGAAGAGCGAGCTCGACCTGAGCTTCCCGGTCAAGGGGCTGGCCCGCTTCCGCGCCAACCTCTTCATGCAGCGCGGCTCGGTCGGCGGCGCCTTCCGCCAGATCCCCTTCAAGATCTCGCGACTCGAGGACCTCGGCGTCCCGCCCGTGATCGCCGATCTGGCGAACCGGCCGCGCGGGCTCATCCTCGTGACCGGCCCCACCGGCTCGGGCAAGTCGACGACGCTCGCGAGCATCATCGACAAGATCAACAGCGAGCAGCGCCTCCACATCATGACGGTCGAGGACCCGATCGAGTTCGTGCACGAGCACAAGCTCAGCCTGGTGAACCAGCGCGAGGTCGGCTCGGACACGAGCTCGTTCAAGGAGGCGCTCAAGTACGTCCTCCGCCAGGATCCCGACGTCGTCCTCGTGGGCGAGATGCGCGACCTCGAGACCATCGAGGCGGCGCTGACGATCGCCGAGACCGGCCACCTCGTCTTCGCGACCCTGCACACGAACTCGTGCGTGTCGTCGATCAACCGCATCATCGACGTCTTCCCGCCGCACCAGCAGTCGCAGGTGCGCGCTCAGCTCTCGTTCACCCTCGTCGCCGTGATGACGCAGCTGCTCCTGCCGCGCGCGACCGGCCAGGGCCGGGCGCTGTCGATGGAGGTGATGATCCCGAACGCGGCCATCAAGAACCTCATCCGCGAGGACAAGCTGCACCAGATCTACTCGCAGATGCAGGTCGGGCAGGCGGGAAGCGGGATGCAGACGATGAACCAGTCGCTCTTCTCGCTCTACCAGCGCCGCGTCATCACGCTCGAGGAGGCCTTCGCCCACTCGTCGGACATGGACGAGCTGCGCGCGATGGTCGAGGGGCGGAGCGGGGGCCCCCGTCCGGTACGGCCAGGCTGACGACGGACGCGCTCTGGCCGCCCCGAGCAGCGGTGGACGGACGGAGAAGCGGGAAAGTCTCCAGCCGGGGCCGACGATCCGCGGAAACCCTGGGCGCCTGGACCCCTGGCCGCACGATCCCTCGCTTTTTGACATCCCGCCACATGTTCAGTAGGGTTGGCCTCGATGCAGGGGCTCACCGATCGGCAGCAGCAGGTCCTGACGTACATCCGCCAGTCCATCACCGAGCGCGGTTACCCGCCGACGCTGCGTGAGATCGGCGCCCACATGGGCATCCGCTCCACGAACGGGGTGAACGATCACCTGCGCGCGCTGGAGCGGAAGGGCTACCTGACGCGCGAGGACATGAAGTCCCGGGCGCTGCGCCCGCGCGATCTCGAGGCGCGCGCCGCGCCCACCGGCGGCGGCGGCGCGCGGGGGGCGGATTGGGGCCCCCCCCCCCCCCCCCCCCGCGCCCCCAA
>CAYJPW010000103.1:32369-36801 GCA_964372055.1 uncultured Polyangiaceae bacterium
ATGCCCCGGGCGCGGCGCCGGCGCTACCCCGCGGCGCCGGGCCCCGACCGGGGCGGCGACGGCTCGATGGGCGCGTATGGCGGCCACGCCGCCAACGACGACGGCGCCGACATCATCGAGGTGCCGGTCCTCGGCCGGATCGCGGCGGGCCTGCCCCTGCTCGCCGAGGAGCACGTGCTCGACACGGTCCGCATCGATCGGGCCATGGTCCGCGGCGGCCGCGAGGTGTTCGGCCTCAAGGTGACGGGCGACTCGATGATCGAGGCCGGCATCTTCAGCGGCGACTACATCTTCGTCCGCAAGCAGCTCACGGCGAACCGCGGCGACATCGTGGTGGCGCTGATCGGCGACGAGGCCACCGTCAAGCACTACTACCCCGAGAAGGACTACGTCCGGTTCCAACCGGCCAACTCGGCGATGGCCCCCATCCTCGTCCGCGCGGCCGACTTCCGCCCCACGATGCTCCTCGGCGTCGTGATCGGCGTGTACCGCAAGCTCTGAGGTCCGCTGGACGCGGCCGCCAGGTGAGAACGGTCGCCCCAAGCCCTCTTGACCCCTCGCCCCCTTTTCCCGTAGCGTCCAACCACGTTAGTCGTCGTTCTTCCACGGCTCGTGGAGCGTTGGTTCCACTCGGTGTTGCGGCCCAGTTGGCTCGTGGGGGCCTTTTCGCTCCCACTCGGAGGCGTGAGCGCATCGTGAAGACGGACGGGCGGCGAGGCGGCGGTTATCTCCTGGGTGCGGTCGCGGGGCTCTGCCTCGCGACGAGCGGCTGCGGCAACACGCTGTACGCCATCACGGCGAACTCGGCCGCATCCAAGCTCGAGACGGCGCAGGCGCTCGGCGCCGAGAAGTACGCGCCCTACGAGTACTACTACGCGAACGAGCACCTGCAGAAGGCGATGGAGGAGGCCTCGTCGGCCGACTACGGCGACGCCATCGACTTCGCCGACGTCGCCGAGGAGTACGCCGAGAAGGCGATCGTGCTGTCGCGGCAGGCGCACGAGGGCTCCGGCCGATGAGACGATCCCCCTGGAGCCGCATGGCGCAGCGCCTCTCGTCGGGCATGAGGCCCGCGGCGCGCGGAGGCGCCCTCGTCCTCACGCTCGGCCTCGCGAACGCCTGCTCGCAGGTCCCGGTGATGCGCGGCGAGATCGAGGGCCTGGGCAAGGTCACCGAGCAGGCCGAGCGCAACGGCGCCCTCCGCTGCGCCCCGCGCGAGCTGGCGATGGCGAAGTCGCACCTCACCTTCGCCCGCGTCGAGATCGATCAAGGCTTCTTCACCCGCGCCAAGGATCACCTCGACATCGCCAAGGAGAACGCGCACGCCGCGTACGATCTCTCGCCGCCTCAGAAGTGCGCCGAGCGCGGCTTCGTCGAGGACGCGCCCCCGCCCAAGCCGGGCGACAAGGACGGCGACGGCTACCTCGACCCGGACGACAAGTGCCCCGAGCAGCCCGAGAACTACCAGGGCTACCAGGACGAGGACGGCTGCCCCGACGATCCCGACACCGACGGCGACGGGATCGTCGACTCGAAGGACAGCTGCGTGCTCACGCCCGAGGACAAGGACGCCTACCTCGACGAGGACGGCTGCCCCGAGCCCGACAACGATCTCGACGGCATCCTCGACGCGAACGACAAGGACGCCACCGGCAAGAGCTGCGCGAACGATCCCGAGGACCCGGACGGCTACGAGGACACCGACGGCTGCCCCGAGCCCGACAACGACAAGGACACGGTCGTCGACCTCGAGGACCAGTGCCCGAACGAGCCCGGCGTGGTGGGCGGCGACAAGCCCGGCTGCCCGAAGAAGCCCTCGCTCGTCATCGTGACCGAGAAGGAAATCAAGATCACGCAGCAGATCCACTTCGAGTTCGACAAGGACAAGATCCGGCCGGAGAGCTTCCCGATCCTCGACGCCGTCGTCGAGGTGCTGCAGCAGAACCCGAAGATCAGGATCGAGATCCAGGGCCACACCGACAACAAGGGCTCGGCGGTCTACAACAAGAGCCTCTCGGATCGGCGCGCGGCCTCGGTGCGGAAGTACCTCGTCGCGAAGGGGATCGACGCGAGCCGGCTGACCTCGAAGGGCTACGGCATGGAGCGGCCCATCGTGCCGAACACCACCGATCAGAACCGCGCCCTCAACCGTCGCGTGCAATTTGTCCGGACGGAGGGCACGCCGTAGAATTCTGCGCAGCTCTGGGGCGGCGCCCCTGCATCACGACCAGCAGATCTTGCGTATTTTGCTTACACGCCGGCGCGTTACGGGGTAACGGTCGGCGGTCGACGTGCTTCTCTCTGGAGGATAGACCGCCGTGCACCTTCGTCCGTTTCGGTCGCTCTTCGCCTTCTCCCTGACCAGCTTGTCGCTCCTGGCCCTCGCCGCGTCGGCCAACGCCGGCGGCGAGAAGGACAAGGAGGCGATGAAGCTGCACGACCAGGCGATGGATGAGGATTACCTCTCCGTCGAGTTCGCCAAGGCCGAGAAGAAGCTCAACGAAGCGCTCAAGAAGTGCGGCAAGGATGGCTGCTCGAACGGCGTCCTCGGCAAGCTGCACATCGCGCTCGGCACGGTCCACGGCGGCAACGGCAAGCTCGATCTCGCCAAAGAGGAGTTCGGCAAGGCGCTCCAGGTCGATCCCAAGGCCGCGCTGAACGACTCGCTCACCACGCCCGAGCTCAAGAAGGCGTACGACGAGGCGAAGAAGTCGGCCGGCAAGGGCGGCGACGGCGGCGACAAGGGCGAAGGCGGCGACGGCGGCGACGGCGGCGAGAAGCCCGGCAAGAAGGAGCCCAAGGGCGACATCCCGCACACCCCTCCGGCCGAGCAGGCGGTCAACACCCCGGTCCCGGTCTACGTCGAGATCCCCGAAGAGGTGGGCGCCGAGAAGGTGACGCTGAAGTACAAGCCGTTCGGCGCGAAGCAGTGGAAGACCGCCGAGATGAAGCCGATCGGCGACGGCTGGGGCGCCGAGATCCCCTGCGAGGACGTCACCACCACCGGCGACATCAAGTACTACATCATCGCGAAGGACGCGGCGGGCGACCCCGCGGCCACCGCCGGCTCGCTCAAGGACCCGTACAAGGTCCCGATCAAGAACGACATCGAGGGGGATCCGCCCTCGCTCCCGGGCAAGAAGGCGCCCGACGCGTGCGCCGCGAAGGAGGACTGCCCTCCCGGCCTCCCCGGCTGCCCGAACGCCGGAGGCAAGCGCGGCGACAAGGGTTGGGGCGCGAGCTGCGAGCAGACGCAGGAGTGCTCCGCGGGCCTCGTCTGCCTCAACGGCAGCTGCGAAGAGGGCAAGGACGACGGCAGCGACGGCGGCGGCAAGCCGGGCGGCAAGGGCAAGAAGAACCTCGTGGGGCTCTTCGGCCAGGTCGACCTGATGCTCATCTCGGGCGCGGAGAACGTCTGCTCGGGCGACGACCCGGCCTACGCCTGCTTCTACCCTTCGGACACGCCCGACGTGGGCGGGACGCAGTTCTACGGCAACCCCGCCACCAAGGCGGGCACGAACGGCATCTCCGGCGGGTTCGGCATCGGCGGCGCGCGCGTGATGCTGGCCTTCGATCGGACGCTGCTCGAGTCCGTCGGGCTCGGCGCGGGGCTCCGCGTCGGGTACGCGTTCGGCGGCTCGCCCTCCTCCGACACGGCGCCGCCCGGCGGGACCAGCTACCCTCCGCCCCTCCAGGCCAAGTCGTTCCTCCCCGTCCACGCCGAGGCGCGCGCCATCTACTCGCCGCTCGGCGGGTTCGAGGAGAAGAAGATCCGGCCGTTCGTGTTCGCCGGCGGCGGCATCGCGCAGGTGAACGCGTCGGTGCCCGTCACCCTCTGCGACAAGGCGACCTACAAGGGCGACGACATCCCGTTCGCGAGCCGCAAGTCCGGCTGCCCCGCCGACGAGCCCTCGAACACCGGCAGCGTGCCGCGCGAGCTCGAGGCGTACCAGATCACCGGCCTCGGCTTCGTCGGCGTGGGCGCGGGCGCCACCTACGGGCTCACCAGCAGCTTCGGCGTCGCGGCCGAGCTCAAGGTGATGTTCATGGTCCCGACGTTCGGCGTCGTGTTCGCCCCCACGATCGGCCCCGTCTTCGCGTTCTGACGCTGGCGAGAGGTCGGCGTCTTGGCGCGGGGGCGCTCTCCCGCGCGCTCCGCCGCGCGGGAGCCCCTCCCTGCGTGCTCTCCGCTGCGTCGCTTGGGCGGCGCGCTCCCAGCGCCGGCGGACGGTCCGGCGAGCTGGTGGGGCTGCCCACGTGCGCGGCTCTTCTGCGAGAAACCCCTCTTGCAATGGATGAGTTGTCCCGCAATAAGACATCGCGATTGCTTAGCTTTTTTATGATCGCTCGACGCGTTGAAGGCAGTCGGCCCGACCAGAGCGAAGCGGAGGGCGGGTGTCCGGGCGGCGAAGCCGACCGGCAATTGTCGCGG
>CAYJPW010000104.1:0-36492 GCA_964372055.1 uncultured Polyangiaceae bacterium
CGGTCGCGCCGACCGAGGCCGAGCTCGCCCGCGGCCTGCCCATCGCCGAGGTGCAGATCCGGGGCAACCGCCGCATCGCCAGCGAGGACGTGGCGACCTACCTCTCGCAGACGCGCATCGGCAAGCCGTTCAGCCCCGAGGGCCTGACCAAGGACATCCGCGAGCTCTGGGATTCGGGCCTCTTCGACGACATCGAGGTCGATCTCACCCGCAAGGACGACGGCGTCCACCTCCGGATCCTCGTGCGCGAGCGCCCGAGCATCAAGGCCATCGAGTTCACCGGCAACGAGAAGATCGACACCGACGATCTCGTCGAGGCGCTCTCGGTCGAGGTGAAGACGGGCTCGATCCTGAGCTACTCCGCCATCCGCCGCGGCGTGCAGAAGCTCCGCGACAAGTACGCCGAGGAGGGCTACTTCCTCGCCGAGGTCAGCTTCGAGGTCGTGCCCCAGCGCGAGAACGAGGTCGTGATCAAGTTCACGATCAAGGAGCACGAGCCGGTCAGCGTCCGCCGCATCACCTTCATCGGCAACCACCACGTGCCGGACGAGGAGCTGCGCGAGCTCATGCTCACCGGCCAGTCGAGCTTCTTCGACTTCGGCTCGGGCGGGGCGTTCCGGCAGGACGCCTTCGAGCGCGACATCCTCGTCCTCAACGCCCTCTACTACGACAAGGGCTACCTCTCGGTGCAGATCGCGACGCCGCGGGTGATGCTCACCCCCGATCGCACCGGCATCGAGATCACGATCACGATCACCGAGGGGCCGCGCTTCAAGATCCGGCAGCTCCGCATCTACGAGCGCGACGACGACGGGCGCGAGATCGAGCCGCTCGGCGGCCGCCGCCACCTGCGCGAGATGGTCCGCGCCCGCCCGGGCGACTGGTTCAACCGCGCCGAGCTGGCCAAGGACCTCGGCGCCATCCAGACGATGTACCGCGACGCCGGCTACGCCAACGTCGAGGCGCCGCCGATCACCGATCTCGATCCGGACCTGCGCGAGGTCGACATCATCGTCGCCATCCGGCGGCACCAGCTCGTCTACTTCGGCCGCATCGAGGTCCGCGGCAACACCAAGACGCGCGACAAGGTGATCCGGCGCGAGCTCGAGGTGAAGGAGCGCGAGCTCTTCAGCGAGACCAAGCTCGAGAAGTCGAAGCGGCGCGTCACCGCGCTCGGCTACTTCGAGCGCGTCGACATCTCGACCGAGCAGGGCGAGGACCCGGAGCACGTCAACGTCAACGTCGAGGTCGGCGAGAAGCCCACCGGCACCTTCCAGGTCGGCGCCGGCTTCTCGAGCATCGAGAACTTCATCGCGACGGCCCAGGTCCAGCAGGCGAACCTCTTCGGCAACGGCCAGTCGCTCGCGCTCCAGGCGCAGATCTCGGGCCTGCGCCAGCAGATCGACGTCCGCTTCTACGAGCCGTACTTCC
Source organism: uncultured Polyangiaceae bacterium (assembly GCA_964372055.1). GTDB lineage: Bacteria > Myxococcota_A > Polyangia > Polyangiales > Polyangiaceae > CAYJPW01. The sequence goes on from CAYJPW010000104.1 coordinate 1,432, forward strand.
TCGACAGCCCGTTCTCGACGTCGATCAACGTCTACGACCAGCTCCGGATCTACGACCAGTTCTCGCAGTCGTCGATCGGCGGCTCCCTCACCTTCGGCTACCCGATCGTCGATCCGGAGCTCCGCGCTTCGATCACGTACACGCTCGAGTCGGACGAGATCTCGACCCAGACCCGCTCCACGTTCCTCGGCACCGCGAGCGCGACCTCGACGTTCCAGAACCTGCCGCTCGCCAACGTGTTCAGCGACGGCATCACCTCGAGCATCCGGCCGGCGCTCACCTACGACAGCCGCAACAACCACCTCTTCCCGACGAGCGGCATCTATCTGCAGGGCTCGGTCGAGCTCGCCGGCAACTACCTCGGCAGCGACAACGAGTTCATCCGCTACCGGGGGACGGGGCGCTTCTACTACCCGGTGACCGACACCATCGTCCTCAAGCTCAACACCGAGGCGGGCATGGTGACGAGCCCGAGCGAGGCGGGCGTGCCCATCTTCGCCCGCTTCTTCCTCGGCGGCATCCTCGACGTCCGCGGCTTCCCGATCCGGAGCGTGGGCCCGCGCTTGCCGCTGAAGCGCAACCTCGACGAGAACGCCCCGCCCATCCAGGACGGCGCGAACGTCGGCGGCAACCTGATGTACTACCAGAACCTCGAGCTCGAGTTCCCCATCCTCGACAAGGTCGGCATCCGCGGCGTCGTCTTCACCGATCTCGGCAACGCCTGGAACCTCGAGCAGCTCTACTGCGACGCCGCCCCCGCGTCGCGCAACGACGTGACCAACCCCTGCTTCACGGCCGCGAGCCTCTTCGACGTGCGCACCTCGTGGGGCTTCGGGATCCGCTGGTTCTCGCCGCTCGGGCCGCTCCGCTTCGAGTGGGGCTTCCCCTTCAAGCCGCTGTCGTACGAGGAGAGCAGCGTCTTCGAGTTCACCATCGGCAACTTCTTCTGACCGGTCCGGCCGGGGCCTCCGGCCGGGACGTCGCCGCGCCCGAAAGCGCCCCGGCGCATCCAACGGTCATGCTGGTCGACGAGGGCGGTCCGAGGACCGTCACGCCCGCCCCCTGGGTGCTGGTCGTCGCGGATCCGGCGGCGATCCCCGCCGGCCTCTGCGCGGCGCTCTGCGGGGCCGGGTACGGCCTCGTCGTGCGGACCGACGCGGGGCAGGGGATGCTGGCCGCCCGCGACGCCACGCCGGGCGCGATCGTGTGCGACCTCGATCTGCCCGACGCCGACGGGCTCTCGTTCGCGCGCTGGGTGCGCGCGCGCGACGCGCTCGCGGCGACGCCGCTCGTCCTGCTCTCGTCCCGCCCGGGGCTGCCCTCGCGGCTCGAGGCCCTGCGGGCGGGCGCCGACGCCTGCGCGCCCGCGGACCGGCCGCCGGCCGCCATCGTCGCGCAGATCGGGGCCCTCGTCCGCATGGCGGCGCGCCTGCGCCGCTCGCGCGCTTCGCTCGAGGCTCCGCGTGGGCCGAGCCGCCGCGGGCTGGGCATCGAGGGCGATCTCGCCATCATCTCGGCCGCGACGATGCTCACGATCCTCGACCTCGAGCGGCGGAGCGGCGTCTTCGAGGTCCGCGCCGGCCGCGAGACGTCTCGCCTCGTCCTCCAAGAGGGGGCGGTCGTCTCGGCCGCGGTGGCCCGCGCGCCGGAACGAGGCGAGGCGGGGCCGGCGCGGACCGTACCCGCGGTCGAGGCGGCGATGGCCATGGTCGGCCACGACGCCGGTCGCTTCGCGTTCGTCGTCGCGGCGACCTCCGAGGCGCCGGCGTGCCCCGGCTCACCCGCGCGCGCGCTCGTGGCCGAGGCCCTGCGCCGCTGCGACGAGTCGCGCCGCGCTCCAGGGGAGCCGGGCGATCGCGCGGACGACATCGCCGCGAGCCACGCCGAGCCGCGCCGCGAGCGGCTGGGCTCGGCCGCAAAACCTCCGCCCGGTTGCCCGGGAGGGATCCGCCTGGTAGCTGGATAGGAGCCATGCCCGAGAACATGTCCTTCACCTTTCCGAAACCGGGCAGAGGCCTCATCGGGATCATGGTCGCAGTCACCTCCGTCTGGGTGGTGCTGGCCATCCTCGCCAACTGGGGCGGGGCCGACTTCCAGGGCGCGATCGCGTGGTTCGTGGGCAACACGCAGCAGGTGCTCGGCGGCCAGATCTGGCGCCTCGTCACCGCCGCGTTCATCCACGTGCCCGGGGGCCCGGGCTCGCCCGGGCACCTCCTGACGACGCTCCTCGGGCTCTACTTCCTGGGCACGCCGCTCGAGGAGCGCTGGGGTGCTCGCCGGATGGTGCTGTTCCTCCTCGGCTCGGCGGCGTTCGCCTTCGCGCTCCAGGTCGTCATCGGCTCGCTCGTCCCTCAGCTCAACGCGTCGCCTTGGTTCGGGGGGCTCGGCATGGTCGAGGCCGTCGCCGTCGCGTGGGCGCTCTCGTCGCGCGGACAGGTGGTGCGCCTCTTCTTCGTGCTCCCGGTGACCCCGATGATGCTCCTCGGGTTCATCCTGCTGATGAGCGTGCTCAACGTCGTCTCGCGCAACGCGCCGGCCGAGGGCCTGGTCACGCCGTTCGGCGGGATGCTGGCCGGCTATCTCTTCGGCGACGGATCGCCGCTTCGGAGCGTGCTCCTGCGCGTCCGCCTCAAGAGGCTCGAGGCGCAGAAGGCCGCCCTGCGAGGGCAGAGCGCGCGCGCCCGTGTGGGGGCGCCGCCGCTCCGCATCATCCACGGCGGGAGCAAAGAGCCCCCCAAGGACAAGCGCTACCTCAACTAGCTCCGCCTTTCCGAAGACTCGCCGACACAGCGAGGCTTCTCCGGCGGAACTAGCGCGCCGCGCAGCGGCGCTGGGGTGTGGGGAGGAGCCCACCGGAACGATCGTGCCGCGCGCCCGGAGGGCGCCGCCGAGGAGCGGCGCGAAAGTGCGCAGCACTTTCGGCAAGCGGCACCAGCTCCTCGTCCGCAGACCCGCGGAGATCGTGCGGCTCCGTGGGGCGCCCGGCCCTCAGCCGCGGCGTGGCCGCCGCTACCGAGCGCTCGACGTCCGCACGCCGAGCTGTCGCGCCAGCTCTTCGATCCGGCGGTGCACCGTCGCCGCCACGGGGTCGCGCGCGACCGCCTTCGCACGGACCGCGAGGTAGAGCTTGATGGTCGTCGTGTCGACCGGCCCCACGGCGCCTGCGAGCGACGAGAGCGTGTCGATGACCTCGCTCGGGAGCGCGTACCCGCTGATGCTGTAGAGATCGAAGATGTAATCGATCCAGTAGGCTTTGCGCGTCGCCTCCGCCAGCCGCGCCGCTTGCTGCGCCGCGAAGTGCACCAGCGGAGGCTCGACGTCGAGCCCGCAACGCGAGGTGGACAGCACCTCGGCGAGCGGTCGCTCGAGCACGCGCTCCGCCTCGGCCGCGCTGCCGCGCAAGAGCGCGCCGTTCGCGACCTGCCCGATCTTCGCGAACGCCTCGAGGCGTTGCTCGGAGGCCACGACCGACTGCCCCACGGTCGTGGTGACCCCGCTGCCATAGCCCTCGGGAGGCGCGTCGAGGCGGGGCGCTCGCGCGGGGCGCTGACCGCTGGAGGGCGGCGCCGCGCTCGTCCCGGGCTGGTCCTGGTGGAAGGTGAGCTCCTGGCCGCCGATGACGATCGCGTCGCCGTCGACGAGGACCCGCCTCCCCTCGATGCGCTGCTTGTTGACGATGACGCCGTTGCGGCTGCCGAGATCTTCGATCGTCACCACACCCGCCGCGACGCGGACGATCGCGTGCCGGCGCGAGACGATGGGATCGTTCAGGCAGAGCCTGCACCCGGGCCCTCGGCCGATGACGAACTCGCCATCGGGCATCGATACGTCGTAGCCCAGGTAGCGGATCCGCGCGCCCACGACCTCCCATTCCCTATCAAAGCTGCAAACCGCCGTCAAAGCGCGGCTTCTGCGTTCACGATGGGGATTTCGCAGCGCGTCCCGCGAAGCGGCACCGCGAGTCAGAGGAATTCAGCGGTCAGCCCCGGAGCACCCACGTTGCGGGGTGTGGACTTTCAGAGCTCGGCGCAGCGGTGGATCTCCTCGATCGAGGCTGCTTTGAGGACGCAGCTCATCTCCTTCGGATCGATGCGCCGGCCCTCGAGCTCCTTCTTGCAGGTCGCGGCCCAGTCGGAGGCGAGCTTCTCCGTCTCGCTCTTGATGACGGCCTGCGCCTTGTCGGCGGGGACCCCTTCGGCGGGCGCGGCCTTCTTGGCTTCGGCGAGCCAGACGTCGCGCATGTGGGCCTCCGCCTTCTGGCAATCGTCGGCCGTCATCGTCTTGCTGCACGAGGCCAGCGCCAAGAGGAGCAGGAGGCCCGGGCGGGCGGCGCGCGTCACGCATCGAGGGTCGGGCCTCGTACGTTCCGAGTCAAGGTGGAAGCGGGACGGCGCCGATGCGCCGGAGCGTCGTCCGGATGGGGGCCGCGCGGAGGCGGCGCCGGGCGCGAAGCGCTGCCGGACTCGGCGACCGGATCGGTCGCGTGCCGACAAGGGGGGCGTGACACCCCCCGTGTGCCGTTGGCGCTGCCGAGGAGGCGCGCTCCTCAGCTGTCGATGAACGACTTGAGCTGCTTGGAGCGGCTGGGGTGGCGCAGCTTGCGCAGCGCCTTGGCCTCGATCTGACGGATGCGCTCGCGCGTGACCTCGAAGTCCTGGCCGACCTCCTCGAGGGTGTGATCGCTCTTCTCGCCGATGCCGAAGCGCATCCGGAGGACCTTCTCCTCGCGCGGCGTCAGCGTCTTGAGCACCTTCCGCGTCTGCTCGGCGAGGTTCATGTTGATCACCGCCTCGGCCGGCGAGATCACGCTCTTGTCCTCGATGAAGTCGCCGAGATGCGAGTCTTCCTCCTCGCCGATCGGGGTCTCCAGCGAGATGGGCTCCTTCGCGATCTTGAGGACCTTGCGGACCTTGTCGAGCGGCAGCTCCATCTTCTCGGCGATCTCCTCCGGCGTCGGCTCGCGGCCGTACTCCTGGACGAGGTAGCGCGAGGTGCGGATGAGCTTGTTGATCGTCTCGATCATGTGGACCGGGATGCGGATGGTCCGCGCCTGGTCGGCGATGGCGCGGGTGATCGCCTGCCGGATCCACCACGTCGCGTACGTCGAGAACTTGTAGCCGCGCTTGTACTCGAACTTGTCGACCGCCTTCATCAGGCCGATGTTGCCCTCCTGGATGAGGTCCAGGAACTGCAGGCCGCGGTTCGTGTACTTCTTCGCGATCGAGACGACGAGGCGCAGGTTCGCCTCGACGAGCTCGGCCTTGGCCTTCTCGGCCATGCGCTCGCCGCTGCGGATGCTCTCGTACGTCGCGCGGATCGCGAGGACGTCGATGTTGAGCTCCTCCTCCACCTTCTTGAGGCCCTTCTGGGCGTTCTTGATGGTGGCTTCGAAGTCGCCGAGCTCGTTCCGGGTGACGTTGAACTTCTTGGCGAGGCGGACCTCGGCGTGGCGGTTGCCCTTGGCCTTGGTGAGCTCGCGGCGGAGCTCGCCCTTCGAGAGGCCGGTGCGCTTCTCGAGCTCGGTGGCGCCCGCCTCGGCCTTCTCCACCTTGGAGATGAGGCTCTTGAGCTTCTGGACGATCTTGTCGATCGTCTTCTTGTTGAGGCGCATCTCCTCGAGCGTCTCGACGAGCTCGCCGGTCGCTTCGGTCACCTCGATGTCGATCTGCTTCTTGCGCGTGTCGGTCTTGGCCGTCTTCTTCTCCTCGACGAGGTCGGCCTTCTTCTTGTCGAGGCGCTTGACCTTGTCGATGAGGCGGATGATGCGGCGATCCGCCTCCTCCTCGTCGAACTCCTGGTCGTCGTTCTCGGCGTCCTTGATCAGCTCCTTGACGCGGATCTTGTGCTTGCGGAGCTTCTCGCCGAACTCGATGATCTCGCGGACCGCGATGGGGGAGTCGAGGATGGCGGCGTTGACCTTGAGCTCGCCGCCCTCGATGCGCTTGGCGATCTCGACCTCGCCCTCGCGGGTGAGGAGCGAGACGCTGCCCATCTTCCGGAGGTACATCCGGACGGGGTCGTTCGACTTCGAGTAGTAGTCGACGTCCTCTTCCTCGCGGTCCTGGGTGACGTGGAGCTTCTTCTCGCTGGCCTCCTCGTCGGCGATCCGCTTGGGCGCGATCTTGACCTGCGTGGCGCCGTCGACGATCTCGATGTCCTCGTCGCCGAGGGCGCCGACGACGTCGTCGAGCTGGTCGGGGGCGACATCGGCCGGGAGGGCGTCGTTCACCTCGTCGTAGGTGAGGAAGCCCTTGCTCTTGCCCGTCTCGACGAGCTTCTCGAGGGCCTTCTTCTCCTTCTCGCTGCGCTCGACGCGCTGGGCGGGGGCCGCCTCGGGCCGGTCGCTCTGGCGCGCGCCGTCGCGCTGGGCGATCCGCGCCGCCGCCGCGGCGATGGCGCCGGTGCGGGCCTTCTCGGGCGCGCCAGCGCCCTTGGCGCGCGGCGGGGACGAGGCCGCGCGGGACGAAGGCGCCGCGGGGGGGACGCGCGCGCCGGCTTTGCCACCGGGCGCCGCGCCTCGCGCGCCGCCGTGACTCGCACCGTTCGCTGCTCCAGCGCCCCCGCGCTGACCAGCGGCTCCGCCCGAACCGCTCGCCCGACCCGCCGACTGCTTGGCTTTGATCGCCATTACCTCTCGCTCCACCGCGGCCATCGATCGCCGCGCAACGCTCGATTCCGGGACGGCACCCCCGACGCCCCTGCCACCAGGCCCACGTGGACCCGTCTCATCCACCGACAGCCGTACGGCTGCTCACCTCCAGCGCGCCTCATCGTGCCCCGACCTCGGGGCAAGGTTTACGGACACGCGTCAAACGAGCCCTAGCTTTTCTCGCGCCCTCCGTGTGGCTTCGCGCATCAGCGCCTCTTCGGAGGCGATGTCGCCGGCCCGATGGGACTCCTCCGCCCCTGCGGCGTTCTCTCGTGTCAAGGACAGCCGCTTCAACTTAAGTGCATTCTTCAGAAGCTCTTCTTTGGCCTCGGACGGCGTCTCGAAGACGGGCGAGGCCAGCCGTCCAGCCGCGAATGGATGGATCGGGCGGGGGATCTGCGCAAGAAATTCGGCGGCGTAAAGCCCCTTTTGGTGATCCCGGCAATGACGCACTGCGGCAATCGCCAGGGCGACGTCGCCCTCGACGGGCCCGAAGGCCGCCTCGATGTCCGGATCGTCGAGCAGGTCCGGGAAATCGAGGATGGCGCCAAGGACCTGGTGGCCGATCTCGCGGACCTGGGTGCGGGACCGGGCGCGGTCGTGCGACACCGGCGCGGGCGCGTCCTGGCGCGGCTCGCTCCGCGCACCGCGCGACGTCGCGTGCTCCATCAGCTGCTCGAGCTGGCGGAGATCGGTCACCGGGCGCCCCGCGACGAGGAGCTTCGCCGAGAGGCGATCGGCGTACGTCTTGGCCATGGCGCGGAGCGTGGGATCGTCCTCTTCGGCGAGGAGCGAAGCGACCGCGCGCACGCGCGCGAGCTGCTCGGTCATGGCCGCGCCGCCGAAGCCGCCGCTGTCGAGCGCGTCGTCGATCAGGTACTCGAGCATCCCGCGCGCGCCCTTGACGAGCCGGGCGATGCCCTCGGCGCCGTGCTTGCGCGCGAAGTCGTCGGGGTCGACGCCTTGGGGCAAGCTCGCCACCTTGGCGACCAGGCCGGCCTCGCGGGCCGGCGTGCGCGCGGCGCGGGTGGCCTTGCGCCCTGCGGCGTCGCCGTCGAAGAGCACCACGACCTGTGGCGCGAAGCGCTTGAGCAGCTTCGCCTGGGCGGGGGTGAACGCGGTCCCGAGCGGCGCCACGGCGGTGCCGACGCCGCGCGCGTGCAGCGCGACCACGTCGAAGTTGCCCTCGACGAGGATCGCCTCGCCCTGCTGGCGAATGGCCTGCCGCGCCTGGTGCAGGCCGAAGAGGTTGTCGCCCTTGGTGTAGATCGGCGACTCGGGGCTGTTCATGTACTTCGCGGGCGGGTCTCGGGGGCCGCCGCGGTCCTGCGCGCCCGGCGCGCCCGGCCCGAGCGCAGCGAGCTCCTCCGGCGTGGGGTCGGGCAGCGCGCGCCCGCTGAAGGCGACGACCCGGCCCATGACGTCCACCACCGCGAACATCAGCCGGTGCCGGAAGCGATCGTAGTGGCCCGATCCCGACGAACGGGGCACCAAGAGGCCCACCCTCTCGGCGGCCGTGGCGCTCACGCCCTGCTGCCGGAGGAACGCCGCGAGCCCGTCCCAGCGCAGCGGCGCGTACCCGATGCGGAAAGCCTGGAGCGCGTCCTGGATTGGGCCGGCGCCGCCGTCGTGCGGTAGCCCGCGCCGCGCCAGCTCCTCGCGCGCGTAGCGGGCGAGCGGGAGCGCGGGATCGACGATGCAGCGCTCGAAGAAGGTCGCCGCGAGGTGGTTGACCGCGTAGAGGTCCTCCTTCGCGCGGCGCGCCGCGTCGGCCTCGCGCCGCTCGGCGGGCCCGGTCGTCTCGGCCACCTCGATGCCGGCGCGCTCCGCGAGCACGCGCACGGCCTCGGGGAAGGTCTGGCCCTCGACCTTCATCACGAAGTCCACCGCCGACCCGGACTCCTTGCACCCGAAGCAGTAGTAAAAGCCGCGCTCGGGGCTCACATGGAAGCTCGGCGACTTCTCCTTGTGGAAAGGGCACAGGCCCGTGAACGATCGCCCGCGCTTCGTCAGGCGCACCGTCTCGCCGATCAGCGCGACGAGGTCGGTGCGCTCCTTGACGAGCGCGATCGTCTCCGGGGAAATCATGGTGTCGGCTCTGGAGGGGCCCGCCCCGGCCCCCCCGGCCCGGCGGCGCGCCCCCCACCTCGCGCGAAGCGAAGCACGTCAGTCTTCCGCCTCCGCGCGGTCGGCGCAAGGGGCGGGCGGGGCGAGGCGCCCGGCGCGGCCGCGAAGGCGGTCCGCGGCGGCGCTCGCGTCACTTCGCCGTCGGGAAGGGCGAGCCGGGCTTCTTGTGGTCGGTCAAGCTCTCGTCGGGGGTCTGGCCCTCGACCATCTCGTCGATCGGCGGCGCCTCGGCGTGCTCGGCGAGGAAGCGGGTGTCCTCGCGCACGGCGGGGTGCGGCGCGTCGCCGATGAGCTCGAGCTGGGCGGCGAGCCACTGCTCCTCCTCGATGAGCTCCCGGCGGCGGGGATCGGTGAGGTCGCCCTGCCAGTGATCGAGCTCCTGGTCGACCTCCTTGAGGCGGAGGCGAACCTGCACGACGTCGACGTCCTCCTTGCGGGCGAAGCGATCCGTCAGCAAGAGCGCCTTGTCGTGGGCGACCTCGACGAAGCCGTTCGCGACGGCGAAGCGCTCCTCGTCGGAGCCCTGGTGGTAGCTGACGAGCCCGGTGCGGAGCGCGGCCAGGATGGGCAGGTGGCCGGGCAGCACGCCGAACTCGCCGGCGATGCTCGGCGCAGTCAGGTCGTTCACCTGCTGGGAGAGCGCGACGCCGGTCGGCGTCACGATCTCGAGCAGGATGGTCTCGGCGGCGGCCACGCTATGCCGCCTTCTTGCCAGCGGCCTTCGCCTTCACCTCGTCGATGGTGCCGACGTAGGCGAAATCCTGCTCGGAGACGTCGTCGAGCTTGCCGTCGAGGATCTCCTCGAAGCCGGTGATGGTGTCCTTGAGGCTGACGAGCTTGCCGGTCATGCCGGTGAACTGCGCCGCGACGAAGAACGGCTGCGAGAGGAACTTCTGCATCTTGCGCGCGCGCGAGACGACGAGCTTGTCGTCCTCGCTGAGCTCGTCCATCCCGAGGATGGCGATGATGTCCTGCAGGTCCTTGTACTTCTGGAGCGTCTGCTGGACGCGCCGCGCCACCGAGTAGTGCTTCTCGCCGACGATCGCCGGGTCGAGCATCGTCGAGGTCGAGTCGAGCGGATCGACGGCCGGGTAGATGCCGAGCTCGGCGATCGAGCGCGAGAGCACGGTGGTGGCGTCGAGGTGGGCGAAGGCCGTCGCCGGGGCGGGATCGGTGAGATCGTCGGCCGGCACGTAGATGGCCTGCACGCTGGTGACCGAGCCCTTGGTCGTCGAGGTGATGCGCTCCTGGAGGGCGCCCATCTCGGTCGAGAGGGTGGGCTGGTAGCCGACGGCGCTCGGGATGCGGCCGAGGAGGGCCGACACCTCGGAGCCCGCCTGCGTGAAGCGGAAGATGTTGTCGACGAAGAGGAGCACGTCCTGGCCCTCCTCGTCGCGGAAGTACTCGGCGGCCGTGAGCGCCGAGAGGGCGACGCGCGCGCGCGCGCCGGGCGGCTCGTTCATCTGGCCGTAGATGAGCGCGGCCTTGGAGATGACGGGGTTGCCGTTCTCGAGCTTCGACTCGCTCATCTCGAGGTAGAGGTCGTTGCCCTCGCGGGTGCGCTCGCCGACGCCGGCGAACACCGAGACGCCGCCGTGCGCCTTGGCGACGTTGTTGATGAGCTCCATGATGAGCACCGTCTTGCCGACGCCGGCGCCGCCGAACAGGCCAATCTTGCCGCCCTTGCGGTAGGGGGCGAGCAGGTCGACGACCTTGATGCCCGTCTCGAAGATCTCGACCTTGGTCGACTGGTCGACGAACTGGGGCGGGTCGCGGTGGATCGGGGCGAACTTCTTCGCGCCGACCGGGCCGCGCTCGTCGACCGGCTTGCCGACGACGTTGAGGATGCGGCCCAGCGTCTCCGGGCCGACGGGCATCATGATCGGCTTGCCCGAGTCCTTGACGTCCATGCCGCGGGTGAGGCCGTCGGTGGAGTCCATGGCGATGGTCCGAACCGACGACTCGCCGAGGTGCTGGGCCACCTCGAGCACCAGGTTGTCGGGCTCGCCCGAGATGCTCGGGTTGGAGACGTGGAGCGCGTTGAGGATGCGCGGCAGGCTGCCCGGCGGGAACTCGACGTCGACGACGGGGCCGATGACCTGGCTGATCTTTCCAACGACCATGGGGCGGGGGCTCCTTGCTCGGCGCTTCTTCTAGGGGCGCCGATCGCGCGGGCCAACTAGCACATGGTGCGGCGCGGCAGAAGAGCGTTTCCGGATCTTCCGTACAGGTATCCGGTCGGGCGGGCGAGGTCAGCCGGGCGGGGCCCCCTCGCCGGGCGCGGGCGCGAGGCTCGCGAGGCGGGCGAAGTCCTCGACGGCGAGCGTCTCGCCCCGGGCCTCGAGCGAGATCCCCGCCTCGGAGGCGCGGCGCTCGAGCTCGGCGCGGTCCCAGCCGTAGAGCCCTCGCCACGCGTTGCGCAGCGTCTTGCGACGGGTCGCGAACGCGGCGCGCACCGCCTGCCGGAAGGCCTCGGTCTCGGCGGCGCGGGGCGGCCGGTCGGGCGTCAGGACGACGACGGCGGAGTCGACGTCCGGCCGCGGGTAGAAGGCACCGGCGCGGACGGTGAGCAGCTTGCGCACCGTGAAGGCGGCCTGCACGAAGACCGAGAGCGCGCCGTAGGCCTCGCCGCCGGCTGGCGCGGCGAGCCGCTCGGCGACCTCGAGCTGCACCATGAGCACGGCGCGGTCGATCTCGCCGGCGAGCCGGGTGACGCGCTCGACGAGCGGTCCGGTGATCGCGTACGGCAGGTTCCCGGCGACGACCCGCGGGGGCGGGCCGGCGCCGAGCGTCTCGAGCCAGTCGACCTTGAGCGCGTCCGCCTCGAGGACGACGAGCTTCCCCGACGCGATCGCCTCGCCGAGGTCCGTCGAGAGCGCGGGGACGAGATCGCGATCGCGCTCGATCGCCACCACGCGCGCGGCGCGCTCGAGGAGCGGGCGCGTGAGCGCGCCGAGGCCGGGGCCGATCTCGAGCACCGAGCCGCCGGGCGGCGTGGTGGCCGCCTCGGCGATCGCGAGCGCGGCCCGAGGATCGACCAGGAAATTCTGGCCGAACGACTTCTTGGGGCGGATCCCCAGCGCCCGCAGGCGCTCTGCGATCGACATGGCTAGCGCGTGCCGGACCCGGGCGAGGGCGTCCCGTGGGCGTGCGAGTCGAGGTCGCGCTTGGGCTCGCCGGGCCGGTGCTTCGCGCCCACCGGCTTGAGCCGGACCACTTTGACGCCGAGCTTGCGGAGCACGGCCTCGCCGCGGGCCTGCGCGACGCGCGCCCGCGCCAGGACCGCCTCGGCGGCGACGGGCCAGAGCTCGTTCACCGGCGGCGGCCGCGGCTCGTCGTCCAACGGGTCGGAGATCGCCGGGCCGCTGCCGGCGTCCGTCGTCGCCGGGCGGCTCCCGGCCGGGCGCTCGGAGGCGTCCCACGGCGGCTGGAGCCCCGCCTCGAGCTCGGGACACGACCAGGTGCAGAGCGCGCCGAGCCGAGCGACGTGCCGCACCGCCTCGCCGAGCGCCTTCTTGTGCTGCGCGTCGGGCGGGGAGGCGACGACGTGGACCAGGCTCGGCCGGGGCCTCGCGCGCGCGATGTGCGCGAGCGCGCGCACGAGCGCCCCGCCCGCCTGCTTGCGATCGGGCTCGAGGCGCGGGGGCGAGTCGATCCCGTACGAGGCGAGGTAGCGGCGCAGCACGCGCTCGCGGTGGCTCCGCGCCTCGGGCGGCGGGGCGGCGAAGGGGGCCCGCGCCCGCATCGCGTCGGCGCGCTGCGCGAGCTTGTCGAGATCGCCCCGGCGCACGTCCGAGAGCCCGCGCGCGTCGAGCGGGCGGAGGTGCTCGAGGACGCGCACGGCGACGTCGGACTCGTCGAGGTCGCTCCGGTCGGCGTCGTGGGTGCCGGTGCCGACGGTGAGCGCGTGCGCGATCTTCTGGCCGTGCGCCGGCCCGCCGTCGGGAGGGATGATCGCGCGCGCGCCCGCGCCGAAGACGTAGAGGCCGACGCGGTCGCCGCGGGCGAGGTGGCGCGTCGCGAGCGCCGCGACCTCGTCGATCGCGAAGTCGAGCGGAGCGCGCCCCATCGGCCCCGCCCAGAGCTCGACCGAGGCGTCGAGCACCAACCAGATCACGTCGCGCTCCTCGCGCTCGAAATCGCGCACCAGGAGCAGCCCGCGCTTGGCGCTCGCCTTCCAGGCGATGCGCCGGAACGGATCGCCGGGCTGGTGCTCGCGGAGCTCGCGGAGATCGCTGCCCTCCCCCCGAGCGCGGCCGGGCCGGCCCGAGGCCGCGGTGAGGCGGCTGCGCCCGCCGCGCGGCTGGGTGAGGTACGCGCCGAACGGGCGGGGCATCACCTCGATGCCGTACGGGTTCGCGAAGGTGAGCGGCACCTCGAACATCCCCGGCGCGCCGTGGACCTCGAGCGCGAGGCCGTGCAGGCCGTGCTGTCCGACGCGCGGCGTGCTCACCTTGACCTTCACCTTGAGGCGCCCCGACGCGGCGACCTCGCCGGCGTTCGGCTCGATGGTCACCTCGAGGCTCGGCGACGAGACGGCGCGGAGCTTCACGTAGCGGGCGGCGAGCGTGTCGCGGTTGCGGACCTCGGCCTCGATCTCGACGACGGAGCCGCGCACGGCGCGGAGCATCCGCTTCGGCCCGCTCCAGAGCATCTCGAAGCCGGCGGCGCGGATGCGGGCGACGCTGACCAACGTGACCGCCCGCGCGAGCGCGACCGCGACCAGCACCGCGCCGCCCCAGCCGATGATGGCGGGCTCGCGCGCGAGGACGCCGACCGCCGCGACGGCGACGCCGGCGAGCGCCACGTGGACGGCGGGGCGGGTCGGGTAGAGCTGCATGGAACCGGGACGCTCTAGACGGGCCGCACGGCCCGCCGGTAGCCGACGCGCTGGATGGCGTCGTCGATGACGGCGTCGCGCGCCTTCTGATCGTTGTCGGCCTCGGGCACGAGGACGAGGCGGTGGCCGAGCACCGCCGAGGCGACGCCGCGCACGTCGTCCGGCGTGACGAAGGGCCTGCCGCCGATGACGGCCGCGCTCTTGGCGGCCTGGATGAGGCCGAGCGTCGCGCGCGGCGAGGCGCCGAGGAGCACCCGCGGGTGCGACCGCGTGAACGTCGTCAGCCCCACCGCGTACTCGTAGATGTCGTCCTCGACGTGCACGCGCTTGGCGATGCCCTGCACGAGCAGGAGGTCCTGCGACGAGAGCACCGAGCGCGCCTTGGGCGAGTCGACGTTGTGGGTGCGGAGCATCGCCACCTCGTCCTTGTGGCTCGGGTAGCCGATCGCGACGCGCACGAGGAAGCGGTCGATCTGCGCCTCGGGCAGGGGATAGGTGCCCTCGAGATCGATCGGGTTCTGCGTCGCCAGGACCATGAAAGGCGCGGGGAGCTCGAAGCGATCGCCCTCGATCGTCACCTGCCGCTCCTGCATGGCCTCGAGCAGCGCCGACTGCGTCTTGGCGGGGGCGCGGTTGATCTCGTCGGCGAGGACGATGTTGGCGAAGATCGGCCCCGGCCGGAGCGAGAAGGTGCCCTCCTTGGGCGAGAGCACGTAGGTGCCGGTGATGTCGGCGGGGAGCAGGTCGGGCGTGAACTGGATGCGCCGGACGGCGGCCCCGAGCGCGGCGGCGTACGCCTTCACGAGGGTGGTCTTCGCCACGCCGGGCACGCCCTCGAGGAGCACGTGGCCCTGGGCGAGCAGCGCGGTCAGGAGCAGATCGACCACCCGCGCCGGGCCGATGTAGATGCGCATGACCTCGCGCCGCAGCTCCTCGATCCGCTCCTTGGCGGCGGCGATCTCGTCCACGGCAACGGCCTGCTGCATCATGCGGCGCCTTCTCCTGGGATCGGTGGGTGAGCGGGCTCTTCGGCCCCGGCGGGTACGATAGCCTGAAGCTTGTCCAGGCTCGAGGCGTCCGCTCCGCAGGCCGCGAGCACCTCGTGGACCACGCCCGCCGCGTGCGCCAGGGTCGCCTTGGAGACGCTCGCCGGTCGGCCGGCGACCATCGAGGCCTCGACCCGCTGCATCGTCGAGAGCACCTGCCTCAGCGCGACCGTCGCGGCGTCGTCGAGCGAGCCGGCGCGCTGGACCATCTTGGTGAGCGCGTCGGGCGTGGGCTCGGCCGCGAGCCCGAGCCGGAGCGTGATCGACTCGTAGAGCGCGCTCTTCAGCTCCATCAGGAGCAGGCTCCGAGGCGACGAGGGCGCGGCGATGAGCCCGAAGCGGCCGGCGACCCCGCCCTGCGACACGAGCGGCGTCCCGCGGGCGTAGCGGGGCAGCGGGCCCTTGTAGGTCTTGGCCGACGAGCGCGCCACCCAGACCGCGACGCCGAGGAGGGCGATCGCGCCGAGCGTGACGTCGAGCCAGCGAGGCAGCCCCTCTCGTCGCGCGTCGGCGATGGCGGACGCGATGGCGCGCAGGTACGAGTCGACGTCCTTCTTCAGGCTGGAGTCACCGCCGAAGCCGCCCTCCTCGCGGAAGCGGTTGGCCACGATGAAGAGGCGGCCCTGCCTGCGCCCGACCATCGGGTCGTCGTCGACGAGGTAACGCGCCAGCCCGGCCACGAAGGCCCGGTTGCCCGGATAGCGGAGCATCATGTTGATGACCGCCGACGGATCGCTCATCGCGAAGAGCCGTCCCTTGCCGACCTGGCCGGCGACCGCGATGATCGCCTCGGGCTCGCCGATGGCGCGGATGCGGAGCACGGGCGACAGCTGCGGGTGGCGCAGGCCCGTCGGGTGGTTGGTGACGAGCCGCTGGACGTTCGCCACGACGGGGTGCGGCCCCGTCGTCGGGCGGCCCGCGACCACGTCGATGACCGGCTCGGCGATGGCGAGCGCCGCGCGGTTGCGCAGCGCCGACACCGGCCGCGCGGGCACGCCGGCGCGCTCGATCTTGAAGCGCGAGAGCGTCTCGTCGCCGCGGCCGTAGTCGTCGAGGATGGCGAGGCGCCCTCCCGCCTTCATGAACGTCGCCGTCTCGTCGGCGTCCATGCCCTGCATCGGGTGGAGCGCGAGGACGCCGTCCTCGGGCATCACCTCGTCCCAGTTGAGGACGGCGACGGGCCGCACGCGCGCCTCGCCGAGCTCGGAGCGCGCGATCTCGAGGAGCTCCGAGCAGCCCTCCCACGAGGTGTCGGCGACGTCGAAGGACTCGGCGCGCGCGTCCCTCGCGAAGAGGACGGCGACGACCCATGCGAGCACCGCCCCGAGCAGGCGGAGGGCGCCGCGGCGAGGGGACCGCGTCACCGCCCGTCCGTCTCCGCCCTGACCTGGACCGCGCGGGGCCGCGCGGCCGCTCGGCGTTCTGGCTCGAGCGGCCCCGAAAACCGATCGCGCTGGGGCTCGAGCACGACCTGCATGACGCGTCACGTTGTACACCGAACGCCCCTCGGTCCGACAGCCGCCGCGACGGACGCGACCTCGCGGCGTCGGGGCAGCACGCGTCGACGTCGAGGGTCGACCGGCGGGGGTAGGTGAGTGGGCGGCATGCGGAGACGAGGGTGCGCTGGAGGGCGCCCGGGGCGCGATAACCTTGACCCCCAGGAGTGCATTGCTAGATTCGTCCTGTGAACGGGGTCCTTTCCGCTGACCTCGGTCCGACGGCAAGAGAGCAGAGGAGCTGCACTGGATTCGAAGGGTACCCTGGCGGAACCGTGAGGTTGGAGGAGTTCGATGCTGCCTCCTTTCATCATCGAGCAGATCCGGCAGCGCGAAGAGAAGGAACGCGCCCAGCGCGAGGAGAACCGCCCTCGCCTGGAGCTCCCGCTCGATCGTGTGCCGGCTCCGCGTCGCGCCCCCGACGACGAGGACGATCCCGACCGTGGGGTCATCATCCTCGACCTGGGGTAACGTAGCGAAGACCTGCTGAAGCTCGCGACCGGCGCCCTCCCGAGAGCGCCGGACGGGCGTCTACTCCGCACGAACCTCTCGCCCCGCCGCCCTCGACGGACCGCCTCGTGCGTCCAAGTGGGCTCTCCAGGAACCGCGTCGGACGTCGCCGCCCGCATCGGTTGACCGACGGGGGACGATCGCCTACCTTGCGCCGCCCCGGTCGCTACCGTGTGCCGGGCGACCTCTTCCACCGAACGTTGCGCCCTTCCGGCTTGCTCCGGGGCCAACCAGCATTCAAGGACCTCCGATGGCCGTTCATATCCGTCTCGCCCGGGCGGGCACCACCAAGACGCCCTTCTACCGCATCGTCGTCGCCGATCAGCGCAGCCCGCGCGGCGGACGGTTCATCGAGCGCGTCGGCACCTACGATCCCCGCCGCCCCGAGGTCCGGGTCCACGGCGCCCGCATCCAGCACTGGCTCTCGAAGGGCGCCCAGCCGTCGCACACGGTGGCCCTCCTCCTCAAGGGCAAGGACGTCCAAGACCTCGGCGCCGCCGCCCTCGCCCCGTCGGCCTAGCCCATGACCGAAGCTTCTTCCCTCTCTCCGCTCGGCGAGCTCGTCGCGCTGGTCGCGCGCTCGCTGGTCGATCAGCCCGATCGCGTCGTCGTCCGCGAGGTGCAGGGCGATCGCTTCCCCCGCATCGAGCTCAGCGTCGCCCGCGAGGACATCGGCAAGGTGATCGGCAAAGACGGCCGCACCGCGCAGTCGATCCGGATGCTGCTCAGCGCGGCCGCCGCCAAGGCGGGCCGGCGCGCGCATCTCGACATCGTCGACTGAAGACCACGACGATGCCCGCGGGCGGCAAGGGCCGGCGTCTCGTCGCGGTCGCCGAGGTGGCGCGGCCCCACGGCGTGCGCGGCGAGCTCCGGCTCAAGCTCTACAACGAGGGCTCCGACCTGCTCGCGAGCCGGCCGCCCATCCGGCTGCGGTTGCCGGACGGCTCGGAGCGCGAGGCCTCGATCCAGACGGCGCGGCCTGCCGACAAGGCGCTCCTGGTGACGCTCTCCGGCGTGCCCGATCGCGACGCCGCCGAGGCGGTGCGCGGCGCCAAGGTCCTCGTCGAGCGCGATCGATTCCCGGCGCTCGATCCGGGCGAGTTCTACGCGTGCGACGTCGAGGGGGCGCGGGCGGTCACCGCCGCCGGCGACGACGTCGGCGTCGTCACCGAGCTGCGCTCGTACCCGACCTGCGACGTGCTGGTGATCGAGCGGCCGGGCGCCGGCGCGCTCGAGGTGCCCCTGGTCGAGGCGTACGTGGCGTCGATCGACGTGGACGGCGGGCGCGTCGTCCTGCACACCGTCGAGGGTCTCTGACCGAGACCCCGATGCGCGCCGACGTCGTCACCCTGTTCCCCGAGCTGTTCACGCCGCTGCTCGAGACGAGCATGCTCGGGCGCGCGGTGAGCTCCGGCGCGCTGGCGGTCCGCTTCAAGAGCCCGCGGGACTTCGGCATCGGCAAGCACAAGAGCGTCGACGACACGCCCTACGGCGGCGGCTCGGGGATGCTGATGCGGGTGGATTGCGTGGTCGAGTGCCTCGAGGCGCTCGACGCCGGCGCCGAGCCCAAGGCGCACCGCGTGCTGCTCTGCCCGCAGGGCCGCCCGCTCGACCAGGCCAAGGTGCTCGAGCTCGCCGCGCGGCCGGCGATCGCGCTCGTGTGCGGCCGCTACGAGGGGTTCGACGAGCGGGTGCGCAGCTTCGTCGACGAGGAGATCTCGCTCGGCGACTTCGTCCTCACCGGCGGCGAGATCGCCGCCATGGCGATCCTCGATGCCTGCTCGCGCTGGCTGCCCGGCGTGCTCGGCAACGAGGCGTCGACGTCGCTCGAGTCGCACAGCCCCGCCTGGGGCGGGATGCTCGAATACCCGCAGTACACCCGACCGCCCGAGTTCCGCGGCCTCACGGTGCCGGAGGTCCTCGTCGGCGGGAACCACGGGGCCATCGCGGCGTGGCGCCGGACGGAGGCGGCCCGCCGAACCGCCGAGCGCCGCCCCGACCTGGTCTCCCCGCCGCGCGGGGATCGGGGCAGCCGCCCGTGACCCGCCTCGCCGTCGCGCTGGTGCACCACCCCGTGCTCGATCGCGCGGGCGAGACGGTGACGACCGCGATCACCAACCTCGATCTGCACGACATCGCGCGCAGCGCGCGGACGTACGGGGCGGGCGACTTCTTCGTCGTCCACCCGGTCCTCGCGCAGCGCCAGCTCGCCGAGCGCATCCGCGACCACTGGGTCACCGGCTCGGGGCGCCGCCGCATCCCCGACCGCGGCGTCGCCCTCGAAGTGATCCGGATCGTTCCGGCGCTGGAGGACGTCTACGCCGCGCTCGGCGGCGAGGCGGGCCGCGGCGGCGTCGAGCTCTGGACCACCGCGGCCTCGGCGCGCGGCGGGGCGGTGACGACGTACGCCGCCGCGCGCGCCCGGCTCGCGTCGTCGGCGCTCCCGGTCCTGATCACGTTCGGCACGGGGTGGGGCCTCGCCGCCGCGGTCACCGCCGCCGCCGACGTCCGCCTCGAGCCGATCGCCGGCGCGGGCGACGGCTACAACCACCTCAGCGTGCGCGCCGCCTGCGCGATCACGTTGGATCGGCTACGGGGTTGAAGGTGCGGCGCGATCCACGTCGCGCCGCCGCATGCATCTTCGAGGTCTCGGGGCCGGCGACCGGCTACTGGCCGGTCCCGCCGCCGGCCCCCGTCCCGCCGACCGGGACCTGGAAGGGCTTGAGGCCGCGGAAGGTCACGCTGGTGACCGAGTCCGGGAAGATCCGGGCGCGGTAGAAGCCCACCGAGACGAGGCCGCCGTTCACCTGGCCCGCCGCCGCGACGGTGACGGGGCCCGCGGCGATGTCCATGGCCGCGTAGAGCCCGAGGGTGCTCGTGCCCGCGCGGCTCGGGTCCGGGAGCGGGTGCTCCTCGTTGTCGGTGAAGTACGTGGTGATGACCTTGTCGGTGTCGGTGTCGACGGTCGCGTTGATGAGCCGCACGTTGCCGCAGTCGTGCACCTCGCCGGCGATGACGCCGTGGGTCTGGGTCACCGTGCCGCCGAACGCAGCCTGCGGGATGACGGTGTAGTCGTCCTGCGCGAGGGCGCGGACGTCGTGGTCCCACGCGCCCGCGACGACCTCGCTGTTGGGGATGTAGACGTTGTACTCGTAGAGCGGGGCCCAGAGGGCGCCGTCGGTCTTGATGACGAGCTCGGTCTCCGTCGGGACGTTCGCGTACTCGTAGAAGCACTCGTAGCGCGTGCCGCAGTCCTCCTCGGTGCTCGCCTGGCCCGCACCGGCCGCCTTGCAGTCGGCCACGGTGGTGATCGGCGTGCCGACCACCGGACCGAGATCGCCGTCGTCGGCCCCGCCGGTGCGGATGACCTCGTGGATCTCGATCGAGAGGTCCTTCGACTCGCACCCGTGCGAGAAGATCTTGGCGATGCCCTTGATCGTGACCGCCTGCTTGTTCGGATCCGGCGGATCCGGGTAGCCGCTCGGCAAGAAGCAATCGAGCTGGGGCGGCCCCGAGCCGGCGTACTCCTTCACGTTCTGCGACCGCTGGAGCTCGCCCGGCGGCGCCTTGAGCGGCACGCCGCAGACCGACGTCGTGTAGACGCCGGTGACGAGCGCGCAGTTGGGGCTGGCCGGATCGGCCTGGCAGAACTCGGCGTTCGCGGCCTCGCCGAGCCCGCAGCTGCCCGTGCCGCCGCCGTTGCCGCCGCCGCCGCTGCTCCCCGTACCCGTGCTGTTGCCGCACGCGCCGGCCGCCAGGACCAGGAAGAACGAGCCCGCACCAAGCCAAGACATGCGCATCGAAATCACCTCGCGTGCCGCCGCGAAGAGCGGCGGAGATTTTCGCCGTAGGCTATCTGAACAGGGCCCGATGAGCCAAGCCCCCCAGCGCCCGACGTCGCCCGCGGCCGAGCGCGGCCCGCTCCGGGAGCGCGTCCGACGGCGCGCGCTCGCGCTCGGCTTCGACGTGGTCGGCATCGCGAGGGCAGACGAGCCGATCGCCGCCGATCACGACCGGTACCTCGCGTTCGTCGCGCGCGGCATGCACGGCGAGATGGGCTGGCTCGCCGCCAACGCCGGGGCTCGCCTGCGGCTCGACGGCGGCGACGTGCTCGAGCACGCGAAGAGCGTCATCTGCGTGGGGCGGCGCTACGCGCGGGCCCCCGAGGACGAGGCCGCCGACGCCCCGCTCGCGCGCCGGATCGCCCGGTACGCGCGCGGGCAGGACTACCACAACCACCTGCGCAAGAAGCTCCGGCGCCTCGCCGCGTTCGTGCGCGGTCTCGGCGAGGGCGTCGAGGCGCGCCCCCTCTGCGACGTCGAGCCGGTGCTCGAGCGCGCCTGGGCGGCCCGCGCCGGCATCGGCTTCGTCGGCAAGAACGGGCTCGTGATCACCCCCGGGCAGGGCAGCTACCAGCTCCTCGGCGAGGTCGTCACCACCCTCGAGCTCGAGCCGGACACGCCCATCGCCGAGCGCTGCGGCTCGTGCACGCGGTGCCTCGACGCGTGCCCGACCTCGGCGTTCGTCGCGCCGTTCGTGCTCGATCCGAGGCGGTGCATCTCGTACTGGACGATCGAGGCGCGGAGCGCGGCGCCCGCCGACCTCGAGGAGGCCGTGGGCGAGCACCTCTTCGGCTGCGACGAGTGCCAGGACGTTTGCCCGTTCAACCGCACCGCGGCGCCGCCCGCCGCGCGCACCGCGCCCTTCGAGCCGCTCGCGCGCTGGTCGGCCCTCGGCCTCGACGAGCTCGCGGCGCTCGACGCCGAGAGCTGGGACGCCGTCGCCGAGGGGAGCCCCATCAAGCGCGCCGGCGCGGCCGGGCTCGCGCGGAACGCCGCCCTCCTCGCCGCGCGCCGGCTGGCGAGCGCCTCGGACGACCCCGAGGCGAAGCGCGCGCTCGAACGCGCTGCGTCCCACCCCGACCGGGCCGTGCGGGACATCGCGGCGCGCGCCCTGGGCTCGGGGCGCGGCGAAGGGTAGAACCAGCTGAATCGCCTTGCTGGGGGCTCCGCCCCCAAACCCCCGCGGCAATTGCCGGTCGGCTTCGCCGCCCGGACACCCGCCCTCCGCTTCGCTTCGGTCGGGTCAATTGGCTTCTACTTGGGGGCTGCGCCCCCAAACCCCCCGGGCAATTGCCGGCGGAGTCCGGCGGAGAGCCGCCGTTCGTTTCGGTGGCGTCCATCGGCGCTGGCCTCCTTCGGACACCCGCCCTCCGCTTCGCTTCGGTCGGGTCAATTGCCGGCCGGCTTCGCCGCCCGGACACCGGACCTCCGCTTCGCTGCGGTCGGGTCAATTCCGCAGTCTTGGAGGGGACCCGCGCCCGGCTCGCCGCATGGGGAGGGGACGGAGCAGGACCTCTCGGTCGTTCGCGTGGGCCCGAATCCACCCCCGGAAAACTCCCTGTCTCCCCGCCTCCCTGTGAAATCTCCGGGCACCACCCCACCGCGATTGCGTGGAGCTCCACGAACCACCGTCTAACGTGCTGGCGATCTTGCGTCCGGTGGTAAAAGGGCCCACGAGATGACGAAGGCGATCCTTTCGAGCTTGGCGTTGGCAGCGGCCGCAGCGCTCTGGTCCCCGCGGGCGGCGGCCCAGGAAGCCGAGCTGCCCGCCCTCCGCGCCGCGGCCAAGGCGAGCCCAGGCGATCCCGGCGCCGCGCTCGCGCTCGGCAAGGCGCTGCGGCGTTCCGGGCACCCCGGCGAGGCATCGACCGAGCTGACCCGGGGCGCCGGCCTGCCTGCGGCGGGGAAGAGCGGCCTCGTCGCCGCGCTCCGCTACGAGCTGGCGCGCGTGAAGATTGATCAGCGCGATCTCCGCGGCGCGCTCTCCGCGTGCACGGCGCTGCCCGCCGGCGCCAAGGCGCTCGCCGCCGCGTGCCGCGCCGAGGCGCACCTGTTCCAGAACCGCGCGACCGAGGCGATGCCCGAGGTCGCCAAGGCGCTCGAGATCGAGCCAGGGCTCTACGAGGCCAAGGTGGCCGAGGGCAGGGCGCTCGTCCTCACGGGGAAGGTCGCCGAGGCCGAGGCCGCGCTGCGCGCGGCGGTGCGCGCGGCCGACACGCGCCCCGAGGCGCACCATCACCTCGGGCAGCTCCTCGTCGTGCAGGGCCAGCGCGACGCCGGTCTCGAGGAGCTCCGCAGGGCCGCGAGCGCCGATCCGGCGGACCCCGAGATCGCTTTCCACCTCGGCGAGGTGCTGGGCCGGAGCAAAGAGGGCCGCGACGCCTTCGCCGCCGCGGTGCGGATCCGCCCGTCGTTCGCGGCCGCGCACGCCGAGCTCGCCCTCGCGTCGCTCGAGCTCGGCGATCTCGCGACCGCCGAGCGCGCCGCGACCGAGGCGGTGAAGCTCGACGCCGCGCTCTTCCCGGCGCACGTGGCCCTCGGCAAGGTGCGGGTGCTGCAGGCCCGCTGGGACGACGCGCTCAAAGAGGGCGAGGCGGCCAAGAAGCTCATCCCGAACGCCGCCGCGGGCGACCTGGTCGCGGCCGACGCGTTCGCCGGCCGCGGCGACGTCGATCTCGCGGTCGAGGCCTACCAGAAGGCGTTCGGGCTCGATCGGACGGACCCGACCCCCCTCGTCCACGCCGCGCGTGCCTGCCTCGCGGCGGGCCGCCTCACGACGGCGAAGGGCTTCACCGATCGCGTCACGACCGACTTCGCCAAGTGGGGCCCCGGGTGGGTCGAGGCGGGCGAGCTCGCGGCGAAGCAGGGCGACAAGGCGCGCGCACGCACCGCCTGGGAGGCGGCTCTCCGCGGCGAGGGCCCCGTGGATCGCGACGCCGTGCGCAGGAAAATCGCGGCGCTGAAGTGAGCGGCAAACCGGCGCGCCCCGCCGGGGCGGCGGCCGCCATCCCCGCGTCGGCGCTCGCGGGGCGCCGGCGTTCGGGCGGTTGCGCGGGAGGCCTGCCCGCGGGTCTCGACTGCGGTATCGTCGCGCCGCTCGGGAGTCGATCCCGGCCTCGGTGGGTTTTGCCCACCACCCCGAAGCGTCTCGTCCCGTGATCCTCCCGACCAGGCTAGAGAAGCTCCTCTCCGACGTCGCCAAGCACGACTCGCTCTTCTGGAGGCGGGCGATCAACGCGGGCGTGACGTATGGGCCGGACGCGTTCGTGCGCCACAGCCCGCCGGTGTTCGGGCTCGCCTTCGCCGTCGCGCTCCGGCGGCACCGCCGCGCGGTGCTCCGCAACCTGCGCTGGGCGCTCGGCCCGAGGAGCCCGGTCGTCGAGTACGCCGACGTGGCGCGCGTGTTCACCAACTACGCCAACTGCCTGACCGAGGCCTTCGTCGCCGGCAGCGATCGGGGAGCGCACCTCGTCGCCCACTGCGTCAACGATCACAACTACGCCGCGGCCGTCGGCGAGGGCCGCGGCGTCATCGTCGCCACCGCGCACACCGGCGGCTGGCAGGCGGCCGGCCCGCTCTTGCGGTCGGTCCACGCCGCCGACGTGCTCGTCGTGATGCAGCGCGAGCGCGACGAGCGCGCCCAGGCGGTCCAGGACGGCGTGCGCGACCGCGCCGGTATCCGGGTGCACATCGGCTCCGGACCGCTCGACGCGCTCCCGCTGCTCGCGCACCTCCGCAAGCGAGGCGTCGTGGCGCTGCAGATCGATCGCCTGCCGCCCGGGATGCGCAGCCGCAAGGTCGAGCTCTTCGGCGAGCCTTGGCTCGTCCCGGAGGGCCCGCTCCAGCTCGCGGCCTTGACCGGCGCGCCGATCATCCCGGCGTACACGCGCCGCCTCCGCTACATGGAGTACGAGGTCCTCGTCGGCGAGCCGATCCGTCTACCGCGGCGCCCGACCCCCGACGAGCTCGACGCGGCCGCCCGGAGCACAACGCGCCAGATGGAGCAGTTCGTGCGAGCCAACCCGACCCAATGGTTCCACTTCGAGTGATCGAGTAAGGAGCCACGGATGGCCCGACTCCTCGTTGGACTGCCCGCCCTCGTGGGCGACATCAAGAAGTACAAGGAGCGGTTCGACATGGTCGAGCTGCGCCCGGTGGACACGGCGATGCCCAAGCTCGCGACGCTGCGGGCGTGGCGCCGCAGCGTGCCTCCCGGCTTCGTGTTCAGCGTGGTGCTGCCGCGGGCCGTCGGCGAGCTCGCCCCGGGGGCCGCGTTCGACGCGGCGCTCGCCCAGGCGCTCGAGGTGGCGACCGCCGTCGAGGCGCGCTGCCTGGTCGTGGCCACGCCGCCTTCGGTGCGGCCGACCCAGACCAACCGCAAGCGCCTCGCCGCGCTGCTCGAGCGGTTGCCTCGCGAGGGCGTCGTCGTCGCGTGGGAGGCGGCGGGGCTGTGGGAGACGGAGGACCTCTGGTCGACGGCGCGCGCCGCCGGCGTCGTCCCGGTCCTCGACGCCGCGCGGGAGGTGCTGCCGCCGGGGCCGATCGCCTACACGCGGCTGCGCGCGCTCGGCAAGGGTGCGGCGATCGGCGCGGCCACGGTCGATCGGGTCGCCGACCGCCTGCGCGGCCGTCGCGAGGCGTTCGTGGTGGTCGAGGGCGCGCCGGACGCGGCGCGCGTGAAGGCGGGGCTCAAAGCAGCGCTCTCGCGCAAGGCGGTCGCCGGGGGCGCGATGCTCGTCCGTCCCGCGTCGCAGAGCGCGCTCCTCGCCGAGGACGAGGAGCAGTGAGCCCGAGGCCCGGCGCGGCGCAACGCGCGCACCGGCGGGTCCCTCCGGCCGCGGCCGCGGCCGCGCGCGCCCCCGGCGTGGCCGAAGCGGCCCGCGCGGCCCTCGCGGCCGGCGGCGGCGCGATCGACGCCGTCATCGCCGGATTCTTCGCCGCAGCCGGCAGCGACCCTGGCGTGCTGCTCGCGCCCGCCGTCGCGCTCGTCGCTGGAGCGGGGGTCGGCGCGCGCGCCTTCGACGGGCGATCGGTCCAGCCGGGCCGGGGCGCGCCCAGGCCGCGCGGCTACGTCGACGAGGCGTCGATCCCGGCGGCGGCGCGCGCCGGCGCGCCCCGCTCGGTGGCGATGATCTCGCTCCTGCACGGATACCGCGGGCGCCTCGGCCTGCACGAGCTGGCCCGCGCCGGCGTCGCCGCGGCGACGGCGCGAGGCGCCGGCGCGCGCGCGCGGCTTCTCGAGCGCGTCGGACAGGCCGGCTTGCTCGCGCTCCGCGTCCCCGAGATCCTGCGCCCGCTGATCGCCGCAGGCGGAGCGGTCGCGGGCGGGGCGCTCACCGAGGTGGACGTCGCGGAGGCGCGACCCGCCGAGACCGGAGCGCGCACCGAGGCGGCCGGCTCGGAGGGGCTCGCCATCACGCCGCCCTGGGGCCCGGGCGACGGCTCGCGCGCGATCGCGGACGCGATCGTCGCCATCGACGGGTGGGGCCTGTCCGCGGCGCTCGCGTTCGCCCCGCCCCGCGAGGGCGTGCTCGTGCCCGAGCTCGAGATCGAGCTCGGCACCGAGGCGACGCCGGTGCGCCGCGGGACGACGCGCGCGACGCCGGGCGAGGCGATCCCCGCACCCGCGCCGATCGCGATCGTGACCCGCGCCGGCGGGCTCGCGGTCGCGCTGGGAATCTCGGGGGAGACCGCGATCGCGCCCGACGTCCTCGGCGCGATCGGCGGCGCGCTGCTGCTCGAGCCCGCGCTCTCCGCGCTCCTTCAGCGGTTCCCCGGCGCGGCCCTCGCGGTCTACGGCGACGGAAAGAGCGCGCGCGTCATCGGCGACTGAACGAACCCCGGCGCTCAGCCCTTCTTGGCCGTGCGCGCCTCGAGCAGGCGCCGTTGCTCGCGCTCCTGGTGCTCCTCCCAGGTGAGCGGCATCGGCGGATCGTCCGAGTTGAGCAGCACGCGCT
Organism: uncultured Polyangiaceae bacterium; assembly: GCA_964372055.1. Lineage (GTDB taxonomy): Bacteria > Myxococcota_A > Polyangia > Polyangiales > Polyangiaceae > CAYJPW01. The sequence continues at coordinate 27,899 of CAYJPW010000104.1, forward strand.
CGCCGTTGACCCGCACGTCGTCGTTCGCCTTCACGGTGACCCCGCCGGGCGCGGCCTCGAGATCGATCGATCGCGCCTCGCGGCGCGCCGTGCCGGCGACGCGCTCGGTGAGATCGCCGCCGACCTCGATCGATGCGCTCCGTGCCGCGCGCACGCGCAGATCCTCGCAGGCGAGATCGAGGCGCCCCGCCGACGCGATCTCGATCGCCGCGCCCGAGAGCTGGAGCACCGGACCGGCGTCGGTCATGGTCACCGTGAGCACGCACTGCCCCTCCGCCGCGCGGATGCGGATGACGTCGCCGGCGCCGGTGGGCTCCACCTCGAGGCGGCGCCCCGAGGCCAGCGGCACGACGGTGGTGTCGCTCGGGCGCGCCAGGGCGCGGCGCGGGTCGGTGTCATCGGACATCGCACCGAGCCTAGCGGCGCCGGCGCGGGCGCGTCCAGGAGCGCGCGTGGCGCGAGCGCCAACCGTTGGTTGGCACCGCCAACCTCGGGTTGCGCGGATCGCCGGGCCCTCATCGAGGATCGCTCCCGATCCGCTCGCGTGCATTCGCGCGGCGCGCAATCGACCCGACCGGAGCGAAGCGGAGGGCGGCTGGAGGCCGGCGCCAATGATCCCACCAAAACGAACGCCGACTCCCCCCAACTCGGCGGCAATTGACCCGGCCGCAGCGAAGCGGAGGTCGGGTGTCCGGGCGGCGAAGCCGACCGGCAATTGCCGCGGGGGTTTGGGGGCGGAGCCCCCATGTTGGCGACTGGCCTGACTCGTGCTCGTCGCCAACGGGACGAGCAGCACCGAGTGGGTCTCGCGGCGACGAGGTAATCGACGCGGAGCATCCCGCTCACCTTGGCGCAGATGTGTGGCGAGCGGGCTCGTTGCGAAGCCGCAGACCGCCCTGCGAGTATCGAGGGCCGACGAGGAGCGAGGACACGATGAGCACGACCGACTTCACGTTCGCTTGGGAGGGGGCCGAGGGCCCGGACGCTCCGTGGGGGCACCTCCAGGTGGTCGAGTTCCGCGGCACCGAGCAGATGTCGGGGCTCTACCGCTACGAGCTCACGCTCGCGTCGAAGGTGCCGTCGCCGGAGGTCGACATCCACGACCTGGTGCAGTCGCGCGCGACGCTGCGGATCGCGACCAGCAGCGAGCCGGCGTACAAGGTCGTCCACGGCATCATCGCCGAGGCCGAGGAGATCAACACCCTCGCGGACGGGATGCTCTACCGCGTCGTCGTCGTTCCCCCGCTCGCGCGCGCGCAGTACCGCAAGCGCTGCCGCATCTACCTCGAGAAGACCACGCGCCAGATCATCGACGACGTGCTCCAGGGCGACCCGAGCCTGTCGCTCGCCGACGGCGCGACCGTCGAGGACGACGACGGGATCGGCGCGAGCTACACGCCCGCGGCGGAGCTCTACACCTGGCGCGTCGCCGACTCGCTCCGGCTCGACGACAAGACGGTCCGGCCCTACTGCGTGCAGTACAACGAGAGCGACTTCGCGTTCGTGGCGCGCCTCCTCGAGGAGGAGGGGGTCGCGTTCCATTTCGAGAACGGCCGCAACGCCTGCCTCTTGGTCCTCTCGGACAAGGACGCGGGCAGGGCGCGCCTCGAGCCGTTCCTGCCGCTCGGCCTGGGCATCAACGGGCGCGAGGTGAGCACGGTGAAGCTCGGCGGGCGCCTCCGCGCGAAGAGCGTCGCGCTCGACGACTACAACTGGAAGAAGCCCGCCGCCGACATGCTCGCCGAGGGCGAGGGCGGCGTCGGGAAGGCGGACCTCTTCGAGTACCAGTACCCGGGCGGCTTCCCCGACGCGCCGTCGCAGGGCGTGCCGCTCGCCACCGCGATCCTCGAGCGCTACGGCGTCGAGGCCGCGTACGCGGTGGGCGAGGGCAAGGCCCGCTTCCTCGCCGCGGGATCGATCTTCTTCCTCCAGCACGCCAAGAACCGCTACGAGGGCGAGTACCTCGTGACCAGGCTCGAGGTCCGGGGACACCAGGAGGGCGTGATCCCGAACCCGAACAACATCGTCACCGTGCCGTTCGAGGTGACGATGGAGTGCGCGCGCCGAGGCAAGGACGGTACGATCGAGGAGAGCCACTTCCGCCCGGCGCGCGTGACGCCGCGGCCGCGCATCGTCGGCTCGCAGACGGCGTTCGTCACCGCCGAGCCGAGCGCCGCCGGCGCCGAGATCCACGTGGGCGGACCGCCGCAGAGCGAGATCGGCTGCGTGCGGCTGCGCTTTCACTGGGATCGCGACGAGTCGCGCAACGCCAAGGAGCCGAGCTCGTGCTGGGTCCGCGTCAGCCAGATGTTCGCCGGCGGCGGCGAGGGGGCCGTGTGGCACCCGCGCGTCGGCGTCGAGGTCATCGTCGAGCACGTCGAGGGCGATCCGGATCGGCCGCTCGTCACCGGCCGCGTCTACAACGGCGCCAACCGCCCCCCGGCGCCCTCGGTCGGCTCGCCCACGATCAGCACGTTCAAGTCGTTCTCGTCGCCGGGCGGGGGCAAGTACAACGAGTTCATGTTCGACGACGCCGCCGGCAAGGAGGAGATCAAGCTCCACGCCGCGCGCGACTGGAACAGCGAGTGCGCGCGCAACCGCACCGAGAGCGTCGGCAACGACAGCTCGTCGAGCGTGAGCGTGAACCGGACCGAGTCGACGGGCGCGAACCGTTCGACGACCGTCGGTGCCAACAACAGCCAGGTCGTCGGTGCGAACGAGTCGCTCGCCGTCGGGGCGAACCAGAGCCTCTCGGTCGGCGTCAACCAGACCACGCTCGTCGGCGCGAGCCAGAGCATCACCATCGGCGCCGATCAGACGGTCACCACCGGCGCCGCCCAGACGACGACCATCGGCGCCGCCCAGGCGATCACGGTCGGCGCCGCGCAGGCGATCACCGTCGCCGCCGATCAGGCCACGAGCGTCGGCGCCAGCCAGAGCATGACGGCCGGCGGCGCCCAGTCGCTCTCGTCGGGCACCTCGCAGAGCATGTCGGCTCCGACGCAGAGCTTCACCTCGGGCAGCCTCCAGGAGTTCAGCTGCACCGACCACACGGTCGCCTGCGGCGCGACGTTCCAGGTGTCGGCGGGCTCGGAGGCGAGCGTCACGGCGCCGACCGTCACGGTGAACGGCGACGGATCGGTCACCATCACCGGCGGCACCATCACCATCCAGGGCGGGACGATCGGGATCGAGGGCGGCTCGGTCGCCGTCAAGGCCGGGGCCACGCTCGACGCCATCGGCGCCACGGTCAACGTGACCGGTGGCGGGCTCGTCAACGTCAGCGCGGGGCTCGTGAAGCTCAACTGAGCGGGATGGAGCTCGTCAACGACACCCCGCTGCCCGCGGCGCTCCTCCGCAACTCGGAGGACGACGACATCACGGCCCTGTTCCTGAGCTCGGTCACCTACCGCATCGGCCCGTCCCGCCTCGAGCTCTCGCGCGAGCAGCGCCCGCTCCTGCTCGAGCCGTCGCCGATCCCGAACGACGCGCAGTTCATCAAGACGGCGGTCTCGGTGTGCGCGAGCGGCTTTGTCTATCCGGACGGCGGCGAGCCGGGGCCGCGCGGGCTCGCCAAGCTCGTCGTCGGCTCGGCGGAGCGGGGCGTGGTCGCGTTCGGGCCGCGCGTCTGGCAGGAGGGGGCGCTCGGCCTCACGCCCACGACGCCCCTCCCGTTCGAGGTCGTGGAGATGAGCTGGCAGAACGCCTACGGCGGCAGGATCCTCGAGCCGACGACGACGCTCAAGGTCGACGGCGAGGAGGCCATCTTCCCGGAGCACGAGGCGGCGTACCCGCTCAACACCGACGGCACCGGTTTCTACACCACGCGCTCGCAGGCGCTCGAGCACGCGCTGCCGTCGCTCGAGCACCCCGATCACCTCATCCAGAGCTGGGACGATCGGCCGGAGCCGGTCTGCCTCGCGCCCTATCCGCTCTGGGGCGGGATGCGGGCCGCGAACGTGCTCGACGAGGCGGACAAGCGCGTCGACCTCGGCCGCCTCGGGCGGGTGACGACGCGCTCGGCCCCGCGCACGACGTTCGACGACATCCCCTACGGGACGCGCGTCGCGGTCGAGGGCATGCGCCCGCGCGGGGAGACGCTCGCGTTCGAGGTCCCGCCGCACCCGGTCGTGTTCGAGGTCCTGGTCGGCGACCGGAGCGAGCGCGTCGAGCCGCGCCTCGACTCGATCGACATCGACACCCAGGCGGCGGAGGTGAGGTTCGTCTACCGCGCCACCTACCGCTACCCGCTCATCGCGCACGAGACCCGCTCGGCGCGCTGCGAGCCGAGCGACGCCTTCCCACGAGCCCCGAACCGCGACGAGCCGGAGAACGCTCCCGAGGACTAGCCATGGCGCACAAGTTCCACGACATCAACGGCCTGCTCCTCGTCGGCATCGACGCGCACGACGGCGTGCACTGGCCGACGCCCATCCCGGCGCCGATGCTCTTCTGGGAGCTCAACCTGCTCCATCCCTTCTGGATGGGCGGCAACCAGAAGCCGACGGTGAAGATGAACGGGGTGAACTCGGTCGTGGACGCGCACTCGCCCAAGATCCTCTGGCCGCACTTCCCGTTCTCGCCCGATCCGCTGAACCTCACGTTCCCGCTCGACCTCGTGTTCGGCGAGCAGTCGTGCTGGCTGCCGCGCGGGCAGGTGCTCATCTGCGGCACGCCCGCGGCGCCCACGGTGTTCCCCTGCTCGCTCTCCTTGAACCTCGACTGCTGGATGGTCGGCAAGATCCCCACCTCGCTCATCTTCCAGCCCGGCACCGTCGAGACGACGCCGACCTGGGACGACTACAAGGCCGGGCTCATCCGCGCGGCGGTGAACCTCGCCGTGAGCGCGCTCTTCTACTTCCTCACGAGGGGCAAGACCAAGATGAACACCCGCACGGGGTGGGGGAACCTCATGAGCGGGAACATGAGACAGTTCTTCAACAGCACCGGCTGGAAGAAGGCAGGCAACCGCCTCGCGCGCGAGTTCGTCGGGCGCATCACGCCCCTCAAATGGAACACGAAGAGCCAGAGCTTCAACCTCAAGAGCCCCGCCAGCATCATGAACATGGTGCGCAACGCCACCGGGTTCAACGCGGGCGCGGCGGCGACGGGGCAGAACCCCTGGCCGTCGAGCCTCGGCGACGGGCTCAAGGGGGCGATCCCCGGGGTGAAGAACGTGCTCGGCGCCGTCGACGGGATCACCGCGTCGCACTGAGCGCCGCACGCCGAACGGGAGCAAGCGCAGAGGGTGACCGAGCTCAGCGATCGCGAGGACGAGGACGAACCCGACGACGCGGGGCCGACGCCGCGCGTCACCGAGGTCGTCTGGTGCGTGAAGCACCCGGCGACCGGCAAGCTCGCGCTCGCGTGCTTCGCCAAGCGGACGTACGCGCTCGGGCCGCGCCTCACCCTCTCCGACGAGCAGGCGCCGCTGCTCTTCGAGCCCGAGATGGAGATCGACGAGCGCTACGACAGCTACAAGGCGCTCCTCGACGACGCCGACCTCGTCGCGCCCAAGGAGGCGACCGACGTCGTCGTCATGGGCAAGGCGTACGCGCCGGAGCGGACGCGGGAGCTCCACGTCGCGGTCGCGGTGAGCGGCTTCGCGCGGCGCCTCCGCGTGCTCGGCGAGCGGCGCGTGGACGTGCAGCGCGACGGCTCGGTGAAGTTCTCGTCGGCGGAGGCGTTCGAGGAGATCGATCTCCGCTACGACCACGCCTATGGCGGCTACGACGCCCACGCACAGGCGATCCTGGATCCGCCGCCGGCGGGCGCCGCGCAGGCGGCGTTCGACGTCGCGACAGGGATCGCGGCGGCGGCGGACGAGCCGCCGATGGTCGGGATCTTCGCCTACCCGCGCAACGCCGCCGGCGCCGGCTACTTCCTCGACGTCGATCGCGCCCGCGCCGACGGGGCGCGCCTGCCGCGGATCGAGGACCCGGGCGACGAGCTCCTGCCCGATCGGTTCTTCGTCCCGACGCCGACGGCGTGGATCGACGCGCCCATCCCCGGCCACCTCGGATGGATGCACCACGCCTACTACCCCCGCTTCGCGCGCTTCATGGGGCCGCTCCTCCCGCACGATCCACCGGCGCGTCCGATCCGCGAGACCTCGTTCGGCGACGGCGCCGATCTCGTCGACATGAAGGAGCTCAAGGTCGGCACGCTCTACCCGCGCGCGCTCAACGGCGCGGCGCCCGGGCTCGCCGTCGAGCGCCTCCGCGGCGACGAGCCGGTCGTGTTGCAGAACCTCCGCCGCGAGATGCCGGACCTTCGCTTCGCGCTGCCCGGCGAGGCTCCGCGTTTCGCGGTGAGGCCGCCCGACATCAAGGTGCTCACGCCCCGGGCGGCGCTGCAGACGGTGCGCATCGACACGGTGCGCGCGACCCTGTCGATGACCTGGTGCGCGGTGGTGCCGCTGCTCGCGCCCATCGACGCCGAGTTCCTTTCGAGGACCGATCTCGAGGTGACCTGGGGCCGGCTCTGACCGGCGTCGATCCGCTATCCTGAGGTCCGTTGGACGTCATCGCGCTCTGCCCGTTCGCCGTTGGGACCCTCGTCTGGCAGGCACGCCCGGACGAGTGGACGCTGACGGTGCTGGTGAAGGCGACGTTCGCGCTCCGCGCGGGCGGCGAGGCGACGATCGCCGGCGAGCAGATCCCGCTCGGGGACGAGCGGGCGTGGGACGACGCGGGGCCCTTCGCGGGCGGCGGAGGGGCGAGCCTGGGCTCGGCGCGCCCCGGGGGCGTGAGCGTGCACGCGCCCGGCGACTTCGCGCCGTTCAAGCCGCGCGCCGACATCGTCCTCGTCGGGCACGCGCACGCGCCGGGTCGGACGCCGGTGCCGGCCCTGACGGTCGCGCTCAAGGTGGGCGACTTCGCGAAGTCGCTGCGCGTGCACGGCCACCGCGCCTGGGCTCGCAACGGCGACGGTTGGTCGGTGGGAGCGGCGCAGCCGTTCACGCGGATGCCGCTGCGCTGGGAGCTCGCCGCGCGCTCGCCGGAGAACCCCGTGGGGATCGATCCGCAGGCGCTCGGCGTCACCGGCGTGCCCGCGCTGCCCAACATCGAGGCCATCGACGACGGTCGCGCGCCCCGCGCCGCGGGGCTCGGCCCGATCGCCTCGGGGTGGGCGTCGCGCCAGGCGCTGGTCGGGGACGCGGCGCGCGCTTGGGCGCAGGGCTTCGGCGCGGCGGCGGGATCGGCGCCGGCGCTGCGCGGCCGCGTCCCCGATCGGCCGGCCCCGGCGGGGCTCGACTTCGGGTGCTTCAACGCGGCGCCGCGCGATCAGCAGGTCGATCTGCTCCGCCCCGGCGCGATCACGCTCGAGAACCTGCACGCGGAACAGCCGCACCTCGAGACGCGGCTGCCCGGCGTTCGCCCGAAGGTCTTCGTCCCGGACCCCGCGACGCGCCGCCCGCGCGAGGTGGCGCTCCGCTGCGACACGCTCTGGATCGACGCCGATCGGGCGCTCGTGACGCTCACCTGGCGTGGGCTCACCAGCGTCGCGAGCGGCCAGGAGCGTTCGCTCCCGAGGGTCGTGGTCGTCGTCGAGGAGAGGGGCAAGCCGGTGCGGCTCGCCGGCGTCGACCGGCTCCTGAAGGAGGGGGCGACCCCCGGCGCCCTGGCCGAGGCCGGCGAGGAGGGCGGCGAATCCTCGCGCCTCGCCGGCACGCAGGAGGAGCCGAACTTGCTCAACGTCCGCCACGACGCCGTCAAGCCGCTGGGCCGGCCGCCGCACCTGCCCTTCGGCGACCCGCCCGCCGAGCCGGTCACCCGGGAGCTGCCCGCGCGCGCGCCGGCCGGCGCGCCGGCGCGGTCCGCGGGCGCGGTCGCGCGAGCCCGCCGCGAAGAGTCGACGCAGGAGATCGCGATCCCGACGCTGCGCCGCGACGCCCTGCCGTTCCGCGACGAGGCCTCGGCCAAGCGGGGCGCGCGGCAGACCGAGCCGCCGCCGCGCCCCGAGCAGACCGCCGAGATCGAGTTGCCGGCGGACTGGCCGGTGACGCCGTTCAAGGCGGCGCGGACGCCGACCCCCACGACCGACACGCTCTCGGACGGCGAGGACGAGCTGCCGACCGGCGATCTCGAGCCGACGGGTGACCTGGAGGTGACCCGCAAGACGATGCCGCCCGGCGCGGACGCGACCGCGGCGCTGCCGTTCGCGGCGCGCTCGGCGCAGGCGCGCGACGAGCGGTCCGGATCGCGGTCGGAGGACGACGAGGCCACCACCGCCGAGGAGCTCGACGACGCCGCCACGCCGCTCACCGCCCGGCCGGCGCTCGCGCGCCGTTCGACACCTCCGGCGCCGGCGGACGATGCGTCCGGACCGATCCGGCTCGGCGGGGACGCGGCGGGGGCGCTCGGGCGCTCGAGGGTGCTCGGGAAGACGCTGGCCTCCGAGGTGGGCCCGACGATCTCGCCGGCGCTCGTCGCCCCCGCGGCGGTGCCGCGAGCCCGGGGAAGCCAGGCCGACGCACCGCCTGCGGCGCCGGCGCCCCGCGCGAGCCAGCGGCCGGGCGCGCCTTCCCCGCGCGCGAGCCAGCCCGACGCGGCGGTTGCGGCGCCGGCCCTGCGGGGCAGCCACCCCGATGC
>CAYJPW010000105.1:0-36304 GCA_964372055.1 uncultured Polyangiaceae bacterium
GGGGGGGGGGCCGGGCGCCCCCCCCGGGGGGGGCGCCCGGGGGGGGGGGGGGCGGGGGGCGGGGCCCGCGGGGGGCCGGGGGGCCCGCCGCGTCGGCGGCCGCTCCGCCCGCGCCCGACGTCGGCACCGTCGCCGCGATCGACGCGGCGCTCCGCGCGGAATGGAAGAAGCAGGGCGCCACCCCCGCGCCGCCCGCCGACGACGCCACCTTCCTGCGCCGCATCCACCTCGATCTGAACGGCGATCTCCCGGCGCCGGACGAGGTCCTCGCCTTCGTCGCCGACCGCTCACCCGGCAAGCGCGCGCGCGCCGTCGACGCGCTGCTCGAGCGTCCGCGTTTCGCCGAACGCTGGGCCGACTACTGGGACGGCGTCCTCATGGGGCGGCTCGGCCGCGCCCCCCTCGTCGATCGCGGCGCTTTCCGGCGCTGGCTCCGCGGTCGCTTCGCGCGCAACGCGCCCTGGAACGAGATCGTCACCGATCTCGTGACCGCCACGGGCGTGAGCAGCCCGGGTGGGCCGCGCCGGCCCTGGGGCTCGGCCGATGCGTCCGACGACGAGGACGTCAACGGCGCGGTGAACTGGATCCTGCGCTACGCGCGCACCCCCGAGGACCTCGCCGGGACGACCTCGCGCGTGTTCCTCGGCGTGCAGATCCAGTGCGCGCAGTGCCACGACCACAAGACCGAGGCGTGGACCCAGGAGGACTTCCGCCGCTTCACTGCAGCGTACATGCGCGTCCGCCCCGTCCCCGTCGACCGCGCAAAGGACAAGGGCGAGCTCCGGCGCGTCGCGCTCGAGGACGTCGAGCGGCCGTTCCTCGGGCGCGGCAAGAACGCGCGCCCCGAGCTCGGCGAGATCGCCGCGCTCGAGCCTCGGGCGCTCGACGGCACGCCGCTCGCGACCGGGCCCGACCGCCGGCGGTCGCTCGCCGCGTGGATCGTCGATCCCAAGAACCCGTGGTTCGCGCGCGCCATCGTCAATCGCATGTGGGCCCTCATGCTCGGTAAGGGCTTCGTCGAGCCGATCGACGATCTGCGCCCGTCGACCCCAGGCCTCCTGCCCGAGGTCCAACGCCGGCTCGAGGCCGATTTCGTCGCGCACGGCTACGACCTCCGGCACCTCCTCCGGACGATCTGCGCGACCGAGGCCTACCAGCTCTCGTCGGGGCCGGCGGCGGGCAGCGCCGGCGCGCCCTGGGCGAGGTTCCCGCTGAAGCCGCTCGCGCCCGAGGTGCTCGTCGACGTGCTCGTCCAGGCGACCGGCATCGAGCCGGTGCTCGAGGACGTGGCGGGCGACGACCTCGAGCGGCTGCGCTTCCGCATCCGCCAGGAGGCGTCGTTCGTGTTCGAGGTCGACGAGGAGGCCGAGAGCGCCGATTACGAAGGCACGATCCCGCAGGCGCTGATGCTGCAGAACGGCCCGCTCGCCGCCGGCGCCTCGGCGATCCCCGGCGCCGCGCTCGACGAGGTGCTCGCGCTCCCGGGCACGGACGCCGACAAGATCCGCGCGCTCTACCTGCGGACGCTCTCGCGCGAGCCCTCGGCGGCGGAGCTCGCGCGGTGGACGGCGTTCGTCCACGCGCCGCGCGACGTGGTCGCCCCCGGCGCCCCGCGCGGCGGCGCCGGCCTCGGCAAGAAGCTCGGCAAGAGGCTCGCCTCGCGTGCCACGACGGCGGAGGCGCAAGCGTACGAGGATCTCCTCTGGGCGCTCATCAACTCGAGCGAGCTCGCGTTCAACCACTGAAGAGGGCAGGCATGCGACCGATCGCGCGGCGTGGGTTCATGAGGCTCGGGGCGGCGGGGCTCGCCGGAGCGTGGCTCGGCTCGTGGCTCGAGGGCGCCGACGCGCGCGCAGACGACGCGCCGCGCCCGGCGGCGCCCGCGCGCGCGTGCATCCTCCTCTGGATGAACGGCGGGCCGAGCCACATCGACACCTTCGATCCGAAGCCGAAGGCGAAGACGCCCTTCAAGGCGATCAAGACGAGCGCGCCGGGCCTGATGATCTGCGAGCACCTGCCGCAGATCGCCGCGCAGGCGCACCGGCTGGCGGTGGTCCGCGGCATGACGAGCAAGGAGGGCAACCACCAGCGGGCGCAGTACCTCGGGCACACCGGCTACGCGCCGAATCCCACCGTGAGCCATCCGTCGCTCGGCGCTTGGGCGAGCGCCGAGCTCGGGGCCGCGGGCTCGGACCTCCCCGCCTTCGTCAGCCTCGGCGGCCCGAGCGTCGGCGGCGGCCTGCTCGGCGTCGAGCACGGGCCGTTCGTCGTGCGGGAGCCGGGGGCGGCGCCCCGCAACGTCGAGCTCGCGCGCGGCGTCGACGCGGCGCGGTTCGATCGCCGCTCGGAGGCGCTCGCCGCGCTCGAGGAGGGCTTCGCCGGGACCACGGGGGACGCCAAGGTGGCGGAGCGCCGCGCCGTCTACGAGAAGGCGGCCGAGCTGATGCGGTCGCCGGCGCTGGCTGCGTTCGACGTCGGCCGCGAGCCCGAGCCCGTGCGCGCCGCCTACGGCGACACCGCGTTCGGGCGCGGCTGCCTCGCCGCGCGCCGCCTCGTCGAGGCGGGCGCGCGGTTCGTCGAGGTGGTGCTCGACGGGTGGGACACGCACCAGGACAACTTCGGGCGCACCAGGAAGCTCATGGGCACCCTCGACCCGGCGATGGCCTCGCTGCTTCGAGAGCTCGACGAGCGAGGCCTGATCGGCTCCACCGCGGTCGTGTGGATGGGCGAGTTCGGGCGGACGCCGCGGATCTCGCGTGACGACGGGCGCGACCACCACCCTGCTGCGTGGACGGCGGTGCTCGCGGGCGGAGGGATCCGAGGAGGGCAGGTCTGGGGCGCGACCGACGAGGACGGTGACCGCGTCGTCGACCGGCCCACGAGCGTCGCCGATCTCCTCGCGACGATCGCCACCCAGCTCGGCATGGACCCCGCCAAGACCCTCACGTCGCCGCGCGGGCGCCCCATCTCGCTCACCGACGGAGGTCGAGCGCTGGCGCTCGGCGGGGTCGCCGGGAGCGCCCGATGATGCGGCTGTCGCAAGCGGGGCGCCCCACGCGCAAACGCGCATCCGGTGCGGTGGCGAGCGAACGCCGTGCGCTGGGACGCGAGCTGCGCAGGGAATGTGCCGCCTGCGCCCGCTCTCTCGGGCGGGGTCGGGCGGTGGCACGTGCGTTGCTCGACCGCTGGCGGAGGCTTCCCCCATGGACTTCGTCTTCGGCGACGCACCGCAGCGCATCTACTGGGAGGTGACCCGTGCCTGCGGCCTGGCTTGCCGCCACTGCCGCGCCGAGGCGATGCCGTTCCGGAGCCCGTGGGAGCTCACCACGGTCGAGGCCAAGCGCCTGCTCGACCAGATCGCCGAGTTCGGCAGCCCCCCGCCGCACGTGATCTTCACCGGCGGCGATCCGCTCGAGCGCCCCGATCTCTACGAGCTCTGCGGCCACGCCGTCGCGCTCGGCATCCCCATCTCGCTGTCTCCCAGCGCCACGCCGCGGCTCACGCGCGAGAGCATCCGCAAGGCCAAGGAGGTGGGGGTCGAGGCGATGTCGCTCAGCCTCGACGGGTCCACCGCCGAGCGGCACGACGCGATCCGCGGCATCGCGGGCACGTTCGAGCGCACGCTCGACTGCGCGCGCGACATCATCGACTCCGGCATCCTCCTCCAGGTGAACACGCTCGTCGCGGCCGAGACGATCGACGACATCCCGGCGATCGGCGACCTGGTCGCCTCCTTCGGGGCGCAGCGATGGAGCCTGTTTTTCCTGGTGACGGTGGGCCGCGGCAAGGTGCTCAGCCAGATCACGCCCGAGCAGTGCGAGACGATGCTCGGCTGGGTCCTCGACCGCGCGCGCGCCTCGGCCGGCAAGGGCCCGATCGTGACCACGACCGAGGCGCCGTTCTACCGACGGCTCGCGCTCCAGCGCATGCACGGCAACGGGCGCCCGGCGGCGGCCGGCGGCGAGCGCGGCGGGCACGCGCAGCAGGCCCGCCGCGGCTACGGCATCCGCGACGGCAACGGGATCATGTTCATCGCCCACAACGGCGACGTCTGCCCCTCGGGCTTCCTGCCGGTCGTCGTCGACAACGTCCGCCGCACCCGGCCGACCGACATCTACCGCGACGCCCCGCTCTTCCGCGCGCTCCGCGATCCCTCTTCGTTCGAGGGGCGCTGCGGCCGCTGCGAGTACCGCGCGATCTGCGGGGGCGCGCGGGCGCGCGCGTACGGCGCGACCGGCAGCGCCCTCGGCACCGATCCGCTCTGCTCCTACGAGCCGGCGCGCGGCGCTCAGGAGCTGGCTGAAACGCATCGCGTCGGGGCCTGAGCGCCGCCCTGGTCGACGGACCGCCCTGGAGGACCCGAATGGCTCCGAACGAAGAGAACGCAGGCGACACGCCGATGGCGCGGCTCGACATCCGCTCGCTCCAGATGGTCGACGCCGAGGGGCACGAGCGCATGCGGATGTCGGTGTTCTGCCATCGCCGCCGCCGCTCCCTCGAGCTCGTCGAGTGCGAGCACTGCAAGGACTTCGGCTCGGTCGTGCTCGAGCCGACGGGGCAGCGCTCGTTCCTGGTGTGCGCGGGCCCCGGGGGGCCGGCGGCCGCCTCCGACGCCGAGCGCCTCTCCAACGTCTACCCGGCGGTGCGCACGCCCGTGTCCACCGTGATGTGCAGGAACCTCGTCTGCGTTCGGCCCGACGTGACCGTCGAGGCGCTCGCGGCGATGTTCGCCGATCGCGGCGTGCACGCCGCGCCGGTCGTCGCCGAAGACGGCCGGGTCCTCGGCATGGTCTCGCACGTCGACCTCCTCCTCCAGCGCGCGGCGCGCCCCGGCGGCGGCACCGTCGCCGAGGTCATGAAGCCGGTGCACCTCGTGCTGCGCGAGACCGCTCCCCTGACGCAGGCGGCGGCGCTCCTCGCCTACGACGGCGAGCACGACTACCCGGTCCTCTCCGAGGACGGCAAGGTGGTCGGCCTGCTCTGCGCGCTCGACCTGCTCCGATGGCTGGCACGCCAGGACGGCTACCTGCAGTCGGCCACCAGCATCCCCGAGCCTCCCTGAGCCTCCCCGAGCTCCCTGACCCGTTCGCCGCGAGGCGCCGCCCGCCCCAGCGCCCGCGCAAACGATGCGCCGCGGTGCCGATTTTGCGGCGAGGCCGACCTGCGCTCTCGAGGCTGCGCCCGGTTCGCGAGTCGAACCGGCGACCTCCGCGCGGCGCGCAGAAATCGCAGGAGGTCGCTAGCTTTTCGTGCCCCCGCCGACGGGTCCCCAGGAATTGCCCTAGGAATCGAACGGACGCTCGGGCACGACGGTTGCTCATCGTCAAGGCGCAGCTTGGACAGCCGGAAACCTCCGTCGGGTGAGCGCCCAACGGTGCCACGTCCCTTCGCCGAGAGCGTGCGTCGGTCCGGAGAACCCCCCCACCGAGGAGGAGGCATGAAAAGAACGCTTGGATATGTTGCGGCAGCAGCGCTCGCGCTGCTCTCGATCGCATGCACGGGGTCCGATGGATCGCCCGGTCTCGCGGGCCCGCCCGGAGGACCTGGGACGAGCGGACCTGCCGGCGACGCCGGCCCCGAGGGCCCCGGCGGCCCCACCGGCGACGCCGGCCCCGAAGGCCCCGAGGGACCCGAGGGCCCCCCCGGCGCCGACGGCTCCAACGGCCACAGCGCCTACCTCACCGGCCCCGGCCTGAAGTTCGAGGTCCTCGACGCGCAGATCGCCGCGAGCACCGCGACCGTGACCTTCAAGATCACGGACGAGGACGACGTGCCCCTCGATCTGAACGGCGTCTTCACCGAGGGCGCGGTCACGCCGCGCTTCGTGCTCGGCTGGCTCGCGAGCGACGCCACGGGACCGGGGCAGTACACCTCGTACATCACCAAGGATCAGACGAGCCCGATCACCAACGCGACCGAGTCTCAGCCGGCCGCCGACACCGGCGGCACGTTCGCCGAGGTGGGCATCGACGAGGGCACGTACACGTACACGTTCGCCGCGCCGATCGCCGTTGCCGACGATACCAAGACCCACACGGTCGGCGTCTTCGCCACGCGCGTCTTCGAGGAGAAGACCTACGTGGCGAACGCCATCTACCACTTCGTGCCCAACGGCGATCCGGTCACCGTCACCCGCGAGGTGGTCAAGACCGAGTCGTGCAACGCCTGCCACGATCCGCTCAAGCTCCACGGCGGCGCGCGGCGCGACACCCAGCTCTGCATCCTCTGCCACTCGCCCCAGGCGAACGATCCCGACACGGGCAACACCGTCGACTTCAAGGTGATGATCCACAAGATCCACCGCGGCGACGACCTGCCCAGCGTCGCGACCGCGGCGACGCCGTACCAGATCATCGGCTTCAACCAGAGCGTGCACGACTACTCGACGGTCGCGTTCCCGCAGGAGATCCAGAACTGCCAGGCGTGCCACACCGGCGCCCAGGGCGATTACTGGAAGACCAAGCCCAGCCGCGCCGCCTGCGGCTCGTGCCACGACCTGACCTCCTTCGTCAGCCCCGCGCCCGCGGGCATGACGATGCACCCCGGCGGCCAGCAGCTCAACGACAACAACTGCACCGTCTGCCACCCGTCCGGCGCCGGGCTCGCGAGCATCACCGCGAAGCACCTCACGCCGCTCCTCGACCCCGCGAGCCCCAAGATCGAGCTCGCCATCATCAGCACCGCGAACACGGGCCCCGGGCAAACGCCCGAGATCGTCTTCTCGGTGAAGCAGAACAGCGCCCCGCTCGACATCCTCGCGACCCCGCTCACCCGGCTCGCCGCGACGATCGCCGGGCCGACGAGCGACTACGCGTCCTTCACGAGCTACACGATCCAGGGCAGCGGCGCGGCCGGCGCCCTCGTCGCGCAGGGCTCGGACTTCAAGTACACCTTCCCCGCGCCGATCGCGGCCAACGCCACCGGCTCGATCGGGATCGGGCTCGAGGGGTACTCGCAGCCGGGCGGCGCCGCGGGCCCGCGGTACTCGGCGATCAACGCCATCGCGTACGCGCCGGTGACCGACGCCGCCGCCGTGGAGCGCCGGGTCATCGTCGACCGCGCCCAGTGCAACAACTGCCACTACTCGCTCGGCGCGCACGGCGGGCAGCGCAACGACCCCAACTACTGCGCCTTCTGCCACAACGCCAACAACACCAACGACGAGCGCGTCGCCCGGTTCGAGAGCTCGACCATCACGGCCGAGCCCGTGCACCTCAAGGTGATGATCCACAAGATCCACATGGGCGAGGAGCTCACCCAGCCGTACGTGCTCGGCGGCTTCCCCGCGCCGAGCAAGGCCAACCCGGCCGGCACGCCGGTCGATTTCGGCGAGGTGCGCTTCCCCGGCGACCAGAGCGCCTGCGACACGTGCCACGTCGGCTCGAGCTACACGCTGCCGCTGTCGGCGGGCTTGCTCCCGACCAAGAAGGAGGTCTTCACCTGCACCGAGGATCCGCTGGCCGACGCCGACTCTTACTGCGACCTCCGGACGTCGGCGCCCACGTACATCCCGCCCGAGAGCGCCGCGTGCACCTCGTGCCACGACGCGCCCTCCACGGCCGCGCACGCCGAGATCATGACGACCGCGTCGGGCATCGAGAGCTGCGCGACCTGCCACGGCCCCGGCAAGGACTGGGACGTGAGCCTCGTCCACGCTCCCGCTCCGTAACGTCCGCTCCCAGCCCCATCCCTCGGAGGCCGGTCCGCGCTCGCGGGCCGGCCTTCTCCCATTTTGGAGTTGGAGGCGAAGCTAGGGAGACGCGGTGGCTCCGTCATGGGGACGACGGTGGTGATCGACCATGAGCTGCCAGACGCCGCGCGCGCGGCCGAGGCGATGTTCGATGCGCGGCCAAGCTTCCTCGATGGCGGGCCAATCGAGGAAGAGCCAGACGTCGCGGCTGTTCGCCTCGCGGAGGATGCGGGCGACCAGCTCGTCGCGTGCGGGGCCCGGCTGCGCGAGCGCACGGCGGAGCTCGGCCACGGTGATCCCGAGATCCCAGAGAAAGTAGGGAACCGTCTCCGGGTTCTCGAGTCTCTGGCTCGTCGGCGGGAGCATCGACCGAAGCGTAGCGCGCACGCTGCGGGTGCAACTCGCTTTCCGGCGCAGAATCCCCGGACGGATCGGCGCTCGTGCTCGCTCCCTGCGAACGCCCACCCGCCGCTGACAACGTGAGCGCGGAGCGGGGCGCCCATGTCAACTTGGCAGCGCGGGCGGCCGCTTTGCTCCTCGGACCCGGCCGCTTTTCGAGGAATCGCGATCCGCGCGAACGGCACGAGGCTTGTACTGGGCGCTCGCATGAGAACGACTCCCCCGCTGCATCACGTCACCTCCGAACGCGTCGTCGCCGCCCTGGCGTTCGCGAGCTCCCTCGCGATGGGCGGCTGCGCGGCCCAGGCTGCGCTCGAGCCCACGCGCGATCCGCCTTCACGGTCGCTCGTGCGCGCCTCGGCCTCTCCTGCAGCGCGCGCGGCCCCGGCGAACGTCGAGGGCGTGCACGCCGAGCGCATCGCCGCGCGTTTCGGCGATCCACGCCGGCTCGCCGCGGCGCTGCACGACGTGCTCGAGCTGGGCCGGAGCGCCGGCGGCGACGTCAGGGCGGTCCTCGTCGACGAGGCGACCGGCGAGCTCATCGTCCTCGGCACGGCCGACGGGATCGCCAAGGTTCGCGCGCTGCTGGCGCCGGGGCTCACCGGCGCGCCGGAGGGGGACGAGCGCGTCGAGGTCGTGCCGCTCGCGAATGCGAATGCGGGCGCCGTCGCGCACACGCTCGGACCGATGCTCCCGTATCGGGCGCGGCTGGTGTCCGACCCGCGGGCGAACGTGCTCCTCGTGAGTGGGCCTGCGGAGGAGCGCGCCAAGGTGGTCGCGCTGGCCAAGGCGCTTGACGTGCCGGAGGGGCGACGCTGAGCGTCACGGGCACGGGCACGGGCTCGATCCCGGAGAAGAGCGGTCAGTTCACGACGCCGTTGATGTGCAGGCTCGGGTCGATGAACGTCTGCAGGTCGGGGTTGAGGTTCACGTGGCAGTCGGAGCAGGGAAGCGGGAACGACGGGTGGCCGGGGGACGGTGGCGGCATCAAGTGGCAGTTCTCGTTGCACCCGCTCCCGAACGATGAGGTCCAATCCGGCTGCGTGTTGGTGCCGCCCGAGGGGTGCCCCGAGACGAACATGGCGCCGTGACAGTACGTGTTGGCGCACTGGTTCGTGGCCTTGTCGTAGGCGGGCGTCGCCCCGAACGAGACGGCGACGCCCGAGAACGTGAGCTCGGCGCCGCCCGCCGTGTCGACGTGCCCGGGGTCGAGCAGCGTGGTCGGCACCAGGTGGCACTCCGAGCACGCGACCGGGCGCGCCGTCGCGCTGCCGTTGATGTGGCGCTGGTGGGCGCCCACGCCCGGTGAGCTCGTGAGCATCGAGCCGCTGAGGTCCTGCGGCGGCGCCGGCGAGGCGGCGCTGCCGTGGCAGGCGTAGCAGGTGGTCGGCGGCGTCACGTCGACCACGCCGTTCACGTGCAGGTTGCGATCGATGATCGTCGTGTTGTCCGCCGCGATGTTCGAGTGGCAGAACGAGCACCGATCCATCTGGGGGTGCGGCGCCGGCGGGGGAGCGCCGTGGCAGGTCGTGCAATTCAGCGGACCGGTCGCGAGCGTCCACGCCGGCGACGGCGCGGAGGTGGGCGACGACGGGCCGTGGCACCAGCTCTCGGAGCAGTTGGCCGCGGTGCGATCCCAGCTCGGATCGCGGCCGTCGGTCAGGGCGACGCCGCCGAAGGTGACCTCGGCGTTCGGCGTCCCGTCGTCGAGGTGGCCCGGGTCCTCGACGCTGGCGGGGACGACGTGACAGGTCTCGCAGGGGACGGCGAGGCTGTTGGCGCCCCCGGCGAGGTGCGCCTGGTGGGCGCCGACGCCGATGCTGCTCTTGTCGGAGAGGCCGGCGAGGTCCGTGGGCGGCGCGTTCGAAGCTTCGCTGCCGTGGCAGGCGGAGCAGCTGACGTTGACCTCGACCGTGCCGTTGACGTGCTTCTCGGGCGCGACGAAGACCTGGTCCGGCCCGATCGTCTCGCCGTGGCAGCGGTAGCATTGGTCCGACTGCGGGTGCGGCGCCGCAGGAGGGATCGTGTGGCAGCTGCCGCAGGCCTCGGCCGAGGCGCGGGGGCGCGTCCACTCGGGCGTCGCGCCGCCGTGGCAGTACGTCCCGGCGCAGGTGTAGCCCTTGCCGTCGTACGTGGGGGTGGCGCCCTCGGCGTGGGCGAGCGTGCCCAGGTTGATCTCGGCGGGGAGCTTGGTGTCGGCGTGGCCGGCGGCCTCGGTGGACTTCGGGACCGTGTGGCACTCGTCGCAGCGGACGGGGGCGTGCGTCGCCGACGCGGTCAGGTGGTTCTGGTGGGCGCCGACCCCGGGGAACGCCGGATCGGTGTTGCCGGCGAGATCGATCGGCGGGGCGGCCTGGTTCTCGACGGGTCCCGAGCGCGTCCCGTCGCCGTGGCACTTCGTGCAGGCGTTCTCCGCCGCCGGCGGATCGCGTCGCTCGAGGCAGCCGGTCGAGGCGAGCGCGCTCGCCGCGAGCAGGAACAACAGGTGGGCGCGGTCACTGCTCATGACAGTACCTGCACATGGGGTCCGTCGGGGATTGCGAGGTTCGCCAGCCGGCCGGGTGCGGGTTGCCCGCGGGCCCCCCGACCTTGTGGCAGCGGATGCAGTTCGTGGCCGGGCCCTGATCATGGCACGTCGCGCACGTCACCACGTCGCGCCGCGCCGCCCTGCCGTGGAAGTCGCGCGCCAGGAAGTTCGGCCCGACCCAGCCCGCCGGGTGCGGGCTGACGCTTCCGATGCGGCCTGCGCTCACGCCGCGCTCGAGGTGGCAGGCCTCGCACGTCGACGTCGCGTGGCAGCGCGCGCAGCTGCCCGGATCGGAGCGCGCCTCGATCGGGTGCCGCGACATGAAGTCGCCGCGGTGGTTCATCTCGCGCCCGATCGCCTCGGGCTTGCGGGCCTCGATCGCGATCGTCTGCCCGTGGTCGTGGCAATCGGCGCAGTACGACTTCGAGTGGCACTGGTTGCACACGGCCTGCTGGCTCGTCGCCTCCATGCCGTGATTGCGCGACCAGCTCGCGTCGTGGCGGAGCAGCGTGCGCGGGACGAGCTTCACGAGATCGTTCAGGTGATGGCACGTCCCGCACTCGGCGCGCTCGAACGCGCCCTTGTGGCAATCGAGGCACGTGGACATCGGCGGGATGGCGCTCGCCTCGGGATCGCTGCCGAGCAGCCCGCCGTGGCACTTCACGCACTGGTCGCGGATCTCGGGCATCTTCAGGTGCCGCTCGTGCGAAAAGACGATCTTGCCCTCGTCGGCGTGCGCCGCCCTCTTGTACTCGCCGTATTTCTCCCCGGCGCCGGGCGCGTGGCACTTGGCGCAGTCGGCCGCGGCCGGCAGGGCGCGCTCCTCCGACTGGCGGATGCCGCCGTGGCAGCTCGCGCAGGTGGGGCAGGCGGGCTGGCCGGGGCCGCCGCAGCTCGACGTCGTCAGGTGGACGCGGTGGGCGAAGCCCGGGGGACGTACGTTCTCGCAGCCGGCGACGATCGCGACCGCCGCCAGGAGGAGCGCCGCGGCCAGACGGAGGGAGGACGAGCGGCTCATCGGTGCCCTCCTTCGAAATGCTCGAACCGCCACTGGAGCCGGCCGAGCGCTTGCACGTCGAGGGCCGCGTAAGGCGACCGCGTCATCGTGGTGCCCGCGAGGACCGACCAGCCCCGCGCGAACGTCCACTCGGCGTTGCCGGCGAGGACCGTCGAGGTGCGCACCTCCAGGATCGCGGCGTCGTAGTAGTACCCGTACGCCTCGAGCGTGAGCAGCGTCGGCTCGATCGGGCGGTAGCCGACCGAGGCGCGGATCGAGTGGTACCCGTTCTCGGTCTCGACGACGCGCCCATAGACGAGCTGCGCCACGAAGCGGTCGCGCCGGTCGGGGGAGACGCGCACGCGCGCCTGCAGCCGGGCTCCCCGCCGGCCGCCGCCGAAGCTGTCGAGGTAGGCGGCTCCGCCGACGGTGAGCGTGCGGATCGGCCGGTACGACGCCGAGCCGCCGAGCTCGTCGTAGGCGTCGGTGGTGAACACGCTGAGCACCGACTGGCGCGAGAGGAACGCCGACGGCTCGGTGTGGACGCCCTCGGCCGTGAACGAGAGGCGATCGAGCGGGATGACGTCGATCGCGGCGCGGAGATCGGCCATCGTCCACGCGTCCGCGTCGAGGAGCGTCTGCACCGTCCCCGACACCTCGTCGACGGGCGTGACGCGGAGATCGGCGCCGAGGTTGCGGCGACCGAGCTCGCTCCCCTCCCGCTCCTCGTGGAACGTGGCCCCGACCTCGAACAGCGAGCCCTGCGCATACCCGAGCCGGCCGCCCGCGAGCCAGTAGCCGGAGCGCGAGGGATCGGGGACCGCGTCGGGCGAGCGGACCATCGAGTCCGCCGTCGAGCCGAGGAGGTGGTAGCCCGGCGCCTGCGACCAGCGCGGCAGGACCGTGAGCCCTCCGTACGCGTCGGCGACGAGCCCCCACCGCGTGCGCAGCCCCGCTGCCGCGCCGTCGAAGCGCGAGAAGCGAGCGGCGCCGCCGGCGCGGACCTGGCGGCCGAGGGTGACGTACGCCGGGCCGAAGCGATGGCGGACGCTGGCGACGGTGATGTCGGCGTCGCCGCGCCGGCCCGCCGGCGCATCCCCGAGCTCGAGGTTGCCCCACGCCGAGAGCTCGGCGTCGACGCTGTCCTTCTTCCAGGGGACGTCGATATCGTCGACGCGCGCCGCGGAGTAGAGGTAGAGCGGCGCGAGCGACTCGGTGTCGACGATCGCGCCGCCGGGGCCGGGGAGCAGCGCGCGCTGGAAGTAGCGGAAGTGGAGCGCCGAGTCGACGCGCGCGCTCACGTCGTCGGCCTGCGCGGCGCCGGCCGGCGCCTGCGCCGCGGCCGCTCGGCACAGCAGCACGGCGGCGAGGCCGGCGGTGAGCGGGAGGCGTCGATGCGGCATCATGGGCATCACTTGAAGGGGTGACAGGCCTGACAGCGTGGCGAGGAGGGCTGGTGCTCTTGCTTGTCGGTATGGCAGGACAGACATTTCTCGCGCGTGGGCGAGCTCGTGCCGTGCGTCTCGTGGCACGCCTTGCAATCGGCGTGCTTGGGGAAGCCGTGGGCCGCGCGCTTCGGCATGTCGGTGTGGCACGAGGTGCACGCCGGCGGGCTGAACTTGTGCGGCTGATGGCAGCTCGAGCACTTCGAATGCGTCGGCCCGCGCGTCTTCACCTGCTCGGTCTGCGCCGTGTGGCAGCTCGCGCACCTCGTCCACCAGCCGCTGGTCCCTCCACCGGAGGCGAGGAGGTTGCCCCCGCTCGGCGGCGCCTCGTGCGGCTTGTGGCACTGGTTGCAGCGGTGCTTGCCCCCGCGCGCCGAGGAGGCCTCGTTGACGTGGCAGGTCTCGCACCTCGGCGGCGTGGCGCTGTGCGGCTGGTGGCAGCCGGTGCACTTGCCCTGGTGCGGCGAGCCCGCGGGCCAGCTCTTGGCCACCTCGACCTGGCGCTCGTGGCACGTCGCGCACGCCCCGCCCGCGGTGACGGCCTGGGTGTGCGGCTTGTGGCAGGAGCGGCAGTCGGCGTGCGGCGCGGCGCCGGCGTACTTGCTGATGGTGACCTTCTCGTGGCAGCCGGTGCACTTCGCGCGCGCGACCGTCGGCGAGCCGTGCGGCGTGTGGCAGGTCTTGCAGTCGCCGCGGTGGGCGCCGCTCTGCGCGACCAGCGTCGTGTGGCAGCGCGAGCAGGCGTCGGCGGTGTTGGTGATCGCCGGCTGGTGCGGCTTGTGGCACGAGACGCAGGCCTTGTGCGGCGCTCCCCTGGGCGCGCCGGCGGGCAGCGTGCTGGACACGCGGACGGCAGGCGCGGCGCTCACCAGGCTCGCCTGGTCCTTGTGGCAGCGCCCGCAGAGGTCCTGCGGCGGCAAGGGGTTGTTGTGCGGCGTGTGGCACTGCGTGCACTCGAGGCCCTTGTGCGACTTCGGCCCGCCGAGCGACAAGTGCCGGACCTGATCGGTGTGGCAGCCGACGCAGGCGCCCTTGGCGCTGATCGACGCCTCGTGCGGCTTGTGGCAGCTCGCGCAGACCTTGTGGCGCGCCGGTGCGGTGGCCAGGTGCTCCGTCCGGTTCTTGTGGCAGCTCACGCAAACCGCCGGGCCCGGAGGAGGCTGGTGCGGCGTGTGGCAGCCGATGCACTGCGAGTGGCCTTTGGGGCTCGACGTGGCGAGCTTCTGCGCCTTCTCCTCGTGGCAGGAGACGCAGCCGTTCTTCGGCACCTTCCAGCGGTGCGGCACGTGGCAGCTGCCGCACTCGTCGTGCTTGCGCGGCTTCGCCTCGCCCGCGGGGTTCGCCAGCGCGACCTGGGCGATCCAGGCGGCGCGCTGCTTCGCCTGCTCGTGGCAGTGCGCGCACGACTGCCCGGCGAGCTTGCGCGGCGCGTGCGGCTGGTGGCAGCCCTCGCAGGCGCTGTGCGCGGCGGGCGCCTTGGTCCGGTCGTCGACCTGGATGCTGTGGCAGCTCGCGCAGTTGTGGCCGCGCTGCTCGCGGCTCCGGTCGTGCCCGTGCGGGTTGTGGCAGAGCTTGCAGTCGACGCCGGCGTGCAGCGCCTCCGCCTGGATCATCGCCGCGCGCTCCGAGTCGTCGCGCGGGCGGATCGTGAACGCGTGGCAGGACTGGCAGGACTGACCCTCGACGCCCTCCTTGTGCTGGGGCTTCTCGTGGCACGTGGTGCAGAGCTCGGCCGCGGGCGGCGCGTTCGGCTTCGAGGTCGCGTGGCAGGTGGTGCAGCCGACCGCGGGCTTGCCGATGGCGTGGGCGCGGTGGCCCTCGGTCGCGGAGGTGAGCCGGAAGGCGTTGTCGGTCCGCGGATCGTGGCAGCGCTCGCAGGCGCCTTCCTTCATCTCGCCGTGCTTCGAAGCGCCCTCGCGCTTGCCCAGCGCGGCGCCGGCGAGGAGATCGTAGCTCGTCGCGTGGCACGACTGGCAGTCGGCCTTGGCGTGCCCGAGGTGCACGGTGTCGCCCTTCGGGAACGGCTCGGTGTGGCACTTGCCGCAGTAGGCCGCGTCGTGCTTCACGTAACGGTCGGCGCGCGCCGCCCCCGTCGCGATGAGGCCGCAGACGATCGCCAGGACGGCGACCGAAGCGACGCGCACCCACGAAGGACCCGTCCTCCACCGGTGCGCCATCCGGCGGGCGCGCGCGATCATGGCGCCCTTCTGCGCGCGAGACGGGCCGTCTTGAGGAGGAGGAGCCCGAAGAGGGCGAACGTGATCGCGACCGTGACCATGTAGCCGCGCCGCTCGACCTTGCGCTCGTTCTCGGCGAGGGCGACGAGCTTCTCGGCGGCGTCGGCGGCGCCCGTGACCTCGGCGATCGGCGCCTCGAGCGCGGCTTCGTCGAAGGCGTGGAGCGACGGCAAGAGGTGCAGCTCGGCGGTGCGCAGGTCGGCGAGCGCCGCGGTCGACCGCGGGATGTAGAGCCCTTGCGAGGCGGCGCGGGCGAGCTCGGCGCGCGCGCGCGCGGCCCTGTCCTCGGCGCCGCGGAGGCGCTCGGAGAGGCGCTGGATGACCTCGCGGGGCTTGTCGTCCTTGGAGTGGCACTTCTCGCAGGCGCCGTCGGGCCCGAGCCCGAGGAGCAGCGGCCGCGCGGCGGGAACGTCGTGCGATCCGTGGCAGGGCACGCACTCGGCGAAGCCGAGCCGCGCGAACGGCTTGTTGTGCGGGCTCTCGCGGAAGCGGTTGAGCTCCTCGGTGTGGCAGGTGCCGCAGGTCTTCGCGATGGAGGTCACGCGCGCCGGCATGTCGCCGTGCGATCCGTGGCAGCCCGCGCACGAGGGCGCGCGGCCGTCGCCGCGGTGGAGGGCGTCGGCGTGCGCGCTCCGGCTCCACTTCGCGAGCTGGTCGGTCGGGCCCTGCCAGGACGACATCTTCTTCGGGTCGGCGTGGCAGCCGGCGCAGAGCTCGGCGACGTTGCGCCGGTGCACGGGCGAGCGCGGGTCGGCGGTGGGGACGATGTCGTGCGTGCCGTGGCAGCTCGTGCACGTCGGCGTCGACGGATCGCCCGCGGCCACGAGGACGCCGTGGCGGCTGGCGCCGAAGAGCGTCAGCTGATCGATCGGAAGCGACGCGTTGAACCGGCGGACGAAGCGGGCGTCGCTGTGGCAGCCGCCGCAAACGCCGGCGACCTTCTCGCGCGGCGGGTGCGCCACGTACCCCTCGTCGACCGAGTGCGCACCGCCGGCGGTGGGATCGGAGGGGTTGCCGCCGTGGCAGCCGGCGCATCCGATGGCGTCGTCGCGGTGGACGCTGCCGAGGTACTTCTTCGCCGGATCGCTGAGGCGGGGCTCGGTCTGGATGGCGTGGCACTCGAGGCAGCGGTTCTCGGCCTGGGCCGCGCGCGGCCAGCCGACGAGCGCGAGTGCCGCCGCGAGCGCGGCCACGGCCGCGAGCGCGAGGGCTCCGCGCCTGGCAGGGCGCCCTGAGGCGTTACCGGAGCCCATACACCTCGAGCGCCGCGAACGCGGCGAGGCCGACGTAGGCGGCATAGACGGTCACCTTGGATCCGCGGCGGTCGACGAAGGGGAGCGCCAGCAGCAGGAGCGCCAGGAAGATCCCCATGCCGACGATGAACCGCGCCGACTCGATCCCCAGGAGCTCGCGCGGGGCGGCGCGGACGATCGTGTGGAAGAAGAGGAAGTACCAGGGCGGGCGCGCGCCCGCGGGAGCCCCCCCGGCCAGATCGGCGGCGTCGCCGGGGTGGCGCGGGAGGAAGGTCGCGAGCGTGATCACGACCAGGAGCACGCCGGTCCAGACCGTCGCCTCACGGGTGATCATGTCGGGGTAGACCGGCACCTTCGGCTCGTCGTCGGGCACATTGGCGCGCGCCACCTCGGAGCCGCGCTTCGCCCGCTGCAGCCCGAAATGCAGCGCCAGGAGGAACGTCAACACCGCCGGCAGGATCGCCACGTGGAAGCCGAAGGCTCGGACCAGCGTCACCGCCGAGACATCGTCGCCGCCGAGCAGGAAGCGACGGAGCCACGACCCGACCAGCGGGACGTGGGCGATCGTCTGGCTCGCGACGCGGGCGTTGCCGTAGGCCGCCTGGCTCCACGGGAGGAGGCTGCCGGTGAACGCCATCGCGACACCGGCGCCCGTGACGAAGAGGCCGCTCACCCACGCGAGCTCGGCCGGAGCCCGGAACGTCCGCCGCACCAGCGCGGCGAACGGATAGAAGACGAGCGTCGCGACCAGGAGATCGCCGCTCCACACGTGCACGCCGCGGATGAGGCCGCCGAACCGGAGCGCGCCGTCGATGCGCACGATCGACGCGTGCGCATCGGCCGCGCTGGGACGGTAATGCATCAGCAGCAGCACGCCGCTGGCGACCTGCAGCGCCAGGAGACAGAGCGCGATGCCGCCCAGGTACGCGCCCAGCGAATGACGCGGGACCATCCGCCTCCGGAGCGCCTCCCTGGCCCTCGACAGGCCGAGGCGGTCGTCCGCCCAGGCGCGGAGCTCGTTCACGATGCCGCTCATACGACGCTCACCACGACGTTGCCGTCGGCGATCTCGACGCGCATCGCCTCGAGCGGGCGCGGCGGGGGGCCGGCGATGTTGCGGCCTTCGGTGGAGAAGCGCCCGCCGTGGCAGGCGCATTCGATGAGCCCGCTCTCGGAGGCGAACCGGACCACGCAGGAGAGGTGCGGGCAGATGGCGAGGAACGCGCGGAAGGCGCCGTCGGCGCCGCGCAGCACCAGCACCGGCCGCTGGCCGAGGAGAACCGTTTTGGCGGCGCCGCGCTCGAACTCTTCGACCTTGCCGGCGACGACGGAGGTGGTGGACGACTCGCCCTCGGGCTCCAGGAACTTGGTCGCCGGGTAGGCCGCGGCGATGCCGACCGCGGCCGCCGCGCCCGTCACGGCGACGTCGAGGAACTCACGACGCTCGGGGGAGGGTGCTCTGGAGTCGTCTTCGCGGTCCACGAGTTCTTTCCGCCTCGCCCCCGCCGCACGATTCGGCAAGGGGCATACCATGCTGTTCACTGCGCCGTCTCATTCCATCGGATGCAAACGATGCATCCGACGGCACACGATGCGCGATTACGGCGAAGGCGCTGCCGGCGCGCCTTCGAGGACGCCGAAATAGACCGAATCGAACGTCCGATGCAGGCTCTCGCTCTTGAAGTCGCGC
Source organism: uncultured Polyangiaceae bacterium (assembly GCA_964372055.1). Taxonomy (GTDB): domain Bacteria; phylum Myxococcota_A; class Polyangia; order Polyangiales; family Polyangiaceae; genus CAYJPW01. The sequence continues at coordinate 18,239 of CAYJPW010000105.1, forward strand.
ATCTCGATCGCGTCCTTGACGCGGATGCGCGCGCCTGCCTTGAGCGTGGTGCGGGGCACGGCGGCCCAGACGCCCTCGGTCCCGCGGGCGCCGACGCGCACGTACGTGTACCGGCTCACGTCGATGACCTCGAGGACCTCGCCCTCGACGGCCGACGTGTCGGGCGCCGCCTCTTCGCCATCCATGGCCGGGTGGCCGGCGGGGAGCGGGGGCAGGTCGGGGATCGTCGCGGCGTTCGCCTCCTGCGCGACCGCGGCGGGCGTTGCGGCGCCCTGCGCGTCGGTCTGCAAGCCGAGGCCGCTGGCGGCGAAGCCGCCGGCGCCGATGACCCCACCCACCAAGATGTAGACGAGCTTCATGAACGTGCCTCCGAGCGATGAATCGATCTGCTCTATCTGCTCTATCTGCGTACTGGCAAGAACCGAACCGCGATGGTCGCGCACTCGTAATGGTGTATTCGATCAGCTCCCCGCACCCACGGCCTCGTGCTCCGGGGCCGGCGCCGGCGCTGCTGGATGGAGCCGCAGCGATCCGGTTTGAATGGCGATGGCCACCTTCGCCATCGCGGTGAACGCGAAGGCGCCGAGCGCCAGGATCCCGAAGCAGACGAAGAGCTCGGCCGCGTTGGGCGTGTACTCCACGATCTCACCCAGGGGCGAGGGCGTGAAGCCGGGGAAGATCAGGCCGAGCCCCTTCTCCGTCCAGATGCCGACGATCGTGAGCACGCAGGCGACGTGCAGGACGCGGATGTTGTCGCGCAGCTTCGGGGCGAGGAAGATCACCGTGGCCGTGATGTCGAAGGCGATCGCGGTCCAGATGAACTTGGGCAGCATCGTGTGCGGCCCGATCCCGAAGTAGAGGTAGCGCGCGCCGGCCGCGTGCAGCGTGCCCGTGTAGAACTCGATGAAGACGTCGCAGCCCTGCAGGAACAGGTTCACCGGCATGGTGATGCGCAGCACCGCCTTCAGGTACTCGAACACGCTGTCCTTGATCTTGAGGTCGGTCCGCTCGCGGATGACCCAGAACAGGAGGATGAGCAGCGCGGGCCCCGACGCGCCGGCGCTGATGAGGAAGCGCGGCGCCAGGATGGCGGTGTTCCAGAAGTGCCGGCTCCCGAGGCCGGAGAGCAGGAACGCCGTCACCGTGTGGATGCTGACGGCCCACAGCATCGAGAGGAACACGAGGGGCAAGTAGAAGAGCGGCTTCGGCGGCTCACCGCGGTACCTCTTGTAGAGGAGGTATCCGGGGATGTGGAGGTTCAGGACGAGATATCCCGAGAACACCACGACGTCCCAGGACAGCAGCGAGCTCGGGATGTTGAGCTTTCCGACGCCGGGCGTGAGGTGCCAGAGCCGATCCGGCCTGCCCATGTCGGCGATGATGAAGAGGAGGCACATCACCACGGCGACGACCGCGAGGATCTCGCCGATGAGCACGACCTCCTTCACGTCGGTGCGGTGGTACACGTACGCCGGGACGACGAGGAGCACCGCCGCCGCGGCGACGCCGACGAAGTAGACGAAGTTGGCGTTGTAGATGCCCCAGCTCACCTGATCGGACATCGCCGTCACGGTCAGGCCCCGGCGCAGCGCGTTCGACCAGCTCACCAGCCCGAGCGCGAGCACCACGAGCAGCGAGAACATCCAGACGTAATAGGTCCGGGTCCCCGACAGGACGCATCGGATGACCCTCACCCAGTAGGCCAGAAACGCGATCATGGCGTCGATCCATCCGGGGAAGGCGCGCCGGCGTCGGCCGGCAATCGCTCGAGGTTGTCGGTGCCCCGCACCGGCAGGTCGATCGAGACGGGGCAGTGCTGCGCCTTGAAGGTGCCCGACGCGCAGCTCCCCCACGGGTCGGAGAAGCAGACGGCGAGGTCGCCCTCGATGTAGAGGCCTCCGGTCGCCGGCCGGACCACGAGGAGCGCGGCGGCGTCGCCGGAGCCGGTCCAGCGGTGGCCGTCCCGGACCTGGTAATGGACGGCCCATTCGGACTTGCCGTCCGGGGTGAGCCTGGTCTCGCCGGCTGCCGGCGCGGCGGCGCCCTTGTGGCGCATCCAGATGGCGGGCGCGTCGCTCGGGATCTTCCCGCACGGGGTCTCGGATTTCGTGCCGAGGAGCATGATGTCGAGCTTCTCGTACCCGCGGCGGCGGTCGATCGAATACCTCGCCTCCTGGACGGTGAACGGCACCTTGCCGATGGTGCCCGTCACCGGGACGTCGGGGATGCTCTCGGCCGTCTGGTGCGGCAGCTTCGCCTCGCGCTTCGGAGGCGGCGGCTCGGACGAGCACGCCGCCGCGCCCCACGCCAGGCAGACGCAGAGCGGCAGGCCGAGGCGCCCGAGCGGGCGCCGGCGCGATGGGCCGATTGCGACGTGGTTCCGAGAGGCCATGGCGAGCACCGGATGGTTCCTCAGCTGAAGAAGTAGAAGAACTGCGGCATCGTGCCGAGCTCCTCTTTGAGCACGTAGACCCGCTTCGTCTCCATGATCCTGCGCACCTCGCTGTTCGGATCGTTGATGTTGCCGAACTTGCGGGCGCCCGTGGGGCAGGCTTCGAGGCAGGCGGGATACCGCCCATTGCGCGTCCGCTGCAGGCAGAAGGTGCACTTCTCGACGACGCCGACGAGGCGCGGTCGATTGGACAGGTACGCCTGGTTCGGGTTCATCCGGTCCGGCCGGATCGCGGGCTCCTTGAAGTTGAAGCGGCGGGCGAAGTAGGGGCACGCGGCCTGGCAATAGCGGCAGCCGATGCACCAGTTGTAATCGACGACGACGATGCCGTCGTCCTCCTTCCAGGTCGCGGACGTCGGGCACGCCTTCACGCAGGGAGGGTTCTCGCACTGCTGGCACTGGACCGGCAGGTAGTACTTCTCCTTCGCCGGCACCGTGGGGTGGTCGTAGTAGGCGTTGCCGTGCTCGAGGTCGAGCGTGCCCGCCTTCATCTCGAGCACCTGGATGTAGCGGATGTCGTCGGGCAGGTTGTTCTCGCGCGCGCAGGCCTCGACGCAGCGCCGGTTGCCGTTGCAGAGCGAGAGGTCGAGCGCGTAGACGAACTTGACGCCGGGGATGGGCGGGGGATCGCCGATGTTGACCTCGACGCCGGTCCGCTCGTGGATCTCGTGCTCGATGCGCTGGAAGACCTTCTTCTTGTCGTCGGGCGTGAGCTCGCGATAGTGCTTCTGGAAGAACTCGTCGAAGCTGTGCACCAGGTTGTCGCAGCCCGTCGAGGCGACCGACGCGGCCGCGGCGGCGCCGGCGAGCTTGAGGAACGTGCGGCGCGTCCCCTGCTCGTTGACGCGGTGCTCGACGAGGCTCTCGGCGCGATCGCCGGCGCCGGGGACCGCGTCGCGGTTGTCGGTGTCGGGCTTCATTTGGCTCCGTGCTCGACGACGACGCCTGCGCCCGGCGGGCGCGGCGGGGGGGATTCGGGAGTCATCGGCTTGAACTTCGGGTTGTGCGGATCGTGGCAGGCGGTGCACGAGCGCCGGACCTTGGGGCCGTTCCAGTAGCCGCTCGTTTGGCCGTGCAGGTTCTGGCGCCAGTCGCGCATCTTCTCTCCGTGGCACGAGCCGCAGAGCTCGTGGGACGCGTCGAACCCGACGCGCGTGCCGTCGATCAGCACCAGCTGACCCTGGTCCTCCTTCGCGTGGCACCGATAACACCATCCGGCGTTCGTGCCGTGCACGAGCTCCTTGTCGGTGTGGAACTCGGTGAGCGCGCGCACGTTCGGATTGGGCTCGCGGTTCTTGTGGCACTGCAGGCACGGGTACGTGAACCACTGCGTGGTGCGCAGCTCGATCGTGACGGGCGGCTCGGCGCTCGCCGACGCGGTCGGCAGCGGGTCGCCGTGGTGACCCGACGAGTTGCCGCACGCGACGCCTGCGCAGGCGAGGAGCAGCACGCCGAGCCCCGCGGCGACGCGCGCGCCGGAGCGGCGCGGCCGCCGAGCGCGCGCCCGCGAACCCAGGCGCGGAACGCCCGCCCACCACGCCGCGAGCGCCGTCACGGCTCGCCTCGGCGAGCTCGCGTCCGACCTTCGCGGCGAGACCACGCTTTCTGCGACGCGTGCGCCCTCGCGCACTCCACGCCGCTCGTCCATGGACGCCACGTTCGCGCTACTTGGCAACGCACGTGCCACGGCGTGTTCTTCGTGCATCTGGCGCGTGACGCGCTCGATTGCGCGCAAGCTCCGCGCTGCGCTGCCAAGACTGCGGTGCGCGGCCCGTTGCGCGACCGGCTGCAGGGCGTGCGAGCCCGCCGCTGGGTGCGCCCCTCGATTCGCGCTCTTGCCGCATGTCGTGGTCCGGATCGGGGGAGCCACCCCCTGCCGCGAGGGGACGGGTTCGAGTGCCACCTGCGCATGCCCTTGGGGCGCCGGCGGCGACGCATGTCGCCGAGGGCGCGACCCCTCCTAACGCGGCGCAGGGTCGACCGATGGCGCAAAAGATGCGCGCAGACGCTGCGCTTGCGGTAGGGCGCGGTCAAGTGCCCGTCGAAACGGCGTTTCTCCGTCGAGCCGGAGCCGGTGCGGTCATGGGCTTCCTGTGCGCCGAGGTGCGATGCGCTCCGGCGAGGAGCTGCTGCGAGCACGGGACTCGCCGCGATCTCGCGGGGTTGTGCGCCAGCAACCGCCAACGAGCCGCCCCGCGCCCCCTGTTGTCGGGGAGGAGGTCTGGCGTGTAGGCTTTCCGCTCGCCGAACCACGCTCACGCCACGCCACCGGCACCGCCCGTTGGTGTGAGCGCCTGCCGCCGGTCGCGTGAGCGAGCGAACCCGCATGCCCGGACCCCCGCCGCGTCCTCCTCCGCGACCTCCGCCGCGTCCCGCGAATGCGGAGGAGCCGGCGCGCCCGGCGACGCCCGGCGCGCCGCGGACCCCGCCGCCTCCTCCCACGTCGCTCGTGCCGCCGCGGCCCTCGCAGTCGCCGCCTCGCGCGTCGCAGTCGCCGCCCCGCCCGTCGCAGTCACCGCCTCGGCCGTCGCACTCGTCGCCACGAGCTTCCCAAGCGCCGCCGCGCATCTCGCAGTCGCCGGCGCGCGCCGCGCCGGTGCAGCCGCGCGTCGCCCCGGCGCCTTCGCGCGCCTCTCCGCAAGCGCAGGTCGGCCAGGCACCGCGTCCGGCGCCGGCGCTCGCCGCCGGCAGCTCTGCCGGCCAGGCGGCCGCCGTCGACGCGCCGAACGGGCCCCCGCAAGCCGCGGCGCACGACCCGAGGGCCGCCGTCGCGGCGGCCGAGGACCTCGGCGTTCACGACCGCGGCTCCGGGCCGGGCGTGGCGCCCGGGTTCGACCCCGACGAGCTGACCATCCCCGCCGTGCGGCCGGCGACCAAGTCGCGCCGCATGCGATCGCAGGCCGGCGCGGTCGCGGGCTCGGCGGCGGCCGCCGACGACAAGTACCGCGCCGGCGAGATCATCGCCGGGCGCTACCGCCTCGTGCGCGTCATCGGCGAGGGCGGCATGGGGTTCGTGTGGCTCGCGAAGAACCTCACGCTCGACATCGACGTCGCCATCAAGCTGATCCGGCGCGATCGCGCCGCGCCCGAGGCCCCGGCGCGCCTGCTCCAGGAGGCGCGCGCCACGGCGCGCCTCGGGCACCCCTCGATCGTGCGCACCTTCGACTTCGGCGAGAGCGAGCACGGCGATCCCTTCATCGTCATGGAGGTCCTCTCGGGCGAGTCGCTCGCCGACGTCATCGACCGCAAGGGCAAGCTGCCGCCGATCATCGCGGTGCAGACGCTCCTCCCGGTCGCGAGCGCGCTCGTGGAGGCCCACGCCAAGGGCATCATCCACCGCGATCTGAAGCCCGAGAACATCATGATCGTGAAGGACGAGGCGGGCTCGCTCATCCCCAAGGTCGTCGACTTCGGGATCGCGAAGCTCGTCGCCGACGTCGAGCGCCGCTACACCCTCGCGGGCGAGCTCCTCGGCAGCCCCGACTACATGTCGCCCGAGCAGGCGCGCGGAGAGGGCGACGTCGACGAGCGCGCCGACGTCTGGGCGCTCTCGGTGATGCTCTACGAGCTCGTCTGCGGGACGAGGCCCTTCGACGCCGCCAACTACAACGCGCTCCTCACGGCGATCCTCACGCGCGAGCCGGCTCCCGCGACCGAGCTCTCCAGCGCCGACCCGGCGCTCTGGGCGATCCTCGAGCGGGGGCTGGCCAAGTCGGTGTCGGCCCGGTTCGCGACGATGCGCGAGCTCGGGACGGCGCTCGCCACGTGGGCGATCGAGCACGGCGTCGAAGAGGACGTGGCGGGGACGTCGTTGCCGGCGCACTGGCTCGCGGGATCGAGCCGGCGGCAGCTCTCGCAGTACCCGCCGAGCGCGGAACGGCCGTCCTGGGAGCGCATCTCGGGGACCGGGCCCGCGGCGCACCTGCCCGGAGGCGCCGCCCAGAGCCCCGCCGGCCACGCGAGCGTCGAAGGCGCCGCTTCGCCTCGGTCGCCGCTCGCGCCGCCTGCCCTGCCGGTGATCGCGGGTGCGTGGCCTCCCTCCGGCGAGGAGATCGTGGCGCGAGCCGACGGCGCCCCGACCGCGTCGCCCTCGCAGCCCGGCTCGCCGCAGCAGCCGCCGGTCGATGCGGCTCACGCGGCGAGCTTCCTGCCGCCGCAGGGCTATGCGTCGCCGGCGGGCGCGTTCGGCGCAATGCCCGCGCCGAATCGGGTGCTCTGGATCGCGGCGGGCTTCGCGGCGGTGATGGTCCTCGGGCTCGTGGGGCTCTTCGCCGTGCGGGGCAGGCTGTTGGCCGGCCCGGCGCCGATGGCGTCGGCGGCCGTCTCGGGCGTGGCGCCCGCGACGTCCGCTGCGGCGGCCGCGATCGCGGTCGTGGAGACCGCGGCTCCGGCGCCGCCCGCGACCGCCGATCCGTCGGCCGCAGCGAGCGCGGACCCGTCCGCGAGCGCGAGCGCCGACGCACCGCCCGCGACCAGCGGATCGGCCAAGGCGAAGCCTCCGAAGCGCCGCCGCAGCGCGCCGCCGGCTCCGAAGAACATCACCTTCTGAAGAGGTGTCGGACATTCGTCCGAGCAACGCCTCTCGAGGTCAGAGGTCCGACGCCTCTTCAGATCCGGGGGCGCGGGGGGCGGGGCCCCCCCCCCCCCCGGCCCCCCCGCGGGGGGGGGCCCCCCCCGCGGCGGGGCGGGGGGGGGGGCCCGCCCCCCCCCCCCCCCCCCCTCGCGACTGACCGCCCGGCGAGGGGGACGACAGCGCGCGGCCGTCCGGCTAGTCTCCGCGCATGCTGAACAGGGTGGCGAGCGTGCTCGGGATCGTCGGCCTCGGGGCGGCGCTGTGCGCCTGCGGGAGCGACGGGGACGGAGGCGGCTCCACGACGGGCGGAACCACGAGCGGCACGTCGTCGACGACGACCACCGGCTCGGGCGGCGGCGGGACCGGCGGGGGCGCCGGCGGGACCGGCGGCGGCGCCGGCGGGAGCTTGCCGTGCGAGGACCTCGGCGCGCCGGACGAGGTCGTCGCGGGCACGACCGATCCCGAGGCGGGCGACTTCACGCTCGACGAGGCGCTCGCCGGCATCGACGGCCCGGGCCCGCTCCGCGCCATCGTGACCACCGAGAAGGGCGAGATCACCTGCGAGCTCTTCCCCGAGAAGGCGCCGAACGGCGTCGCCAACTTCGTCGGCCTCGCGCGCGGCCTGCGCGCCTGGAAGGATCCGACCACGAGCCAGTGGGTGCGCCGCCGCTTCTACGACGGCCTCACCTTCCACCGCATCATCGACGACTTCATGGCCCAGGGCGGCGATCCGCTCGGCACCGGCTTCGGCGGGCCGGGGTACAAGTTCCCCGACGAGATCTCGGATCTGCTCCACCAGCCCGGCACGCTCGCCTACGCGAACTCGGGGCCCAACTCGAACGGGAGCCAGTTCTACATCACCGAGGTGACGACCGACTGGCTCGACGGCGGCTACGTGATCTTCGGGCAGTGCGCCCCGATGAGCGTCATCCAGACGATCACCGCGCTACCGACCGACGCCAACGATCATCCGCTCGAGGACGTCCACACGCTCACCGTCCGCATCAGCCTCTGCGCGCCGTAGCGCGTTGCCCGAGCACGCCGGGCGAGGCATGTTCCCGGCTCGGACCTCGAGCGATGAAGCCGTCCCGAGCCTCACTGAACGAGCGTACGAGCGGGGTGCTCCTGCACCCCACCAGCCTGCCGGGCCCGCACGGCTCCGGCGATCTCGGTCGCCCGGCGCGGTGGTTCGCCGACGTGCTCGCCGAGGCGGGGCAGCGCTTCTGGCAGATGCTCCCGGTCGGGCCGGCGGGGCATGGCAACTCGCCGTACAGCGCGCCGTCGGCGTTCGCGGGCAGCCCCGCGCTCATCAGCCTCGAGGCGCTCGCCGACGACGGCCTCCTCGCCGCCGAGGACCTGGCGCGCCCGCCGCGCTTCCCGCGCGGCCGCGTCGACTACGAAGCGTCGGGGCGGCACCGCGAGCGCCACCTCCGCGCGGCGTTCGCCGCGTTCGCCGCGGGCCGCGGCGGCGCCGCCGAGCGCCGGCGCCACCGCGCCTTCGTGGAGCGGAGCCGCGCGTGGCTCGACGACTTCGCCCTCTTCGTCGCGCTCAAGCAGGCGCATGGCGGCGTCGAGTGGACGGCGTGGGACGAGGGGGTGCGCGCGCGCCGGCCGGCGGCGCTCGAGCGCGCGCGCCGGCGGTTCGAGGGCGAGATCGCCTACCGGCGCTTCGAGCAGTTCCTCTTCGACGGGCAGTGGCGGGCGCTCTGCGATCACTGCGCGGCCAAGGGCGTCGGGCTCCTCGGCGACGTGCCCATCTTCGTCGCGCACGACAGCTCCGACGTCTGGGCGCACCCGGACCTCTTCCTCCTCGATCGCCGGGGCCGTCCGGCCGTCGTCGCCGGCGTGCCGCCGGACTACTTCAGCCGCACCGGGCAGCGCTGGGGAAATCCCCTCTACCGCTGGCCGACGCTGAAACGGCGACGGTACGGCTGGTGGATCGATCGGCTGCGGATCACCCTCTCGCGCTTCGACGCCGTGCGCCTCGATCACTTCATCGGGTTCCACCGCTCCTGGGCCATCCCGGCGAGCTCGCCCACCGCCGTGGTCGGACGCTGGCTGCCCGGCCCCGGCGCCGATTTCTTCTCGGCCGTCGAGCGGGCGCTCGGGCTCGCGCGGCCGCTGCCGTTCGTCGCCGAGGACCTCGGCGTCGTCACGCCCGAGGTCAAGGCGCTGCGCGATCGCTTCGGCCTGCCCGGCATCCGCGTGCTCCAGTTCGCCTTCGGCTCGGATCCCTCGGCCGCCGACTTCCTCCCCCACAACTACCCGCGCAACGCCGTGGCCTACACCGGCACGCACGACAACGACACGACCGTCGGCTGGGCGACCGAGCGCGCCGGCGGGCACAGCACGCGCTCGGCCGCCGACGTGCGCGCCGAGCGAAAGAGAGCGCTCGAGTACCTGGGCGGCGGCGGCGCCGAGATCCACTGGGACATGATCCGCATGGTCGAGCTCTCGGTCGCGAACACCGCCATCGTCCCGCTCCAGGACGTGCTCGGGCTCGGCAGCGAGGCGAGGATGAACCGGCCGGGGATCGCCGCCGACAACTGGGAGTGGCGGCTCGACGATCCGGCGCGCGCCAGGAAGGCGCTCCTCCGCCTCGGCAGGCTCTCGCAGATCTACGGGCGGGCGCCGTGAGCGATGGACCGAACGATCGCGACTGGTACAAGGACGCGATCATCTACGAGCTGCGGGTGCGGTCGTTCTTCGACGACGACGGCGACGGCCTCGGCGACTTCCAGGGCCTGACCAAGAAGCTCGACTACCTCCAGGACCTCGGGGTCACGGCGATCTGGCTCCTGCCGTTCTACCCGTCGCCGCTGCGCGACGACGGCTACGACATCGCCGAGTACACCGAGATCCACAAAGAGGTCGGCACCATGTCCGACTTCAAGGTGTTCCTCCGCGAGGCGCACCGGCGCGGGCTCAAGGTGATCACCGAGCTCGTGCTCAACCACACCTCGGACCAGCACCCCTGGTTCCAGCGCGCGCGCCGCGCCGCGCCGGGATCGTCGGCGCGCGACTTCTACGTGTGGAGCGACTCGCCGGAGCGCTACCGCGACGCGCGCATCATCTTCAAGGACTTCGAGCCCTCGAACTGGTCCTGGGACCCGATGGCGAAGGCGTACTTCTGGCACCGGTTCTACGCGCACCAGCCGGATCTGAACTTCGACAACCCCGCGGTCCACAAGGCGCTCGTCTCGGTGGTCGACTTCTGGCTCAAGCTCGGCGTCGACGGCCTGCGTCTGGACGCCGTGCCCTACCTCTACGAGCGCGAGGGCACGAGCTGCGAGAACCTGCCCGAGACGCACGAGTTCCTGAAGAAGCTCCGCAAGCACGTCGACGCCCAGTTCGAGGGGCGGATGCTGCTCGCCGAGGCCAACCAGTGGCCCGAGGACGCCGTCTCCTACTTCGGCCGGGGCGACGAGTGCCACATGGCGTTCCACTTCCCGATCATGCCGCGCATCTTCATGTCGATTCACATGGAGGACCGGTTCCCGATCACCGACATCCTCGCGCAGACGCCGCCCTTGCCGCCCTCGTGCCAGTGGGCGCTCTTCCTGCGCAACCCCGACGAGCTCACGCTCGAGATGGTGACCGACGAGGAGCGCGACGCGATGTACCGGGCCTACGCGCACGAGACCACGATGCGCATCAACCTCGGGATCCGCCGGCGCCTGGGCCCGCTGCTCGGCAACGACCGGCGCAAGATGGAGCTCATGAACGGGCTGCTCTTCTCGCTGCCGGGGACGCCCGTCCTCTATTACGGCGACGAGATCGGCATGGGGGACAACGTCTATCTCGGCGATCGCAACGGGGTGCGCACGCCGATGCAGTGGAACCCCGACAAGAACGCCGGCTTCTCGCGCGCCAACCCGCAGCGGCTGGTGCTGCCGATCATCATCGATCCCGAGTACCACTACGAGTCGATCAACGTCGAGGCGCAGCAGGGCAACCCCAACTCGCTGCTCTGGTGGACCAAGCGCCTCATCGCGCTGCGCAAGCGCTTCAAGGCCTTCGGGCGCGGCTCGATCGAGTTCCTGAGCCCGGAGAACCCGCGCGTGCTCGCCTTCGTGCGGCAGCTGGGGCGCGAGGTCATCCTCGTGGTCGCGAACCTCTCGCGCCACGTGCAGTTCGTCGAGATGGACCTCGGCAAGTGGCGGGGGAGCGTGCCGGTCGAGCTCTTCGGGCGGACGCGGTTCCCGGCGATCGGCGAGCTGCCCTACTTGCTCACCTTGGGCGGGCACGCGTTCTATTGGTTCTCGCTCGAGCCGGCGATGGCCGAGGACGCGCCGGTGGGCGGGGTCATGTTGGCGCCGCCGGTGCTCGAGACCGCCGGCGGCATGGCCGCGCTCTTCGAGACCGAACGCGCGGCGTTCGAGGGCGCGCTGCCTCCCTGGCTCGCGGCGCGGCGGTGGTTCCTCGGAGGGGGCCGGCCGGTGCTCGCGGTGCACGTCGTCGAGCGGATGACGCTCACCGAGTCCCCGCGCATCGACGTGGTGCTGGTGCGCGTCGAGTACGCCGAGTCGGATCCGGAGACGTACGCCCTCGCCCTCGGCTACGCCACGGGCCCGCGCGTCCGCGAGCTCCGCGCCCGCTCGCCGCAGGCGGTGATCGCCTCGCTCGCGCCCAGGGACGGCGCCGGCGAGGGGGCCGTGTTCGACGTCGCCTACGACGCGGTCACCGCGCGCGCGCTCCTCGAGGCGGTCGTGCGCCGCCGCCGCGTCAAGACGCCCGCCGGCGAGATCGTCGCCGCGCCGACGCGCCCGCTCGAGCTCTCCGCCGCCGACGTCGCCGGCATCGAGGCCCGCGTCCTGCGCGAGCACCGCACCAGCCCCGTCGTCTTCGGCGAGCGGCTCCTGCTCAAGCCGCTGCGCAAGCTCGACGAGGGCCGGAGCCCGGCGCTGGAGGTGGGCCTGTTCCTCGCCGCGCACGCGCCCGAGGTCCGGGTGCCGCGCATCGCCGGGTACGTCGAGTGGCGGCGGCGCGGGACCGAGCCGGTCACGCTCGCCATCCTCGAGGCGTACGTCCACAACGAGGGCCTCGCCTGGACGCAGGCGACGCACGAGCTCGGGCGCTACTTCGAGCGCGCGCTCAGCCGGCACGGGCTCGAGCCGCCGCGTCCGCCGGGCGTGCTCGCCCTCGGCGAGGGGCCGCCGGCGGTGGTGGCCGAGGTGATGGGCTCCTACCCGGACGCGGCCCGCCAGCTCGGCCGGCGCGTCGCCGAGCTGCACGTGGCGCTCGCCTCGGACCCCGAGGATCCGGCCTTCGCGCCCGAGGCGCACTCGACCTTCGATCAGCGCTCGATCTACCAGTCGATGCGCAACCTCACCGGCCGGGTGCTGCGCTCGCTGCGGGGGAGGAGGCGCAATCTCGACCCCGAGGCCGCGCGCGACGCCGAGCGGGTGCTCGGGAGCGAGACGGTCCTCCTGCGGCGCTTCGTCGCGCTCATGCAACGGCGGCTCACGGCGATGCGGACGCGGATCCACGGCGAGCTGCACCTCGGGCAGGTGCTCCAGGCCGGCAGCGACTTCGTGATCATCGATTTCGAGGGCGACCGCAGCAAGCCGCTCGCCGAGCGCCGCCGCAAGCGATCGCCGCTGCGCGACGTCGCCGGGATGCTCCGCTCGTTCCACGTCGCCGCGTACCGGACGCTGCTCGAGGACACGACCGCGGTGCGCCCCGACGATCGCCGGCGGGCCGAGCCGTGGGCCGATCTCTGGCAGGCGTGGGCCTCGGCCGCGTTCCTCTCCGGCTACCTCGACGCCGCGGCGGGGGCGCCGTTCCTGCCGCGCGAGCCGCGCGAGCTCGCCGTGCTCCTCGACATCTTCACGATGGGCGAGGCGCTCGACGAGACGGGCAGGGAGCTCGAGGCGGGCTCGGAGCGGGTGCGCGTGCCGCTGCGCGCGCTGGCGCAGATGCTGGAGAGCGGGGGGTAGACCTCACCGCCTTACCCCCTTGCGGGGGCTTCGTCGCGGGGGGCGTCGGGCTGCGGCGCTCACGCCGGTGGCGCGCGGCGGCGTCCATGCCGGTTACGCATCGGAACACCGGCCGTCAGGCCGGTGAGCGGAGCCGCGCCCGTCAGGGCGCGGGCCTCGTGGCAGGGTTTGCTTGGCGGTCGCGTGACTAGGCCGCGGCGCTCACACCGGTGACGCGTGCGATGAAGTCGCCGATGCTCTTCTCGAGCAGCTCGGCGTCGTAATCGAGCGTGGCCAGGTGGTACGAGCGCGCGAGGACGATGGGGGTCACGTCCTTGCTGCCGGCGAGGCGGAGGAGCTCGTGCGAATTCGCGACGGGGACGCTGTGGTCCTGGGGCGAGTAGGCGACGAGGAGCGGCTGGGTGAGCGCGGCGAGGTGGGCGCGGATGCGCGGCAGCTCGCGGACGAGGGAGTAGCCCGCCTTCGCGGGGACCCAGGGGTAGGCGAGCTCGTCGCCGCCGGGCTTGGCGATGTCGTTCTTCACGAGGCCCGCCGACTTCGCGGGCGCGGCGGTGATGATCTTGGAGATCACGGGCGCGAGCTTGGCGAGCAGGCCCTCGCGGTCGAGGATCGCGGCGTTGATCGCGAAGACGCCGGCGAGCTCGGGGCCGCGCTCGGTGGCGACGTCGACGGCGAGGGTGCCGCCCATCGAGAGGCCGCCGAGGACGACCTTGTCGCAGCGCGAGCGCAGATCGTCGACCGCGCGCGAGACCGCGCGGCGCCAGTCGGCGTAGCCGGTGCGGGCCATGTCGCGCCAGTGGGTGCCGTGGCCGGGCAGGCACGGGACCTCGACGGCGAAGCCGCGCTTCGCGAGCGCCTGGCCGAGCGGGCGGGTCGAGGCGGGGTTGCCGGTGAAGCCGTGGACGACGAGGACGCCGATGCGGGCCGCGCTTCCCTCGCCGGGGGACGACCACGGCTCGGCGCCGGGGATGAAGGGGCGATCGCTCACGGCGCCTTTCTACCAGGCTTCAGCGGCGGCGTCCGGCCTCGGCGGCGGCGCAGCCAGATCCCGAGGAAGAAGAAGCCGACGTTCAGCCCGACGATCACGAGGAGGATGACGAGCTTGGCGCCCACGCGCGGGAGACTAGTCGAGCGATGGGGGATCCCGAACCGTCATCGTCGGCAGCTCGAGAAGAACGGGGCTACGCTGGCGGTCGAGGGGAGGACGATGGTGAACAGCGAGGACAACAAGAAGGTGGTCGTGCGCTGGTACGACGAGGTCTGGAACCATCGCCGCGACGAGGCCATCGACGCGATGCTCGCCGAGGACCACCTGGCCCACGGGCTCGGGGGCGAGGCGATGCGGGGCCGGGCGGCGTTTCGCGCGTTTCATCGGGCGGTCACGTCCGCGTTGCCGAACCTGTTCGTCACGGTCGAGGACGCCGTCGCCGAGGGCGATCGCGTGGCGGTGCGCTGCACGGCCGCCGGCACGCACCGGGCGACGGGCAAGAAGGTGCGCTTCGCCTGCGGCGGGATCTGCACCGTGAAGGAGGGCCGCATCACCGAGTCCCACGATGTCTGGGACTTCGCGGCCATGCTGACGCAGATCGGGGTGCTCGATCCCGGGACGCTGGAGGCGGCGATCTCGCCCTGAGGCGTCCGCTGGGCTCTGCCCGCGGCGCGTGGTAGCTCTGGCGAATGACCCGACGCGAGCGGCTCCAGCATTTCCTCCGCGCCAACGTCGCCGGCGGCGAGGCGCTCGCCGCCGCGCCCGCGGCCCGCATCCTCTACCAGGCGGGCGGCAAGCACCTCCTCTCGGAGGCCACGCAGAGCGCCGTCCGCGAGCTCTCCGAGCGCAGCGCCGCCCAGCTCCTCGCCCGCGCAGTGCCCGAGGTGGAGCGCCTCGCGCAGCTGCGGCTGGCGGCGAGCGCGCGGGCCGGGACCGCGCTCGAGGTCGTCGCCGGATCGTCGCGCGTCCTCGGGCGCGAGGCGGCGCGGGCCGCGGGCAAGCAGGTCCTCCGCTCGGCGGGGAAGGCGGCGGGGTTCGGGCTTCTGATCGACGGCGTCGTCGGCGGGGCCGAGGCGATCCTCGGCTACCGGCGGGGCGCGATGTCGGCGCGCCAGGCGTGGGTGCATGCGGGGACCGAGGCGGCGACGGGGGCGGCGTCGGCGGCGGCGGGGGTGTGCGCGGCGGCGGGGCTCATCGCGGTCACCGGCGGGATCGGGGCGCCGGTGGTGTTCGCGGTGGCGGCGGCGGGATCGATGGTGACGAAGATGGGGCTGATGCGGGCGATCCGCGGGCGGCAGGTCGCGGTGACGGCCGCGGAGCCCGCGATCGCGGTGGCTACGGCGGGCTGACAGCTCGCTGGGCGACTAAGGCGCGACGGTGGGCGCGGGCGCGCCGCCGCCCTTCTTCTTGACGACGTTGTAGATGGTGGAGCTGCCGCCGCCGCCGACGTTGGACGAGATCCCGAGGGCGAGATTCTCGCCACCCATCCTGCATACGCGGGGGCGAAGTTGGGCCAGCATCTCCTCGTTGAAAGGGTCCTGGTTGCTGCTGCTCTGCACCACGATGCTGCCGATCAACTCGTAATCACCACCGGGAACGAGGGCCGTCGTCGAGAGGTTGACGACCTTGACGTCGCAGTTCTCGGGTCGCGGCGGCGCGTAGCCCATTCGGGACTCGGTGATTTGCGGCCCGCATCCCCACACGAGTGGGCAGGCTGCGGCGAGAAGAGCGACCTTGAGAGTTTTCATGTGAGGCGGATAACATCCGGCTCGTGAAGATTCAAGGGTGGCTCGCTCTCGCTGTGGCGATCTCGGGGTGCCTTGTTGCGTGTTCGCACCCCAAGAAGGACCCGCACCTCACGTTCGACCTCACACGCAGGGAGTCCGACGAGCCGATGTCGCTTGCGGCTGCTCTTGGACAAGTCGACGCAGCGGCGATCGCCGATAAATGCGGCCCCGCGGTGGTGGTGGTTCTGGGCGCGACGAAGCAAGGTAGCGGAGTGATCCTTGCCGGGAACAACCTGGTCGCGACCAACGCGCATGTCGTGGAGGGCGAGGCGTCCCTGACGATCAAGTTTCGAGACGGCAACACGCTCGCGGGGGCACTGGTGGTCGCCGATCCCCACCTGGATCTTGCGCTGGTCCGGATTCCGCCGGGCAACTACCCCTCGGTACAGCTCGGCGACAGCGACGCGCTTCGCGCAGGCGAACGGGTGGTCGCAATCGGCGCCCCGCTGGGGCTGGAACAGACGGTTTCGAGCGGCGAAGTCGCCGCTCTCCGTCTCATGGATGGCGAGCGCATCATCCAGATCTCGGTGCCCATTTCGCACGGCTCGTCCGGTGGAGGGCTGTTCGACCGCAAGGGCCGGCTCGTTGGGATCACGACCGCGTCCGCGACCGACGGCCAGAACCTCAACTTCGCGATGCCGTCGAACTCACTGAAGACGCTGCTCGCGAGACCGGCGGCCGACTAACGTGCCAATCCAGGCCGGGAGGGCCGAGCTATGCGGCATCCCCGGCGGCGGTTGCAGCTCGCTCGCGCCGCTCGGTCTGGCATCGGAGGGGGAGCGCGGGTAGGGTGGCGGAGGCCGCAGCATGCGGAGGCTCTTCTCAGGAGCTAATTCGTGGGACGCTCGAGCTTCGACCTGGTCATCTTCGACTGCGACGGCGTGCTCGTCGACAGCGAGCCGCTGGTGAACCGCGCTTTCGTCGAGGTTCTTGCGGGCGAGGGGGTGCGGGTCGATCGGCAAGCTTGCCTCGAGCGCTTCACGGGCGCTTCCCTCGCGTCGCGCGTGGCCGCGATTCGGATGGAGCATGG
The DNA here is from genome assembly GCA_964372055.1 of uncultured Polyangiaceae bacterium. GTDB lineage: Bacteria > Myxococcota_A > Polyangia > Polyangiales > Polyangiaceae > CAYJPW01. The sequence goes on from CAYJPW010000105.1 coordinate 35,008, forward strand.
GTGGCGCCCTTCCGAGCGCTTCGAGCGCGACTTCGAAGCTCGGCTGGAGGAGCTCGTGGCTGGCGATCTCCAGGCCGTGTCGGGGGTGTCCGAGGTGATCGCCGATCTGCAACTCCGTCGCTGCGTGGCCTCCAACGGAACGCTGACAGAAATGACGGCCCGGCTCGCGCGAATCGGCCTGCTCGAATCGTTCGCGCCGCACCTCTTCAGCGCGACGGAGCGCGCGCGGCCCAAACCGTTCCCCGACGTCTACCTGCACGCTGCCGCGACGATGGGGGTGTCTCCCGAGTGCTGCGCCGTCGTCGAGGACAGCACTCCCGGAGCGCGGGCGGGGATCGCCGCGGGCATGACCGTGTTCGGCTACGCGCAAACGAGCGATCGCGGCGCCGAGCTCTCGCGGCTTGGCGCCCACGTGTTCACGAGCATGGAGCAGCTCCCCGCGCTGCTTGCCGAGGGCCGTCGAGACACCGCGCTGCGCAGGACGTGACCCGGCGAGCCGCTGAGCGGGACGGGTCTCCCTCGCTCTGCCTGGCGCTGGTGCCGGAGCGCGGGTAGGGTGGAGGGCGTCGCCGCATGCAGAGTCTCTTCTGGCTCGTTCCCGATAGGCTCGCCGGCCGACCGGGACCCGATCGAGCGCCGTGGAATCTCGCGACCCTCCGCGACGCCGGGATTGGCGCCGTCTTGTCGGTCAACGATGGCATCCTCTGTCATCGCGACGACTTCCGCGGGTGCGGCCTCGCCCATGCGTGCATCCCGTTGTCCGACAACGCTCCTCCGCAGCCGGGAGACGACGACACGTGCCTACGGGCGTTACCCTCGGGCTACGACTTCGTGCGGGAACAGCTGACCGGCGGGCGCGCCACGATCGTTCACTGCTCGTCCGGGAAGGATCGGACCGGGCTGTTCCTCGCGTACTACCTGGTCCGGGAGGCCGGGCTTGCGCCCGCGGAGGCCGTCGAGCGCGTCCGAATGGTCCGACCAATCGCGCTGACCGCTCCCGGATGGCACGACTTCGCGTTCGACGTGCTGCATCGTTGCTCGTGATGGAATACTTCGCATGCGTGGTGAGCGATTTGGCCGCGACCCCCATGCGGGATTGTTGCCTCCAGCCGTGATTGGACGGTCACGTGCTCGCTCTGACCGTGCGAGACGTCGAGCTCGGTTTCATTCTACGCCCGTCAGCGACGGCGAGATCTCCGGAGCGGCCCCTTTGAGCCTCGTTCTGGCGGCCGAAGCCGAACGCAGATGGGTGCAGTTCCCGATCTGCGCCTGAAGAACAAAGCAATTCCGATCACTT
>CAYJPW010000106.1:0-36218 GCA_964372055.1 uncultured Polyangiaceae bacterium
CGACCGGGGCGAGCGGGCGCGCCGGCGTCGCCTCCGCGCCGACCTGCGCCGACCCACTGCCGCCCGAGCGTGCGATGGCCGCCGCGATCGCCACGCCCGCGATCGCCGCCGCGGCGGCGAGGATCGCGCGCCGCCGCCGCCGCCGCGAGCGCTCTCCGGGATCCGCGGGCGCGGGATCGCGGCCGTCGTCCGACGCGAGCGTCTCGCTCATCTTGCTCGCCGCCCAGGCGTCGTCGTCCACGATTCTCCGCGGCGGCGGGACGCTCGCCGCCGTCGAGCTCAGGATGTGCGCGATTCGCGCCGCGGCGGCCTCCGATCCGGCCGGCCCGAACGGCGCGAGCGCGCGCGCCAGCGCCGCGACGTTCTCGTAGCGCTTCGAGCCCTGGGCCTCGAGGCAGCGCGCGACCACGGCCTCGAGCCCCTCGGGGGCGTCGGCCCGTCGGGTTCGCAGGGAGGGGGCCGCGTCGCGCAGGACCGCCGCGAGCGTCTCTCCCACCGAGCCGCCGTCGAACGGGCGCGTCCCGGTGAGCAGCTCGAAGAGGACGACGCCGAGCGACCAGATGTCCGAGCGCGCGTCGGCGTTCTTCGACGAGACGATCTGCTCGGGCGCCATGTACGCCGGCGACCCGAGCAGCGCCTCGGCGGTGGTGGTCGACGCCGATCCCGGCATCGTCGAGCGGAGGCGCGAGACGCCGAAGTCGAGCACCTTGATCTGCTTCTTGCCGCCGGGACGCGTCGCGAGGAACAGGTTGCCCGGCTTCAGATCGCGGTGCACGACGCCCGCCGCGTGCGCCTCGGCGAGCGCCTCGAGCGCCTCGAGGACGTACCCCACCGCCTCGGGGATGGGCAGCGCCGCGCCGGTCGCGATGACGTGCTCGAGATCGGCGCCCTCGAGCAGCTCCATCACGATGTACGGCGCGCCGCCGTCGAGCTGGCCGATGTCGAAGATGCGCGTGACGTGCTCGCCGCGGAGCTGCGCGAGCGCCTCCGCCTCGCGGAGGAAACGCGCGACGCTCGCCGGCGCCTCGACGTCCTCGCCGCGCAGGAGCTTGATCGCGACCGGCTGCCCGAGCGTCACGTGGCGCGCCCGCAGGACGACGCTCATGCCGCCCTGGCCGAGGACCTCCTCGAGCCGGTACTTGCCCCCGATCACGTCGCCGGGCTTCGCGGGCAGGGCGGAGGGTGTCGGAGGCATCGTGGAAGGCGGCTCCGGGACGTGCCGGCGCGGTCGAGCCGAACCTCGAGAGTATCGGCGCGGGCCGCCCCGAACAAGCGGCCGCACCCGCTACCCGTCCTCGTTCTTCGGGTGGTACCTTGGGCCGAGGCTCCCAGGCGCCCGGCTCCGAATGCGCGACGACACTCTACGGATTCGGCGGTGAGGCGGCGGGCGACGTCGCTCGCGCCCGCGCTCGCCCTGGCGCTGCTCGCGCCGGTGTTTGCCGCGGCGTGCGGCCTGGTGGCGGGCTTCGAGGACGACTACGCGCTCTACCCCGCCGACGGCGGCGACGCCTCCGACGCCTCCGACGCCTCCGACGCCTCCGACGCCTTCATGTGCGACGCGGCCGAGGGCGGAACGACCGATGCCGACGGCGACGGCATCCCCGACGGTTGCGATCCCTGCCCGCTCGACGGCCCGACGGCGCCCGCGATCCCGAGCGCGGGCGGACCGGTCACCGACGTGTCGCTCAACGGCGGGAGCAACGTCCTCGTCGCCGTCGACCCGGGCGCGACCTTCTCGGTGCGCGTCGACTACGCGATCACCGACTGCGGCTGCCCCGGCTGCATCGATCAGATCCAGATCGGGCTTCAGCCGAACGGCGACGCGCAGTTCTGCGCTTACGACGGGCAGCCCGGCTGCGCGGGCAAGACGGGCACGTCGACGGAGACGATCACGGCGCCGCTCGAGCCCGGCGTGTACTACCTGCGCTGGCGGCTCGCCCAGGAGTTCACCTGCAACACGATCTGGTGGCTCGGCCAGCCGCCGGACGAGACGGGCACCGTCGGCGCGATCTGCGTGCGCTGACCTCGATGGCGGGCGCCGCCGCCGACGCGATCGCACCGCCGGAAGCGCCCCGGCGATCACTGGAGCTCGATCGTGAACGACTGCTCGAGCCCGAGGAACGGGACCTCGGCCACGAGCGTCATCGTGCCCGTGCGCGCCGGCAGGAACGGCGTGCCCAGTGGTCCGGCGCCGTCGGCCGTCGGCGCGAGCACCGCGAGCTCCTCGCCCTCGATGCGGAACGTCACGTCGCGGCGCGAGACGGGCACCGTGCCGCCTCCCGACACGATCGCGTCGACGCGCACCGAGAACGCGTCGGGCTTCGCGACCGAGCCCGGGAGGGTCACGTCGACCGGCTTCACGTCCGGATCGAACGGGATCGTCGTGAGCGTCGCGGCGAGGCCCGTCGCCTGATCGGCGGGGAGGACCTCGACGGCGCGGGTGACGAGATCGCGGCTCCGCGAGCGCTCCATGCCGAGGAGCGTGACGGTGCCGGCGGCCTTCGTCCGGAAGGTCGCCGTGCCGTCGAAGTCGCCGACGAACGCGCCGAGGCTCGAAGGCTCCGCGCGCCACGCGAGGAACCCGTTGCCGATCAGCCGGCAGTCCTCGCTCTCGCCGCAGTCGCCGTAGACCTCGGTGACGGCGACGTCGACCGCGCCTCCCGCGAGGACGCGGCCCTCCGACGCGTGCTTCACGAGCCCCGCGGGATCGGCGGAGAACACGAGCGCATCGAGCATCTCGCCCTCGGAGAGGATCTCGATGCGGCTCTCGCCCTGCTTCGCGGCCGAGAGGACGATCGTCGACGGATCGAGGCCCATGCGCGCGCGGATGACGCTCTCGTCCTCCGACGACACGTCGAGCTCGCCGGGGAGCGCTTCTTCGGTCGCCGATTCGAGGCGGAGCGAGACCTGCGCGCCGACGGCCAGGGTCGTCGAGCCGGTGCAGCCGCCTCCGGTGAAGCGAACGCGCCCCTCCTCGCCGAGCCGGGGATCGTCCGGCGACGAGCACGCCGCGAGGAGCACCGCGGCGCACGCCGCGCCGAGACCGATGCGAAGGGTGCCGGAGCGTTGGATCCGCTTGGAAGCTTTCATGGGCGGGCCCTTTTGCATCCGGCGTGCCAGCACCGCCGCGTTTTTCGTGGCTCCTGCTCCCAGAAAGCGACCAAGCCCTGAAGCACCGAGATTCGTTCGCGCCTTGCGTTGCGCGCTTCGCGGCGAGCGTCGCGTCAAAGCCCCAGTGTGGCCGGGGTTCACGTGAACCCGAGCCCACGTCGACGGAGACACGGCCCGAAAGATCACCGCCGATGTTGACAGTAGTCACTGTTACGGTTACAGGTGGCGCATCATGCAGCGTCGCCGCGGGGCGCTTCGCCCTGCGAGGAAGACGCTCGCCTCGAGGTCACCATGCACACCGAGACTTCTTCGCTCGTCCACGCTCCCGCGCGCCCCTCGTTCTCCTCCGACCGAGAGCGGCTCACGCGCTTCGGCGAGGCGATCGACGCGATCCGCGAGCGCGCCGAGTCCAGGGTGGGCGCGGAGGACGTGGCCTACGTCCGCAAGCTCGACCGATTCTCGCGCGCCATGGAGGTGGCCGGCCGCGTGCTCATCCACGTGAGCCCCGAGCCCGTGACCTTCCTGCTCGGGGTGGGCGCGCTCTGGGTGCACAAGCAGCTCCAGGCCACCGAGATCGGGCACACCGCGCTCCACGGCGCCTACGACAAGCTGCAGGGCGCCGAGGCCTTCCGCTCCAAGTCGTTCTCCTGGGACACGCCCATCGACGAGGCGTCGTGGCGCCATGGGCACAACGTGAGGCACCACCAGTACACCAACGTCGCCGGGCGCGACCCCGACATCCACTTCGGCCCCGCGCGCCTGACCGAGCACACCCCGTGGACGCCCATCAAGGCGATCCAGCTGCCCTTCATGATGTTCGTGCTGGCGCCGAACTTCGGCCTCCTCATGAACCTGCACTTCACGGGGCTGAGCGACGTGTACTTCGGCAACGGCAGGCGCGAGCAGTTCGACGTCATCGAGGACCGCTCCTGGAAGAGCGTCAAGGAGGCCCACGAGAGGGCGTTCCGCAAATGGGTCCCCTACTACCTCAAGAACTACGTCTTCTTCCCGCTCCTCGCCGGCCCCATGTTCTGGAAGGTCCTCCTCGGCAACTGGCTCGCCGAGGTGGCGCGCGACGTCTACTCGGCGGCCACCATCTACTGCGGGCACGTCGGCGGAGACGTGGCCGCCTACCCGGAGGGGACCCGCGCCCACGGGCGCGGCGAGTGGTACGCGATGCAGGTCGAGGCCACCAACAACTTCGAGGTCAGCCGGCCGGTGTCGGTCCTCTGCGGCGGGCTCGACCTCCAGATCGAGCACCACCTCTTCCCACGCCTCCCGCCGAACCGGCTGCGCGAGATCGCGCCCGAGGTGCGCGCCGCCTGCGAGGCCCACGGCGTCGCGTACCGAAGCGAGAGCTGGGGCGCGACGCTGAAGAAGGCGCTCGGCCACGTGCGGGCGCTCGGCGCGCGAGACTTCGTGCACGCCATGGCCTAAACAGGGTCGCGATGACGAGCGAGGCCCAGTACACGATCGACGAGCTCGCCTCGGTCTCGAGCGTCCCGAGCCGCACCATCCGGTTCTACCAGTCGAAGGGCGCGCTCCCTCGGCCCGAGATCAAGGGGCGCGTCGCTTATTACGGACCGGCGCACCTCGAGCGGCTCAAGCTCATCGCCTCGCTGCAGGACCGCGGCCTGCGCATCGACGCCATCCGCGAGCTGACGTCGCGGATCGACAAAGGCGAGCTCGACGTCAACGAGTGGCTCGGCCTCGAGGCGCAGCTCCAAGCGCCCTGGGCCAACGACCAGCCGAGGACCGTGAGCGAGGCGGAGCTCTACGAGATCGCGGGGACGAAGCGGCCCGGGCTCATCGGCGATCTGGTCCGGCTCAAGCTGGTGAAGCGGCACGGCGAGGTCTTCCTCGTGCGCAGCCCCGCGCTCCTGCACGTCGCCGCGCGGCTCGAGGCCGCGGGCGTGGACATCGACACCGCCGCGGGCGGCGCCGAGATCATCCGCAAGCACATGGCCCGCGCGGCCGACGATCTCGCCCAGTACTTCTTCAAGCGCGCGCGGGAGGAGGGGTTCGGCGCGGGCGCCGGCGGCCAGGACCTCGCGTCGGCGTTCCAGGCGCTGCGGCCCATGGGCCTCGAAGCGGTGCGCGTCGTCTTCGGCCAGGAGATGGAGCGCGTGCTCCGGAAGCTCGTGGAGTCGGGCAAGACCTCGGCCCTGCCCTCCAAGGCGAAGAGCAAGAAGCCCAAGGGGAGCTGAGGCGGGTCAAGGGACGCGCTTCGGACGCGAGAGCGTGACGTGGACGGCGCCGAGCGGCTCCGCGTGCGCGAAGCTCTCGGTGATGAAGATCCCGAGCGACACGGCGGGCACGTCGATGACCGCGGGTCGTTGCGATTGAAGCCCGGTCTCGGCCCCTCGCGCCGGCGGGGGCGCACGGAGCTCGAAGCCTCGGCGGCACGGGATGCTGGTGCGAGGAGCGTCCCTTGCGGCCGGAGCCGGCGCGCGGCTATCGTCGACCGATGTCGTGCGACCTGTGCGGTGCTCGCCGGCCCACGAAGTACGTCGAGTTCTATCAGAACATCGGCGTCGTGGTGCTCCGCTTCTCGAAGAGCGTCAAAGGCGACCTCTGCAAGCCGTGCATCAACCAGAGCTTCTGGTCGCTCACGCTCGTCACGCTGGCGCTCGGATGGTGGGGCGTCATCTCGTTCTTCGTCACGCCCATCTTCCTGATCCAGAACACGGCGCGATTCCTCGCGACCATCGGAATGGATCGGGCGGACGCGGCTCGGTCCGCGCGAGGAGGAGGAGGAGGAGCAGCAGCAGCAGCAGGAGAGCCCTCCGGCCACCCGACGCTCTCGCTCACGCCGGAGGCGACGGCGAAGCTCGATCCACTGCGCGCCGAGATCGCCGCGCGGCTCTCCGGGGGCGAAGCGGCAGACGACGTGGCGGCGAGCGTCGCACGAAAGGCGGGCGTCAGCGCCGTCCAGGCGGAGCTCTACCTCCAGCGGATGGGGTGAAGCCCGGCGCCCTCGAGCAGCCTCTCGTCCGGCCGCCTGCTTCAGCCCAGGCCAACACGCGCGCGGCGCCAGAGCCCGGCCCCGACGCGAGCTCTCCTGGTCCGACATCCCTCGAGGCCGGCGAGGAGGAGCCGAGCCTCCTCAGCCCCGAGCGCGATCGATCACCATCGCGGCGAGGTAGGCCGCCGAGAGCGCGGCCGTCGCCGCCTTCGCGACCACGGCGGCGGGGCGCTCGACCTCCTCGCCGCGCACGAGCGCCGGCACTTGCCCGAGCGCCTTCGCGGTCGCGCCGAGACCGGCGACGGCGAAGAGCGCAGCGCCGGCGATCGCGGGCCCGCGGAGCCCGGGCCGCCCCGCCAACAGGCCGAGGCCGATCTCCGCCGCGCCGATCGCGGCGGGGATCAGCGCCGTCTTGTGCTGCGCGCCGGTCGCGAAGTACCCCGTGAGCCCGACCGCACCGAGCGCCACCCCGTAGGCCACCGTCCAGCTCGACATAGCGCCTCCCCTCGATCCCCAGCTTAGCAACCCGCGAGCGGAACGCGCGCGCGAGGCCGCCCGGCCGACCCGGGCGAGCGCCGAGGCGAGTTGCGGTGCCCGCGCCCGGGCCTCATGCACGCGGCATGACCGAGCCGAGGAGCGTCGCCCAGCGGACCCGGCCGGCCGGCCGCGGGATCCTCCACTGGAGCTTGTCCGACGACCGCATCGGCACGCGCAGCGAGGCGTACGCCCTGCGCACCCCGGGCGGCGTCGTCCTCGTCGATCCTTTGCCCCTCCGCGACGCGGCGCTCGAGGCGCTCGGCCAGATCTCGGCGATCTGTCTCACCATCCAGTCGCACCAGCGCTCGGCCTGGCGGTTGCGCCGCCGATTCGGCGCGCGCGTGTACGCGCCCGCCCGGTCGGTCGGCCTCGAGGAGCGCGCCGACGTGCGCTACCGCGAGGGCGACGAGCTCCCGGGCGGCCTCGTGGCGATCCACGCGCCCGGCCCGGCGCACGCCGGGTTCGTCCTGCTCCTCGAGCGCCCGCGCGGGGTGGGCGCGCTCTTCCTCGGCGATCTCCTGATGCGCGAAGCGGGCGGCGGCTTCGCCTTCGTGCCCGACGAGTTCATGGACGCGCCCGCCCGCGCCCGCGAGAGCGTCAGAAAGATCCTGGCGCTCCCGTTCGACGCCGCCTACCCCGGCCACGGCGCGCCGATGACGCGGGGCGCCAAGCCGGCGATCCGCCGGGCGCTCGACCACGACGAGCAACGCCGCGCCGCGGCGTGAGCCGTCGCGCGTGACGCCCGGCCGCCGTGATGGGATGGTGCGGCCCGGGATCGGCCCTATATCGCCTCGCGCCGCCGAGGCGCCCCGCCCGACAGGAGCTGCCGATGGAGATCCAGGTTGTCCGGACCACCAAGCCCGCGACGTTGCCCACCGACGGAGAGCTCGGCTTCGGGCGGGTCTTCTCGGACCACATGTTCCTGATGGACCACGACGCCGACCACGGCTGGCACGCCGCGCGGATCGTGCCGCGTACGCCGCTGACCATCGATCCGGCCGCCTCGGTACTGCACTACGGCCAGGCACTCTTCGAGGGGCTCAAGGCGTTCCGCGGCGCCGACGGCAAGGTGCGGCTCTTCCGCGCCGCCGACCACTGCCGCCGCATGAACGAGGGCGCCGCGCGCCTCTGCATGCCCGCCATCGAGCCCGACGAGGTCGCTCGCGCGATCGCCGAGCTGGTCCGCGTCGACGAGCGCTGGGTCCCGCGCTCGCCCGGCACCGCGCTCTACATCCGCCCCACGATCATCGGCACCGAGCCGTTCCTCGGGGTGCGCCCGGCGCGGAGCTACACGTTCTTCGTCATCCTCTCGCCCGTGGGCGCCTATTACGAGAAGGGCCTGGCGCCGGTGAAGATCTGGATCGAGGAGGGCTACGTGCGCGCCGCCCGGGGCGGGCTGGGCGCGACCAAGGCGGGCGCCAACTACGCCGCGAGCCTCCTCGCCGCCGAGCGCGCCAAGGCGCGGGGCTACGCGCAGGTGCTCTGGCTCGACGCCGCCAGGCACTCGGAGCTCGAGGAGGTCGGCACCATGAACCTCTTCGTCCGCATCGGCGACGAGATCATCACCCCGCCGCTCGATGGCTCGATCCTCGCGGGCATGACGCGCGACTCGGTCCTCAAGCTCTGCCGCTCCTGGGGCCTCGAGGCCGTCGAGAGGACGATCACGCTCGGCGAGGTCCGCGACGCCCACGCGGCGGGCACGCTCCACGAGGTCTTCGGCAGCGGCACCGCCGCGGTGATCTCGCCGGTCGGCGAGCTCGCCGGCGAGTCCTGCGGGCAGCTCAAGATCGGCACCGGCGGCATCGGCGAGGTCGCCAAGCGCCTGCACACGGCCATCACCGGGATCCAGTACGGCCGGGAGCCCGATCCCTTCGGCTGGCTGACGCCGGTGAGTTAGGCTGTCTCAGTTCCCCGTCGCCGCGAGCTTGGCGTCGAGCTGCTTGGCGAGCGCGTCGAAGTCGGTGGGGTTCGCCACGCGGTCGGTGCCGATGAACATCGACGGCGTGCCCGAGACGCCGGCCTCGTCGCCGAGCTTCTTGTCGCTCTCGACGGCGGCGGCGTAGGTGTGATCGTCGAGCGCCTTCTTGAACTTCGCCACGTCGAGCCCCGCCTTCTCGGCGAACCCCTCGAGCGAGGCGCGGTCGAGGCTGCGCTGGTTCTCGAAGAGGATGTCGTGGAGCGGCCAGAACTTGCCCTGCGCGTGGGCGGCGAGCGCGGCCTCGGCGGCGAGCGGCGCGTTCTCGTGCATGCCGAGCGGGAACTGCCGGAAGACGAAGCGGACCTTCTGGCCGTACTTCTCCTTCACCTTCTCGACGACCTCGGCGGCGCGGCCGCAGAACGGGCACTCGAAGTCGGAGTACTCCACGATCGTGACCTTCGCGTCCGCGGGGCCGAAGCCGGGGGCGTCGCCGCTGGCCTGGCGCGTGGCCAGCTCCTGCGAGAGGGGTGCGTTGGCCCGCTCCATCTGGCGGAGCTCGGCGAGGACGCCGTCGTAGCCGGCGAGCATCTCCTTGCAACGGTCCGCGGGGAAGCTGGGCGTCTTCTCCTGGACCATCTTGCAGGTCTCGGTCTCCTTGCCGAGATCGTTGCAGAGCTTCTCGGTCAGCGTGTCGCACGAGCTGCGCGCCGCCTTGAGCTTCGCGACGGTCGCGCCGAGATCGGCGCGCGCCGCGACGCACGCCGCGTCGGGCATCACCTCGGCGGCGGTCTTCGCGTTCGCGCAGCCCTCGGCCACCTCTCCGACGCCGTCGCAGACCGCCTTGGCCCAGTCCCCGCAAGGGCCGCTCCCGGCGCCGGCCGAGGCCGACGCGGCCGCGCTGGGATCGCGCGTCGCCGCCGTGTCCGGCGTCTTGGCGCGCGCATCGCGGACGAGCCAGCCCGCCGCGGCGCCGATCGCCAGGGCCACGGCGCCGACGACCAGGCTCCGCGAGGACGACGCGCCGTTCGCGGCCTCCGCCTGGCTCGCCGCGGCCGGCCGGTCGCGCTTCCCTGGCCTCGTCCGCTCGCGTTTGGGGGCCTTCTCGTCCTTGCGCTCGTTCATCCGGGGTGTGTCGCGCTCGACGGGCGGCGCGTCAAGCTGGCGGCCGAGTCGGGGGCGTCGAAAGCCGGGCGACGGGCCGGCCGCGCTCGGAATCGGGACGAACAAGGGCGATCCGGGGCGTCAACGAACGGCCGCGGAAGGCACCACAACGAGGCGGCGGCGCGGGCAGAGGGACCGGGCGGCAAGCGTGGATCCGGGACCCTCCGCGGCCCGGCCTTGTTCGCCTTGCTTCCTGGGCATCTTCCCGCTGCCACCCGCGAGCGCGACGAACGTCTGTGCCACCACGTCGTGCCCGCATCGATGGTCGGCACCAAGGATCATCAGAAGATCGATGATCCCGATCAGCCCCACGAAGAACGTAAGCTGAGGCGGTAGCACGAGCCCGATGAGCGGATAGGGGAGCGTGCGCAATACATAACCGCGCAAGAGCCCTGCAGCGTGCCCATCGGCGAGCACGATCCGCGTACCCGCGAGATGCTTGCCGACAGACTGGCCGCTGCGTGCGATCAGTAGCGCCTGAATCGTCTGCGAGACGAAGACGCGCCCGATGTGAGCCTGCTCCTGGGAGGTTGTGCCAAGCACCGTCGCAACGACCTCACCAACGACGATGGCGAAGATGATGTCGACGACCCCTCCGAGGGCTCGGCGGAATCGGCTTGCGGTCACGAAGCCTGCCTTGGAACGCCGCTCATCGTGAGCATGAGCGGCACGCCTCGCAGGCAGGTCGCGCGCACGCTTCGGAGCCATGATTCCGCCCATGGTACGCGGACACCGGAGCTCGCGCCCTCTCCGGCGGTGCGGCGCTGCCGAAGCGCGAGCCCGGCACACCTCGGGATTGCTACACGGTCGCCTTCTCGCGATGATGCGTCGCGTTGAACGGGATGCTCGATGCCGCGATCGAACCGAGGACGCTCTCGACCGCCGCTCGCTTCGCGGCGGGCACGGGACGCCTCCGTGTCGCGCGCGTCGGCGGTGCGTCGGCCGCGCTGACCGCGGGCGCGGCGACTCCGTCGAAGCTCTTCGTCACGCGGCCGCGCGGCGCGGCCGTGTGGGCTTTCGCGACGACGATCGGCGGGGGCCTGCTCGCGGGCGACGCGACGGCGCTCGAGGTCGACGTCGGCTCCGGCGCGGCGTGCTTCCTCGGCACGCAGGCCTCGACCAAGGTGCACCGGAGCCCCGACGGCCGGGAGAGCCGTCAGACGCTCGCCGCGCGCGTCGCCGGCGGGGCGCTCTTGGCCGTCGTCTCGGATCCGGTCACCTGCTACGCGGGCGCGCGTCACGTCCAGCGCGCGTCGTTCCTGCTCGACGACGGCGCGAGCTTGCTGCTCGTCGACGGCCTCACCGCGGGGCGCGCCGCGCGAGGCGAGCGCTGGGCGTTCGCCTCGCACGCGAGCCGCACCGAGATCCGGCTCGGCGGCAGGCCGCTCCTCGTCGACGCGCTGCGCCTCGATGGGCCGCCGGGCACGATCGGCGCGCGCATGGGCCGCTTCGACGCGCTGGCGACGGCGATCCTCGTCGGGCCTCGCACGCGCGCCGTCGCCGCCGCGGCGCTCGAGAAGGTCGCGGCGATGAAGATCCGACCGGGAGCGGAGCTCTACGCGAGCGCCAGCGCGCTCGGCGCCGCCGTCGTGGTGCGCATCGCCGCGGAGCGCCACGCCGCGGCCGCCGGGCTCGTGAAAGAGCTGCTCGCTCCGATCGCGAGCGAGCTCGGAGAGGGCCCGTGGGATCGAAGAGCATGACCACCGAACGACGCCGGAGGCGAAGCGATGCACCTGTCCCCACGTGAGCTCGACAAGCTCGCCCTGCACCAGGTCGGGAGCCTCGCGCAGAAGCGGCTCGCGCGCGGGCTCAGGCTCAACCACCCCGAGGCGGTCGGCCTGATCGCGACGGTGATGCTCGAGCTGATCCGCGACGGAAGGCACGCCGTCGCCGATCTCATGACGCTCGGCCAGCAGGTGCTCGGCCGCCGGCAGGTGCTCCCGGGCGTCGCCGAGATGATCGAGGCGGTGCAGGTCGAGGGGACGTTCCCCGACGGCACCAAGCTCCTGACCGTGCATCACCCGATCGCGGCCGACGACGGCGACCTCGCGCTCGCGCTCTACGGGAGCTTCCTGCCCGCGCCCTCGCTCGCGGTCTTCGGCGACGAGCCGGAGACGGTGCCGGGCGAGGTCGCCACCGCGGAGGGGAGCATCGAGCTCAACGCCGGCCGCGAGACCGCGGTGCTCGAGGTCCAGAGCCTCTCGGATCGGCCGATCCAGATCGGCAGCCACTTCCACTTCATCGAGGCGAACCCGTGCCTCCGCTTCGATCGCGAGCGCGCCTACGGCATGCGGCTCGACATCCCCGCCGGCACCGCCGTCCGCTTCGAGCCCGGCGAGACGCGGTCGGTGCGCCTCGTCGCCATCGCCGGCAACGAGGTCATCCGCGGCGGCAACGCGCTCGCGTCGGGCCCGGTCACCGACGAGGGCCGGCGCGCGGCGATGGAGCGCGTGCTGGCCCAGGGCTTCGCGCACGCGCCGTCCACGGGGCGGGAGTAGCTCATGGCTCATTGCATCGATCGACGCGCCTATGCCAAGAGCTACGGCCCCACGACGGGCGACCGTGTCCGCCTCGGCGACACCGATCTCGTGCTCGTCGTCGAGCGCGACCACACCTCGTTCGGCGACGAGTGCAAGTTCGGCGGGGGCAAGGTGCTGCGCGACGGGATGGGCCAGGCCGCCGGCGTCCCCGCCGAGCTCGCGCTCGACACCGTCATCACCAACGCGCTCGTCGTCGACTGGTCCGGCATCTACAAGGCCGACATCGGCATCAAGGGGGGCGTCATCGTCGGCATCGGCAAGGCGGGCAACCCGGACGTGATGCCCGGCGTCACGGCGGCGATGGTCGTCGGCGTGACGACCGAGGCGATCGCGGGCGAAGGCCTCATCGTCACGGCCGGCGGGGTCGACAGCCACGTCCACTTCATCTGCCCCGATCTCGTGAGCGAGGCGCTCGCGAGCGGGGTCACGACGTTCGTCGGCGGAGGCACCGGCCCGGCCGCAGGCACCTGCGCGACCACGTGCACGCCGAGCCCACGCGACCTGCGGATGATGCTCGAGGCGACCGACGCGCTCCCGATCAACGTCGGGCTCACCGGCAAAGGCAACACCTCGCGCCCCGAGGGGCTCGCCGAGGTGATCCGCGCCGGCGCGGTGGGGCTCAAGCTGCACGAGGACTGGGGCACGACGCCGGCCGCGATCGACTGCTGCCTGCGGGTCGCCGACCAGCACGACGTGCAGGTGACGATCCACACCGACACCCTGAACGAGGCGGGCGCGGTCGAGCACACCCTCGCCGCGATCGGCGGCCGCACCATCCACACCTACCACTCCGAGGGCGCGGGCGGCGGTCACGCGCCCGACATCCTGCGCGTCTGCGCCGAGCCCAACGTGCTCCCCTCGTCGACGAACCCGACGCGCCCATACACCGTCAACACCATCGACGAGCACCTCGACATGCTCATGGTCTGCCACCACCTCGATCGCGCGATCCCCGAGGACGTCGCCTTCGCCGAGTCGCGCATCCGCGGCGAGACCATCGCCGCCGAGGACATCCTCCACGACCTCGGCGCGATCAGCATCGTCTCGTCCGACGCGCAGGCGATGGGGCGCGTCGGCGAGGTGATCACGCGGACGTGGCAGACGGCGCACAAGATGAAGGTGCAGCGCGGCCCGCTCGCGACCGACGGCGCGGGCTCGGACAACCTGCGCATCCGCCGGTACATCGCCAAGTACACGGTGAACCCGGCGATCGCGCACGGCATGGGCCACGTGCTCGGGTCGGTCGAGGTCGGCAAGCTCGCCGATCTCGTGCTCTGGCGCCCGGCGATGTTCGGCGCCAAACCCGAGCTGGTCCTCAAGGGCGGCGTCATCGCCTGGGCGCAGATGGGCGATCCCGGCGCCAGCATCCCGACGCCGCAGCCGGTGAGGATGCGGCCGATGTTCGGCGCCTTCGGGCGCGCGGTGGGCACGTCGTCGGTGGCGTTCGTGAGCGCGCTCTCGGTCGACGAGGGCGTGGCCGGCTCGTACGGTCTCGCGAAGCGCATCGAAGCGGTGCGCCGCTGCCGGACGCTCGGCAAGGCGGACATGCGGCTCAACGACGCCACGCCCGAGATCCGCGTCGACCCCGAGACCTACCGGGTCGAGGCCGACGGCGAGCACCTCGCCTGCGCGCCCCTCGGTCAGCTGCCGCTGACGCGGCGCTACTCGCTCTTCTGAGCCGGAGGGGAGGCGTGGTCTCGTTTCTGCTGCTGCAGCTCGCCGACTCGGCGTTTCCCGCCGGTGGGCTCGGGCACTCGGGCGGGCTCGAGGCCGCCGCCGCCCTCGGCGAGGTGCGCGCCGGCACCCTGTCGCGCTACCTCGAGCACGCCGTGCACGCCGCGGCGAGCGCTCAGCTCCCCTTCGTGAGCGCCGCGCACCGCGCTCCGGGCGCGCTCGCCGCGATCGACGCGGCCTGCCACGCCTCGATGGCGAGCGACGTCGCCCGCCGCGCGAGCCGCGCGCAGGGCCGAGCGTGGCTGAGGGCCGCCGCGGGCCTCGGCGAGCCGCTGGCCGAGCTCGAGGAGCGCGCGCTCCGCGAAGCGATCGAGGCGCACCTCGCGCCGGTGTTCGGGGCGGTGTGCGCGCGGCTCGGGCTCCCACTCGACGACGCCCAGCGGCTCTTCCTCTTCCTCGTGCTGCGCGGGCTCGTCTCGAGCGCCGTGCGCCTCGGGATGCTGGGGCCGTTCGCGGCGCAGGCGCTGCAGCGCGACCTCGGGCCCGCGCTCGCCGACGCCTGGGCTCTCGGCAAGGACCTCGGGATCGACGACGTCGCGACCACCGCGCCGCTCCTGGAGATCGTGCAAGGTCATCACGACCGGCTCTACTCGCGCATGTTCTCGAGCTGAAGGAATCACGACGATGCACGACCACCACCACGGGCATTCCCACGATCACCTCGATCACCCGGGCGAGTTCCACACGCGAGCCATGCCGGTCCGGCGCGACCTCGGGCGCCGCGCGTTCACGGTGGGGATCGGCGGCCCGGTCGGGAGCGGCAAGACGGCGCTCTTGCTCGCCCTCTGCCGCCGCCTCCGCGACCGTCTCGGCCTCGCGGCGGTGACCAACGACATCTTCACGCGCGAGGACGGCGAGTTCCTGATCAAGCACGAGGCGCTCCCCGCCGATCGGATCCGCGCCGTCGAGACCGGCGGCTGCCCGCACGCGGCCATCCGCGAGGACATCGCGGCGAACCTGGTCTCGCTCGAGGACCTGCACCGGCTGCACGGCCCGGACCTCCTCCTCATCGAGTCGGGCGGCGACAACCTCGCCGCCAACTACAGCCGCGAGCTCGCCGACTACATCGTCTACGTCATCGACGTGGCCGGCGGCGACAAGGTGCCGCGCAAGGGCGGGCCCGGGATCACGCAGAGCGATCTCCTCGTCGTCAACAAGATCGACCTGGCCGATGCCGTCGGCGCCGACCTCGAGGTGATGCGCCGGGACGCGGAGCGGATGCGCCAGGGCGGTCCGACCTTGTTCGTGAACGCGAAGCGCGGCGACGGGATCGACGGCGTGGTCGCGCACGTCCTCCACGCGCTCGAGCACGCGACGGAGCGCTGATCGCGCCGGCACCTGCGAGTGTTGCTCTGCGATGGGGGCGTCGCCCTACCCCCCACCGGCAAGCTCACCGCGAGTCCTTCGGTCGACTGCGTGCACGGAGTGAGGCCTGGGCCCGGGTCGACCGAAGAGAAACTCCCTGTCTCCCCGTCTCCCTGTGAAATTCGGAATCCGCTGACGTGCGCGAAGCCGACGGATGAGCGTCCAGAGCTCGCCGCCGCGATCTCGCCCCTCGAGCGGCGCCGCGCGGCACGCCCGTCGCATGGTCGACAGGCAATCCAGGTGAGACCTCGACGCGAAGAGCCGGCCCCGACGGCACCGAGCGAGCACGACGATCGCAACGCGACGGCGACCGCTCCGGTCCCGCTCGCCGCGAGGGACGTGTCCCTCCGCGACCAGGCGCTCGACGACGTGCTCGACGACCTCACCTTCACCCAGGCCGCGCTCGGCGCCGACCCCGAGGCGCGCGATCTGTTGCCGGAGATCGCGCCCCACCTCGCCGGCTGGGAGGCCGCTCGGCGCGCGCTTCGCGAGGCGCAGCGCGCCGAGACCGCGGCGGCGGCGGTCGCCGCCGTGCGCGACGCCGAGCTCGACGACCTGGTGCTCGAGCTCGCGCGGGCGCTGCTCGAGGCCGTGCACGGCGACGCCAACGATCCGCGCTTTCGGCGCTACTTCAGCCGCGCGCCGCGCGAGCTCACCCGGGCCGGCCGGCTCGTCGAGGCCACTACCGTCAACGCCTGGGTGCCGTGGGTCCGCCTCGAGCCGGAGCCCGCGATCGCGGCGCTCGCCGATCGCCTGGCGACGGGCTCGGCTGCCTCGCTCGCGGCTTCCGACGCCGCCGACGCCGCCGCCGCGCAGCACCTCGCGGCGAGGTTGCGCGTCGACGATACGTTCATCGCCGCGGCGGCCGCCGCGCTCGAGGCGGTGCACGCCGAGCTCGTGCGGCGCGGCGTCGAGCGCGGCAAGCCGCAGGGCTGGGCCGATCGTTTCTTCCGCGCGCTCCGCCACCGCTGGGGCGCGCCCCGATGACGACGCGGGCGCCGCGCGGGGCGCGCGTCACGCGTCCCGCGCCCCGGCCGAGGGCCTGGCGGGGCGGCTCACGAAGGCGGGAATGGGCTCCCCGCTCGCGTGGCACTCGATGAGCCGAGCGAGGCGGCGCTCGCGCGTCACCTCCGCTTTCGCGCTGATCACCCACCAGATCGCCGCGCGGCGGTAGGAGGGCGGCCGCCCGTCGAAATCGCTCACCGCGCGCCGATTCCGCGCCAGCACCGCGCGGTACGCCGGAGGCAGCTCCTCGGGGCGTTGCTCGTAGGAGTAGACGCCGGACCGATTCTCGCGCTTGTGCGCGAAGGCCCGGCGGCCGGCGTCGGTCATGCGGCCGGCGCGCTCGAGCGCCTCGAACTTCGCGACGTTCACCGAGCTCCACACGCTCGAAGGTTTCCGGGGCGTGAAGCGGATGGTGTAGCTCGAGGCGTCGACCCCTTTTCGGACGCCGTCGATCCAGCCGAAGCAGAGCGCCTCGTCGACCGACTCGGGCCACGTCAGGCTCGGTTGGCCCGTGCCGCGCTTGTAGAAGAGCACGAGGAGCTCGGTCTTCTTCGTGTGGTTCTTCTCGAGCCAGCCGCGGAGCTGCGCGGGCGTCGCGAAGGGCACGGCCCGCGCGCCGCCCGTTCGCGTCACCTTCCCCGGCTGCTTCCCCTGCGGCATCGAGGCCGCGATGGTATCGCGCGTGCGGCTCACCGTCGACGACGCGGGTCACGCGCTCGGCCGCCGCTCGGCGAGGCGGAGGCTCGCGAGGCGCGTCGCCGCGGCGCGATCGATCTTGCCGTGCGGCCCGCGCGGGAGGGCGTCCACGAGCAACGCCTCGCGCGGGCGGCGATAGCCGGCGACCTCGCCCGCGGCCCAGCCCAGGAACGCGGCGGGATCGAGGCCGGGGCGCCGCGCCACCACGAGGGCGACGAGGCGCTCGCCGCTGCGCTCGTCGGGCACGCCGACGACGGCGACCTCGGCGACGTCGGGGTGGCGGGCGAGGGCCTCCTCCACCTCGGCAGGGAACACCGAGAAGCCGCCCACCTTGAGGCGATCGCGGCCGCGGCCGGCGAAGCTCATGACGCCTCCGGGCCAGACGCGCGCGAGATCGCCCGTCGAGAACCAGCCGCCGTCGCGGAGGGGCGCGCCGCGCGCGCCCTCGTAGCGCGAGAGGACGCCGGGGCCGCGGACCTCGAGGGTGCCGACCTGGCCGTGACGCAGCGGGCGCCCTTCGGGATCGACGGCGCGCACCTCGAAGCCCGGCAGGGTGACCGCGAAGGCCGGCGGCGCGAGGCGTGCGGCGATCGACGGCGCGTAGACACGCACCGCCGCCGCGCCCGAGAGCTCGACCATGCCATAGACGTCGGCGAAGGCGGCGATGCCCACGCGCCGCCCCGCGATCCGGGCCGCCGCGCCCCAGCGCTGGAAGCGGCGCGCGCGCTCGGCGGGCATGACGTCGGCGGCGCTCACCCAGAGCTGGATGCTCGAGAGATCGCGGTCGGCGGCGCCGGCCGCCTCGAGATCGGCGTACATCGTAGGCACGCCGACGAACACGTTGGGCCGCGCGGCCTCGATGCGGTCGAGCACCTCGGGCGCCGAGAACC
Organism: uncultured Polyangiaceae bacterium; assembly: GCA_964372055.1. GTDB lineage: Bacteria > Myxococcota_A > Polyangia > Polyangiales > Polyangiaceae > CAYJPW01. Next base: position 17,923 of record CAYJPW010000106.1, read on the forward strand.
GCTCGAGGTGGATCGCGCGCACGCCGGCGCAGAGCGCGCCCAGCATCACCGAGAGCCCCATCACGTGCGCGAGCGGGAGCGCCGCGATCACCGCGTCGCGGCCGGCGCGGAGCCCGTGGGCTCGGCCCACCGGCGCGGCCGAGAGCAGCGCCACGCCGCCGAGCAACCCGGCGCTGGTGAGCGCCGCGAGCTTCGGGTGCCCCGTCGTCCCCGAGGTCGCGAGGAGGAGCGCGGTCTCGTCCGCCGCCCGCGGCGACGCCGCGCGGCGCTCGCCCGGGTGCGCGGCGAGCCACGCCGCGAGATCGTCGCCCCGCGCGCCGGGCGGAGGCGTCCCCTCGCCCGAGAAGCGCCACCGTGCGCCGCCCGGCGCCATCCCCTCCGGCGCGATGCGGTGCGCGAGCTCGGCGTCGGCGACGATGGCCGTCGCCCCGCTCGCGCCCACGATCTCGGCGAGCTCGCCCCGCTGGAGCCGCGCGTTCACCGGCACCGGCACGGCGCCGGCGCGGACCAGGGCGAGCACGTGGAGGAGCACGTCGACCCGGTTCGCGGTGGCGACGACGACGCGCTCGTTCGGGCGCCCGAGCTGCGCGTGCGCAGCGGCCAGGCGGGCGACGTCGTGCTCGAGATCGACGAAGGTGCGCACCGGCCGCTCGGGCAGCCCCGGCGTGCGGCCCGAGGCCTCGATCGCCGGCCGATCGCCGTAGGCGTCCGCGAGCTCCGCGCAGAGCCCCCCGAGATCGATCCCCCCGCCGCGAACGAGCCTGAGGTGCGCGAGCGACCGCTTCCATGCTCGAGCGAACGACCGCACGACCTCCGGCGCACCGCCTCGATCCACGTGCCTCATCTTACGACCGAGGTCTCCGGCGCCAACCCCCGAGTCCCGCTCAGCGCGCGGCCGAGAGGATGCCGAGCGCCACCGGGCGGATGCCGTCGAGGACGAGCTGGATGCCGATGACGCAGGCCAAGAGCCCCATCACGCGGGTGACCACCTCGACGACCGCGCGTCCACCGAGGCGCATCACCGCAGGCGAGGCGAGCAGCACGACCAGCGTCACGCCCACCGAGGCGACCACCGCGCCGAGGAGCGAGGCCACGTGGAGCGCCGATCGACCCTGACCCATGAGGACCATCACCGTGCTGATCGCGCCCGGCCCCGAGAGCAGCGGCATTCCCAGCGGGACCACCGCCGCGTCGGGCTGCGCTGCGTCGGCCTGGGGCGCCGGCTCGGGCTCCCCGGTGAGCATGCGGAGCGAGGTCACGAAGAAGAGGATGCCGCCGGCGATCCGGAACGCGTCGATGGTGATGCCGAAGAAGCCGAAGAGCACCCGACCGAACGCGGCGAACGCGAGCAGCACCCCGAGCGCGACCGCGCACGCGCGCACCGCGGCGCGGCGTCGCTCCTCCGGCCCGAGACCGCCCGTCATCGCCACGAACACCGGCGCCGCGCTGATCGGGTTGATCATCGTGAGGAGCGACGAGAAGCAGAGGACCCCGAACGCGAGCGCGCCGCTCATGACGTCTCCTCCTCCTCGTCGATGGGGATCGCCGTCTCGGCCTTGCGGGTGGAGAGCACGAAGGTGGTGTTGACGCGATCGATCCCGGGGACTCCGGTGAGGCGGTGGAGCAGGAAATGCTCGTACTCGGCGATGTCGCGGACGACGACCTTGAGGAGGAAGTCGTCGTCGCCGGCGACGTGGTGGCACTCGAGCACCTCGTCGAACCCGGCGACCGCGGCGAGGAACCGCTCGTGGGTCGCGAGGCGGTGCTCGCGGAGCTTGACGCTCACGTAGGCCATCGTTCCGCGTCCGACCGCCTCGCGATCGACGAGCGCCGCGTAGCGCTGGATGACGCCGCGCTGCTCGAGCTTCTTGATCCTCTGGAGCATCGGCGTCGCCGTCAGCCCCACGGCATCGGCGAGGGCCGCGTTGGTGATGCGGCCGTCCTTCTGCACGAGGCGCAGGATGGCGCGGTCGGTCGCGTCGAGATCGGCCCTTCGGGACGGCACCGCCCGCCTGGAGTCTGCATCCATGCGCGGAATGTAGCGAAGCATATTACTCTGTCAAGTTACGATACGGTAGCATTTTCTGCTACGCACCGAAAGGGCGCTCCGGCCGCTCCTGCAGCTACGATGGCCGCTGCGGCCCGGGCCGCCGAGGCGACGACGATGCGAAACTTCCCCCTCCTCGCCGCCGCGCTGCTCCTCGCGAGCGCGGCGTGCTCCTCCGAGACCGACGACACGACGCAGCCGCCGCACGACACCGTGCGCCCCTCGCCGGTGGTGAACGAACAGACGAGCCACGACGCGCCCTACGAGGACGCGCCGTTCGCCGCCGACGTTCCGACGCTCTTCCGCGCGACCGACGTGCTGCCGGACCTCGACGTCACGGCGCTCGCGCTCTCGTCCGGCGCGGTCTACGCCGGAACCGCGAGCGGGCTGTATCGGCTGGCGCCCGGCGCCGCGGCCTTCGCCGACGTCGGGCTGCCCGGCGCGGGCGCCATCGTCGATCTCGCCGTGCTCGACGACGGCCGCGTCGTCGCGGCGCGCGCCGCCGAGGTCCACGTCCTCACCGCCGCGGGCGCGCCCGGCGAGGTCTGGTCCGTCGCCGGCGAGGCGATCGCCGCCGTCGCCGCGCGCGGCACGACCGTCTACGTCGGGACCGACCTCGGGCTCTCCACCGTGGACGCGAACGGCGCGGCGCCCGTCGCCCAGGGCTTCCTCGTCCGCGATCTCGCGGTGCAAGGCGACGTCGTGTGGATCGCGACCGCGGCCGGCGTGCGGCGGCACGACGTCGCGACCTCGGTCACGTCCGACGTCGACCCCGCCGATCTGCCCGACCCCGACGTGCGCGCGCTCGCGGCGACCGGCGACGGCGCGGCGGTGCTCGCGGCGACCGCGACAGGGCTCGCGCGCCTCGACGCCACCGGCGGCGGCGCGACCAAGCTCGTGCCCGGGATCGACGGCCTCCCCAACGCCGATCTCCGCGCGGTCGCCGAGGCGGGCGGCGAGGTGCTGACCGGCCACGGCATCGGCGCGACCGCGACGAGCGCGGCGCGCAAGGACCACTACCACTCGGAGCGCTGGCTCCCGGCCGACGAGGTCACCGCCGTGGCGCTCGAGCCCGACGGCACGCGCTGGATCGGGACGCACGCCGGCCTCTCGCGCGTCGGATTCGTCGAGACGACCCTGGCCGACAAGGCGGCGCGCCTCGAGCCGCTGGTCGCGCGGCACTGGCGCATGGACGGCTTCGTCGACGACTCGGTCTCGTTCGCCGATCCCTACGACCAGAGCTCGCCCCAGACCTGGGACAACGACAACGACGGGCTCTGGACCGAGATGCAGATCGCGGCCTGGTGCTTCGCTTACGACGCGACGAAGGACGAAGCGCTCTACGAGCGCGCCAGGAAGGCGATGGACACGATGTTCCTCCTCCAGGACGTGCCCGGCGAGACCTTCGCCGCCCGCGGCCTCCCCCGCGGCTTCATCGCGCGATCGCTGGTCCGCGACGACGAAGGCGCCGTCTTCGACGACAAGACGACGCTCGACAACTGGCACGAGCAGGCGTTCGGCGGCCACACCTACTACTGGAAGGACGACACGAGCTCGGACGAGTACGCGGGGCACTTCTTCGGTATGCCGATCTTCCACGACCTCTGCGCCAAGACCGACCAGGAACGCGCCGAGGTCCGCGATCGCATGGCGAAGGCGATGGACTACGTGATCGACGGCGGCTACCTCTTGCTCGACCTCGACGGCGAAGGCACCACGCACGGCAAGTGGAAGGACCTCTCGTCTTCCCTCGTGGGCCTGGGGCCCTGCCTCGCCGCCGGCGGCTGGGAGTGCGCCGAGTCGTACGGCGGCGGCGGCTGGCTCAACTCGATCGAGATCCTCGGCCACCTCCTCGCGACGTGGCACGTGACCGGCGACGCCCGCTACTACGACGAGTACGAGCGCCTCGCCGTCACCGAGAGATACGGCGAGATGATCCCCCTCACCGATCACACGTTCACCGTGACCAGCCGGCACCAGGCGAACCACTCCGACCACGAGCTCGCCTCGCTCGCCTACTTCACGCTGCTGCGGTACGAGCCCAACGCCGACCGGCTCGCGATCTGGAAGCAGTCGCTCGCCGACCTCGCGGCGGCGGAGCGACCCGAGCGCAACGCGCTCCTCCTCGGCGTGGTCTCGAGCGCGATCGGCGACGACGAGGACCTCGCCGGCGCCGCGCGCACCCTGCGCGAGATGCCCGAGGACATGCGCGAGTGGCTGAACGACAAGAGCCACCGCGAGGACGCGACCGTGGACGAGGCGCTCGATCGCTTCGACGAGCTCCAGTTCACGACGGTGCTGCCGTACGACGAGATCCAGACGATGAAATGGAACAAGAACCCGTACGCGGTCGTCGGCGGCGGCAGCGGCAACGAGGTGCAGGGCCCGTGGCCGTATCTCCTACCGTACTGGATGATGCGCCACGACGGCGCCATCCGCTGACGGCCGGGCCGGCGGCGCGACCGCGGGCTCTGCCCCCGCACCCCTGTTCAGTGCGCCGGCGGCACGACGCCGTTGGTGCGCGCCTGGCGCAGGATCGACATCGACTCGATCCGCAGGCGCTTGGCGATGTCGGCGAGCGCGTCCTCGACCGACGTCTCGACGAACACGCGCCCGCGCCGCCCGGCGACGAGGAGGATGCCCGCGAGCGCGCTCCGGAGCACGCTGTGCTTGAAACCGGCGCCCTCGATGACGAAGTACATCGCCTCGCAATGCGCCAGGACGCCATCCATGCTGTCCATCATCGCCTTGCGCACGTCGGTGTCGGGAGGGTCGGCGTCGGTCGGCACGATCGCGAGATAGATGATGGGGCCCTTGTGCCGGCCGCGCACCCGCGACACCTCGGCCTGGATGTGGGTCAGGTCCCGAATCTCGGGCCGCTGCCAACGAACGAAGAAGATCGAATCGATCATCGCGGTGATGCAGCTCATGACGGTGGTTCTCCGGCGAGCATGGATCCCCCAGCGACACCCGGCCCGGGATCGGGGCCGAGCGCGACGTCTCCCCACCGTATCACCACCGCGCTCGCGCTCGAGACGCTTCCCACGGCATAGAGCATGACCAGATCGCCGCGACGTAGCTTCCCGGCGCGCGCTGCGTGATAGAGGTTCGCGGGCATCAGCGCCGGGCCGATGTTCGCGTACCTCGGGTACATGCTGATGGTGCGCTCCGGGTCGATCCCGAGCGCCCGCGCGGCGAAGGCCGCGAACCACGCCGTGGGCGTGTTGAAGACGAAGAACTGGATGTCGCGCAGCGACACGCCGGCCTCGCGCGCGGCGCCCTCGCAGCACGCGGCGAGGTGGACCTGGGAGTACTCGCGGAGCACCTGGCCGGCGCGCGGATCGGCCCGCATGCGGACCCTCGGGCCGAGCTCCGGGTCGACGGCGATCTCGGGGAAGAACACGCCGCAGGTCTCGGCGGTGTGGATCGACTTCGACGCCACGTACCCCTCGCCTTCGGCCGTCCTGCCCACGACGAAGGCGCCGGCGCCGTCGGCGAGGAACCAGGAGAGCGAATCGGTCTCGTCGATCACGTGCGAGTAGCGGCAGCAGGTGACCACGAGCACGTTCTCGTGCTGTCCCGAGCGCACCAGCCCACACGCCGTCTCGAAGCCGAGCACCGAGCTGGCGCACGCCGACTCCATGTTCCACGCCACGCCGCCGAGCCCGAGCTCGCGCGCTACGAATGCCGCGTTCCCGACGTCGAGCTGCTCCGGGTAGAAGGTGCTCACGATGGTGAGGTCGACGTCGCGCGGCGTCATCCGCGCCGCCCCGAGCGCCTCGCGCGCCGCGCCCACCTGAAGCGAGAGCGACGTCTCGTCGCGCCCGAGGACGCGGCGCTCGACGCTGCCGCGGAACGGATCGTCGAGGTACGGCGCCATCTCGGCGTCGAACGCCGCCGTCGCGGGCGTGCTCGCGTGCTTGTGCGACCACAGCTTCGCCAGTGTCTTCTTCTCGGCGTTCGCCACCATGTCGGGGTGCCGCTCGCGCCAGTAGTCGTTCGAGCGCACGGTGCTGGGGAAACGGATCGCGAGCGACCTCATCCCGACGCTGGGCAGGCTCACGGCTCGTCCTCCGGCGCCGGCGCGGATGGCGGCGCGCTCTGCCACTGGCGGAGGAGGCTCTGGTTGCGCTTGCCCACCGGCGCCTGCTCGTCGGGATCGATGACGACGTCGACCACGAACGGGCCGGGGGCCTCGAGCGCCGTCTGCAAGGCGGCATCGAGCTCCGCCTCGCGGTCGACCCGAATGCCGTCGGCGCCGACCGCGCGCGCGATCGCGGCGAAGTCGGCCTCGGGCATCCCCGTCGCCGCCGGGTAGAAGCCGACGGAGCGCATCCCCTGCTCGGTCATGCCGTAGCGGGCGTCGTTGAGCACGATCCAGACCGCGCCCGTCTTGTGCGCGACCGCGGTCGAGAGCTCGTTGAGCATGAGCATCGCGCCGTCGCCGACGATCGCGACGGCCTTGCCCTCGCGCGCCATGGCGGCGCCGACGACGCCCGAAGCGGCGTGGCCCATCGATCCGAACCCGGTGCTGACCCGGTACCTGCCCGGCGACTGGAACCGGAGGACGTGGGTGCCCCAGGCAAACGAGTTGCCCGCCTCGGTCATCACGATCGCGTCCGATCCCTCGACCACGACGCGCTGGATCGCCTGCATCAGCGCGCGCGGGCGCACGGGCCCGGCGGCACGCGGCGCGAGATCCGGCTCGCGCGCAGGGCGGAGATCGACGTCGGCGCGCGCGCCGATCGCCGGGATTCGGTCGCGGAGCGCCGAGACGAAGGCGCCGATGTCCGCTTGAACCCCGAACGTCGGGGCCTCGGGGAACGCGACGCCGAAGACCTCCGGATCGACGTCGACGTGGATGAACCCTCGGGGCGGGACGAAATCCGGCTCCCAGAACGACGTGAGCTCGCCCAGGCGCGAGCCGAGCACGAGCACGCGCTCGGGCCGGACCCGCGCCATGCACTCCCTGACGCTGGCGTGGCCGCCGAGGCCGGTGACGCCGGCGAAGAGCGGATGGTCCTCCGGGAAGATGCCCTTGCCCCTCGGCGAGCAGAACACGGGCGCGCCGATCCGCTCGGCCAGCTCGCGGATCGGGCGAGCCGCCCGCCGCGCTCCGAAGCCCAACCAGATGGCGCTCGGCTCGGTGCGGAGCCACTCGGCGCAGCGCCGGAGCGCGTGCTCGTCGGGCGCCGGAGCCGACACGTCCGCCGCCGCCGCCGAAAAGGCGTGGCGCGCGCGCGCCGCCTGCAACCCCATCGGCACGCCTATGCAGGCGACGAACCCGTTCGGGCGCGCCATTCCAATGGCGAGGCGCCGCGCCACCTCGTCGATCTCGCCGGCGTCCTCGAGCGCGACCGCGTAGTGGAACAGGGCACCGGGCGCGAAGAACCCGGGAAAAGTGTGCGCGCTCGTCTCCTGAAAGGCCCATCGACCCCGCTGGACCGCCGGGGTCATCCCCGAGACGACGACGAGGTGCGCGCCCTCCCAGCGCGCCGCGGCGATGCCGGTGAGCGCATTCGTCAGGCCCGGCCCGGTCGTGGTGAACACCACGGCCGGGCGCCCCGTCGCCAGGCTCGCTTCGATCGCGGCGAACGCGGCGCCCGCCTCGTGGCGCGCGTGCACCAGCTTGAGCCGGCTCTTCGCGACGGCGTCGTAGAGCGGCGCCACCGCGCCTCCGAGCAGACCGAAGGCGTAATCGGCGCCGAGCTCGGCGAGCATGTCGACGAGCACGTCCGAGAACCGCCGACCCTGGGCCGCCATCGTGCCCGACTGCCTGGTCGTGGCCATCGTGCCACGGGCCTGGTCTCCTGGTGGAGAGCTTCTCAATGCCTTCATTCATGCCCTTCCGGCGGCGTCGCCGAGCGCGTGGATGGATCGCGGGAGCAGGACGACTAGTCGCAGTCGTCTTCGAGGAACGCGAACGTCTCGTTCCAGAACTGCTCCCGCACGGTCTCCCAATGGGGGACGTGACCACCCCCGGGCAAGACCACGAGCTTCTTCGGCCCGCCGTACTCGCTCTGGAACTGGTTCACGTCCTCGATCGGCGTGATGAGGTCGTTGTCCCCCCAGAACTGGAGCATCGGCGCCCTGCCCAGGTGCGCGTCGAACGCGGGCAGGTCGAAGCCCTCGAGCGTCGGCCCCACCGCGTAATGGCCGGGGCAGTTGGTGAAGCAGTAGTCCTGCGCCTCCGGCGTGGCGAACGCGACGATGACCCCGTACACGAACGGCGGCGTGTCGATGTAGCCGTTCGGCGCCGACGAGAGGAACGCGAGGGTGTCCGGCGAGAACAGGGTGGCGTAGGCGAACGGCGTCGCCGCCTTGTAGGTGTGCGCGGTGAGCACGATCTTGCCGACGTGGTGGCGGTTGATCGGGCTCCCCTTGCCGCCGAGCGCGACCGCCTCGGCCGAGCCGAGGCTCGATCCGATGAGGTCGACGTGCTTGACCTTGTCGCGCTTGCGGATCCACTCGACGAGCGAGCCGGCCTCCGAGAGCATGCGCTCGGCGTCGACGTCGAAGCCGTTCGCGGGCTGGCTGCTCTGGCCGTAGCCCTCCCAGTCGAAGGTGTACGCGTGGAAGCCCGCGCGCGCCGCGCGGTCGAGCGCGTTGTAGTCCTCGAGCGCGCCCGGCACCTGGGCGTTCCAGATGATGTTCGTCACCAGCGTCGCCGGGAGCATGAGCACCGCGCGGCCGTGGTGGTGGTGGTGGCTCTCGAACGTCTCCGCCGAGAACTTCTCGATGACGTGGAGCGTGGCGCCGTTCGCGACGTGGACGTCGTGCTCGACGGTCACCACGTCGTCGAAGTCGGGCGCCTGGACCGCCTGCTCCGCCGAGCCCACCGGCTCGTCGAAGTCGTCGGGTGCGATCGCGCAGCCAGACCAAATGCCGCTACAAACCAGCAGCGCAGCGAAAGATCGTTTCATGTCGGGCTCCTCCTCGTCGGGGCGAGCTGAGCTCACCATCGTCGCGGGGACGTACTGCAGTTGGTCGAATCATACGCCCGCGCGTGGCGCGGTGTGGTAAAAATGAAAGCTTTGTTTTCACTTTGGTGAGCATCGGTCCTACCTCGGCGACACGCAGCGATCCCGCTGCACAAGCGCACCGGGTTCATGACGAAATGATCATGAAGCGCGTGGCAGATGCGCCGACGGCGCGCGACTCGCGGCATCCTGCGGCGATGCGTTGGCCGGTCCCGCGTCGGGTGCTCGCGATCGCGCTCGCGCTGCTCGCGATCGCGCTGCTCGGGTTCGCGTCGCTCGCCATCGTGAGTCATGGCCGCGAGCCGCCGCCCGAGGCGCGCCGGGTGCTCGCCAATGGGCTCACCGTGATCGTAGAGCCGCTTCCCGGCGCGACGGGCACCGCGCTCGTCGTGCTCTTCGACGTCGGTGATGATCACGATCCGCCTGGCGAGAGCGGGCTCGGCCACGTTCTCGAGCACGTGTACGTCACCGCGGCGGCCGGCGATCGCCCGCGTCGCACCGCGGACGAGGCGATGCGGTCGCACCCGCTCGGCGCCAACGCGCAGACCGGCGCTGGCTACACCGTGGTGGCGAGCGTCTTCCCTGCCGCCGCGCTCGAGGACGAGCTCGCCGACGCCGCGGCGCGGATGGGCAACCTCTCGATCGCGCAGGTCGACCTCGACCGCGAGAGGCCGCGCGTGCGCGACGAGCTCCACAACATGTACGAGGCGATGCCAGCGCTCGCGGCGATGAACCTCGCGCGCGCCGCGGCGCGGCCGCCCGCGCACGGAGGCCGCCGCGGCGGCGTCGCGGCCGAGGTCGACGCGCTCGGCTTGGGCCGGATCGAGGAGCGATGGCGCGCGCTCTACAAGCCGGCGAACGCGACCGTCGTCGTCGCGGGCGACGTGGACCCGGCCGCGGTCATGGCGCGCGTCGAGGCGCGCTTCGCCGGCTTGCCGTCCGGGGTCCGCGCGCCGTCTCCGCCCCCTGCCTCGAGCGCCGCCGCCGCGCGGCTCCTCCGAGCTCCGGGAGCCCCGGCGGCCTGCGCGGCGCTGGGCGTGCCGCCGCCCGCCGACGCCGGCTTCGCCGCGACCGTGGCGGCCGCGGCCGTCCTCGCCCGCGCGGGCGCGTCGAGCGGCATCGACGTGCGCTTCGCACCGCTCGACGAGCCCGATCTGCTCTTCGTCTGCGCCTCGGTGGCAGCGGGCGCAGCGGCCGAAGCGACCGCGGCCCGGCTCGACGCGTTCGTCGCGAGCTCGCTCGCGGGCGCGCGCGGCGCCGGGCCGGCTGCGCTCGAGCAGTACGGGCCGTTGCTCGGGGCGGCGCCGTGGCCGGCGGCCGCGCTCACCGGCAACGTCTACGGCGTCGCGTTCGCGCGCGCCCGCCGCGAGCAGACGGGGGTCGACGGCGCCGCGCTCGCGCGCGCGTTCGAGTCCCTGCCGGACGCCGACGTGAAGGCGATTGCGCGACGATGGGCCGCCGAGCGCGTCGTCGTCGTCGCCGGTGCACCGTAGGACGCGAGCCGTCGGACGACGGGGGCCGCGGGCTCGACAGGTCGGCTACGATGCGCAGCGTGACCAGCGCCCGCGCCGATCTCTCGAGCTGCGCCGCGCTCGCGAAAGCCTTGCGACGCCGGCTCGGCGAGCTCGCCGATCCCGCTCGCGCGCCGGGCGCGCAGGCGTACATGAAGTCGGCGATGCCCTTCTACGGCCTCGACGCCAAGAGCCTGCGCGCCGCGTGCAAGGAGGTGTTCGCGGCCCATCCGCTGGCGACGCCGGAGGCGTGGCGCGCGGGGGTCCTCGCGCTGTGGCGCGAGGCGACGCATCGCGAGGAGCGCTACGCGGCGATCGAGCTCACCGGCGCGCGGCCTTACCGCAGGGCGCCGTTCCAATCGCTCGAGGCGCTGCCGATGTACGAGGAGATGATCGTGGGCGGCGCCTGGTGGGACTACGTGGACGTGCTCGCGGTCCATCGCGTGGGCGGCTACCTCTTGCGGGCCCACCCGGCCGCGATGAGGCGGACTCTCCTCGCGTGGGCCGAGGACGGTGACCTCTGGAAGCGCCGCAGCGCGATCCTGTCGCAGATCGCCTTCAAGGCGAGCACCGACGTCGACCTGCTCGAGCGGTGCATCGCGCCCTCGCTCGGACGGCGCGAGTTCTGGCTGCGCAAGGCGATCGGCTGGGCGCTGCGCCAGCACGCGTGGACCGATCCGGCCTGGGTCGTCGCCTACGTGAAGCGTCACGAGGACGAGCTCAGCCCGCTGAGCAAACGCGAGGCGCTCAAGCACTGCGGGCCGGCGCCGGAGCGACGCCCGTAGCGCGTGGCGCGCGTCATCGCGGCGCGCGCCTCGCGGCGGCGGGCGCGGCGGTGGTCCGGGACGGTCCGCCCGCGTGGCGCACCAAGCCGCGCCGGCTCGCGACCCAGAGATCGCGCCCCGCCCGCGCCACGGCGGTGACGTCGCGGCCCGGCGCCGCGGACGCGAGCGGCGTCCAGTCCACCGACGGATCGGCGGCGACGGGACGCGCGAGCAGCCCGCCCATGGTCGCGGCGTACAGCGTGTCGCCGTCGGCGACGACGCCGGCGAGGTTGACGTAGCCGCCGCCGAGGTGGCGCGCCGACCAGCCTCCGTCCTCTCGCCACGCGAGCTCCTCGACGCCGGCGTTGTAGGTCCCTGCCCAGACGGTGGAGCCGCGTACCTGGAGCGCGGTGATCCAGTCGTCGCGCAGGTGGCCGGTGCTCATCGAGACTCGCTGCCACTCTCCGCCGGGCGCGCCGCAGAGCAGGCCGCGGCTCGTCCCGAGCAGCAGCATGCCGCCGGGCCCCTCGGCGACCGACCACACCGCGCCCGGCGGCAGCCCGTGCTCCTTCGCCAGCGAGCGCGCCCTGCCGTCTCGCACCACGACGGCGCCGCGCGCGGTCCCGGCCAGCACGCCGCCGCCCGCGAGCGCGATCACGGCGTGAACGTCGGCGGACGGCAGACCTTCACGGTCGCCGAGTCGCTCGACGCGCTCGCGCTCGCCCTGCGCCGAGCCCGAGCGCTCGACGGCGACGAGGCCGCGCGCGGTCGCGATCCATGCTCGCGAGCCGCTCGCGCCTCGCTCGATGGCGATCGCGTTCACCTTGGGGTCGACGCCCTCGATGCGGCGCCAGCGCCCGTCCTCGAGCACGGCCAGGCCGCGATCGAAGGTGCCGGCCCACACGCGGGCTCCGTCGATCGCGATGGCGGAGACGTCGTTCGACGGCAGGTCGGGGGCGGCGACGCGACGGAAGCCGGTCCCCTCGCCGCGCGCGATCCAGAGGCCGTCGCGGGTGCCGACGCAGCGGGCGCGCCCCGACGTCGCGACGCTCTGGACGAAGGGATCGCCGAGCTCCTCCGAGACGAGGCGGCGACCGTCGTGGCGCATCAGGCCCTGGCCGAAGCCGCCGACCCAGAGGGAGCCCCCGGCCGCCGCGAGCGCGCGCACGTCGGCGGCGCTCTCGCGACGGGCCTCGGTGCCGGCGCGCGCGGCGCCCCGCGCTGCGCGGCCGGCGTCGATGGACCAGAGCCCCTCGAGCACGCCGATCCAGAGGCGCCCGCCGTGCTCGGCGAGCGCATGGACCGCGAAGTGGTCCTCGCCCGAGGCGCCGGTGGCGAGAGGCTCGAGCACGCCGCCGTCGAGGCGAAGCACGCCCGCACCCGCGGTCCCGGCGACGAGGGCGCCGCCCGCGACCGCGAGCGAGGTCATCCGCCCGTCGTCGGAGGCGCGGCGGTGACGGACCGGGAGGCGATCGAGGCGCTCGCGCGCTCGGTCCACCCGGGCGACGCCTTCGCCCCAGGTCGCGACGAAGAGATCGCCGTCGTGGCGCGCGATCGCGCGCACGGGGGCGGAGGTCCAGGTGCGGCGCACCGTGAGGCGCGCGCCGTCCAGCACCGCCTCGACGAGACCGGCGTCGGTGCCGATCCAAATCGCCTCTCGTTCCTGGAGCAGCGCGCCGGCCCGCGTCTCCGGCAGACCGTCGAGCGCGGTCCAGACGCGCTCGACGGCGTCGTCGCGCCCGACGAGCCAGACACCGCCGGCGCTGCCGGCGAGGACGCGGCCGTCCGCCAGCGGCAGGCACGCGCGCACGTCCTCGAGCGCGGTGTGGACCGGACCCGGGCTCGGCGCGGGCGCGGGCGGGCTCGCCTCGTTCGCCTTCATCGCAGCCGCGGCGCTCGCGGGCGCGGCGGGCCCCGGCTCACCCGTCTCTGCCGGCCGAGCCGCACCAGGATCGGCCGATCGAGGTCGATCGATCGACCCTCGCGGCTCCGAGGGCCGGCCGCCTCCGGGTCGCGCGGACGAGAGCACCGCCGTCATGACCAGGAGCGCACGGAGCGCGAGCGCGGCTCGCCTCATGGGTCACCGCGCCTCGAGGCGCGCGACGACGCGGCTCGAGCTCTGGTTGAGCGCGCGATCGACGGCGACGATCTGGAGCTCGACCTCGTCGCCCGGGGGCTCGGCGGGCGACCAGACGCCGGCGAGCTCGCCCGGCTCGAGGCGATCGAGCGGCAGCACGGTGCCGTCGGGGAAGCGGACCTCGACCCGCGCGAGGTCCGCCACGCGCGCCCCGAAGCGCCTGCGCAGGCCGGGGATCGAGCCGCCGCGGAGCGGCTCGGGCAGCGCGAGGCGGACGTCGTCGTCGGTGAGGACCTGCGAGGCGCGGACCTCGAAGCTCCCGGGACTGCCGGCGAGCGGCTCGAGCTCGACGCGCACGACCGGCTTCTTGGTGTCGACGACGTAGGGGAGCCTCGAGAGCTCGAGGCGGCCGTCGGCGTGGGTGACGCGCACCACGGCCTCGTAGGTGCCGTCGGGCGTCGCGGCGTCGACGAGGAAGCGCACCGACCACGAGCGCAGCTCGGGCTCGTAGACCGCGACCTTCGTGTCGCCGAAGGGGAACACCACGACGACCGAGCGGGCATCGGCGGGAGCCGGGACGAGGATCTCGGGATCCCCGGGCTGGATGCGATCCATCGTCGCCTGCGCCTGGCGCTCGCTCACCGACTCGAGATCGGCGCCGGAGACCTTGGGATCGCCGTCGGCCTGGCGCTTCGCCTGGCGGCGCTCGATCGCGTACTTCTCGTACGCTTCCTCGCTCTCGAGGACGAGGAAGGCCGTGTGCTTGCTCATCACGCCGAAGTCGAGCGACAGCTTGACGACCTGCTCCTTGCTCGCGGCGCCCGCCGCCTCGAGGCCGGCGATCCGACGCGCCGCCCAGCGCTCTGCGACCCGGCCCGCGACGGCGGGCTCGGGCACCGGGATGCGACGCGTGATCGCGGGCGCAGGCTCGGACGCCGAAGTGGACGCGGCGGTCGCGTCGGCCACGAGCTCGAGCGACGCGGGCGGCGCTTCGCCGGGCGGCGTGCGCACCAGCACCTCGAGCTCGTCGCCCTCGACCAGGCTGGTCGCGGCGAGCGGCGCCACCTCGTCCTTGGCGCCGGCCGCGATCCGGACGTTCCGGAGCGACCGCACCTCGCCGGCGCGCGCGAGCATGACGGCGAGGCGCTTCACCTGGCCCGCCGTCGTCGGCTTCATCGCCCAGCCGCCGCCGGCCTCGGCGAGCGCGCGCAAGTCCTCCTCGCGCGCGTCACGGCCGAACGCGATGGTGTGGAGCGAGGCGCCGGAGAGCTTCTCCGACGCGAGCGCGCGGAGCGCCGACGCGTCGGTCGTCCCCCAGGTGGGCAGCCCGTCGCCGAGGTAGACGACCTGGATCGCCGGTCGCGAGGCGGCTCCGCCGGGCGGCGCGCCCTCCGCGCGCACCCGCGCGGCGAGCTCGCCGGCGTGGCGAAGCGCGAGCCCGAGATCGCTGGCGCCGTCGGGCTCGATCCCGTCGACGAAGGCGATGGCGGCGGCGATCGACGCGGCGGTCGGCTCGACCGGCGCCGATGCATGGTCCCGCGCGACGATGTCCGACGCCACGACGAGGAAGCGATCGTCGGGCCCGAGCTCGTCGAGGAGCCCCCGCAGGGCGTCGAGCGCGAGCGGCCGCTCCTCGAGGCTGCTCCGCGAGGTGTCGACGACGGCCACGAGCACGCGACCGCGCGGCGCGGGCCCGCTCGCGGGAATGGCCTCGAACGGCGGCTGCACCCGGACGGCCGTGTAGATGCCGTCGGACCGCACCTCGCGCACCGCCGCCGGCAGATCCTTCGCGACCGCGACCTCGACCGTGCGCCCCGGCGCGAAGTGGTCCTCGTTGACGACCGTCTTGCCGTCGAAGTCGACGCGCACGTGGCCGATCGTGTCCTCGAGCCCCGGCGCCGCCGTCTCGTACGCGAAGCTCCAGCCCGCCGGCCCTCGCCGGAGCGGGGCGAGGTAGCGCAGGACGACGCGCTTGTCGCTCGCCGGCTCGATGGGGAAGACGCGCAGCTTGAAGGTGTTGCCGTGCTCCCACTCGAGCAGCGCCGGGTCCTGCATCGAGTCGACGATCTCGTCGTAGACGCGCCGCGCCTTCTCGATCTCGGCGATCTCGCCCTCCATCATCCGGCCGCCGATCTCCATCGCCAGGCCGGTGAGGATGGCGCGGTCCGGCAGCGGGAACCGGAAGGTGCCCTCGAGGCGCTCGGACGAGGCGTTGTGGAACACGTGCTCGACCTCGGCCTCGACGAAGTCGCCGGCCGGCCGCGCCGCGACCCGGAGGCTCGTGAGCGCGAGGCGCGAGCCCGCGTCGCCGCGCGCCGATCGCGTCTCCAGCGATCCCACGCCCGCCCAGCGCCGCGGCTCGCCGATCGTCAGGCTCCAATCGGCGGCGGCGAGGTGGCTGGCCGTGGGGACGACCTCGGTCCCGCCGCGCGCCTTGCGGAGCAGGAGATCCTCGCCGGTCGCGACGACCGGCTGGCCCGCCGCGAGCACGCGCGCGTCGGTCGCGGGATCGATCACGGCGAGCCGCGCCTCGCCCTCGGTGAGGTCGACCACGATGCGCCCCTCGGCGTCCTCGCCGGCGCGGACGGTGCTGCCGCCTCGCACCCAGAGGCGGCCGCGCGGCTTCTCGCCGCCGATCCAGAGCGCGGCGCCCGCGCCCTTGGCGCGCACCTCGCTCGCGCCCACCTCGGGCTTGCCCTTCTCGAGCGGCTCCCACTTGCCGCCGCGGAGGACCTCGGCCTCGCCCCCGTCGGCGCGGAGCGTGAGCGGCAGCGAGAGCGGGCGCGTCGACGCCGCCGCCGGCGCCGGCGCGCTCTTGGTGCCGCAGCCCCCGCCGGCGATCGTCCCCAGCGCCGCCACGAGCGCCACCCAGCGCGCGCCGCCCCGCGACGCTCGCACCGAGACCTGCGTTGCTCCTCGCGTGCTCATCAGCGCACCTCGATCTTGGCGACGGTGACCGTCTGCCCCGGCTTGAAGAGGCGATAGGGCAGGACGTGGCGCTTCTCCTTCGCCGTCCCCTCGTGCAGGACCACGTGCACCTCGCCGCGCGCCTCGGGCATCCCCGAGCGACCGGACCCGAAGTAGTTGACCTGGACGAGGTACTCGCCCGGCTGCGCGCTCTTCGCCGTGAAGCTCTCGGGGCCGTAGCCGGTGGTGACGTCGTCGAAGAGCGCCTCGCCGCCGACCCCGACCTTGTGCTGGTAGTTCACGGTCTCGGCGGCGGGCGTCCTCACCCAGAGATCGACGTCGCTGCGATCGGTGTCCCAGGTCAGGTACACCTTGAGGTCGTTCACCGAGCCGCCGCTCACGCCGAGCGCGTCGATCTCCTCGCCGAGCGCCTTCGCGGCGCGGGCGTCGCCGCGCGCGAGCGCGTCGCGGCGCGAGGCCGCCTTGATCTGCGCGAGCCGCTGCTTGGCCGGGTAGCGGACCGCCTCGGGCGTCGCGGCGTCGCCGGCGATCGCGGCGAAGCGGCGGGCCGCGTCGCCGGAGCGCCCGAGCCGTTGCTCGACGTCGGCGAGCTCGAAGCCGAGCCGCACGTCGTCCGGCTTCTTCGAGAGCGCGGCCTCGAGGCGCTCGCGGGCGCCTTCGAGATCGCCGCCCTGCTTGAGCACCGTGGCGAGCGCGCGCTGCGCCGAAGGATCGTCGGGCAGGAGCTCGGCCACCGCCGAGTAGGTGCGCTGCGCCTTCTCCTCGTCGCCGTGCTCGGCGTAGAGATCGCCGAGCAGCCGGACGACGACCAGGTTGTAGGCGTCCTTGGCGCGCCAGGCGCGGGCCTCCTCGATCGCGCCCCCGACGTCGCCGGAGGCGTCGAGCCCGCGGACGAGGTCGAAGCGCTTCGATCGGTCCTTCGGATCATCGACGACCGCCTTGCGGAGCGCGGCGATCTCGTCGGGGGCGAGCTTGCGCCGACCCTCCTTCGGCTCGCGCTCCACCGGCGCGAGCACGAGCTCGCGCTCGCCGGCGCCGGCGCCGCGGCCGAAGGCGCCGCCGAGGAGCACGACCAGCGGCACCAGCCAGAGCTTCGAACGCGACCGCGCCATGAGCGACCTCCGCCCACGGAGTGGCAAGAGCCCGGCCATGGCCGGAACGCGGTGCCTCGGCGCGACGACGGCCGCGCCCCGTGTCCCAGCCGACACGCCCCGCGTCAGCGAGGCTTCATCGGTCCCCGGGCAATGGACCCGACCGGAGCGAAGCGGAGGGCGGGTGTCCGACGGGGGCCGGCGGCGATGGACCCGACCGAAACCAATGGCGGGTGTCCGCCGGACTCCGCCGGCAACGGCCCGGGGGTTCGGGGGCGGAGCCCCCATGTCGGGAGATCAGGGAAGCTTGAGGACGTAGAAGTCGGCGCCGTTGCCGTCGCCCGTCGGGGAGGCGAAGACGCCGAGCAGCTTCGTCCCGGGAATGACGAAGACGGCGTCGAGCGTCGGGGTATCGAGGCGCTTCCCGCCGACCTGGGAGAGCCGGGCCGCCGGCTTGCCCTCGCGGAGCACGCTCAGCGCGCCGCGCGCGTACTTGAGCTTCGCCGAGAGGCTCGACACCTCGAGCTCGTCGCGACCGGAGGGCCAGCCGATCCCACGCACCGCCGCATAGCCCTGCTCGTCGAAGCGGGCGGCGAGCTTGGGGATGAAGTCCTTCGCGATCTCGTCGAGCTTCTCCTCGCAGTCGCCCGGCTGGCAGACGCGCATCGTGTCGCGGGGGCTGCCGTCGTCGCCGACGAAGTGGATGTCGAGGCCGAAGCTGCCGCTCCCCTGGCGCGAGGTGATCGGATAGGCGAAGCCCTTCTTCGTCGACGAGTAGGCGATGCGCCGCCCGCCGCTCTTGACGAAGTCGCGCGCCAGCGTCGCCGACTCGGAGGCGGCGGGCGCTTCGGCGGCCGGCTTGGCCGCGGCCGGCGCCTCGGGCGCGGCCGGCGAGGCC
>CAYJPW010000107.1:0-36154 GCA_964372055.1 uncultured Polyangiaceae bacterium
CGGCTGGCGCGAAGGTCTACGACGCCCGAGGCCGAAGGCCGAGGCAGGAGAGAATCGGCGACGGAAGCGCCAGGCGCGGTGCGCGCTCGGCCGGTCAGGCCGAGAACGAGGAGCCGCAGCCGCAGGTGCCCTTGACGTTCGGATTGCCGAACTTGAAGCCGGAGCCGTGGAGGCCCTCGACGTAATCGATCTCGGTGCCGTCGAGGTACTGGTAGCTGAGCGGGTCGACGTAGAGCTTCACGCCCTTGTCCTCGAACTGCTCGTCGAGATCCGTCGGCTTGTCCTCGAAATACAGGTCGTACGAGAAGCCGGCGCAACCGCCGCCCACGACGCGGAGCCGGAGCCCCTGCCCCTTCAGTTCCTCGGCCGCGGCGATCTCGTGAACCTTCTCGGCGGCCTTGTCCGTGATCGTGATCATCGGCGACTTTCCTCCTGGCGACGACCCGACTTGCCGGAGGCGAGCCCCAGGGTCGTTCGAGCGTCTGCAGGCCCTTAGAATAGGCAATCTTCCGACCTTTCGCCAGGGTCGGCGCGGCATCTCCCGCCGTTTCGGCTCGCCTCGGCGAGGCCGAGCGGCCGGCCTCCCGCCCGGGCGCCATCGTTCCGCCACACTTTGTCCCGACAACCTCCGCGGCGCGGCCCGCGGCGCGCCGCGCGCCGAGCGTAGACAGGCGAGTGACCTCGACCAAGGGAGGCCGTCGCATGCCCCAGCTCTCCGAATCCGAAGAAGCACAGGAACGAACCATGCCGCCCGCCGAGCTCTGCCGGCGGCTCGGCGTCTCCATCCTGGCGAGCGCCGCCTTCGGCGCCGCCGTCGCCGTCGGCCGCGGGGCCGGCGCCATGCTGCACGGCGCCTGGGCGGCTCCCGCCCTCGTCGTCGGCGGGGCGGCGCTCGCCCTGCCGCCGCTCTACCTCGCCACCGCGCTCGGCGGCGGACAGTCCGCGCCCGGCGAGGTCGCGGCGAGCGCCGCCGGCGCGCTCTCGCGCGTGACGACGGTGCTGCTCGGGCTGGCGGCGCCGACGCTGTTCTTCTCGGTCACGCTCCAGAGCCTGCTCGGGACGGCGCTGCTCGTCACCGTCCTCGTCACCGTGGGCACGCTCGGCGTGGTCCTCGTCGCGCGCGACGCGCTGAGCCGGGAGACCGGCGGGGGCGCGCGGCTCGGGATCGCCGCGTGGTCGGTGTTCGCGCTGGCGCTCGGCGCGCGGCTCATGGCGACCGTCGGCGGCGCCGCCGGCGTGTTCGGAGGGACGTGACATGAGCGCCCTCGCCGACCCGACGCCCCTCCTCGGGGATCACGGCCTGCCGGCTTCGCCGGCGTTTCCCGCGCCCGAGCCTCCGCCCCCGCCCGCGCCGGCCGCGAACGCCGCACCCGACGCGGGCGCGCCGCCCTCCTCGCAGCCCGCCCGCACACCCGCCGAGCACCGCGCCGGGCGCTCGGGCGCCGCGGCGCCTGCCTCGGTGCGCGGGCGCGCGGCGAAGCGCTCCGCCGGGGCGGCCCCGGCTCGCAACCGCTCGCTCGTCGAGCTCCTGGTCCGCGATCCCGCCGGCTTCGTCGCGCGCATCGAGGCCCGCGACGTCCCCGAGCTCGCGCGCGGGATGATCGCGATGATCGCGATCGGCGCCGGCATCTTCGGCGCCGTGGTCGGCAGCTACCGGGGCGGCCGCCAGATCGGCTACGCCGCGCTCAAGCTGCCGCTCCTGCTCGTGGGCACGCTGGTCCTCTGCGCGCCGGCGTTCGTCGCGATCGCGCGCGCCGCGGGCAGCCGCACGTCGGCGCGCGGGATCATCGCGCTCACGCTCGGGGCGAGCGCGCGGTTCGCGCTCGTGCTCGCCGGGCTCGCCCCGGTCGTGTGGCTCTTGCAAGGCGCGGTCGGTTACCACCTGGTGATCGTCGGGATCGTCGCGGTGTGCGTCGCGGCCGGCTGCGCCGCGGCCGCGCTCCTCTTTCGCGGGCTCGCCGCGGGAGGCGGCGCCGGGCGCCTCGCCGGGCTCGCGTTCGTCGCCGTCTACGGCGTCGTCGGAGGGCACACGGCGTGGATGCTGCGGCCCTTCGTCGTCCGCCCTCGCACCGTCGACGTGCCGTTCGTCCGCGACCGCGAAGGCGATCTGCTCGAGTCGGTGACGCGCTCGACCCGCTCGTCGATGGGCGTCTACGACCGCGAGATCACGCCCGCCGCGGGCTCGTTCCCCGACGGCCGCGTCCGCGAGCGCGCTACCGACGCGGACGAGCCGGCCTCCGTGTCGTGCAAGGGGGACGCGTGCGACTGATCGATCTCGCCGCCGTCTACCTGGTGATCGGGCTCGTCTGCGCCGTGGCGACCGCCCGGCGCGACGGCGGCCCCGCGCGCCTCGGCCTCGGCGCCGCGGCGCTCGCGCTCCTGGTGTGGCCGCTCTACGTCCCGGTGCTCCTCGGGCGCCCCGCCGCACCCGAGCGCGGCGCCGGCGACGGCCGCGCCGCGCACCACGCCATCGCCCGCGAGCAGGAGCTCCTCCTCGCCGCGCTCGAGGGGATCGCCGACCGGACGCTCGCGGATCTCCTCCCGTCGCGCGCCCAGATCACGCGCCTGGTCGAGCACCTCCACACGCTCGACGGCAAGGTCGCCGAGCTCGACGAGGTGCTCGCCCGCGACGACTTCGACGCCGGCCGCGCCGAGCGGGCTCTGTGCGCGGCCAAGCAGCGCGGCGCGGGGGTGGAGAGCGCCGGCCTCGTCTGCGAGAGCATCCGGCGCCTCGAAGGGATGCGCGACGGCGCCGCGGCCGAGCGCGACGATCTGCTCGGCCTCTGCGCGCAGCTCCGCACCCAGGTGACGGTGCTGCGCTTCGCCGGCGCCGCGGATCGCGACGACGTGCGCGAGCTCGTCGACGAGATCTGCGCCCGCGTCGAGGGCGTTGGCGCCGCCGCGCTGCCGAGGCTAGAGAGCGTCTCGTGACCAAGCGGATCCTGCTCGTCGACGACGATCCCCACCTCCGCGACGTGGTCGAGTACACGCTCGCGCGCGAGGGCTTCGAGGTGGTCGCCGCCGCCGACGGGCAGGAGGCCCTCCGCCGCTTCGAGGGCGACGGACGCTTCGATCTCGTCGTGCTCGACGTGCTCATGCCCGAGATCGACGGCCTCGAGGTGTGCCGGCGCATCCGCGCCAAGGCGCGGACGCCGGTGGTGTTCCTCTCGTCGCGCGACGAGGAGGTCGACAAGATCGTCGGCCTCGAGCTCGGCGGGGACGACTACGTCACCAAGCCCTTCTCGCCCAAGGAGCTGGCGGCGCGGGTGCGCGCGGTGCTGCGCCGGGCCGAGATGGCCGCCTCGCCGCCGGGCGATGTCGAGGCCAGCCTCCGCGCCGGGCCCGTGGTCCTCGATCCGGTCCGCCACGAGGTGAGCTGCGCCGGCACGCCGCTCCGCCTCACGGTGACCGAGTTCGGCATCCTCGCCTCGCTGATGCAGCACCCCGGGCACGTGCTCACGCGGGGCCAGCTCATGGACACGGCCTACGCCTACGACAACCTCATCACCGAGCGGACCATCGACACCCACGTCAAGCGCATCCGGAAGAAGTTCAAGGCCGCGGGCCACGATCCGGTCGAAACGGTGCACGGCCTTGGCTACAAGCTGAGGACGTGAGCGCTCGAGGCAGCCGTGTCGCGCGCGAGCCGCTCCGGCGGCAGCTCGTCCAGGCCCTGTTCTCGATCCGGAGCAAGCTGCTCCTCGTCCACGCCTTCCTCGTGGTGGTGCCGCTCGCGGGGCTCGAGTTCGCCCGCACCTACGAGCGCGAGCTGCTCCGCAGCGAGGAGGAGGGGATGGCCGCGCTCTCGGTCGCGCTCGCGGCGGCGATCGAGCGCGAGTCCGCCGCGGGCGGGCCGCTCGACGCGCCCGCGAGCAGGGCGGCGGCGCAGGCCTCGGCGCGCACGCTCAAGGCCCAGATCCGGGTGCTCGATCGCGAGGGGCGGCCGGTGCTCGACACCGGGCCGGAGCAGATCGCGCTCGTGACCAAGGGTCGCCGGCTGCTCTCGTCGGTCGACTTCCGCTCCGCGCCGCGGCCGCCGCTCGTCGTCGGCGATCCGGTCCCGGAGGAGGGCACGTTCGCCGCGCGCCCCGAGGTGAAGAAGGCGCTCGAGGGCGCCGCCGGCCGCTACACGCGGGTGCCGGAGCAGATGCGCGGCGTCCGCCTCTACGTGGCCGAGCCGGTCCGGGTCGGGGGCGCCGTCGTCGGCGCGGTGTACGTGACGCGCACGACCTACCCGGTGCTCGTCTCGCTCTACCGGGTGCGCAACGGGCTCGAGCGGGTCGCGCTCGGCTCGCTGGCGATCGCCCTCACCGTGGCGCTCTTCCTCGCGTTCACGATCTCGCGCCCGCTCCGCAAGCTCACCGAGGCGGCGCGGCGCATCGCCGCCGGCGAGCGCGGCGTGGCGCTCAAGCTCTCCGGCCGCGACGAGGTCGCCGAGCTGGCGCGCGGCTTCGACCACATGGCGCGCGAGCTCGACCGCAGGCTCGGCTACATCTCGGAGCTCGCCGCGAACGTCTCGCACGAGTTCAAGACGCCCATCGCATCCATCCGCGGCGCCGCCGAGCTCCTCCGCGACGGCGCCGCCGACGATCCCGCGGCGAGGACGCGCTTCCTCGACAACATCCTCGGCGACACCGACCGGCTCTCGGCCCTCGTCACGCGGCTGCTCGAGCTCTCGCGGATCGAGTCGGACGCCGAGCCGGCGCGGCCGCTCGATTATCGGGCGCTCTGCGAGGAGGTCGTGGAGCGGTACCGGGGCGCGGGGCACGCGATCACGCTCGAGTACGCGGCGCGCGCCTCGCACCTCTCGGGCCGCGCCGACCGCCTCGACTCGGTGCTCTCCAACCTGCTCGACAACGCGGTCCGCTTCTCCCCGCCGGGCGCGCCGATCACCGTGCGCGTGGAGGGCGACGCCGCCGCGCTCACGACCTCGGTCGTCGATCGCGGCCGCGGCATCTCGCCGCCCAACCTCGAGCGGGTCTGGGACCGCTTCTTCACGACGGCGCGCGCGCAAGGAGGCACCGGCCTGGGGCTCGCGATCGTGCGGGCCGTCGTGGGAGCCCACGGCGGGACCGTGGACGCCAGCTCGGAGCTCGGCGCCGGGAGCACCTTCTCGTTCACCCTGCCGCGGCGGCTCTGATGTCCGCTCTCTGGGCCGGATCGGCGGGCGCTGGCTATGCTCCGCGCTCCCGCTGGTCATGCGCCGACCTCTGCCTCTCCTGACGCTCCTCGCGCCGCTGTGCGCTTGCTCCACCCCCGAGCCGCCCCACCCCCTGGTGGCGATCGCGCCGCCGGTCGCGGCGGCGATGCCGCTGCGCGAGGCCGACGTCCCCGCGCCTGTCGCCGAGCCGCCCGCCGCGGTCGACCTGGGCCCGCCCGAGGCGCCGCCGGCCCCGCCGCCGCTCCCGCGCGGGACGACGATCCTGCACATCGGCGATTCGATGGCGGACGCGCTCTCGACGCCGCTGCGCGAGGAGATGGCGCGGGCGGGCGTCAAGGTCGTCAACCGCTTCAAGACCGGCAGCCACATCCCGGTCTGGGGAGGCCAGTACTCGAACGTGCCCGCGCTCGTGCGGCAGTACCAGCCCGATCTGGTGATCATCAACCTCGGCGGGAACGAGATCCTCCTCGACGACCCCGCCTCGCGCGCGACGTACATCGAGAAGCTCGTCGCGATCGTCGGCGACCGTCCCTGCGTCTGGGTGGCGCCCTCGCTCTGGCGCCACGAGACCGGCATCCTCGGCGTGATCCGCGCCCACGCGACCCGGTGCCGCTACTTCGACACCAACGTGATCACCCCCGACCTCGAGAGGACGCGCGCCGATCCGATCCACCCGGCGATCCCGGCGCGCCGCAAGTGGGCGCGCGCGCTCGTCGCGTGGCTCGCGCGCGAGCGCGATCCCGCCGGCGCGCACCCGTGGTCGATGCGGCCCGACGCCTCCGCCAGCTCGAGCGCGCCGGTGCCGCTCTCTCCGCTCGAGAGGCCCGGGGGGGACGCGGCGCCTCCGCCCGGGCCTGCGACGCCGAGAGCGGTCGCCGACGATCCCTACGGCGATTGAGCCCGCATGGCGCGCGCAGGCGCGGCGGGCGAATCACTCGCAGCAGAGCACGTACGCGGTGGCCGACGGGGCCGGCGCGCTCGACCCGTCACAGGCGACGTCGCCGGCGACGTTGTACCCGGCGATCGAGTGAGTGTTGCCGGCGTCGTGGCAGGTCACGCCGTCGGCCGCGAACGAGTCGACGTTCCCGGTGCAGTTGTTCTGGTTGTGCGAGACCGAGATCACGGCGTTCGGACAGCTCGTCGCGCCCACCGCACACGAGCAGTCGCACGTCCCGGAGCCGTCTTCGTCGAACACCCGGCCCGAGGCCACCGGATAGGCGGCCGGGCACCCCCCCGCGCCCGCCGCCATGAGGACGCACGCGGCCGTCCCCTGCTTGGGGACGCAGACCTCGGCGGCGCTCGCGCAGCCGCCGGGCTGCGGCGTCGCGCACAGGTCGTCGTGCGTCGCCGGCACCTGCGCGCTCGCGGGGGTGCACGAGGCGTTGCCCTGGTGGGTGGCGGTGCCCATCAGCCATCGGTTGCCGTCGGGGTTGTCGAGGCAGATGTTGCTCACGGTCCCGAGGGGCGCCCCCCCGCAACCGGCCGAGGACCACGTCGAGAAGCTGACGGTGCAGTCGCCGCCTGCGGCGTTGCAGGAGCAGCCCGAGCACGCCATGAGATCGTGCTCCGCCGAGCCTTGCGCGCACGGGTCGGCGGCCGCGACCCGCGCCAGGTACGCGACGGCGTCGTCCGCCGCCGGCACGCAGGTGTACCCCGCGGTGCAGTCGACGTCGGCGCAGTCGATGTCGCCGTCCGCGTCGTCGTCGGCGCCGTTCAGGCAATCGGTCTCCGTCCCGCCCCCTCCGCCACCGGTCGCGCCCGTCGTCGTCGTCGACGTGGTCGCCGTCGATGTGGTCGTGCCACCGCCGCCGCCGGCGCCCGTCGTCGCGCCGGTGGTGGTCGCGCCGGTGGTCGTGGTCGAAGTGGTGCCGGAGGTCCCGCCCGTCGACGAGGACCCCGTGTCGGGCGCGAGGCCTTCGGTCGAGAGGGTGCAAGCGCCCGCGAGCGTGAAAGCGACGATCGCGGTGGCTGTTCGGACTCGCACCATGGAAATCGCGCCTCCTGTCTCTGGGGACTCCGGCGGGCCACGATGCCGCGCCGGACCCGAACCCTCGAAGCAAGATCATGCTGGATATCGCCGAGGAACTCAACGGAACCATGCCCGCGCCTCGCTCTGGTGCAGTCCTCGGAGGCCTCCGCTGGAGCTTCGCGCGGCGCGCCGCGGGGTCCGTTGGCGCAGCGGGCGCGTTGAGATATACGCAGTGGATGCGGCGCATCCTTGCTTGTGTGGCCGTGTCCACTCCCCTCGTCTGGGCGGCCTGCAGCGTCTACGACGAGGCGCTGCTAGAGCCCACGGGCGCGGGAGGAGGCACCACGTCGACGTCCACGTCCACGTCCACGTCGACGTCGACGTCGAGCTCCACGTCGACGTCCACGTCGACGACGTCGACGTCCACGGGCCCGGGCGGCGGCGGCGCCGGAGGGCAGGCCGGGTGCTCGAGCCCCGCCCAGTGCCCCGGCACCGACAACGAGTGCGGCACGCGCACCTGCGTGGGAGGCGTCTGCGGAATCGACGCGCAGCCCGCGGGGACGGTGACGGCCAATCAGGTCGCAGGGGACTGCACCCAGATCATCTGCGACGGCGCCGGCGAGACGGACACCACGGCGGACGACTCCGACGTTCAGGATGACACCAACGCCTGCACCACCGACTCCTGCAGCGGTGGGACGCCGGTGCACACGCCCGTGGCCGAGGGCTCGGCGTGCGCGGGCCCCGGCGGCGCGAAGGTCTGCAGCGCGGGCGGCACCTGCGTCGAGTGCCTCGTCGGCGCCGACTGCATGACCGGCGTCTGCACGCCGCAGCTCACCTGCGCGCCGGCGAGCTGCGCCGACTCGATCAAGAACGGCAACGAGACGGCGATCGACTGCGGCGGCGGAGTCTGCCCCGGCTGCGCCGAGGGCCTGCCCTGCAACGCCGGCGGCGACTGCGAGAGCGGGCTCTGCGCCGGCAACGTCTGCCAGCCCTCGTGCAACGACGGCACCCAGAACCAGGACGAGTCCGACGTCGACTGCGGCGGCGTCTGTGGTCCTTGCGGGATCGGCGAGGGCTGCGTCACGGCGGCGGATTGCGTGAGCGGCGTCTGCGGCGGCGGCGCCTGCGGCGAGTACCAGCTGCTCGTCAGCGAGTTCCGCTTCCGCGGTCCCACCGGCGGCAACGACGACTTCGTCGAGCTCTACAACCCGCTCGGCGTCCCTGTCGCGCTCTCGAGCGGCATCGAGCTCGCCTCGCGGGCCGACGGCGTCGCGAGCTACACCGTGAAGTGGTCCGCGAGCGGGGCCGAGACGATCCCCCCGCACGGGCACTTCCTCATCGCCAACAGCGCCTACACCGGCGCCGTCGCCGCGGACGCGAACCTGTCGTCGGGCATCCCCGACAAGGCGAGCGTGGTCCTGCGCCGCGGCGCGACGGTGCTCGATGCGGCCTGCCTCTACTGTGGCGCGACCAACCCGTTCGACGCCAGCTACAGCTGCGAGGGCAACCCGTTCGTGCTCACCGGTTGCACCTCGAACAACTCGGATCGATCCGTGGAGCGCTTGCCCGGCGGCGCCGCGGGCAACGGGACGGACAACGGCGACACCGCCACCGATTTCAAGATCGTCACGCCGTCCGATCCGCAGAACGTGTCGAGCTCGCCGGCGCCCTGACGGGATCGTAGCCCAGGCTCGGCCCGAGCCAGCGCTCCACCTCGCCGACCGTCATCCCCTTGCGCCGGGCGTAGTCCTCGACCTGGTCGCGGTCGATCTTGCCGACGTTGAAGTAGCGGGCCTGGGGGTGGGCGAAGTAGAGCCCGCTCACGCTCGCCGCCGGCGTCATCGCGCAGTGCTCGGTGAGCTCGAGCCCCACCTCGCGCGCGCCGAGCAGCTCGAAGAGCTTCCGCTTCTCGCTGTGATCGGGGCACGCCGGGTAGCCGAACGCCGGGCGGATTCCGCGGTAGCGCTCGGCGACGAGGTCCTCGCTCGTGAGCTCCTCGCGCTCGCCGTAGCCCCACTCGCGGCGCACCCGCTGGTGCAACAGCTCGGCGAACGCCTCGGCGAGCCGATCGGCGAGCGCCTTCACCAGGATCGAGCTGTAGTCGTCGAGCTCCGCCTGGAAGCGCTGCGCCAGCGCGTCGGCGCCGACGCCGGCGGTGACGGCGAACGCGCCGACGTGATCGGCGAGCCCCGACGCCGCGGGCGCGACGAAGTCCGCGAGGGCGAGGTAGGGCTTGTCCTCGGTCTTCACCTGCTGCTGGCGGAGCATCGGGAAGCGGCAGCGCTCGACGCGGCGCGCCTCGTCCTGCCAGAGCACGACGTCGTTGCCGTCGCCGCTCGCCGGCCAGAGCCCGTACACCGCGTTCGCCGTGAGGAGCTTCTCGTCGATGATGCGCGCGAGGAGCCGCTGCGCGGCCGCGTAGAGATCGCGCGCCGCCTCGCCCTGCTGGGGGTGCTCGAGGATCTGGGGGAACTTGCCGGTGAGGTCCCAGGCCGTGAAGAAGAAGGTCCAGTCGATGTAGCGCGCGATCTCGGCGAGCGGGTACGCCTCGAGCACGCGCCGCCCGGTGAACGAAGGCCGGGCGACGTCGTCGCCACGCCACTCGACGCGGAGCCGGTTGTCGTTCGCCGTGGCCAGCGGCAGGAGCGGCTTCCGCTGCTTCTGCCCGTGGAGCTCGCGGAGGCGCGTCTGCTCCTCGCGGTTCTTGCGGTCGGCGTCGGGGCGCTGCGCCGCGTCGACGAAGCTCGCCACCGCCGCGACCGCGCGCGAGGCGTCGAGCACGTGGACGGTGGGCTCGGCGTACTCGGGCGCGATCTTCACCGCCGTGTGCTGGCGGCTCGTGGTGGCGCCGCCGATGAGGAGCGGGAGCTTGAATCCCTGGCGCTGCATCTCGCGCGCGACGTGCGCCATCTCGTCGAGCGACGGGGTGATGAGGCCCGAGAGGCCGATGGCGTCGACCTTCTGCTCGACGGCGGTGCGGAGGATCGTCTCGCAGGGGACCATGACGCCGAGATCGATGACCTCGTAGTTGTTGCAGCCGAGGACCACGCCGACGATGTTCTTGCCGATGTCGTGCACGTCGCCCTTCACGGTGGCGAGGAGCACCTTGGCCTGCGCCGCGCCGCCGCCCCCCTCGGCCTTCTCCTTCTCCATGAAGGGGAGCAGGTAGGCGACGGCCCGCTTCATCGCGCGGGCGCTCTTGACCACCTGCGGGAGGAACATCTTCCCCGCGCCGAAGAGATCGCCCACGATCTTCATCCCGTCCATGAGCGGGCCCTCGATGATTTTGAGCGGGCGCTCGTACTTCTGCCGGGCCTCCTCGACGTCCTGTTCGATGAAGTCGACGACGCCTTGCACCAGCGCGTGGGCGAGGCGCTGCTCGACCGGCGCCTCGCGCCAGGCGAGATCGAGCTCCTTCTTCTTGCCCTTTCCCTTCACCTGCTCGGCGAGCTCGACGAGGCGCTCGGTCGCGTCGGGCCGGCGGTTCATGATCACGTCGAGGACCCGCTCGAGCAGCTCGGCGGGGATCTCCTCGTAGACCGCGAGCTGGCCGGCGTTGACGATGCCCATGTCCATCCCCGCCTTGATGGCGTGGAAGAGGAAAGCCGAGTGCATCGCCTCGCGGACGAGGTTGTTGCCGCGGAACGAGAAGCTCAGGTTGGAGACGCCGCCGCTGACCTTCACCCCGGGGCAGGTCGCCTTGATGATCCGGGTCGCCTCGATGAAGCTCTTGGCGAACTCGGCGTGCTCCTCGATGCCGGTGGCGATGGCGAGGATGTTGGGGTCGAAGACCAGGTCCTTCGGGTCCATGCCCACGACCTCGGTGAGGAGCTTGTAGGCGCGCTGGCAGATGGAGACCTTGCGCTCCACCGTCTCGGCCTGACCCTGCTCGTCGAACGCCATCACCACCACGCCCGCGCCGTAGCGCCGGACGAGCCGCGCCTTGTGGAGGAAGTCGGCCTCGCCCTCCTTGAGGCTGATCGAGTTGACGATCCCCTTGCCCTGGACGCACTTGAGCCCCGCCTCGAGCACGCTCCACTTGGAGCTGTCGATCATGATGGGGATCCTGGCGATCTCGGGCTCGGTGGCGACGAGGTTCAGGAACGTCGTCATCGCCTGCTCGGAGTCGAGCATCCCCTCGTCCATGTTGACGTCGAGGATGTTGGCGCCGTTGCGGACCTGATCGAGCGCGACCTCGAGGGCGGTGCCGTAGTCGCCCTTCTTGATCAGCTCGGCGAAGCGCGCCGAGCCGGTGACGTTGGTCCGCTCGCCGACCATGAGGAAGTTGGTGTCGGGCCGGATGGTGAGCGTCTCGAGGCCGCTGTAGCGCGAGAACGGCTCGGGCGCGTCGGGCAGCTTGCGCGGGGGCAGCTCGGCGACGGCCTCGGCGATGGCGCGCACGTGATCCGGCGTGGTGCCGCAGCAGCCGCCGAGGATGTTGGCGAGGCCGGCGCGCGCGAACTCGCCGAGCAGCTCACCGGTCATGCCGGGCAGCTCGTCGTACTCGCCGAACGCGTTGGGCAGCCCGGCGTTCGGGTAGCAGCTGATGTACACGTGCGCGAGCTCGGCGAGCTCGGCGAGGTAGGGCCGCATCTCGCGCGCGCCGAGGGCGCAGTTGATCCCGACGCTGAGGGGGCGCGCGTGCGCGACCGACGTCCAGAAGGCGTCGATGGTCTGGCCGGAGAGCGTGCGCCCGCTCCGATCGGTGATCGTCACCGAGAGCATCACCGGGAGGCGGCGACCCGTCGCGGCGAAGACCTCCTCCATCGCCACGATGCAGGCCTTGAGGTTCAGGGTGTCGAACGCGGTCTCGGCGAGGAGGACGTCGACGCCGCCGTCCATGAGGCCGCGGATCTGCTCGGCGTACGACTCGCGCACCTGATCGAAGGTCACCGCGCGGAACGACGGATCGTCGACGCGCGGCGAGATCGAGAGGGTGCGGTTGGTCGGGCCGATCGACCCGGCGACGAAGCGCGGCTTGTCCGGCGTGCGGTCGCTCCACTCGGCCGCGGCCTCCTTCGCGATCCGGGCCGCCTCGACGTTGAGGTCGTAGACGATCGACTCGAGGTGGTAATCGGCCTGGGCGATCGAGGTGCCGGTGAAGGTGTTCGTCTCGATGAGATCGGCGCCGGCGGCGAGGTACTCGCGGTGGATGCCGCCGATCACGTCGGGCCGGGTGAGCACGAGGAGATCGCTGTTGCCCTTGAGGTCGTGCGGGTGGCTCGCGAACCGGGTGCCCCGGTAGTCGGCCTCGCCGAGCTCGTGGCGCTGGATCATGGTGCCCATCGCCCCGTCGAGGACGAGGATGCGGCGGGCGAGGAGATCGGTGAGGACCTTGTGGGTGTCGGCGCTCATGGCTCTTTCCTGGCGTGCAGGGTGATGACCTCGAAATGGGGCGGGCGCTTCTCGCGCGAGGTGACGTCGCAGGCGAGGGCCGTCAGGCCGGCGCCCTCGACCATGGCGCGCAGCGCGCGCGGCTCGAAGCCCAGGCGGACGTGGTCGAACGCCGCGGCGGCGGCCTCGTGCCGGTGGGTGCGGAGCGTGACCCCGACGAGGTCGCCGCCGCGCCGGAGCACGCGCGCGGCCTCGGCCACGACCTGCTTCGGCGTGCGCGTCAGGGTGAGGCAGTTCATGACGAGCACCTGATCGAACGCGCCGTCGGCGAACGGCAGCCGGTGCATGTCGCCGACCTCGAAGCGGACGTGCCCGAGCGCCGTCAGCCGCGACCGGGCCGCCGCGATCACCGTGTCGCTCGCGTCGAGGCAGGTGATCGAGCGGGCGTGCGGCGCGAGCAGCTCGGCGAGCGATCCGTCGCCGGAGGCGACGTCGAGCACGTCGCCGAGGCGCATCAGGCCGAGCAGCGCCCGGAGCGTCGCCTCCCAGGTCCGGCCCGGCGAGTAGTGGCGCTCCATGCGGCCGGCCACGGTGTCGGCCCAGGAGGCGCCGCCGGCGCGCGCCCGCACCACCTCGCGGACGCGGGCCTTGTCCTGCTCGATGAGCGGATCGTCGGTCGTCTCGCGAAGCAGGCCCCAGACGCGCCCGGCGTCGGCGGGCATGCCGGCGGCGTTGACCGAGTAGAAGGAGGAGGCGCCGTCGCGCCGGTCCCGGACGATGCCGGCCTCGCGGAGCTTGCCGAGGTGCGTCGAGACGCGCGACTGGGCGAGCTGCGTGATGGTGCAGAGCTCGGCGACCGTCAGCTCCTCCTGCTCGAGCAGCGCGAGCAGGCGCACCCGCGAGGGGTCGCCGAGCAGGCGGAGGAGGTCGGTGGTGGAGCCGAGGTCGAGCATCGGTTCATCCGGATGAGCGGATGAACCATCCCTCGCCCCGGCCGGGGCGTCAACCCGGCGCCCGCGTTACCAGCTGGCGATGTCGAACATCTGGGCGGACGCGGTGCTGTCGGGGTCGGACGCGTCGCCGTTGAGGATGGCCTGGCCGCTGACGGTGCCGTGCGCGCCGGTGGCGTCGAAGGTCGCGTCGAGGAAGGCGCGGACCTCGTCGAAGGCGGCGGGGTCGACCTCGGTGACCGCGTAGCTGCCGGCGAGGCCGCCGAGATCGAGCTCGCGGTAGAACGAGGCCTCGGTCGCGCTCGGGGCCTGGATCTTCGACGCCCACGACTCGGCGAACGCGCCGTCGGCGGTGGTGAAGCCGAAGGTCACGTCGACCTCGACGACGTCGGCGCAGCCGATCGCGGGCTCGATGCCCGAGCCGTCGTCGACGTATTCCATGTCGAGGTAGCGGGCCTCGGTCGCGGTCGTGGCGACCGAGACGGTGACGTCGGTCGTCCCGCCCTTCGCCCACGTGAGCGTCGCGGTGTGGTCCCCTCCCGCGAGCGCCATCACGTCGGCGCCGCTGAAGCCGAGGACCGACGCCTGGTCCATCGGCAGGGGCGTCGTGGTGACCGCCTTGCACTGCGCGGCCTCGCCCCCGATCTGTCCGCCGGCGGACGTCTCGGGATCGCTGCAGGCGGAGAGCGCGGTGGAGGCAACCAGGAGGACAAGGGAAGCGAGGCGCGTGGACATGGCGGTTCTCCTTACGCCTCCGAGTATCGGGCGGGCCTCGCGCCCCCGCCAGTGCCGATTCGCACATTCCGTGGGGCGATCCAGCCCCTCGATGTGCGAATCTGCGATAATGGACTTCGAGGCCATCGCCCGGCAGCTCCTCCGCGCGCTTCGCGGCTCGCGCTCGCAGGTCGCGTGGAGCCGCCGCCTCGGCTACCGCACCAACGTCGCGTACAGCTGGGAGTCGGGCCGCCGCTGGCCTACGGCGGCGCTCGCGCTCGCCGCGGCCGCGCGCGCCAAGATCGACGTGCGGGCGGCCATCCGCGGCTTCTACCGCACGCCGCCGCCGTGGCTCGAGCACCAGGACCCGGCGACGCCCGAGGGCGTGGCCGCTCTGCTCCGCGATCTCCGCGGTGCGACGCCGATCCTCGACCTCGCCCGCCGGAGCGGCCGGAGCCGCTACGCCGTCGCGCGCTGGCTCTCCGGCGATGCCGAGCCGCGGCTGCCCGACTTCCTCCGCGTCGTGGAGGCCGCATCGCTGCGGTTGCTCGACTTCCTCGCCGGGCTCACCGATCCGGCGCGGCTTCCCGCCGTGGCGCAGGCGTGGAAGCGGCTCGAGACGCACCGCGCCGCGGCGTACGAGATGCCCTGGATCCCCGCGGTGCTGCTCGCGCTCGAGCTCGCCGACTACGCGGCGCTCCCGGCGCACGACGACGGCTGGATCGCCCGGCGCCTCGGCGTCGCGCCCGAGATCGAGGCGCGCTGCCTCGAGGTCCTCGCCGAGAGCGGGCAGATCCGACGCGAGGGCGGCCGCTGGGCGCCGGACCGAGTCCTCACGGTCGACACGCGCCACGACCCCGAGGCCGAGCGGCGCCTCAAGACGTTCTGGGCGGGCGTGGGGCGCGACCGGCTCGGCGCCGGCGCGCCGGGGCTCTTCTCGTTCAACGTGTTCACCGTCTCGGCCGCCGACCTCCAGCGCCTGCGCGAGCTGCACCTCGGCTACTTCCGCGCGCTGCGCTCGATCGTCGCCGAGTCGACGCCCGGCGAGCACGTGGCGGTCGCCAACGTGCAGCTCTTCGCGCTGGATCCCGCCCACGCCGATGCGGAGGGCTCGCCCTCCGGCTCGGCTCGCGCTCGCGGACGCTCCAGCCCGTGAGGCTGTCGCCCGGCCGCGGTCGGAAAAGTACGGCACGACTGCGCCGTTCCCCGCGCCGCACGATCGATCACCCTGGCGCGCCGCGCGGGTTCGGAAGTAACGTCCGCCGTCGATGCTTCGCTTCGGCTTCTCGGCGGCTCTTGCCGCGGGCGCGATCGCGGCGACGGCCCAGCCCGCGCTCGCCGGCACCTTCGCCGAGGACGGCTCGTACCTCTTCGATCCCGCCGCCGCGGCGACGATCGATTTCGAGGAGCCCGCCGCCGACGGCGGCCCGTCGGTCGCCGCCGACGAGGGCGCGCTCTCGGGCAAGCAGGTGCTCGTGCTCGCGCAGTTCCAGGGCGCGGACATCGCGGTCGAGCTCCCCCCGATCGCGCGCACCTACCGGGTCTCGGCGTGGATCAAAGGAAGCGAGACGACGGTCGACTTCGAGATCGCGTACTCGGATCGGGTCGACGAGGTCGCCGCGCTCTACCCCACGGGGCGGATGACGAGCGACGGCTGGGTCGAGGTCGCGAACGAGAAGGTTCGCGTCGACGGCGCGCGGTTGGTGAAGGCGACCGTGGGCGGCTTCTCGGCGGCGGGGTCGAGCGTCGACGCCGTGGAGATCGTGCCCGACGGCGATCTCGCCGAGCTCGGCGGCAGCCCCAACCCGAAGTGCGACGGCGTCACCGACGCCGCGGCGTGCCACGCCGAGCAGGTCTGCGTGTGGTCCGAGTGCCGCAACGTCGGCGGCTGGGTCCCGCCCATCCCGCCCGACCGCGACACGGTCACCGACTACCTCGAGGCGCGGATGCGGCTGCTCTTCGGGCCGTTCCGCGAGCGCACCGTCGATCTGCCGGCCTCGCTGGTGGCGATCCAGGCGATGCGCGACGCCAAGGACAAGTGGACCTACTGGAACGCCTTCATGCTCGCGGTGCGGCGCCTCCACGACGGGCACACGACGACGAGCGGCCTCGCCGACTTCGTCCTCAGGAACCCGCGCCCGCTCGCGATCTGCTTCCTCGAGGGCGACGGCGACGCCTCGCAGGCGCAGGCGCCCAAGGATCCCGCCTACCTCGACGTGCTCGTCTCCCACGTCGGCGGCGACCACAACCTCGGCCTCGCGGCGGGAGACCGCCTGGTGAGCGTCGACGGCCAGCACCCCATCGCCTGGGCGCGCTCGCTGCAGTCGGTGAGCTGGGGTCACCCGGCGATCTCGAACCACCAGACCTACGCCGAGATCGTCTCGGGCCTGCGCGGCATGATCGCGCGCTACGCCCACACCCTCGAGGTGGTGCGCTGCGACGCGGCGCTGGGGACGTGCGGCGAGGTCGAGACGATCGCGATGGCCGACATCCCCTTCGATCCTCCGGACACGCCGGTCGACGCGGTCGGCTGCGACAACCGCCCCCTCCGGCACCTCGCCGACTCGCCGCCGAACCACATCGCCGAGTCCTCGGACTCGGTCTACCGCGGGATCATCGTCGAGTCGGACGCCGACGAGAGGATCTACGGCGTCGAGTGGGAGTCGCTCTACACCACCAACGGCAACGACGGCGTCGGCGCCGCGCTCAAGCAGGCGGTGAGCACCTGGAAGTCGCAGGGCGCCCGGGGCGTGATCCTCGATCACCGCACCGGCTTCGGCGGGACCATCCTCGCCCCCGAGATCCTCTGGAACTTCGCCGTGCCGCGCCACGCGGACGACGCCTACCAGGACCGGCAGCGCGACGGCGACGAGCAGCCGACGCTCGCCGAGGGCCAAGCGATCTTCCAGCAGGCGGTCAGCGAGGGCTGGGTGCAGTACGCGGGCAGCGTCACCCCGGTGACCGACGTGCCCGTGGCGCTCCTCCTCACCGAGGACGTATCGGCGAGCGACTGGCTGCCGCTCGGGATGAAGGGCGCCCCCAAGGTGCGGCTCTTCGCGCCCTACCAGACCAACGGCGGGTTCTCGACGCGGTACTCGTTCGGGTACTGGCTGGGGATGAGCTACGTCATCGCGGTCGGCGACACGTATCTGCCCGACGGGAGCACGCACAACGGCAAGGGCGTCGAGCCCGACGAGGTGGTGTTGCCCAAGCAATCGGATCTGCTGGCGGGCAAGGACAGCGTCTTCGAGGCGGCCCTCGCGTGGGTCCGCCAGGAGCTCAAGCCGTGAGGCGCGCGATCCCGACGCTCGGTTTGGCGGCGCTCCTCGCGGGGTGCGGGGGCGAGGGCGATCCGCTCGCGCCCGTCGAGCTGCTCGCCGCCGAGGAGGACGGCGGCACGACGCTCCCCGACGCCGGCAACGACGCCGAGCCGCCGCCGGCGACGCCGAAGCGCTCGGTGATCCAGCGCAACCCCTACGGCAACGTGGCCGAGACCGAGAACCTGCTCTGGGACGGCGACTTCGAGTGGTCGAGCCCGTTCTCGGATCAGTACGGCTGGCTCTCGGGCACCGGCAACGCGCTCGGCTACGACTTCCCCGGCGTGACCGTGGGCCCCGCGTGCAGGTCCGGGATCAAGTGCGTGACCTTGACCAAGGGGCGGGTGCTCGTCGGCATCGGCGTCGCGGCCACGGGCAGCGCGATGCAGGCGTCGTTCTGGGTCAAGCCCAAGGAGCCGAGCTGCGAGGGGATGTCGGCGATGCTCATCGCGCTCTTCGATCCGCAGAGCACCGACGCGCCGCTCGCGCCGGTCGCCGCGACGCCCGGCCCCGACGGTTGGTGTCAGTACGGCGTCCTCGCGGACGAGCGCCCCGGGAAGACCTACCTCTACATCAAGAACCTCACCGGCGACGACGTGCTCGTCGACGACGCGGTCATGAAGAAGGCGTCGGCCGGCTCGCCGCTCGAGGTCGCGCCGCCCTGGGTGCCCACGGTCGCCGAGCTCGCCGAGGTCGACGAGGTCCGGGTCGAGCTGCGCAGGCGAACCGCCGGACCGCACGATCCGCCCCCGAACGCGGCGCACCGCGCGTTCGAGGCGTGGAGGAAGAAGTGAAGCTCCGCGTCCTCGGCGCCGGCGTGACGGCGCTCGTCGTGGTGCTCGCGGCGCCGCGGGCGTTCGCCGGCGAGTTCGACGGCCAGGGCGAGTACCACGGCGATCCCGGGGCGACGTTCTACTCCGGCTTCACCGCGGACCCCGAGCGCTACGTGCCGGAGGACGCCGACCCGGCGTGCATGGCCCCGATGTTCTCGCACGTGACCGCGCCCGACGGGCTCGACGGCGAGGACTACCTGCGGATCAAGATCGGCGGCGACTGCACCGAGCGGTTGGTGGTGCCCATGCCGCCGACGCAGGGATCGTACCGGGTGACGATGTGGACGAGGCACGGCGGCCTCTCGGCGCGGTTCGTCACGACCTACGCCGATGGATCCGGGAACGAGACCTCGATCGCGCGCTTCGCGCCGACGGGGCGCACCACCAGCGACGGGTGGATGGAGCTCGCGACCAACGAGCTCTCGATCGACGGCCCCACGGCGACGCGCAGCTACATCCGCGTCGCGAACTTCGCCGGCCCCGAGGAGGGCGTCGACCTCGACGCGCTCGAGGTCGTCCCCGCCGGGGAGTTCGTGGCGCAGGCGACGTGCAGCGGGCTCGGCGATCCGGCGTGCAGCGACGAGGAGGTCTGCATCGCCGAGCGGTGCCGCGCCGGGCGGAGCTTCGTGCCGCCCCTGCCGCACCCGGCGTTCCGCAACGACTTCGTCGACATGCTCGAGGGCCGGCTGCGCGTCTACTTCGGCGGCAAGAAGACGCGCGCCGAGGACCTGCCCAAGGCGCTCGGCGCGATGGAGGGGATGCGCACCGCCGAGACGGCGTGGCAGTTCTGGAGCGCGTGGGGCCGCGGCATCCGCGAGCTGCACGACTGGCACACCGGCGCCTCGAGCTCGATCCAGGAGATCGGGAGCGCCCGGCGCCTCAACGTGTGCTTCATCGAGGGCGAGGGCGACGCCTCGCAGGCCGCTTGGCCCAAGGACCCGCACTTCGCCGACATCCTCGTCTCGCACGCCGGGCTGGACGCGACGAGCGGCCTCGCCGCGGGCGACCGGCTGGTGGCGATCGACGGCGTGCACCCGATCGAGTGGGCGCGGTCGCTCCTCGACGTCGACTGGGGCTTCCACGTCGCGAGCGACAGCGACATCTTCGCCGAGCTCGCCGAGAAGCTGGGCGGCCCGGGCTGGGGCGGCGCGCTCATCGTGCGCTTCGCGAGAAACTTCACCGTCCTGCGCTGCGACGCGGCGGCCGGCACCTGCGCCGACGTGCCCGAGACCATCGAGGTCTCGAGCCTGCCCGTCGGCGGCCCGGGACCGGACGTCGCCTGCGACAACCGCCCCTTCTACCACCTCGCCCCGGGATCGAACGCGAGCTGCCCCTCGTGCCCCGGCGGCGATCCGGCCACCCACTACGTCTTCGGCGACTTCTTCCGCGGCCCGGTCGCCGAGACGACGCCCGACGAGAAGATCTTCGGGATGGTGTGGGACACGCTCTACGGGGGCGGAGATCCCAACGGCTGGGTCAACCAGAACATCTCCAACGCCATCGCCGACTGGAAAGCCAACGCGCGCGGGGTGATCCTCGACCACCGGGCCGGCAACGGCGGCACGCTCGACGCCGCCGAGAACCTCACCAAGCTGGTGCGGCCACCGGGCCCCATCGCCGTGATCCGGATGCCGATGGAGATCGGCGGCGACGACGGGCCCGCCGACCTCGCCGAGGGGCAGGCGATCTTCGAGAAATGGAAGGCCTCGCTGAGCTACTTCGTCGGCGACGCGGGCTTCGATCCCGAGCTGCCGGTGGCGATGATCATCCACCGCGACGGGTCGGCGAGCGACTATCTCCCCTTCGGGATGAAGGGCGCACCCAAGGTGCGGCTCTTCGGCCCCCACGCCACCGCGGGCGCGTTCTCGACGTTCGTGAACTACAGCTACTACGGCGGCATCACCTTCCAGATCGCGTCGGGCGACACCATCGCCTTCGACGGGACGGCGCTCATCGGGCACGGGGTCGAGCCGGATGTCGTCCTGCTCCCGCGGCAGAGCGATCTGCTCGCCGGCAAGGACACGCTGCACGAGGCCGCGCTCGCGTGGGTGCGGCAGGAGCTGAAGCCGTGATTGGAGCGACCGCGAATGCCGGTCGGGCTGGGGCTCGAGCCCTCGCCGCGATCGCGATCTCGACGGCGCTCGCCGCCGGCTGCGGCGGCGAGGACCTCGCCGCCAACCCCGTGCCGCTCGCCGGCGACGCGAAGCCCGGCGCGACGGCACCCGACTACCCCGATCCGCCGGACGCCTCGGCGGGCCCGTTCAAGCGCACGGTGATGCTGCGCAACCCGCTGAGCGGCCCGGCCAACAACCTGCTCGCCGACGGCGATTTCGACTTCTCGACCGAGCCCGAGGGCGCGGGCGGCCAGCTCGGATGGCGCGGCTTCAGCGGCAACGGGCAAGCCCTGCACCCGGTGCGCACCGAGACGGGGGGCCTCTGCAGGAGCGGGCTGCGCTGCGGCGTGCTCGAGCCGGACATGATCCTCTTCGGCCGCGGCGCCGCGGCCGCGGGCAAGGGCCTCGTCGCCTCGGGCTGGGCCAAGGTGCCCGCCGGCGCCGACTGCGACGCCGTGGACTGGAAGCTCGTCGTGTGCGACTTGCCGGCGGGAGCCAAGCCGATGAAGGCCGACGGCCCCCCCGACGCGGGCGGCTGGTGCCACTACGCCGCGCTGCTCCCCGAGAAGGAGCAGGCGCAGTGCATCTACATCACCTCGAGCCTGCCCGACGGAGCGACGGCGCTGATCGACGCGGCCGTCCTCGCGCCCGACGACGGCACCGTCACCGCGAAGCAGGCCGAGATCTGGGTGCCGACCGCCGAGGTCGTGGCCGGGCTCGAGGCGGTGCAGCGCTCGATCCGGAGCGGGATGCGTTTCGGCGGGCTCGCGGCCGCACCGCCGGCCGACGCGAAGCGCTGGCCGCGGTCCGAGGAGTAGCGGGCGCCCATTCCCGCCGCGCCGCCTGCGAACGGCGAGCGCCGTCCCCGCGCGCGCGCCGCGAGCGCCGCTACTCGCCGAACATCCACACCTGCCCGTCGACGCAGGTGACCACGAGGCGCCGATCACCCGCGGGCACGACGGCGCTCGGCTGGGTGCAGAGCTCGCTGCTCGCGATCGCGACGGTGCCGTCGGGGCCGACGACGCCCACGCGCCCGCCGGCCCGCGCGAACGCGACGCGTCCTTCGTCGTCGACCACGACCGGCGGGCTGGCGCGGAGCTCGCCCGTGCCGAGGAAGCTCGAGGGCGCGGCGGCACCGGCGTCGGCGGCGGGCGCGACGACCTTGTCCACCGGGATGGAGATCTTCTCGGTCCCGGCCGCGTCGACGCCGACGAGGAGGCCGCCGTAGGTGGTGGTGACCGCGAGCCCTGCCGCGGTGACGGCGACCGGCGCGTCGTAGAGCCCGCCCGCCGCGGGGGCGCCGGCGCGGACGTGCGTCGTGCCCGTGGGCAAGTCGAGGGCGACGATGCGCCGGCCGTCGACGACGCCGAGGAGCGTGCGCCGATCGGCGAGGACGCCGCCCCGCCGCGGCGCCGATCCGAACGAGCCGACCTTGCGCGGCGCGAACGGCGCGCGGAACGTGTAGACGTCGCCGGAGTCGGTCGTGATCAGCGCGCCGTCCGGGCCCATGAGCAGCGCGCCGATGGCGGGCTCGTCGAGCGTGGCGCGCGCGCGGACCGCGCCGTCGGAGTCGAGCTCGACGAGCACCCTGCCCGCCCCGACGAGGATGCCGCCGTCCTCGAGCGCGAGCGGGGCGACGCTGAAGCGCGAGCCGGCCTTGATGCCGAGCGCCGTCGCGTAGCGGATCGACCCCGAAGGGGTGATGCCCCACGCCAGTCCCGCGCCGGTGATCACCACCACGGTGCCATCGCTGGTGATGGCCGGCGGCATCACGGCCGAGTTGGTGCCGACGCGGGCGCGCCAGAGCTCCTTGCCCTCGGGCGAGATCTTGATCACCTCCGAGATGGTCTCGGCGGCGACGAGGTTCCCCTGGGCGTCGACGACGGGCGGCAGGTCGAAGCCGCCGGCGACGTTGCGCTTCCACACCTCGATCGGGGGAAACGGTAGGCGCGTCGTGGAGCGGCCGGTCCGCTGGGCGTCGAGGCGCTCGCTCGGGGCGAAGCCGCGCGGCGGGCCGACCACGAGGGTGCGCGGGATGGTCGGGTCGACCTCGTCGGCCGACGCGAGCGAGGCGGCGACGGCCGTGAGCGCCGCGCACCCGAGCGCCGCCACCGCGGCGCGCCGGCGGCGGGCGGAGCCGCGCTCGCGCGATCCCGAGGGGCGCGCCTCAGGGAGCGGCTTCGAGCTCGACGACATACTCCTCGCTGCCACCGCTCGGCACGATACTCGATCGCTCGCTCGTCCAGGGATCGACGACGAGGCGGAGGCGCAGGCACCGCGGCGCGTCGCCGTCCTGGGCGCGCACCGGTGCGCTCGACCACGGGCTGAGCACGTCCGTCTTGGTGGCGGAGCCGCCCGCGGCTCCGTGGACGCGCACCGGCGCCCCCTCCTCCGGGCCGCGCATCGGCGTCGCCTCGAGCACGCCGCCGCCGGCCCGCACCTTGTCGCGCACCGTCCAGCGCAGCGCGCCCGAGGCGCTCGGCGCGGCGCAGTAGACGTCCTCGTCGTGCGACCAGCCGATGAGGGCCGCCCGCGACGCGCCGGCAGCGATGACGTTGGCGGAGGCGACCTGATCGTTCGGCTCGATCTCGCGGGACGCGTCCGGATCGACCTGCTCCACCCGGAACTCGTAGCTGTCCGACACGTTCTCGTGGACGAACGGGGTCGCCTGAGCGCCGTACGGATCGAGGTCCTGGAGCACCGCGGCGAGGTAGCGCCCCGGCTCGAGCGCGAGCTGCCCGATGGCGAGATCGCGGCCGGGCCGGCCGAGGCAGTACTGCGCGAGCGCGCTCGACTGGCCGTGGCGGTAGAGCATGGTGCACATCGGCATGTTCGGCAGCGCGCCGACGCGGACGCGGACGACGGAGGCCCCGGCGGCCGCGCCCGCTCCGGGCGCGGGCACGTCGAACGCGTAGAAGTCGCGATCGCTGTGGGTCGCGTCGACGCGCTTGCCGAGGTAGCCGATCGCCGTCTTGCCCAGCGGAACGAGCGTCGCGTCCCCGGCGCTGTTGTTGGGCTCGAGCTCCATGCCGGAGAACGTGGGCTGACGCGCGAGCAGCACCTTCGCGCCGACGGACGCGGCGGCCACCGCGAGCACGCCGGCGACGGCGACGGCGCCGTAGCGCTGGCGGCGGAGCTTGCGCTCGTAGGCCTCGACCTCGTCGCGCGTGGCGATCTCGGCGGCGGGCGCGGTCACCCCCGGCACGGCGGAGGCGTCCTGCTGCTGCGCCGCGACCTTCGCCAGCCGGCGCAGCGCGCCCGAGTCGAGGAGGTTGTCGACGCTCGACGTGCCCAGCGTGCGGATCTCGTCGACCAGCGCGGCCTGGAGCTCCTCGACCTTCTGGTAGCGATCCGAAGGGCTCTTCGCCAGCGCCTTCATCACGATGGCGCTCACCGCCGCGGGGATCTCGCGCTCGGGGGCGCGCTCGATCGGCGGCACCGGCGTCTCGGTCAGGTGCTTGGTGAACACCGCCATCGGCGTCGGCCCGTTGAACGGGTAGTGGCCGGTGAGGGCGCGGTACATGAGCGCGCCGAGGGCGTAGATGTCGGAGCGCGGGTCGACCGGATCGCCGCGGACCTGCTCGGGGGACATGAAATAGGGCGTGCCCACGATCGCGCCCTGGCTGGTGACGTCGTTCAGCTCCGAGCCCTCGCGGAGCTTGGCGAGACCGAAGTCGAGCACCTTGGCGATGTCGGTGCCGTCCCTCGCCCGGATGAGCATGACGTTCTCGGGCTTGATGTCGCGGTGGACGATGCCCTTGCCGTGCGCCTCGGCGAGCGAGGTGCACGCCTGGATGATGATCTTGCCGAGCCGGCCGAACGACATGGGGCCGGTGGTGCGGAGGATGCGCCCGAGGTCCTCGCCGGCGACGAGCTCCATCACCAGGTAGGTCAGGCCCTCGGAGACGCCGAAGTCGAAGACCTGGACGGTGTTGGGGCTCGAGAGCTTGGAGCTGGTCAGGGCCTCGTGCTTGAAGCGGCGCACGACCTCGGGGTTGCGCGAGAGCTCGCCGGTGAGGAGCTTCATCGCGAGCAGCTTGCCGATGCGCGTGTGCTCGACCTTGTAGACGATGCCCATCCCGCCGCGCCCGAGCCCCTCGAGGATGCGGTAGCGCTCGGCGACCACGACGCCGATGAGCGGATCGGCGATGGGCGCCGCCGCCGCGAGATCGTCGAAGCCGACCTCGAGCGCGCTGGCGCGGACGCGCGTGCTCGGCGGCGGCTCGTCGGCCGAGTCGGGGCCCTCGCTCCACCGGGCCGCCCCCGGCGAGAGCGTGGCGCTCGAGCCGACGCCGGCCGCGGGCTGGGCGGCCGGATCCCCCACGGCGATCGGCTCGCCGCAGAACACGCAGCGCCTCACGCCCTCGTGGTTCGACTGGTGGCAGGACGCGCACTCGACGCCGACCGGCGCGCCGGGCAGGGCGCCCGTCGGGTTCGATCCGAGGAGCACCGGCTCGGTGGGGCGATCGACGACGAGCGACTCGCCGCTCTTGCCGCCGGCCCGCTGCGACGGCGCCGGCGCGTCCACGTCCTCGGGGGCACGCGCCCCGGGCGCCCCGTCGCCCCGCGCGCTCATCGGATCCCCTTGAGCGTGAAGTCGACCTCGACCTCGGGGATGTCGGGTTTGCCCTTCACGGGGAACGCCTTCGTCACGTGGCCGTACGCGGTGAGCAGGTCACCGCGCTTGACGGCGCTGTCGGCGCCCTGGACGAGGCGCACCTGGCAGGCGTCGTCCGCGCCGCCGGCCGCGCACCCGGACGACCTGGCGACCGAGAGCAGGATGATGGTCTGGTGGACCTGCGTGAGGCGCCGCGCCTCGATCACCTCGCCGGCGAGGACGGCCGGCTTGCCCACGCTCCCGGCGATGTCGGCCGCGAGGGCCGCGTAGCCGAGCGGCTTGTCGGCGACGAACTCGGCCGCCGCGGTCTCGAGGC
The DNA here is from genome assembly GCA_964372055.1 of uncultured Polyangiaceae bacterium. Lineage (GTDB taxonomy): Bacteria > Myxococcota_A > Polyangia > Polyangiales > Polyangiaceae > CAYJPW01. The sequence goes on from CAYJPW010000107.1 coordinate 25,330, forward strand.
TGTCGACGCGCTTGACCGCGATCCGCGTGAGGCGCGGAGCCTTGCCGGCCGTCTTCGCCCTCACCTCGATCTGCGTTGCGCCGACCGAGGACACGTTCATCGTTTGCGCGAACGTGCCATCGGCCCGGACGGGGATCGCGCGCCCGGCCGCCAGCACCTCGGCGCCTTTGCTGGTGCGACCGGAGAGCACGAAGCTCTTGCCGTCGATCACGGCGTGCGGTCCGGGGGCGTCGATGTGCAGGGGGAGGATACCCACCGACACCTGGATGGTCCCCTGCTCGGGGGCGCCGCCGCCGGCGAGCGTCACGGTGTAAGGGATTTGACGGCTCAGCGTCGCGGGCTCATCGGCGAGCCCGGTGCAGGCCTCGCTGACGTCGAGGGTTTCGATGGCTCGTCCTGCGTTCAGGGTCACGGGCTTGCCGTCGAGAGCAATCGCGGTGCCAGTCACCGCCTCGAGGACGATCTGGATCGAAGGCCGCTCGCCCTGGAGCGTGGTGAGGTCGGGGCGGATGCGGTAGGCGATGTTGATCTGCGCCGAGACGGTCTCGTCGCGGCCCTTGTCCGGGCGGTCGATGGCGACCTTGAGCAGGTTCTCGCCGATCGAGAGCGGCGTCGTGACCGGCACGTCGGCGAGCTGGCCGGCGACCGTCGCGGTCGCGCCGCCGGCGGCGATGCGGGTGCCGTCGGGGCAGCTCGGGCAGCGGACCTCGACCACCTCGCGGCCCTCGGCGTCGACCTTGGCCCGCGCGGTGATGGGCGGCGCGCTCCGCCAGAAGACCGCGACCAGCACCGCGATGAGCGCGAGCCCGAGCCCGGCGCCGACCACCACGATCGCCCGCGTCGGCGCCTTCGGCGGCGGCGCCCGCACCGGCATGCGCTCGCGCCTCGGATCGGGGCGGCGCTGCTGGCGCGCGAGCGCCGCGTCGGCTGGGGCGCCGGGCCTCCAGGCGGCCGGCTCGGGGCCGACGGTCGCGCCGAGCTCGCCTGCGGGCCTGTAGCCGTAGGGATCGGGACGCGGATCCGCGGCGGCGTCGGCCGGCGCGCGAGCGGCGCTGTCCGGCTCGGGGGCGACGCCCGGGTTGAGCGGCGCGATCCCGGGCATCGCCACGCCGATCATGGTGCGCGCCGGAGGCGGCGGGGCGGCGATCTCGCCGGGGTGCGCGGGCGTGCCCGGCCCGACCGCCGTGGCGTGCGGGTCCGGAGAGGCCGACGGCGCGGCAAACGCGGGACCGATGCCGCCGACGATCGTGCGGTTCGGCGACGGCGCCCCCGCCCCCGCCGACAGGACGGGCGGCGCCACGCCCATCATGGTGCGGTTCGCGGCCGCCGCGCGCGCCGCCGGGGCCGCCTCGGGGGGCAGCGCCGCCGCGGGGGGCTCGGAGGCCGCGGGCGCTGCGGGCGCGGGCGCGACGCCGCCGACGATCGTGTGATGGAGCTGGGAGGGCCCCGGGCCGCGCGCGGCCGCCGCGAGCACGTCCGCCGCCGACAGCCCGACGATCGTGCGCGCGGAGGGCGCCGGCCCGCCGGCCCTCGCTGGACCCTGCTGGCGCGGGAGCGCCGCCCCGCATACGGAGCAAGCCTGCGCGTCCGCCGCTGCCGGGCTTCCGCACTGCGGGCAGTGCAGCATGCCGCACACTCTAGCGGGTTCGGGGCCCGGGGTGGAAATGTGCATGCCGCGGCCGACACCTGGAACACCGGACGCCGCCGCGAGCGCGGCCACCGGGCTGCACGCAAGTTGGCCAGCAAGAGCGCCCGGAGGTATGCGCCGAGGGTGCTCGCGAAGCGCATCATCCCCTGCCTCGACGTCAAGGACGGCCGGGTCGTAAAAGGCGTCCGCTTCGTCGGGCTGCGCGACGCCGGCGACCCGGTCGAGGCCGCCCGGCGCTACGACGCCGAGGGCGCCGACGAGATCACCTTCCTCGACATCACCGCCTCGCACGAGGACCGCGCCACGCTGCTCGACGTGGTCTCGCGCACGGCGGACGTCGTCTTCACGCCGCTCACCGTCGGAGGCGGCGTCCGGCGCGAGGAGGACATCCACGCGCTGCTCCACGCCGGCGCCGACAAGGTCGCCATCAACACGGCGGCCGTGGCCGAGCCGGACCTCGTCCGGCGCGCGGCCGAGCGCTGGGGCTCGCAGGCGATCGTGGTCGCGATCGACGCGCGGTCGCGCCCCGAGGGCGGCTGGACGGTGGTGACGCACGGCGGCCGCCGCGACACCGGCAAGGACGCGGTGGCGTGGGCCGCCGAGATCGCGCGGCTGGGCGCGGGCGAGATCCTCCTCACCAGCATGGATCGCGACGGGACGCGCGACGGCTACGATCTCCGGCTCACCCGCGCGGTCGCCGACGCCGTGCCGATCCCGGTCATCGCGTCGGGAGGCGTCGGCGAGCTCGATCACCTGCGCGCCGGGCTCGTCGAGGGCGGCGCCGACGCCGCGCTCGCGGCGTCGATCTTCCACGACGGGCAGCACACGATCGGCGAGGCCAAGACGTTCCTCGCCCGCTCCGGAGTTTCCGTGCGGCCGGCCGCCGCAGCGATGGTGACACCATGACCGCACTCTCCGTCACGCTCGACGAGGTGCTCGCGGCGGCCTCGCTGCGCGCAGCCTCGCTGGTCCCCGAGACCTCCGGCTACCTGGCGCTCGCGATCGGCGACGCGACCGCGCGGCTGCCTTTCCGCGTCGACGATCGCAAGGTGACGCTCTCGACCGAGGGCACCGTCGCGGTGGCGCGGGGGAGCGAGGTGATCGGCCCGGCCGAAGCCGCCGCGTGCGTGCGCGGGATCCTGGCGCGGCTCCTGGCGAGCTCGGCGGGCTCGATGCCCGGCCTGGCCAACGCCGCGCGGCCGCGCGCCGAGAGCGAGGCCGGCATCGACGGCTTCGTCCGCGAGCTCGAGGCCGCCCTCATCCCCGTCAACCGCGCCGCCGCCCGGCGCGCGCTGGCGCGGCTCGCGCGCGAGACCGTCAAGGCGCGCGAGTCCGGCAAGCTGAAGCGCGCGCGCGCCTCGGTTCGCGCGCCCGCGCCCGCCTTTGCGCCGGGCACGCTCGTGGGGCTCGCCCCGGCGCTGCCCGCGTCGACGGCGGTCACGCCCCACGCCGCCGCGCCGGCCGCCGCGCCGGCCGCGGCGGCCGCGAGCCCGGCGCCCACGCCGCCGCTGCCCTCGCCGGTCCTCGCCGAAGCGCACGACGACGGCGCCGCGGTGCTCTTCGAGGCCGGCACGCCGCTCGCGGCGCCGGTCGCGGTCGAGCCCGCCGGCGAGCCGATCGAGGTCGCCCCGGTCACGCCCGCCGCGAGCATCGCCGCCGCCGTCGCTCCCGTCCCACCGCCCGCGTCGGTCGCCGTCGATGCTTGGGACGACGAGGCGATCGCCTGCGGAGATGCGCCGATCGCCGAGCCCGTCGCCGGCGTGGCCGCGATGCAGAGCGGCGCTCCGGCCGAGGCCGAGGACGACGATGCCATCGAGGTGCAGTTCACCGCGACGCCGGCGCCCGTGCAGGCCGCCGCGGTGTGGGCCGAGCCCGCTGCGCCGCTGCCCGCGGTCGAGCCGACGCCGACGGCGATCGGCGGGTACGCGGTCGCGCTGCTCGAGCGCGTCGACGCGGCTGTCGAGGCGACCGACGCGGGGGATGCGACCATCCTCGACGGCGCGCTCGCCGTGGAGGACCACGGGCGCGAGGACGAGGCCGACGACTGGGGAGATCACGCGCCGGTGGCGGCGCCGGAGCCGACCCCGACCGACGCGCCCCGGCTCTTCCCGAGCGACGTGCTGACCGCGCCGCTGCGCTTCGAGATCGCGCGGCCGGCGGCGCCGGTCGAGGGCCCTTCCGCGTCCGCGATCCCAGCGCCCGCCGCCGAGCCCGACGCGGCCGAAGAGCGCCACGCAGCGGCCGAGGAGGCCACCGCCGGTGGCGAGCCGGTGGACGTCGCGGACGGGGCAGCGCACCTCGATGCGGCGCCGGCACCCGCGACCGCCGAGCCGGGAGTGGTCGCCACCGGCCACGACGACGTCGCTGCGCGTGAGGAGAGCGTCGCTTGCGCGGGGGAAGGCGCCGCTGCCGAAGCGAAGAGCGGGGTCGCGGAGGGCGAGCACGCGCTCCCGGCGCCGGTGGACGCCGCCGCGGAGCCCGCGAGCGTCGTCGCCACGAGCGACGAACGCGCGCCGGCGAGAGCCGTGCAGCCCGCGCCCAGGACCGAGACCCGCGAGACGCCCGCAGCGAACACCGCCGGCGTGGCCGATCTCGGACGCGCCCCGACGAGCTCGGTCGACGACCTGCTCTCCCGATTCCACGACCCGCTGCTCGGCGACGAGCACGGCGTCCGCCTGGTGAGGGCCAGCCTCAAGCAGCTCGCCGGCCTCGACCCCACGGCGCCGCCGCCCGCGGTCAGGCCCGCGCGCCTGGCGCTCGCCCCCACGCCGGCACCGCCGCCGGTGACGCGTGCGTCGACGCCGCCCGCGCTGACGCCGTCCGCGCCGCCTGCACGGCGGCGCTCGGGCGTGGCGCTGTGGGCCGCGCTGCTCCTCCTCGGCCTCGCCGGGACGGGCGCGATCTGGCGGCTTCGCCCCGACGTGTTCGGCGGCGCGCCCGCCGGCGGTCGGACCTGCCAGTCCGGTCCAAACTGCTTCTGACCGGCAGAGCGGCCCGCCGGCGACGGGGCTGAGCGGCTGTCGAACGAGCCGCGCTCGTGTACGATCAACGGATGACGTGCAGGAACGGCGTCCGGCGGTCGGCCGGCGCGCTCGTCTCCGCGTTCGCGCTCGTCGCGCTCGCTGCGCCCGGCTGCAACGGCGCGTCGCAGGGCCCGGGCGAGGACACGGCGACCGTCGGCCCCGGCGGAGGCCACGGCGGAGCCACGACGCACTCCGACGGCGGCGGCTCGGGCGACGGCGGGACCGGCGGCGCGGCCGCCGGCCGGGCCCGGCGGGCGGGGCCCCCCCCCCCCCCCCCCGGGCGGGGGGGGGGCCCCCCCACAACCGCATTGGGGGGGCCCGGCGCCCCCCACGGGTCGAGCGCCGTCAAGCGCAATCGGCGTCATCGGTGGAATCTGTGGATGACTAATGGACGGGGCCCTTGCCAGGGGGCGCCGGCATCGGCTGGGGGGCGTGCGACTCCGAGTACACCCGGAGGTTTTCCTGCAGCGCGGCAATCAACGTGGGAATGAACTGCACGGGCAGCACGACACGGGCGCGGACAGGCGCGCGCACGATGTGCTCGCTTTCGGCCTCGCGAATCTCCTTCTCGGAGAGCGGCTGCACCTCGCAGAAGGTGAGCGTGAAGTCGAACGGCGTGTGGTTCACCGCGCAGAAGTTGGCGTAGGTCCGCGGCTCGACCGACACGTCGTCCGGGATAATTGTAAAGTTGATCTGTTTGCGGTCGCTCATAATGGGCTCTGGGCTGTGGACTCTGGGCTCTAGGCTACAGCAGAATCCGGCTCGAACCCACCAGGTCCTCAGGACCTCAAGACCTAGGACCTCAAGACCTTTAGCCCTCAGTACTTCCGCATCACCCCGACGACGACGCCCTGAATCTGCAGGCCATCGGGCTCGACGTAGATGGGCTGCATGGCGGGGTTGGCCGGCTGCAGCCGGATGCGGCCGCTTTCGCGATAGAACTTCTTGAGCGTGACGTCCTGGCCGCCGACGAGCGCAATCACCATCTCGCCGTTGTCGGCCGTCTTGCGGTCTTCCACGACCACCCAGTCGCCATCGCGAATCTGCTCGTCGATCATCGATTCGCCGCGGACACGCAGCACGTAGGTGTCGCGCCTGCCCGCCACCAGCGAATCGGGCACGCTGATGGTTTCGCTGCCCGCCACCGCCTCGATGGGCATGCCCGCCGCGACGTAGCCCAGCATGGGGAGCTCGATGGCCCGGCCGCCCGACCGGCTGGGCAGCAGCTCCACCGAGCGGCTGCGGTTCCACGCCCGGCGGATGAAGCCCTTTTCCTGCAGGTTGGTAAGGTGTTTGTGCACCGTGGCCAGCGACGAGAGATTGAAGCGCTCGCCAATCTCTTCGAGGCTCGGCGCATAGCCGTTCTGCTGGATGAACTCGTTGAGGTAATCGAGGATTTCTCGCTGGCGCTTGGTGAGTGGCTGCATGATACGCTCCGGTCGCTCCCGAGTTCCTCCGTTTGTTCGCCCTGAACAGGAAGCGTAGACAAACAAAAGGCGAAAGTCAAGATTCAACCTTTCGCCAGCCTGCCGGTCTAAACCCGGCAGAAGAGGGACACAGGCCATGACACATGGATCCGCAATCCGAACGTGGTCTTCAGCGGTGTCGCAGGGGTGGACGGTGAAGGTGGTGGTGAGCCCTTCCGAGCCCGCCCCGGGTGTGGCCTTCGACCTCCTCGACGATGCGGCGCTGGTGGCGGCATCGGTGGCCGGCCGCCGCGAGGCGTTCGACGTGATCGTCGAGCGGCACCGGCGCACGGTCTACCAGGTGTGTTACCGCTTCGTGTCGAACCACGAGGACGCGAGCGACCTCTCGCAGGAAGCCTTCGTGCGCGCCTGGCGCGGCCTCAAGAACTTCAAGGGGCAGGCGGCCCTCTCCACCTGGCTCTACCGCATCGCGGTAAACGTGTGCCTTAACCGGGTGGGCGCCAGGACGCCGGTCACCGAACCGATTGACACCACCGAGCGCTTCGAAGACACCCGCATCGAGGACGCGCGGTCCACGCTGCTGCGCGAAGAGCGGGCCGCCGCCGTGCGCAAGGCCATCGCCAGCCTGCCCCGGAAGCAGCGCGCGACGCTGATATTGCGGACGTACCACGACATGCCGCACCAGCAGATCGCCGAGGTGCTGGGCAGCTCCGTGGGCGCGGTGAAGGCGAACTTCTTCCACGCGCTGGCCAATTTGAAGAAGATCCTTGGGAGCGAGCCATGACGACGCACCTCACCTCCGACGAGCTCGTCGACGCCGTTGAAGGCACGCTGGCCGATCACCGCACGGCCCACCTCGCAGGGTGCGAAGTCTGCACGCGCGAGGTCGCGTCGCTGGCGGCGGTGCTGCGCGAGGCTTCGGATCTCGGAATACCGGAGCCGTCGCCGCTGTTCTGGGAGCGCCTGTCCGACCGCGTGCGCACGGCGATTGCCGCGGAGCCCGCGCCGGGTGGCGGCGTCGCATCGTTGCTGAAGTGGCCCGTGCTGGCCCCCATCGGCGCGTTGGCCCTGGTGGTGCTGGCGCTGGTCATGACCCTGCCCGCACCCACGATGGATCCGGTCCAGCAGGCCGCCCGGCTGGAAGAGACGGCGTCCGACGTCACGCTGTCGGAGGACGGCTGGTCGCTCGTCACCGAGATAGTGGGCGAGCTCGATTGGGAAACGGCAAGCGCGGCGGGCCTCACGGTGGCGCCCGGCGATGCGGAACGTGCGGTCCTGGAATTGAGCCTCCAGGAGCAACAGGAATTGCACCGCCTGCTCACGGCGGAACTGGAGCGCGCCAAGTCGTAAGACGGCTGCGCGAAGACACTGATGGCCACTGCAAAGCTTTTTGTCGCGACCACCGCCCTCGTCGCCGCGCTCGGCGCGTCGATGGCGGCGCAAGATTTCGTGCCGGATCAGCAGCCGGGTCCCGGTGGCCAGCCGCAGGGTGGGGGCGGCCAGCCGCAGCCGGCCGTGCCCGGGCTCGGCGACGGCATGACCCCGGCCGAGATCCAGAAGTTGTTCGACGCCTACTTGATCATGGAGGCCCAGCAGGCGCTGAACCTCACCGACCAGCAGTACCCGCAGTTCCTGGCGCGCCTCAAGGCGCTGCAGGATACGCGGCGGCGCACCCAGCAGGAGCGCATCCAGGTGATGGGCCAGTTGCAGCGGCTCACGAACCCGCGCGTCGGCGCGCCCGCCCCCGAGGCCGCCATCAAGGAGCGGCTCTCGATGCTGCAGGAGATCGAGTCGCGCACCGCGGCCGAGGTGCGCAAGGCGTATACCGCCCTCGACGAAGTGCTCGACGTGCGCCAGCAGGCGCGGTTCCGCGTGTTCGAAGAGCAGGTGGAGCGCCGCAAGATCGAGCTGCTGATGCGGGCGCGCCAGCAGAACCGGCCGCAGCAGCCCAGGCGCCAGCCGCCGCCGCGGCAGTAGGGCGCCCCCGGCCGGGACGCCGCGCGCGGCGCCGGCGGGCGTAGAATGAAGCATGCCCAAGCGGGTTGCGGCACTTGTCGTCCTGGCCACCGTCGTTGCGGCGGCGGCCAATGTGCCAACCCCGCAACTGGCCGACGCGTGCGAAAAGAAGATCCACATCGTCCAGCAGCAGGCCGCTCGGCCGTCGGTCACGCCCCGCCGCACGCGATTCGCCGAAGCCGAGCTGAACGCCTACCTCCGCTTCAAGATGACCGAGCAGCTGCCCACGGGGCTCACCGAGCCGGCCCTCACGCTGATGGGCGACGGCCGCGTCTCGGCCACCGCCGTGGTGGACCTCGACGTGGTCCGCGAAAAGCGGAGCAGCGGCAGCTGGTTCGATCCCACCACCTACCTCTCGGGCAAGATTCCCGTGACGGCCATCGGCGCCGTGCGCACGGGCGACGGCAAGGCCCGCTTCGAACTGGAGCGCGCGGAGGTGAGCGGCATCGCGGTGCCCAGGAGCCTGCTGCAGCAGATCGTGGCCTTCTACACGAAGTCGGCCGACCGGCCGGACGGGGCGAGCCTCGACGACACCTTCGAGATGCCGGCCCAGATCCGGCAGATCGACGTGCTGGCGCGTCACGCCGTCGTCATTCAATAGACATGGCCGACGATGTGCTGCAGTTGCCGCTGCAGTATCTGAAGGGCGTCGGGCCGCGCAAGGCCGCCGACCTCAAGAAGGCCGGCCTCCACACGGTTGAGGATCTCCTGTTCCGGTTTCCGCGGCGCTACGAAGATCGCAGCCGCATGCAGCCGATCATCTCGCTCAAGCCGGGGCAGACCGCGGCCATCACCGGCGAAGTGCTGAATGCCGGCCTGGCGCACACGCGGCGGCCCGGCTTTCGCCTGTTCTCGGCGCTCGTGCAGGATGCGAGCGGCCAAGTGCAGGCGGTGTGGCCGAACCAGGCCTTCCTGAAAGACGTCATCCGGCCCCACCAGCGCATCGTCCTCTTCGGCAAGGTGGAGATCTGGGGATCGCGCGGCCTGCAAATCACCGACCCCGAGTTCGAGATCATCGCCGACGCGCCGGACGCCCAGGACTCAAGCCCCAAGCCCCAAGCCGACACGTTGCACACCGGCCGCATCGTCCCGGTGTACGAGCGCACGGGCAGCGTGACGCCGAACATGCAGCGGCGGTTCGTGCATCAGGCGCTGGAGCAACTGCCGCCGGCGCTGTTCGACCCCGTGCCCGCCGATCTGCCCGCGCAGGAGCACTGGCCCGACCGGCGCGCGGCGCTCTGGGATGCGCACTTTCCCAAACCCGATACGCCCATCGACGCCCTCAATCGCTTTGCCACGCCGGCGCAGCGCCGGCTGATCTTCGAGGACTTCTTCGTGTTCCAGTCGGGCCTCGCCCTGCGGCGCCACGAGAACGCGCAGGTGAAGAAGGCGCTGGTGTGCACGGTGGACGACCGCGTGCGCGCCAGCGCGCGCGCGGTGCTGCCGTTCAAGCTCACGCCTGGGCAGCGCGACGCCCTGGCCGACATCGTGGGCGACATGCAGCGGCCGTGGCCGATGCAGCGGTTGCTGCAAGGTGACGTGGGCGCCGGCAAGACCATCGTGGCCCTGCTGGCGGCGGTGGTGGCCATGGAGAACGGGTTCCAGGTGGCGGTGATGGCGCCCACCGAGATCCTGGCCGAGCAACACTATCGCACGATCGCGAAGTGGCTCGACGGCCGCCCGTATCGGACGGCGCTCCTGAGCGGGCGCGTGACGGCGGCCACGCGGCGCGACCTGTTGCCGGCCATCGAGCGCGGCGAGGTGAACCTGGTGGTGGGTACGCACGCGCTGGTGCAGGAGCACGTGAAGTTCAAGGCGCTCGCCTTGGTGGTGATCGACGAGCAGCACCGCTTCGGCGTGCTGCAGCGCGGCACGCTGGCGGCGAAGGGACTGCACCCCGACGTGCTGGTGATGACGGCCACGCCCATCCCGCGCACGCTGGCGCTCACCGAGTGCGGCGACATGGAGGTGTCGGTGATCCGCGGGCTGCCGCCCGGGCGCCGGCCCATTCGGACGATCGTCAAGCCCGACGCACGGCGCGACGAGGTGTACGCGCTGATTCGCGACGAGCTGAAACGCGGGCGCCAGGCGTACGTGATCTATCCCCTGGTGGAGGAGTCGGAAAAGATCGACCTCAAGGCCGCCACCGCCATGGCCGAGGAGTTGGCCCGCGTCTTCCCCGAGTACGCCGTGGCGCTGCTGCACGGGCGGATGAAGGGCGACGAGAAGGACCGGGTGATGCGCGCCTTCGCCGCCGGCACGCTCAACCTGCTGGTGTCTACCACGGTCGTGGAGGTGGGCGTGGACGTGCCCAACGCCACGGTGATGGTGGTGGAGCATGCCGAGCGCTTCGGGTTGTCGCAGCTGCACCAGTTGCGCGGGCGCATCGGTCGCGGCGCGCACGATTCCACCTGCGTGCTGCTGTACCAGGCCCCGTGGTCGGACGAGGCGCGCGAGCGCCTGCGGGCCCTGGCCGAGACGAGCGATGGCTTCGTGATTGCCGAGCGCGACCTGCAGTTGCGCGGCCCCGGAGATTTCTTCGGCACGCGGCAATCGGGGCTGCCGCAACTGCGGGCCGGCGACCTCACGCGCGACGTGGACCTGCTGGAGCGCGCCTACACCGAAGCCCGCGACCGGGTGGAGCACGGCCGGCTCACCGAGGCGCAGACCTCTTACGTGCGCAGCGTGTGGCAGCGGCAGTTCGGGTTGAT
>CAYJPW010000108.1:0-35789 GCA_964372055.1 uncultured Polyangiaceae bacterium
GTCCCGGGCCGCGCGGCGGCGCGCGGCGCGCAGGCGCCCGCGTCGCGCGACGCCGCGGCCGCAGAGGCGCCTCGGGCCGCGGTCGATCCGGAGCGGCGCCCCGTGCGCACCCTGCCGATCGCGACCACGCCGCTCGGGATCTTCCGCGGGTGCGCCCGGCGCTTCCGCTTCCGCCATCTCCTCGGCCTGGACGAGCCGGTCTCGAGCGGCCAGCTCGATCTCTTCGGCGATCCCGCGCCCGCGAACGAGCCGGTCGCGCGCCGCGGCGAGGGCGAGGACGAAGCCGATCCGCGCGATCTCGGGCGCGCGGCGCACCGGGTGCTCGAGACTTGGCCGCTCGAGCGCTGGGGCGAGGCGACCACACCCGCCGAGATCGCGGCGCGCCTGGCGCTCGAGGGCCTCTCGCCCGAGGGCGAGGAGACGGCGCGCATCGCCGCGGGCGTGGCGCGCTTCCTCGAGGGCAGCTACGCGCGGACGCTGCGCGACGACGGGGCGGTCGTGCGGCGCGAGGAGGCGTTCGTGCTGCCCGTCCCGCCCGCGGCGCCGGCGCCCGGCGCGGCGCCGGTCGCGCTCGCGCTCCGCGGCGCCATGGATCTCTGCGTCGAGCGCGAGGACGGCGCGGTGGACGTCATCGACTACAAGCTCTCACGCCCGCGCGCCGATCTCTCGCCGTACGATTTCCAGCTCCGCGCGTACGCCCTCGCGGCGCGCCGCGCCGTCGGGCGCGCCGGAGGCCCGGTGCGCGCCGGCGTGCTCTTTCTCGGCGCCGCCGCCGAGCCGACATTCCTGGCGGGCGCCGCCACCGGCGCCGCGATCGGCGACGCCGAGCACCAGCGCTTCGAGGGCGAGCTCGTGGCGCTCGGCGCGCGCTTCGCCGAAGCGCGCGCGAGCGGCCATTACGAAGGGGAGCCCGAGGAGAGCTGCCGGCGCCAGCGGTGCGGGTTCCTGCCCGTCTGCCACCGGCGGTGAATTTTCACGGGGAATCGGGAGTATTTCCTGGCGTCGATCGACGTGCACGCTGGACGAGAGGTGGGCCCGGACCGACCCCAAGAGATTCCTCCCCGACTCCCCGCCTCCCTGTGAAATCACCGTTCGCCGATCACTCGGCGTCGATGCGGTACACGGTCCCGCCGTGATCGACGACGTACACCTCGCCGTCCACGTCCTGCCCGAAGGAGGAGATGTTCATCCCGTTCGACTGCAGATCGTCGCTCCGATCGGTCTCGCCGCTGATCTGGCCGTTCGACCAGACGAAGCTCCAGATGTGGCCCGAGCAGTAGTCGCCGTAGAAGTACGTGCCGCGCAGCGACGGGATCGCCGAGCCCCGGTAGACGTAGCCGCCGCTCACCGAGCAGTCGCCCGCGTGGGGGTACTCGATCACCGGATCGACGGCGGTGCCCGCGTTGGGGCCGCAGTTCTGGTTATAGTCGTGCATGCCCTCGCGGCAGCGCCAGCCGTAGTTCTTGCCGCCCTGGCCCGCCGGCTCCACGTCGATCTCCTCCCACGCGTTCTGGCCGACCTCGCCGATGTAGAGATCGCCGGTGCAGACGTCGAAGCTCGCGCGCCACGGGTTGCGGACGCCGTAGTCCCAGATCTCGGGGGAGCCGCCCTGGAAGTTGCCGGCCGGCACGGCGTACGGGAGCGTGGTCACGTCGATGCGCGAGACCTTGCCGAGGAGCGTGTTGAGGTTCTGGCCGTTGCCGATCTGGCCGTGCTGATCGCCGCCGCCGCCGCCGTCGCCGAGAAAGATGTAGAGCATCCCGTCGGCGCCGAACTCGATCGAGCCGCCGTTGTGGTTGCTCTCGGGCTGATTGACCGTGAGCACCGTGCCCACGGGCGTGGGATCGGCGACGTCGGGATCGGCGGAGCGGTGGTACTCCTCGATCTTGGTGTCGCCGCCGCCGTCGCTGTAGTGGACGAAGAAGCGCCCGTTCTGCTCGTAGTCGGGGTGGAAGGCGAGGCCGAGGAAGCCCCGCTCGCCGCCGAAGGTGAAGTCGCCGTTCGTCGCCGCGTCGACGTCGAGGAACGGCGTGGGGAGCAGGACGCCGTCCTTCACGATGCGGATCGTGCCGCTCTGCTCGACGATGTAGAGGCGCGTCGCGTCGTTGCCCGCGCCCTTGGCGAGCACCGGGCTCGACAGCCCCGTCGCGATCTCGGTGAGCTTGAGGGGGACCTCGGCGCCCGCCGCCGGCGAGCAATCGGCGCTGCCGCCCGTTCCGCCTCCGCCCGTTCCCGTGCCGGTCGTGGTGGTCGAGGTCGTCGATCCGCCCCCGCCGCCTGCGCTCGACGACGAGCTCCCCGTCGCGCCGCCGGCGCCGGTGGTGGTCCCGGTCGTCGTGGTCGTTCCGCCGGTGGATCCGTTCGTGGTGTCGTCACCGCCGCAGCCGTTGGCGGCGAGGGCGCCGAGGACCGTGACGGATGTCATTGCAAGGAGTCGAAGGGCAGGTCGGTTCATCGGCGTAGACTAGCCAACAAACGCGAGGCTCCGAAAGGGTGCCGGAGCGTCCCCCTCACGTTACGATCCCGCGGAGGCTTGGTGCTGCTGGAGTCGGTCCTCGCGCAGTTGCTCACGGCGGCGCCCGCCGGCGGCGCCGCGGCGCCGGCAGGGGGGACGTGCCCCGACGGGATGCGGCTCGTCCGCGGCGTGCATTCGGACCAGGTCCAGCGGGTCTGCGACGAGCTGCATCAGGGGCACTGCTTCTCGTTCTTGCCGGGGCTCGCCGCGCGCGAGGGGCGGGAGACGCCGGTCTCGACCTGCATGGACGAGTACGAGTGGCCCAACCGCGCCGGCGCGAAGCCCGTGGTGATGCTGCGCTACGTGGAGGCCGAGGAGCGCTGCCGCTCCGCGGGCAAGCGCATGTGCACCGAGGTGGAGTGGGAGCTCGCCTGCGAGGGCCCGAGCGCCTCTCCGTTCCCGTACGGGTGGCGCTTCGACCCGAACGCCTGCAACAGCGCCAAGCCCTACAAGCCGGTGAGCGAGGCGAAGCTGCTCTCCGAGGACCCCGAGGTGCGCGGGCGCGAGGTGAAGCGCGTCTGGCAGGGCGAGCCGTCCGGCTCGCACCCGGCCTGCGTGTCGAGCTTCGGCGTCGTCGATCTCGTCGGCAACGTCGAGGAGTGGGTGGCGACCTCGCGCCCCGAGTGGACCTGGCGCTCCTCGCTCAAGGGCGGCTTCTGGGCGAAGCCGTGGGCCGGCTGCCGCGGCACCAACGACTCGCACGGACCGATGTTCCGCTTCTACGAGGTCGGCTTCCGGTGCTGCCGGGACCCGGCGCCGCCGTGAATCACGAGGGGGCCCCCTGCCCTATCCCTCGGAGGAATCCGGCATTTCACAGGGAGACGGGGAGTCGGGGAGGACTTTCTTCGGTCGATCCGCGTTCACGCCGAGTGAGTCGTGGGCCTGGATCGACCGCAGGAAATACTCCCTGTCTCCCCGTCTCCCTGTGAGATCTTGTCTCTGAGCTTCAGCGGTAGGTCGCTTCGGCGACGTAGTGCAGGACGTTCGGGCACGGCGACGAGCCGATCTGGCCCTCGCAGGCGTGGTGGCCCTCGAACGACGTCTGGCGCTTGGCCAGGGCATGCACGATCTCGCTGGTGAGGTCGTGCCCCCCGCCGCGGCAGTCGCGATCGGCGCAAGGCAGCGCGAACAGGGCCGGCGCGTGCTCGACGACGACGCGGCGCGTGTGCCGGGCGACCGTGATCGTGCCGTTGCCGCGTTGCTCGTCGATGTGGAGGCAGAGGCTCACCAGGTCCGGAGCCTGCGCGCGGAGTCGGGGGGCGTCGTCCTCGCGACGCCGGCGCGCGGCGGCGCGCTCGGCGGCCTCGTTGTTGCGTCGGTGGGTCACCATGGCGGTAGCTCCTCGGGGCTGGTGCGTGCGACTCACGCGCGAGCGGGGGCGAGCCCCCACGTCCAAGACAAGAAGTGCAAGGTCGAGATGCTCGGCCGCCGCTTGCGGCCGACACCTCGCGATCGCTTCACTCGGCGGGCTCCGGCTCCTCGTGGGAGAGCCAGTCGCGACGGGCCGCCGCGTAGACGGCGCGCGCGGCGAGCTCGCGCTCCTGCAGCGTGAGCGCGTCCCGCACGAAGATCGCCGCGACCTGGGCGCGCGCCTCGCTGAGGGTGCCGGGCCATCCGCCGGACGCCGGGCGACCCTGCTTGCGCAGGTCGTCGCGCCACGACGCGGCCCACCGTGCCCCGGCGGCCGTCGACCCCGCTTCGACCTCTTTCGTCAGCTTCACGCCCGGGGGCGCGAGCTCCCGGCGGGAGGGCTCGTCCAGGCTCTCGGGCGTGGGGCCCAGGGCGGGACCGCGGGTCTCGGGGGTGAGCCCCCCGACGCGAGGGGCGCCGGGGCGGAGATCGACCTGAGCAGGCGAGCCCACGACGTCCGCGTCGATCTTGCCGTCGCCCGGAACGCGCCGGAGAGGCGCCCTCACGGTCGTCATGATTCCTGGGGCGGCTGCGGGCCCGGGACGATCCCGGCGAGGTCCGGATCCTGCTCGGGGCTGCCGGAGCCCTGGCCGTCCTTCTCGCGTTTGCGCTGGGTGCGCGCCGCTTCCTTCTCGCGCTGCTTTTCCTGCCGCGCGAGCTCTTTCCTGCGCTTCTGCGCTCCGTGATTCTGCACCAGGCACCTCCTCAAGGCGCGTGGCCGCGCCGGGGCCGAGCCGCGCGGCGGAGATGGATCCCCCGCCGCGGGCCGGCTTCCGTTGGTCAGCCGCGACGACGAGAGCCGCCGCCGCCGCCACCACCGCCGCCGCCGCCGCCGAAGCCGCCGCGCTGCGGCCGCTCCTGGGCCTCGTTCACCTTGAGGGCGCGCCCGTCGAGGGTCGATCCGTCGAGCTTGGCGATGGCGTCGCTCGCGGCGGCCGCCGAGGCCATGGTGACGAACGCGAAGCCGCGCGGCTGACCGCTGTCGCGGTCGATGGGGAGGTGGACCTCGCGCACCTCGCCGATGGCGGCGAAGGCAGCCTCGACGGCCTCCTTGGTGGTGCCGTACGAGAGATTGCCGACATAGAGACGATTGCCCATGACACTTGCCTTCGCGACTTCGGGTTGGTGCTGCGCGCTCTCAGCCTGCCATCCGACGAAGCCGCGGCCGCTTCGGATGGAGTCGCGCCCGGCGGATCAGCCGCCGTGCGCACGTTGCGTCGTCCAGTCGTCGAAGCGAGGCGCGGTCTCGGAGAGAGAGAGTGCCGGAGCGAAGGCCAGTGACGTCTCGTGAGGGGGTTCATCCTACCTCGCCGGGGCGGAGGAGCAACCGCTAACTGGAAGCCGCTCGCCCGGCACGCCCGCCCTCGGGTCGCGCCGTCTGGGGCGTGTCCGTCCGCCACGCGTGTTAGTAGAGGACGCGATGAACCGGCGCCGAGGTTGGCGATCTCTCGGAATGGCGGTCGTGCTCGCGGGCTCCGCGGCGGCCTGCGGGGACGCGGACGTTCCGGGCGTCGGGCCGACCCCGGTCCGGGTGGGCCCGGGCTTCGAGGTCCAGATCGAGCCGGACCAGCGGCTCGTCGTCGCCTCGGCGGACGGCCGGATTCTCCTCGACGGCCTGGCGCCGGCGGCCGTCGCCGAGGGGGCGCCGCCGCTCGCCGGGTTCGCGGTGCGCGAGGCGACGACGACGTACGAGATGCAGTTCGGCGCCTTCAAGCCGACCGAGACCGGCGGCGCGTGGCGCGTGGCGACGCGGCTCGCCCTCGCCGGTGCGAGCCCGGCGGCGGAAGACGGCGCCCCCGCGCCGCGGCTCGATCTCCTCGACGGGGCGGGCGCGCTCCTCGCGACCATCACCGCCAGCGCGCCCGATCCCGGCCACCTCGTCTTCGACGTCGCGCCGGGCGCGGGCCCGGAGCGGCGCTTCTCCTGGGGCTTCGCCTGCGACGAGGGCGATCACTTCGCCGGCTTCGGCTCGCAGACCTGGGACGTCGACCATCGCGGCCAGACGGTGCCCGCGTTCGTCCAGGAGCAGGGCATCGGCAAGGACACGACCGACGAGTACGCCGGGGCGTGGTTCCTCGTGGGGCGGCGGCACTCGAGCCACATCCCCATCCCGCAGTACCTGGCGCGGCGCGGCTACGTGCTCACCGCCGAGACGCCCGAGCGCGCCCTCTTCGCGCTCTGCTCCGAGCGCGGCGACGCGGCGCGCGTCGAGCTCGATCTGCCGGTGCGCGTCCACGTCTTCGACGGGCCGACGCCTGCGCAGGCGCTCGAGCGCTCGAGCGCGACGTTCGGGCGACCGCGGATGCCGCCGCGCGTCGCCTTCGCGCCCTGGCTCGACGCCGTCTTCGGGAGCGACAACGTGCGGCGCATCGCGCAGAAGCTCCGCGACAACGCCGTGCCCTCGAGCGTCATCTGGACCGAGGACTGGCGCGGCGGCGACTGGAAGGGCGAGGACTACCGCCTCGCCGAGGAGTGGGAGGTCGACCCCACGCTCTACCCCGACGCGCCCCAGCTCGCGGACGATCTCCACGCGCTCGGCTTCGACTGGCACGTCTACTTCAACCCGTTCGTGTACGAGGGCTCGAAGGCGTGGGACGAGGTCGCGCCCAACGGCTGGCTCGTCAAGCGCGCCGACGGGAGCAACTACACCTTCACCGGCGCGAAGCTCACCGAGACGGGCCTCCTCGATCTCGAGAGCCCCGACGCGCGCGCCTGGGCCGTCGGCAAGATGCGCGCGGCGATGGCGCTCGGCGCCGACGGGTGGATGAACGACTTCGCCGAGTGGCTCCCGACGGACGGCGTCACCGCGGCGGGGCCGGCGGGCCCGGTGCACAACCTCTACCCGGTGCGCTGGCAAGAGGTCGCGCGCGAGGCGATCGACGGCGCGCCCGACGGGGCCGAGCGGCTCTTCTTCGGGCGCTCGGGCTGGCTCGGGACGCCCGCGCTCGCCGACGTGATCTGGGCCGGCGATCAGCGGACGACGATGGACCGCGACGACGGCATGCCCACGGTCGTCCCGATCGGCATCGGCCTCGGCGTCGTCGGGGTGTCGACCTACGGCCACGACATCGCCGGGTACCAATCGGCGACGAACCCCGGCTCGACGAAGGAGCTCTTCTTCCGATGGACCGAGCTCGGGGCGTGGTCGCCGGTGATGCGCACGCACCACGGCGCGCAGCCGAACCTGTGCTGGTCGTGGGAGAAGGACGACGAGACGATCGCGCATTTCCGGCGCTACGCGCGCCTGCACATGGCGCTCGTCCCCTACCTCGAGGGGTTGGCGCGCGCCGCGGCCGACACGGGCTTCCCGATCTGGCGTGGGCTCGCGCTCGAGCACCCCGCCGAGGCCGAGGCGTGGGGCATCGACGACGAGGTGCTCGTCGGTCCATCGATCCTCGTCGCGCCGGTGATGACCGAGGGCGCGATCTCGCGCGACGTCTGGCTCCCGCCGGGCCGCTGGTATCCGTGGGCGGGCGGCGAGGCGATCGACGTGGCCGCGGCCGAGCGCATCCAGGCGACGGCGCCGCTCGAAGAGATCCCGGTCTACGCCGCGGCGGGCGCGATCGTGCCGGCGTACCCCGACGGGGTGATGACGCTGGTGCGCGGCACGCCCGGGGTGCCGGACGCCTCGTCGATCGGCGACGATCGCGTGGTCTACGCGTTCGCCGGCGAGGACGGGAGCTTCACCGAGGCGGGCGGGCTGTCGTACGCGCTCGAACAGATCGCGACGGCGGCGGGCGCGCCGCGGTGGCAGGGCGTCGATCTCGCCGCGTGCGCCTCGCCGCCGGTCGCGCCCTGCGTCGAGGAGTCGGCCGATGCCGTCACCGCGCACGTGACCGGCGACGGAACGCTCGAGGTCCCCACGGCGAACGCGCGCGTCTCCGCCGACGGCGGGAGCGCGGAGCGGAGGCTCGTCATCGTCGTCAGGAGGTGAGCGGCGCGCACGCGCGCGCTCACGGCAGGAGAAAACAGATCATGGGGGAGACGACGCGGGGCGGCGCCGCGGCCGGGAGCGCGGGGGATCCGAACGCTGCAAGGGGCCCGAAGGTATTCCGGGGCGTCGACGTCCTCCGGACCACGTCCTGGAAGCGCATCCTCGCCTCGATCGCCGCGTTCACCGCCCTGATGGGCGCGGTCTCCGGCTTCGCCGGGCCGGCCGCCGGCGCGCTCGTGCGCGTGGTGATGCTGCTGTCGTTCTTCGCCGCGGCCTTCTTCGGCGCGCGCCGCCTGGGGAAGCCGAGAATCCAGGGCGTCGACGTGACGTTCGACGACACCGGCGTCTACGCCGGCGGCCAGCGGCTCGCGGACAGGTCGGAGATCGAGGAGGGGAGCGTGCAGCCTCGCCTCGCCGGCACCGTGGTGCGCCTCGGGCGGGGCGGCTGGCGAGCGGCGGTCGACCTCCGCATGAAGGATCTCGCCGACGGGCGGGCGCTGGTCACCTCGCTCGGCCTCGATCCCTCGCACCGGGCGATGAGCTTCCGCGCGGTCTCGCAGATCGCCGTGCGCAAGCGCTTTCTGCCGTGGATCGCCGCCGCCGCGGTGCTCGTCATCCTCCTCGCGGCGCACGTGGTCCCGCCGGTGGGCGCCGCCGCGTTCGTCCCGCTCTACGTCTCGTTCATCGGCGCGATGATGATGCCGACCTGGGTCGACGTCGGGGCCGACGGCGTCCTGGTGCGCTGGCTGGGCCGACGGCAGTTCATCCCGATCGCCACGATCAAGGACGTCGTCCAGCTGCCGGGCATCGTTCGGCTGACGCACCACGACGGCACCAGCACCGATCTGGTCCTCGCCATGGGCTCGCACAAGAAGAACCCGCTGCAGGTCGCCTACGCCGCGACGCTCACCGAGCGCCTCATGGAGGCGATGTCGGCGGCCCGCTCGGGCGTGGAGGGCGCCGCCGAGGCGCTCGTCCTCGAGCGCCGCGATCGCCCCGTCGATGCGTGGATCCGCGAGCTCCGATCGTCGCTCGTCCACGATCCTCGCTTCCGCGAGGCGCCCGTGCTGCCCGAGCGGCTCTGGCGCCTCGTCGAGGATCCGAGCGTCGCGGCCTCGCAGCGCGCCGCCGCCGCCGTGGCGCTCGCGCCGTCCCTCGACGAGAGCGGGCGGAAGCGCCTGCGCGTCGCGGGCGCGGCCTCGGTCGCGCCCAAGCTCCGGGTGGCCCTCGACGCCGCGGTGGGCGACGACGACGCGGCGCTCGCCGAGGCGCTCGGCGAGCTCGAGGACGAGTCGGGTCCCTCGGAGCCGAAGAGGTCGGCGGTGTGATCGGCGCGGCGCCGCGCGACGAGGGGACGCGGCGCCTCGTGGCGGCCTCTCCTGACGCGGGCCATGGCACTGTCCGGCTCAGCGTCTCGCCCCCATTGTCACAGGGTCGGCCATTGCTGACGGGTCATTCGAGTGCTCACGCGACGCATTGCGCTGCCTCGGCGCTGGACGAGCTGCCAGAAGCTCGCACCTGGCATGCGCGTTGCTCTTTCCCACAGAGAGCTGCTCATGACGAAGATCAAGATATCGCTGCTCATCGTGGCGAGCTTCCTCACGCAAGCGGGTTGCGGTGGCGAGGAACCACCGCAATCCGGGGGTACGACCGATTCCAGCTCGACCGCATCGGACGGAGGCGCCGGCGGCGGCTCGACAACATGCCCCGACGAGGCTGGCGGCGCGGGGGGCGCGTGGACGGGGACTTGGCAGAGCGGTCCGGAGATGCCTTCTCCGCGCCAATCCGCCGGATGCGCGGAGAGCGAAGGGAAGCTGCTCGTATTCGGCGGCCTCGTGCTCGGCGGCAGCGATGACGGTCGCACGGCGAGCGTGCTCGAGCTCGACACGGCGACCGGGACATGGTCCGACCGCTCGCCCATGCCGGAGGCCGATTGCTGCTTCGCGGTCGCCAGGATCGGGGACAAAGTCTACGTGGCGGGCGGATACGAGGGCGGCTCGTCCGTGCCGTCGTCGCGTCTCCTGATCTACGACCCTTCGGACGACAGCTGGGCTCCGGGTCCGCCGATGCCCACGGCGCGCGCGATCGCGGCGGCGGTCGACTGGGATGGCAAGCTCCTCGTCGTCGGTGGTCGCGGCAGCGACGGTCTCCCCACCTCCGCGATGGAGCTCTTCGATCCGACGACCGGCGCCTGGACGAGCGGCCCCACGGTGCTCCCCACGGCGCGCGAATCCCCGGCCGGAATGCGCTGGTGCGACAAGCTCGTGGTCGCGGGGGGCTATCCTGCCGAGTCGCTCTACGGAACGAATCTGGTCGAGGTGTTCACGACCGCGTGGGTCGAAGGTCCGGAGATGCTGAGCCCGCGCGGCGAACTCGCTTTCGGGTGGATGGGAGGGTCCCTGATCCTCGCCGGCGGGTGGGGGCCTCTGGGCCATACCGGCGACACCGAGAAATGGGATCTCACGAGCCAGGCATGGAAGGCCATTCCGAGCATGCCGACACCGCGCGCGGGTGCATGTGGCGCCGTGATCGGCGGGCGCTTCTACGTCGTCGGCGGGGGCCAGTACACGGGAATGCAGGCCCCGTGGAAGTCGCTCTCGACCGTGGAGGTTCTGTCGACGGATTGAGCGCTGGTGATTCGCGCACCCCCGACGCCCGAACCACCTGCTCGTAGCCATCGGAATCCGCTCGCCCCGCGGGCTCGCCCCGAGCTACTGGGCAGCGACGGGCTCGGGCGGCGTGAGCCCCGAGCTCTGCAGCTCGCAGGCGACGCTCTCGGGGGCGCATCCGCATGCGTTCCCGCCGGTGTCGTCGAAGCCGGCCGGGACCCCTTCGTACGTCTCGCCGTCGAGGTGGATCGGGTTGCACTGGAGCGCGGTGGTCCCGATCTCCACGAAGCCGCCGAAGTTGCTGATCCCGGCGCGCGCGCTGGCCTCGATCGCCGAGCCCGTGATCGTCGCGTGGGCGCGCTCGACGACGAGGCCGTCGCCGAAGAGACCGTCGGCCTCCGCGGCGCTGGTCGCCGCGACGAGCGTCTGCTCGATCGTCGCCGTGGTCGCGGCGCCGACGACGGACACCCCGAGCTCGCGCGTCCCCTCGACGCGCGAGCCACGCAAGACGAGCGTCGCGGGGACGCCGGCGAGGTCCTGCGCGTGCACGCCCCGGCCGAAGCGGCCGTCGGCGGCTCGCGCGAGCACGTCGCGCACCAGCGTCTGCTCGAGCGTGAGCGCTCCACCGCTCAGCCTGACGCCGAGGTCGTGCACGCCCGTCACGACCGACGACCGAACGACGACCGCGGGCGCCTTGTCGCCCGCGACGGCCTGGGCCTCGATGCCGCGGCCGGCCCATTGGTTCGAGGCGTTCGGGGACATGTCGCGCACGACGGTGCGCTCGATCGTGAGGTCGGCCCAACCGACGAGGATGCCGCTGTCGAAGCAGCGTTCGACGACGACGTCGCGGATCGTCCCTTTTCCCGCGGCCGCGCCGTCGGACGACTGGATCACCGAGATGCCCCGCCCCTGGTCCATGTCCGACTGCTGCGGCTGCGTGTCGCGGACGACGACGCGCTCGATCGTGACGTCGGACCCGGACGCGTAGACGCCGATCTCGCGGCTCTGCTCGATGATCGAGTCGCGCAGCTCGAGGCCGCTCCGGACCTTCGTGGCCGGGCGGTACTGCACGGACACGCCGCGGCCCGCGAGCCCCCCGGTCGCCGGACGCGTGTCGCGCACGACCGAGCGCTCGACCCGCAGCTCTGCGGCCGATCCGTAGAGCGCGACCTCGCGCGTCCGCTCGATCAGCGATCCGGTGACGGCGGCCGCGACCAGGGGGCCGTTCGACTCGACGTGGATCCCCTGGCTCGCCGTGTCGTGGATCCACACCGCGTCGAACGAGACGTCGCCGACGCCGAGGACCGCGGCGGCGGCGGCGGCGCCGGTGATCGCGACGCCGCGGATCTCGCTCTCTTGGGCGCCGGAGCCGAAGCTCAGCACGGCGAGCGGCGCGCCCGCGGGCCGGAGCTCCACCATCGCCGGGCACCGGCCCCAGAGGCGCACGGGCTTGCCCGCGAGCGAGAGGTCCTCGGCGTACGTGCCGGCCGCGATGGCGACGATCGCGCCGGGGTCCGCGGCGTCGATCGCCGCCTGCACCGTCTTCCAAGGGTCGGCGGCCGAGCCGTCGCTCGCCCCGCCCGCGTACGCCGCGTTCACGTGCTGGGTGGTCGCGTCGGTCGGGATGTCGCCCCAGTCGCCCGCCCCGCAGGGCGCGACCTCGTGGCACGCGAGCTCGCCCGGAATCGCCATCTGCCCGGACGGGCAGGGATCCGCGGGCAGGATCGCTCTGCACCCGTTCGCGCCGTCGGGCTCGAACCCGTCCGCGCACTCGTCGGGCGGGATGCCGGCGGCGGTGCATCCGCCGTCGGACGAGGCCGTCTCGCCGGGCGCGCAGGCCCCGGCGTCGGCGCCTCCGTCGGGCGGCTGGGAGGCGGGCGCCGCGGGCGCGCTTTCGTCGGTCGAGCATGCGACGAGGAGCGCCGCGGGCACGAGGAGCAGGGCAGAGCGCGACATCGACGTGACCGATACGATACCAGGCGCCGCCGTCGATCGAGCGCGCCACGACGCGGCACGCGCGACCTATCGCGCGCCACGCGGGACTGCTACACGGTGTCGGTTCCCCGATGCTCGACCTGGTGAACAAGACGCCGTTCGCCGCGGCGATCCTGCCGGCGCTCGACAAGGACGGGTCGGAGCTCCTCGTCGTCGTCACCAAGGCGACGTACGCCGTATCGCGGCGGCTCGGGACGCACGTCGCCGACGAGCAGGCGCCCGTCGTCCTCGCGGACGTGCACCACGGCGAGCCCGGGAAGAGCAGCGTGCTCTACGAGGCCGAGTCGGCGCCGCGCAAGCCCGGCGTCGACGTGGTGATGATCGGCTCGGCGCACGCGCCCGGCGCGGCGACGGCGTCGGTGGACGTCGAGCTCCGCGTCGGCCCGGTGCGCAAGACGGTGCGCGTCTTCGGGCCGCGGTGCTGGACCAAGAAGGTGGGCGGGCTGCGTCCGTCGTCGCCGACGCGCTTCGTCTCGGCGAAGCTCGTCTGGGAGCTCGCCTTCGGCGGCGAGGACAAGAGCCACGCCGATCCGAGCCTGCACGCGTTCGAGCCGCTGAACCCGGTGGGCGTGGGGTTCGTCGCGCCGCGGTCGACGCGCGACCTCGACGGCCAGCTCCTGCCCCAGATCGAGGACCCGAACGCCCTCCTCGAGACGCCCGCGGACAGGCCGCCACCCGCGGGCTTCGGGTTCGTCGCGCGGAGCTGGCAGCCTCGCGCCGCGCTCGCCGGCACCTACGACGCCGCCTGGCGCGCCGAGCGCGCGCCGCTCCTGCCCCTCGATTTCGACGATCGGCATTTCCAGGCGGCGCCCAGCGGGCTCGTCGCTCGATCGATCGCCGGCGGCGAGGTGGTGAGCGCGACCGGCGTGCTCCCGGGCGGGCGCCCCTTCGAGCTCGCGCTCCCCCGCACCGCCGTCGAGATCGAGATCGTCGCGGGCCCGCGCGCGACGACGCACCGGGCGCGCATCGACACGGTGGTCATCGAGCCGGACCTCGAGCGCGTGTGCCTCACCTGGCGCGTCGCGGTGCCGGTGCGGCGCAAGCTCCTCGCCATCGATCGCATCCGCGTCCGCGAGGTGGCCCCGTGACGGTCGCGGTGACGGGGATCTCGGCCATGACGCCCGTCGGCGACGACGCCGCGTCGAGCTTCGCGGCATTGCGGGCCCAGGTCTCGGGGATCATCGCGCACCCGCGCTTCGTGCTCCAGCCGCCCGAGCCCGAATGGGACGAGCCGGAGCCGCTGCGCGCCGGAACGGTGCCGTCCGTCGACCCCGACCTCGAGGGGCCGTCGCGCCTCGTCGCGCTCGCCGTCGCGGCGCTGCGCACCCTGGTGCAGGCCGGCCGCATCACGCGCGCCGAGCTCGCGGCGACCCCGCTCTTCCTCGCGCTCCCCGAGGCCGGGCCGGACGTGGAGGCGTGGGACCTCGCGCACGGCTTCGCGCCCGAGCTGCTCGCCCGCGCCGGGCTCGACGAGCGGCCGCCCGCGCACCTCGAGGTGATCGGGCACGCCGGCGCGCTCGCCGCGCTCGCCGCGGCCGACCGGCAGATCGCCGAGCGCCGCGCGTCGCGCTGCCTGCTGCTCGCGGTCGACGGCTACCTCGATCGCCGGCGCATCGCCGACTGGGACGTGCGGCGCGGCCGGCTCCGCTCGCGCCGGTGCCTCGACGGCTTCCTGCCCGGCGAGGCGGCGGTGGCGCTCCTGCTCGAGCCGTCGACGCGCGCGGCCCGCGCGGAGCTGGGCTCGGAGCGCGCCGCGCTCGCGCTCGTCGAGGCGCCCTCGTTCGGCCAGGAGCCGCACACCGTCGAGGGCGACAAGGCGCCCACCGGCAAGGGCATGACCGACGCCTTGCG
Organism: uncultured Polyangiaceae bacterium; assembly: GCA_964372055.1. Lineage (GTDB taxonomy): Bacteria > Myxococcota_A > Polyangia > Polyangiales > Polyangiaceae > CAYJPW01. Next base: position 14,315 of record CAYJPW010000108.1, read on the forward strand.
GGGCGCCGTCGGCCGGCGCCTGGGCGGCCTCGGGGCGTCGACGGCGTACCTCGACCTGAACGGCGAGAGCTACGGCGCCTTCGATTGGTCGCTGGCGCGGACCCGGCTCTCTCCCGCGCTCGATGCGGTCGCGGTCGCGCACCCGGCCGACTGCATCGGCGACGTGGGCGCCGCGTCGGGGGCGCTGCTCATCGGCCTCGCCGCGCACGCGTTCGGGCGGGCGCCGTCGGCGCCGCGGCCGGCGCTCGTGGTCACGGCGTCGACCTCGGGCGTGCGCGCGGCCACGATCGTCTCCCCGCCCGGCGCCGAGCCCGTGTAACCTCTCCCACGCCAGAACGGAGGGCCGATGCCCGCGACGGTGAACGTCAACTTCCGCACGGTCGTCCACGCGTCGTCGAGCGGCCAGGCCATCGGTTTCCCCGACGTGTGCCAGACGCCGTCGCCGGCCGGCCCGATCCCCATCCCCTACCCGAACATCGCGATGAGCTCCGATACGTCGGACGGCTCGTCGACGGTGAAGTGCGACGGCAACCCGGTGATGGTCGACGGCTCCTCGTTCTCGACCAGCACCGGCGACGAGGCGGGCTCGGCGGGCGGCGGCGTCGCGTCGGGCAAGACCAAGGGCAAGGCGGCGTTCATCCTCTACTCGTTCGACGTGAAGTTCGACGGCAAGGGCGTCTGCCGCATGGCCGACCTCATGCTCCTCAACGACAAGAACACGCCGCCCTTCCCCGAGCTCCAGGCGCCGAACCCGGCCGTCGTCGTGCCCGATCCCGAGGCTCAGCCCAACGAGATCGTCTCGATCGAGATCAAGAAGTAGGAGAACGCCGTGGCCGACGTCGAGCAGTGGGTGAACCTGCCCAAGGACGCGAACCTCGAGGACGGCAAGTACGCCACCTCGACCGAGCGCATGGGCGCGGTGCACATCTCGCTGAAGTTCGCCAAGGACACGGCGGCCGCGGCGAAGTACCGCGTGGTGCCCGACGGCAAGAACCTCGAGTACGGCGAGGACGAGCTCAAGCGCAACGTGAGCTTCGCCCTGCGCGCCAAGGGCGCGGCGGTCGGCGCGGCCACCGAGATCGATCCGAACGTGCCGCTCGACCTGCCCGGCTGCGGGGGCAACAAGTACACGATCGAGGCGAAGGACGCGAAGGGCACCGTCGTCTCGACGAGCGACACCATCGTCGCGCGCAGGCTCCTCCACTACCAGCTCGTGCGGATGTCGGGCTGCTTCGAGGCGAGCGACAACGCCGAGATCGACTCGATCCTCGACAAGGTCGTGACCAAGGTCTGGGACGGCGATCGCTCGGTGCGCCTCCTGCGCGTGAGCGACGCCGGCGAGGTCGCCCCGATGGCCGTCTACGACGTGGTCGACTCGAACAACAAGAGCAAGGGGAGCACCTACGACGCGTTCCTCGAGCGGGTCGCCAAGACGGTCAAGCTCAAGAGCGACAAAGTCGGCTTCGCCGTCGCGTGGGTGCCGTACCTCGCGAAGCAGAAGCGCAGCGTCAGGGTGTTCACCGGCATCCAGCTGAAGAAGGGCAAGGACAAGGGCACCGACGGCGCCGGCTGGGAGCTCGACAAGGCGAACAAGAAGCTCGTCATCACCCTCCCGAAGAACACCCACCTCTGGCACGGCTTCAGCAAGAGCTGGGACGACGGGAAGAAGTGGCTCGACACCGCGTTGCTCTCGTTCAAGCGCACCGGCACGGGGGACGCGTCGAACCGCGAGGGCCTGCTCCGCGATGCGACGCACGCGAGCATCGAGGGCGCCAAGATCGGGACGTACGGCGGCTATGGCTCCTTCTCGCTCGATCTCGCCGACGCCTGGGAGTTCGTCGAGAAGCGCCTCGAGCTCGACGTCGAGATCGCCGTCGCCGTGCACGTCGTCGCCTCGTGGCTGAACGGCCTCTCCTTCGGCAAGATGGGGGCGATCGCGGTCGCCGACCGCGGGCGGTGGACGAAGCGCGACGCCGACGCGAAGCTCCAGACGCTGCTCCACGAGATGGGGCACCGCTTCGGTCTCGTCGCGTCGGGCAACCAGACGACGAAGCGCAAGAAGACGCACACGCCCGACGCCCCGGGCACCTACTACGACGAGTACACCGTCAAGGGCACGACCCACCGCGGCGCGCACTGCAACCTCGGCGCGACGTGGGACGCCGGCAAGAAGCAGTGGTCGGGCACGCCGGGCTGCGTGATGTTCGGCGAGTCGAAGAAGGGCCGGAAGGACGACCTCTGCGGCGAGTGCGCCAAGACGTTCCGCAAGGCCGATCTCTCGGACATCTCGCGCTGAGGCCCCGATGGCGGACTCCGACGACCTCCGCGCCGGCGAGCGCCTCCCCTTCGCGGGGAGCCCGAAGCTCGAGGACGACCTCTCGTTCCGCGGCATCCGCATCGCCGCGCCCGCCGAGATCGTGATCGTGCCCGACGATCCCGGCGCGCTCTCGATCCCGGTGGCGGGGGGCTACCACCTCGACCTGCGCGCGCTCGACCTGAAGGGCCGGTTCGATCCCTACTTCACGCTGCTCGCGCACGCGCCGGCGGTCGGCGCGCTCATCGTGCGCCCGGTGTTCGAGGAGCTGGGCGAACCGACCGAGGAGGCGGAGCCCGACGGCGATCCGGGGCCCGGCTCGATCATCGAGTACTTCAACCTCGACCTCGCCGAGCTCGGCGTCCCGGCGGCGCCGGCGACGTGGTTCGTCACGGTCTTCCTCGGCCCGTACGTGTCGAACGTCGCGCGCGTCGTGCTCCGGGAGGCGGCGCCGTGAGCCGCGTCACCTCCGCGCGCGAGAGCGACCTGCGTGGCCAGCTGCCCGGCGACGTGCGCGGCGTCCGCGTCGGCCTCGCCGATCGGCGCGAGGCGTTCCAGCCCCTCGTGCTCCACGGCGCCTTCCGCGTGCCCCACGAGGACCTGCCGGCGCTGCCGTCGCCGGTGCAGCGCGGGCTCGTCCTCGTCGCGCAGCGCGATCTCGCGCCGCTCGTCGTGGCCCCGTTCACCGAAGAGGTGCTGTTCGAGGACGATCAGGTCATGACCCACATCGGCGCCGAGGGCGCGTTTCGCCTCGACGTCTTCGACCTGGTCCGCGCGGTGCACGGGGAGCGCGGCGGCCACTGGCACCTCTTCGTCGCGCTCGGTCCGCACCTGTCCAACATCGTCCATGCGTTCGTCACCGGCTGAAGGGAACACTCATGCACTCACTCCAGATCGAGGGCTCGGACCTCGAGCAGCGCGTCGTGCGCTTCCAGGGCATCGAGGGCATCTCGCGCCTGTTCCGCTTCGAGGTGACGTTCGTCGCGCACGAGAGCGGCGTGGCCCTCGCCGATCTCGTCGGCAAGAAGGTGACGCTCGGCTTCCGCGTCGGTGACGACGAGCGCTTCCTCAACGGCATCGTCGCCCGGGCCGAGCAGGGGGAGCAGGGCAAGAAGACGACGGCGTACCGCCTCGAGATCGTCCCCAAGGCGCACCACCTCACGCTGCGGCGCGACAACCGCATCTTCCAGGAGCTCGACGCTCCCGAGATCATCCAGAAGGTGCTGAGCGGCGCCGGCCTCGCCGCCGGCGACGACTTCTCGCTCTCGCTGCAGGGCTCGTACGCGAAGCGCGAGTACTGCGTGCAGTACCGCGAGACCGATTGGGACTTCGTCTCGCGCCTCTGCGAGGAGGAGGGCATCTGGTACGCGTTCGAGCACTCCGACGGCGGGCACAAGCTCGTCTTCGGCGACACCCAGAGCGCGTTCGCGGCGATCCCCGGCGACGCCGTGCCGTTCCGGCCGGCGGCGGGGGCCCTCGTCTCGGGCGAGCACGTCTCGACGGTGCGCGTCGCCGAGCAGCTCACCAGCGGCACCGTCACGCTCCGCGACTACGACTTCAAGAAGCCGAAGCTCCTCGTCGAGGGCGCGGGCGCGTCGGACAAGTACGCCGAGCTCGAGGTCTACGACCAGCCGGCCGAGGTCGGCGACCCGTCGGAGGCCAAGGCGATGGCCGGCGTGCGCCTCGAGGAGATCGCCATCGAGCGGCGCACCATGGACGGCGCCTCGAACGTGGCGCGCTTCGTCGCCGGCGCCACCTTCACCTTCGCCGAGCACCCGACCGAGGAGCTCAACGCCGGCTACCTCCTGGTCGAGGTGGAGCACGTCGGCCACGAGCCCGGCGTCGAGGGCGCCGACACCGGGACGCCCTACGAGAACCGCTTCCGCGCCGTGCCCTCGGACCGGCGCTTCCGGCCGGCGCGCGTCACGCCGCGGCCGGTCGTGCACGGCTCGCACACGGCCATCGTCGTGGGCCCGCCGGGCGAGGAGGTCCACGTCGACGAGCACGCGCGCATCAAGGTCCAGTTCCACTGGGACCGGCTCGGCAAGAACGACGACAAGAGCTCGGTCTGGATGCGCGTGGCGCAGCCCTGGGCGGGGCCCGCGTACGGGGCGATGTTCATCCCCCGCATCGGCCACGAGGTCGTCGTCTCGTTCCTGGAGGGGGATCCGGATCGGCCCATCGTCACCGGCAGCGTCTACCACGGCCTCAACGTCCCGCCCTACGGGCTCCCCGCGGAGAAGACGAAGAGCACCATCAAGTCGTCGACCTCGCCGGGCGGGGGCGGCTCGAACGAGCTCCGCTTCGAGGACAAGAAGGGCCAGGAGGAGATCTACCTCCACGCCCAGAAGGACTGGACGATCGCCGTCGAGAACGACAAGAACCAGAACGTCGGGCACGACGAGACCCTGGAGGTGAAGAACGATCGCTCGGTCACCGTCGGCAACAACGAGAGCACCGACGTCGGCGCGAGCCGCACGGTGACGGTCGCGGTGAACGAGACCGACGAGATCGGCGCGAGCTACAGCGCCAAGATCGGCGCCAACGCCGAGGTCGAGGTCGGCGCCAACGTGGCGGTGTCGTTCGGCGGCAAGTTCACCCAGTCGATCGCCAAGGCGATGACCGTCGACGTCGGCGACGCGCTCGAGCACACCGTCGCCAAGGGCGCGAAGGAGAGCGTCGGCGAGGACAAGAGCGTCAAGGTCGGCGGCGCGATGACGACCGAGATCGGCAAGGCGTGGAGCACCAAGGTCGCGAAGGACATGACCGCCGAGGTCGAGGGCTCGATCGCCCTCACCGCCGGCAAGAGCTACGTCCTCGAGTGCGGCGACGGCAAGGTCACCGTCCAGAAGAACGGCGACATCACCATCGAGGGCAAGAAGATCGTCGTGAAGGGCTCGGGGCCCATCGAGGTCTCCGGCTCGAAGCTCAAGGTGAAGTCCGACGGCACCGTGAGCGTCGAGGGGTCGGGGACGGTCGAGATCAAGGGGAGCGCCGTCAACGTCAACTGAGGCCACAGCATGATCAAACCCGCACCCTCCCCCGAGCCCGCCGCGGCGGAAGAAGAGCTCCCGGACGAGCTCGACGCGACCGAGTCGCTGCTCGAGCTCGTGGTCGATGCCTCGCGCGAGCCGGCGGTCGCGCCGGCCCCCGTGCCGGAGCGCATCCGCGGCGTCGTCGTCGGGCGCCTCCTGTCGATCGAGGGCGGGCCGACCGTCGCGTGGGCCGGCGCGCCGGGCGGCGCCCGGGCGCGCGCGTTCGCCCCGCTCGCCGCCGCAGACGTCGGGGCCGAGGTCGCCATCGTGTTCGAGGAGGGAGACCCGGCGCGCCCGATCGTGATGGGCGCGATGGAGGCGCTGCCGCCCCCGCCACCCGCCGGCGCGGGCGGCGTGCGGGTCGAGGCGCTCGCCGACGGCCGGCGGGTGGTCCTCGAGGCCGAGCAGGAGCTCGTGCTCGCGTGCGGCAAGGCGAGCATCACGCTGACGCGCGCCGGCAAGATCCTGATCCGCGGCGCGTACGTCTCGTCCGACGCGACGGGGACGCACCGCATCCGGGGCGGCACCGTGGAGATCAACTAGTGCCGCGCGTCAGAAGTGTTGCCAACAATCGGAGGCCGACCCGCGCGGCGCTAGCGGGCGCGAAGCGCCCCTCGGGGGGTCGAGAATCGCCGCGCTTGCGCGGCGATTCCGGGGGGCGCGAGGCGCCCCCCGAGACGCTGTCAGAAGTCCGCAGGACTTCTGACGAGGGGAACCCGATGCGGGCGGGCGGCTGAGGTGGCGTTCCGCTTCGTGCTCGAGCGGCACGCCGAGGAGGCGGCCGCGCTCTGGCCGCGGCGCGAGCGCGCCTCGCTCGCGGCGGACCACGCGCTCGGCGATCTCGCGCGCCTCGACGGGCGCATCGAGGCGCACCTCGACGGGCTTCGCCTCGCGGGGCGCGACGGCTCGCGCGCCGCGGCCGAGCTCGGCGTCGAGCAGCCGGGATCGTTCTTCGCGCAGGGCGCGCAGGCGCTCGACCGGCGCGACGCGAAGGCGCTGGCGGCGCTGCTCGACGCGCTCGAGGCCGCGCCGGCGCTCGCCGAGCCGCTCGTGGGCGCGCTCGCCTGGATCCCGATCGAGCGCTCGACGTGGGCGGTCCGCGCGCTCCTCGACGAGAGCTGCCCGCCGGCGCTCCGCCGCTTCGGGCTCGCCGCGCACCTCGCGCATCGATCCGATCCGGGGCTGCCGCTCCTCTCGGCGCTGGGCGCGCACAGCGCCCCGCTGCGCGCCGCGGCCCTCGAAGGGGTGGGGCTCCTCGGGAGGCTCGATCTCGTGCGCGACGTGGCGGCGGACCTCGACAGCCCGAGCCCCGCGTGCCGGCGCGCCGCGCGTCTCACCGCGGCGCTCCTCGGCGACGAGCGCGCCGCGACGCTCGTCTGGGAGGAGGTCGAGCCGACGACGCCGAGCGGGCGCGCGGCGCTCGTCGTCGCCGTGGCGCGCACCGCCCCCGACGACGCGGCGATGCGCCTCGACGCGTGGCGCAACAACCCGGCGCGCTGGCGCGAGGGCGTCGAGGGGATCGGCCTGCTCGGCCAGGGGCGGCGGGTGCCGTGGCTGCTCGAGGCGATGCGATCTCCCGAGCTGGCGCGCCTCGCCGGCGAGGCGTTCACGCGGATCACCGGCGTCGCCATCCGTGGTCCCCTGCGCGCGCCGGCGCCGCCCGACGCGCCCGGCCCGAACGACGATCCGGCCGATCCGAAGGTCGACGACGATCCCGACGCCGCCCTCCCCTGGCCGGACCCCGCGGCGGTCGAGCGCGCATGGACCGAGACGCGAGGGGCGCTCCCGGCCGGCCGCCGCCTCCTCTTCGGCGCGCCGATCGACGCCGACCGCTGCGCCCAGCTCTCACGCACGGCCTCGCAGCGGGTGCGCGTGGCGCTCGCGCTCGAGGCGGCGGCGCTCGCGCCCGGCAGCCCCGTCGCGCCGGTGCGCGGCCCCGGCTTCCGCCAGCTCGCCGGCGCGCGCTGACTCACGTTGGGGGCGATGGAGGCGCGGCTGCCGCACCGGCAGCCGCCGGTGAAGCGCGCCCGTCTTCCACGCTCATCCCGCTCTGCGACGGAAGTGGAGCGCCTGCACGCCGGACTTGAACCGCTGCGTCGACAGGAGCTCGAGACGCCGCGCACTCGACAGGCCATGAAACAACGTCGGCCCCCGGCCACTGATGACGGGATGAACGACGATGCGGTACTCGTCGATGAGGCCCAACTCCTCGAGCGCAGCCGCGAGCTTGGGCGCTCCGACGAGGACACCCCGCTCGGTCTTCGCTTTCAGCGCCGGGATCGCTTCGCGAAGGTCCCCCTCCACCTTGATCGTGTTCTGCCACGGGAAGTCGCTCCGCGAGCCCGACACGACGTACTTCGCCTTCGCCTCGAGCTTCTGTGCCCACTCGCGCATCGCGCGCGGCGCGTTTTCGTCGCGTGCCACCGCGGGCCAGGCTCCCTCCATCAGCTCGTAGGTGTTGCGCCCGAAGAGCATCGCCCCGCTCTGATCCATGAGCTGCGTCCAATAGTCGTGCAGCTCGTCGTCCACGATCCCCTGGGTGTGATCGATGCACCCGTCCAAAGTCGCGTTGAGACCGAAGGTGAGGAGGCCCATGGCGTGAGATTCTACGAGAAGCACGACCAGTCGGTGACCGACTTCGGCACCGGCGAGATGCTCGCGACCGGCGGCATCCTCGTGAAGCTGGCGCCCTGAGTCAGCGCCGCCGCCCGCGCGTCCGCAACACCGACGCGCAGAGCTCGCGCAGCGGATCGGGCAGCGGATCGGCCTCGGGATCCCAGCCGCCGGCGACGAGGTCGGCGTGGACGCGACGGATGAGCTTCTCGTCGCCGTCGATGATCATCTTCGGTGCGTCGAGCTCGCGCAGCCGCGCCAGCCGCTCGAGGCAACGCTCGAGCTTGGCGCGCTCGGTCGATCGCGCGTCCACGTTGGCGATGAGGACGCGCGTCGAGCCGACGTGCGAAGCGACGGACTCCGCGAGCTTCAGCACGACGTGCGTCGTCCGACCCTCGACGTCGACGACGAGACGTTCGCCGGCGAGCGCATCGGGAGGCGACGACGCGATGGCCTTGGCGAGGTTCATGCCGGAGAGCGCGTGCTCGCGCGGAACGCGGAGCACGATCTGCCCTTCGAGCGAGCGCGCGCCCGCGACGATCAGCGCGCGCTCCTCGTCGCCGCTGTGAGGCTGCACGTCGAAGGCGAACGCGATCTCGCGCCGGGCGTCGTCGACCGTGCTCGACGAGCCGACGATCTCGCCGAGCACTTCGGCGACGCGGCGCGCCGCGCGCTTGGCGTCGTCGTCGCCCCGAGCCGCGCTCGCTGGGACGATTTCGAACCGTTCGCGCCGGCTTCGGTCGTTGGCCATTCGCGCAAGATACCGAAAAGCGCGCGTCTTCGCGCCGCTCCGGCCGGCCAGCACCAGCCCGCGCGTCCGGTCCTCTTGGGCGCGCCGACCGCTGCGCCCAGCTCTCACGCACGGCCTCGCAGCGGGTGCGCGTGGCGCTCGCGCTCGAGGCGGCGGCGCTCGCGCCCGGCAGCCCCGTCGCGCCGTGCGCGGCCCCGGCTTCCGCCAGCTCGCCGGCGCGCGCGGATGATCGATGGCGCCGAATGGCGCTAGCATCGCCCTGCCATGGTCGTGAGCCCCGTCCGCGTGAAGGCCACGGCAGGCTGCGCCGCCGCGACGGTGGTCTTCCGCGGGCCGAAGGGCACCTTCGTCACCGCCGTCGTCAAGGCGACCTGCGCGCTCGTCGCCGGCGACGTCGGCCGCCTCCTCTCGACGCCCGACCCGATCGACGACGGCGAGACCCTCGAGGCCGACGGCCGCGTCCGGACCGCCGGCGACCTCGCGCCCTTCCTGCCGACCGCCGACGTCGTGCTCGCCGGCGTGGTGCGCGGCCCCGCCGCCGGCGCGAGCGCGCGCCTCGGCATCTTCCGCGGCCAGCGCATCCTCGTCGACAAGACGTTCGCCCTCGGTCCGATGACGCCGCTCGGCGTCGCGCTCGCCGCCGCGGGCGCCTGGCCGCGCGCGCACCCGCAGCGCGCGGCCCTCCTCGGCGGCCTCGATCGAAAGGCGCTCGAGGGGACGATGATCAGCATCCCCGCCGATCTCGACCCGCGCTACTTCCACGTCGCGCCGCCCGATCAGCGCGTCGGCCGCATCGCCCCGGGCGACGGCGTGCTGCTCGACGGCGTCGTGCCCGGTCACCCGCGCTTCACCTCGATCCTGCCCGAGCTCGCCCCGCACGTCGTGCTGCACGGGCCAGGCTTGCCGCCCGGAGGCGTGCCCTTCTCGATGCGCGGCGACACGCTCCTCGTCGACGTCGGGCGCGGCGTGGCGACGATCACCTTCCGCGGTTTCCTGCCGCTCACGAGCGCCGCGCCGCAGCACCACGTGACCGCCGAGATCGCCGCGCCCGGGCAGGCCACGGCCCACGACGCGCCGGCGGCGCCGGCGCGGCAGGCGCCGTCAGGCCCGCCGCCGTCGTCTGCGCGGCGAGCGCCGTCGGGCTCGCCGCCGTCGTCGAAGCCCACCCCGGCTCTCGACCTGGGCTCGACGCTCGGGATCGACGCCGGGAGCGCGAACGAGGCGCTGCGCGCCGAGAACGTGATGCCCTTTCACCGCGATGCGCCGGCCGTCGCGACGCCGGAGCCCCGCCCCGCGACCGCGAACCTGCTCGCGACGCCGTTCGCTCGCGCGGCGCCCGCCCTCGAGCCGGCCGACGACGAAGCGTCGGAGGGCTCGACGCTGGTCGTCGACGAAGCCGCGGTCCGCCCCGCCGGCGCGGCGACGCCGTTCGTTCCGGGTCCGCCGGTCGTGCTCCCGCCGGCGGGCGAGCGCCCCAAACCGCACCCGCTCGGCAAGACGGTCGACGTCGATCCCCAAGCGATGCAGGCCCTGCGCGCGCAGTGGCTCCCGTTCGCCGGCGCACCGGGGACACCGGCGGCCGCGCCGCCGCCGCAGCCCGCCGCGCCGCCGCCGACTCCTTTCGTCGCGCCGCCGCCCGCCGTGCCCGCGCCGCCGTCGCCGATCCCGTTCGCCGCGCCGCCGGCGATGCCGCAGGTCGCGCCGCCTTCGCCGATCCCGTTCGGCATGCCTGCGGCGACGCCGCACGTCACGCCGCCGCCGATGCCGGTCGCAGCGCCGCCCGCGGCGCAGGCGGCGCGTCCGCGCGCCGTGGCCATCGCGCGCGCGCCCGGCGCCGGGCTCGAGGAGACCGAGTCCTTCGTCGGGCTCGGTGCCGCCTTCCTCGCCGCGCTCGAGATGATCGCGCCGAGAGCGGCGTGAGCCTGTGCTCTTCGCGTCACCGTCGGGCCCGGTGTGGTTCGCCCTCTCACCTCCGCCCCTCGATCGTCGCACCGCGTGAAACCGTTGCAGCTTCGGAGTAGTAGAGAGCGTCAGCATGGCTGAAGTCGTCGCCGAGCGGGTCGTCTCTTGCCGGAGCGACGTGTGCAGCCTCTGGAACGTGCTCACCGACACCGAGCGGATGAACCGCGCGGTCGGCATGGATCGCGTCGCGCTCGAGCCGCTCTCGGACGGGAGCGCGGCGCGCTTCCTCGCGACGACGGAGCTCGGCGGGTTCCAGGTCCAGTACGAGGAGCGGCCGTACGAGTGGGTGTACCTCGAGTCGTTCAAGGTCTTCCGCAAGATGCGGTCCGGGCCGGCCGAGTCGCTCGAGATGTCGTACCGGCTCGAGCCGGCGCCGAGCGGGGGCACCAACGTCACGATGCGCCTGACCATCGCGCCGCGCTGGCGGGTGCTCTCGCCCGTCATGCGCCTGCGGAGCGGCCAGAGCCTGCGCAAGTTCGAGGACGAGATCCTGCGGATCGACGAGAGCCTCGCCAAGGGGGCGAGGCCGCCGCCGCCGCGCGGCCAGGTGAGCCTGCGCCCCGGCGCGATCGAGCGCGTCGCGGCGGAGCTCGCGAAGGGCGAGGCGCCGGCGCTGGCCGAGCGGTTGCTCGCGCTCGTGCGCGAGGGCTCGGACCTCGAGGTGACGCGCATCCGCCCCTACGCCCTCGCCGACGAGTGGTCGGTGCCGCGGCACGACGTGCTCGCCGCCTGCCTGCGCGCCGTGCGCGCCGGGCTCGTCGATCTGCGCTGGGAGGTCGTCTGCCCGAGCTGCCGCACCGCCACCGAGTCGCTGCCGACGCTCGCCGAGCTCGGCGACCACGGCGCCTGCCAGCTCTGCGAGCTCGAGTTCGCGGTCGACCTCGACGAGTCGGTCGAGGCCACGTTCGCCGCGAACGCGGCCGTGCGCGAGACCGACAAGGGCCCCTACTGCATCGGCGGCCCGGCGCGCACGCCGCACGTCGTCGCGCAGGCCATCCTCCCCGCCGGCGGACGCGGGCGCCTCGTGGTCCCCGCCGAGGAGGGCCACTACCGGCTCTTCGTGCGCGGCGGCGCGGCGACCGCCGTCGACGTGCAGGCCGGCGGCGCCGCCGAGGTGGCGCTCGACGGCGTGGCGGCGGGCGCGGGCGAGCGGATCGTGGTCCGGCCCGGCGGCGCGATCTCGGTCGGCAACGCCGGCGCCGAGGAGCGCCACGCGAAGCTCGAGCGGGCGACGTGGTCGCGCCAAGCGGCGACCGCGCGCGAGGTCACCTGCATGCCCGCCTTCCGGCGCGACTTCTCGGCCGACGTGCTGCGCCCGGGCACGGCCCTCAAGGTGGCGCGCGTCGGGCTCTTCTTCAGCGATCTCACCGGATCGACGGCGCTCTACTCGGGCGTGGGCGACGCGTCGGCGTTCCGCCTCGTGCAGGACCACTTCGACGTGGTCATCGGGCTCGTCGAGGCGAACAAGGGCACGCTCGTGAAGACGATCGGCGACGCCGTGATGGCCGTCTTCGCCGACGAGGTCGACGGCGTCGCGGCCTCGGTCGCCATCCTCCGCGCCTTCGAGGAGTTCCGCGCGGCGGATTCCGTCCGCCAGCGCACGCACATCAAGCTCGGCGTCTTCGGCGGGCCCTGCTACGTGGTCACCGCCAACAAGATCCTCGACTACTTCGGGCAGACCGTGAACATGGCGGCGCGGCTGCAGGGCGAGGCCGCGAGCGGCGAGCTCGTGATCGAAGGCGAGCTCGCCGATCGCGCCATACGGCAGGGCAGGCTCGAACCGGAGCTCGTGCGGGAGCGCTACCGCGCCAAGCTCAAGGGCATCGAGGAGCCCGTCGAGGTGGCGCGCATCCGGGTCGGGTCGGCGGGCTGATCCTTTACAGGATCTCGACGACGACCGCCGTCAGGTTGTCGCGAGACGGAGCCGGGCTCGGCTGAGCGCCGCGCGCCACGAGGTCTCCCGCGGCGGCCGCACCGCGCCCGCGGACGGCGCGGGCGATCTCCTCGTCGGTGAACACCGACCATAGCCCGTCGCTGCACAACACGAAGGCGTCCCCCGGCTGGATGGAGATGATGCGGGTGTCGATCTCGACCGTGTCCTTCATGCCGATGGCGCGCGTGATCACGTTGCGTGGGAGGTCCGCGATCTCCTCCTCGGTGATGTCCAGCTGCAAGCGCCGGTACTCGTTGACGAGGCTGTGATCGGTGGTCAGCGCTTCGATCGCCGGATCCTCGCCAGGGCCGCGGACGAGGTAGACGCGCGAGTCGCCGACATGCGCGATGCTCGCCTGCCCGTCGGCGAAGAGCACGCCGACGACGGCGGCCCCGAAGCCGCGCCAGCGCGGATCGCTCTCGGAGCGCTCGTAGACGACGCGGTTGGCGAGCCGGAGCGCGCGAAGAGGGACCTCGAGCACCAGGCGCCGCTCCGCCTCGAGCACGGCGAGGTCGCCCTGGGTCTCGACCGTTCCCGTCGCGAGCACGCTCGCGGCCCGTTCGCAGAGCTCGCCGCGAGCCGAGTCCGGCAGCGACGCATAGGCGAGGGCGCCGCTCCCGTGCTCGCCGATCCACCACGCCTCGGCGATCTCGTCGAGCGGCGGGCGGTCCCTCTCGCGGAAGGCTCGGGCGCAGGTGTCGATCACCAGGTCCGCCGCCGCTCGTCCGGACGACATGCCGCCCATTCCATCGGCGACGACGGCGATCGCGGCGCCGCCCGCTTCCTCGAAGAAGAAGGCGTCCTCGTTGTGCTCGCGGTGAGGCCCGGGATCGGTGGCCCCGGCGCAACGCACGTGGACGGCGCCGAGGCGAGGCCGCATTTCGCGATCGTACTCGCGGGGCCGGGCTCCGTCAGCCGAGGCGCAGAGGATGGCTGCGGGCGGGGGCGGCGATCTCGCGCACCCGAGGCGACCGACTCCCGTCGCGGCGCCTCCCCGTGTACCTTGATGGCGTGGGGCAGCCGGACGCTGGATGGCGCCGCGCGACGGCGCGCTTCGTGGTCGCGGTGAGCCTGGCCGCCGGGTGCAGCCATGCGTGGGACGATCTCGATCCGCGCCTGGGCGCGTCGACGACGACGACGGGCGCGACCACCGGCTCGACGACGGCGAGCTCGAGCGCGTCCACCACCTCGACGTCGAGCACCGGCGAGGGCGGCGCCACGACGGCGAGCTCGAGCTCGAGCAGCGGCGCGACCGGAGGAGGAGGAGCGGCCACCACCGCCTCGACGGGCAGCGGCGGCTCGACCGGGGCCGGCGGCTCGGGCGGTCAGGCGCCGACGTGCGCTGCGAACGGCACGAGCACGTTCACCGACGCCTTCGAGGGCGCGGCCATCGACGCCCAGTGGAACACGTTCGAGAACGCGCCCGCGACGCTGGCGCAGACGGGCGGCGAGCTCGTGGTGTCGCTCGGCAGCAGCGTCGGAGGGAGCTTCTTCACCGGGGTCTCCTCGAAGGACCCTTTCGATCTGATCGGGTGCCATCTCCTCGTCGAGGCGACCGCCGTGCCCGACCCCTCGACCGACGCCCTCGGCGCGCTCCAGATCATCATCGACGGCGACGATTACCTCGAGCTGCTCGTGGGCAACGGCCTGCTCGCCTTCAAGGTGTGGACCGCCGGGGCGCTGAGCTTCTACGCCGACCTCCCTTACGACGCCCTGGCGCACCGCTGGTGGCGGATGCGCGAGGAGAACGGCTTCATCCTCTACGAGACCTCGTCCGACGGCGCCGCGTGGACGCTGAGGAGCTCGGTCGCGAACACGCACGACGTGACGTCGGTGTACATCGGGCTGGTCGCCGGCATGTACCTCCCGGAGCCGGTGGCGCCTGGCGAGATGAAGTTCGACAACCTGAACCTCGCGCCCTGACCTTCGGGTCGGCGAGGTCAGTTGCGATCACCGGACCTCGGCCCTCGAGTGGCGTCGGCCGGGCGAATGTCGGGCCCTGAGCTTCGGGCGGGCCGATCTCGGCTCAGTCGTAGTGCTCGACGTCCGCCGGGATCCCCGCCCAGGCGTGGCGCCGGGCCTCGTAGACCGAGATCTTCGGCGACGGGAACGTCGGATCGGCGAAGGCGCCCACCGCGATGGCGATCGCGTCCGGCACCTGGTCGAGCCGATAGTAGACCGTCGACCCGCAGTCGGGGCAGAAGTGGAAGGTGATCCGGTTGCCGCTATCGCCCGTGCGAACGTACTGCGTGGAGCGCCCCTCGATGCTCACCTTGTCCGCGGCGAAGCGCGCCTGCACGCCGAAGGTGCTCCCCGTGCGACGTTGGCAGGCGAGGCAGTGGCACATCGAAATGCGGATCGGCTCGCCCTCGGCGGCGAGGTGGAGCTGTCCGCAGGAGCAAGCAGCGCGTCGGGTCGTCATGGTGTCCTCCGGAGGCTAACCGGTGCGCCGTGGTCCTCAAAGCGCGCCTTCTTGGACCCGCAAAACGAAGCCGCGTTCCGCGTCTCTCCGCTGCGACTCGCGGAGCACGTCTGCGACGAGGCCGCGCTCGGCGAGCGGCGCGAGGGCCGCACTGCTGGCAGGGGAGGCGAGCGGCATCACCGGCGCCGAGGAGCCGAGGTCGTCACGACGGCGCTCACCTCGCCGGGGCGAGCGCGAAATCCCCGAAGATCTCCCGGCGCGCCACCCACGGCGTCTGCGCGCCGTTCGAAGCGTCGGTCACGCGCTCGGTGACGTAGTCGATGAGCTCCGAGAGCTCGATCGCCGGCTCCGCCTGCACGGCGACGACGGCGCCGGACGGGCCCCAGGTGCGGGCGGAGGGCGATGGCGCGCTCGAGCCGGGCGACGGCCCGCCTCCGCAAGCGGCCGCAGCGAGGGCGGCGATCACGCCCGCGGCGCCCAGGCCGAGGTGCAACGCGCCTCGCCACGCCGATTCACGCGGGGGATCGACGCGGCGGCGGCCTGCTGCCATCGGCGCAGCGTAGTCGCAGCGCGCCTCTCCCGCGCGCCTCATGCGCAAGGACGCTGCCCGCACCATCGCCGCCCGACTCAGTCGCGAGCGGGGGCTCTGCCCCCGCGCCCCGGGTCTGAAGAGGCGTCGGACCGAGGGCCTCGAGGGGCGTTGGTCGGACGAATGTCCGACACCTCTTCAGAACCCGCACGCGTGCACGGCGCCGTCCGCGGCGCCCTGCATGCAGCCGGTGTCCTGCGTCGAGCAGGGGCCGAAGAGCTGGCCGCCCACCTCGTACCAGCCGTTGCCGCAGGCGTCGCTGCACGAGCTCGGGCAGCCGGAGGCGCAGCAACCTTCCCGGAGCGAGGCGTTCGAGAGCCCCGCGAAGCTGCAGTCCCACCCGCAGCCGGAGGAGCCCCCGCTCGTCGAGCCGTCCGCCTCGGCCTCGACCGTGACCGGCGCCACCACCGGCTCGCCGAAGGCCAGCGTGTCGGGGGACACCTCGCCGGCGGGGGCGTCGGTGCCCTCGGCGGGCGAGGCGGGGAACACCACCACGTCGAGCTCGTGCGTCTCGCCGTCGAGGGGCTCGTAATCCATCCCGAGCTGGAGGTGGAGCGTGCCCTCCGTCAGGCCGTCCTCGACCGGGGGGATGGCCACGGCGGTCGTCGGCGGAGCGCTGCCGCCGCACCCTGCTCCGATGCAGCCTGGAGGCGAGCTGCCCCGAGGGATGCCGAAGCAGCCGAGGCCCGGGCTCGCACCCAGCGGATCCACGAAGCCGAGCTTCACCTCGGCGTAGGTCGATCGATCGGGGAACGAGAGCGGCCCGAGCTCGTTCGTGAACCGCGGCGCCTTCTCTCCTGCGGGTCGCGGGCGGATCGCGCTCACCGCGATCGGCGTGGCCTGGATCTCCTCGCCGTCGGCGCCGTAGAAGCGCATGTGGAGCGTGATGCACTCGAAGTCGTCGGCCGCGCAGGTGTCGGCGCTGCAGGCGGGCAGCGCGCCGGCGGCGCCGACGACGAAGAGGATCGCCGCCAGCGCTCGGTACACGCTCCTGTCGCGACGGGTCGTCGTGTCGATGCTTCTCATCGCTCCTCCGTGCGGTCGTTGTCGATCGCTGCGCGTCCCGCCTCCGGCGGATCGGCGAGCCCCATGGGTTGCGCGCCCGGACGCGGATCGCGCCCGGCCACGAGATCGGTGACGCGCGCGGCGACGTGGTCGTACACCCGAGCAAGCACCTCGCGGTACAGCGGCCCGTGGGCGGCGAAGCTGGTCCGGCTCTCCGAACGGCCGCTCGCCTGCCGGCCGCGCACCTTCACCTTGTCGAGGAGCGACCACGTCCCCACCGACACGCCGCCGCGCCACACCTGCACCTCGGCGTCGACGGTGGCGTCGAGGACCATGTCGCGCACGACCACGCCGTCGAGCACCATCGTGCCGGCGCCGACCGTGCCGGTGATGCCTCCGCCGACGAGCAGCCCGGTGCCGAGGTCCTGCAGCGTGTCGTACGTCCTCCGCTCGTCGGGGCTCACGAGCCCGCGCGAGTCCGCCTTCGGCTCGGAGACCACGGCCTTGATGACCACGCCGGCGATGAGGGCCCCGAGGCCGAGTCCGAGCACGGTCGAGCCCGCCTTCATCCCCCCGGGCTCCGGGTCGGGCGTGGCCGGCGATCGGACCGTGCCCGAGACGATCACGTCGGCGCGCTCGTCGTCGGTGCCGCTCGCGATGATGACGTTGCGGCATGGGCCGTGGGCGCGCAGGTGGTCGCGCAGGTCGAGCGCGTGATCGACGCCGAGGTTGTCGACGAAGCGGTGCACGCCGATGGTGCAGGCGCCGGTCGGCGTCGCCGACGAGTAGGCGCGCGGGAGCCGGTGCTGCGTGCTGCAGCCGCCGAGCGCGAGCGCGGCGAGCGCGAGCGCGCCGATCGAGCCGCTCCGGAAGCTCACAGACCCTCCTTGAGGATGCGAGCCCGCTCGCGCATGTACTCCGCGTCGCTGACGAGCTTCTGCGCTCGCAAGGCGTCGAGCTTCCTGAGCCGCTCGGCGACGTCGACCTTGCCGGGCGGCGCGACCGGCGCGGCGGTGACCGCGGCGGGCGGCAGCGGCGGTGGCTCCGGCCCGGTCGCGCTCGGGAGCGCGGGCGCGGCGGCGCTGCTCGGCGGCGCAGGCAAGACCGCGCCGCCCGCGGGATCCGGCGGCGCGGGCGCGACGGTCGCGGCCGCGGTGGCGGGGGGCTTGGGCGCGGCGGCGGCGGCGACCCGATCGGCGTCGCGGAGGACCTGCGCCAGCGGGCGGCCGCGAACGAACGCGTGCATCGAGGCGAGCACGCCCTCGAGCTCCTTCTTGCCTTGCTCGGTGGCGACGAGGCCATCGAGCGCGGACGCGTCCGCCGCGGCGGCGATCGCGGGCGGTGAGGTCGTCACCCGGCGCAGCACGGCGAGATCCTCGCGCTCCGGCAGTGCGCGTGCCGACGTGATCACGGCGGCGGCGCGGCGATGCGGATCGCTCGGCCAGCGCTCCTCGGCCACGGCCAGGAGCCCCGCCGCCTCGGCGCGCGCAGGCTCGTGGCGCGCCTTCCAGAGAGCCTGCTTACCGCGCAGCGCCGCCGAGCGAACCCGCGCCGCCACCTCCGGCGTGCGCATCGAGGCGTCCGCGAGCCCCGTGGCGGCTTCGTAAGCCCCGAGCGCTCCGTCGACGTCGTCCGCCTCGCGGAGCGCGTCGCCGAGCTTCACGCAGTCGTCCGCCATCGCCTCGCGTGCCCGGAACCGGGCGTCGGTGAGGTCCGGACGCGCCGGATTGACGCCCCGCTCCACCATCACGTCGAGCGAGCGCAGCACCATGGCCTCGCGCGCGACCCGGTCGCGGAGCGCGGCGGCGCGCACCTGGGGGGCGCTCCCGGCGATCGCGGCGAGCTCCTGGGCGCGGTCGTGCTCGAACTCCTCGAGGGAGGAGCAGGAGATCGCGACCCAGCCGATCCCGACGAGGGCGGCCGCGACCACGCTCCTGCGGAGACGGCGGGGCGGCTCCTGGCGAGCGCCCGCGGCGGGGAAGGTGGCGTGCATCGAGGCTCCTATCGTTATCGCAACACGAAAACGGGGCCGCGGGGCGAAACGTCACGCGCCCTCGGTCGATTCCTCCCGGCCCTCCGGCTCGCCGCGACGCGAGCTCGCCCCCGGCGGGGAGCGGCGCGGGCTCCGGGTCAGCGTTCGGGCCCGAGCGCGCCTGAACGGCGAGCGCGACGCGCGCCGCACGGCAGGCCTCCGCGTCGGCGACGTCGACGCCGTGCACGACGAGCGCGGCCGCGCCGTCGGCGAGCCACTCGAACTCGGCCCCCGATTGGGTCGCGAGCGCGCGCAACCTCGAGCGCGCGGCGGCGTCGTCGTCCGAGCTCAACGTCGGCGCGGCGGCGTCGGCGGGGGTCCCGCCCGCGCCACGAGGACGACGCTGACCAGGGTCGAGCTCGCGGGGCTCACCGCGCGAGCTTACCCCACCGCGTGGGGCGCGACCGTGCGTCCCGATCGACGGCGCGCTCGAGGGGAAGCTGCCGAGGCACGCGAGGAAGGAGCTCGAGGAGTGGGTTGGCATCACGAGTCATGGATCGGGCATCCGCGGTCGTGGGCCTGGTGCGCGCGGTGAGGTCTCCTCTGCACCATCAGCAAACACAGCTAGATTCTCTTCGTCGTGATCCGAGCTCAGCCGTGTCGCCGAAACCGGACGGCGCTGGTGCCGGAGGCGGCGGGGGCCCCGAGCGGCTCCGCGGTGCGCGCTCACGTTCGGAGATCCGAGACCAGCCCCTCCACGAGATCGAAGACCAAGAGCCGGCCCCGGTCGTCGCCGATCACGACGGACGCCGGTGCGAGTCGCAGCGCGGCCCGCCTCGCGCCGTCGAGGTGGATGGATCCGACGACGCGCAGAGCCAGCTGGTCGAGCAGCTCGACCCGAACGAAGGCGGGCGCTGGCTCGATGACCGCGAGCCAGTTCTCGGCGATCGCGATGTGCGTCGGAGCGCCGTCGACCGACTGGAGCCGGTGCATCCGGTGCGCCGCCTCGCCGTGCAGGTCGAGACGCAGACCCGCGCCGGCACCCTCGCTCCGCGCCGTCACGCAGGCGCCGTAGGGTGCGACGGCCGTGATGCCCTCGAACGAGAGCGCCACGGGCAGCGTCGCCCGCGACCGGAGAGTCCACCCAGGCAGTTCGAACCGCCAGCGCTCCACGCGCCCGCTCCACGAGCCGGTCTCGTCGGGCGGAGGCTCGCGCACGAGGACGCTGGCACCGGAGGCGTCCCTCGCAATCGCCGCCGCCGCACCCACGCCAGGGATCGCGTGGAGAGCGTGCAGCCGGGTCTCGAGGGCGTCGGCGACGAAGAGGTCGCCACCCCGCGCGACGAGCCACTGCGAGCCGTCGAAGTCCGGCGCCCACGCGTCCAGCTCCGCGTCGCACCACGGCTCGGCGCGGCGGGTCGCGAGATCGAGTCGCGCGAGGCGGACGGCTCGGCCCCGGCGCGCCAGGACGATCGCGCGATCGCGGTGGTCCGAGATCACCAGCCGCTCGGCGGGCTCGTCGAAATGCGCGAGCACGCGCCCGTCGGGGCCGAGGAGCCGCGCGCCCGACTCGCCGAGCGCCACGAGGACCCGCCCGCGCGGGAGGAGCGCCACGTCGTGGATCGCGAGCGTGCCCACGTCGAGCGCATCGCGCCGGAGCTCGCCGAACGCGATCTCGGGCGGTGGCGCCGCCCGCCGAGTCCAGCGAGGCAGGTCGGTCCGGAGCGCGCCGTCGCCAGCGAACGCGACGAGGCGCTCGGCGAGCGCGCGGCCCGACGCGTCGCCGCGCGCCGCCGCGTCGCCGAGGACGGCACGCGCGGCCGGCACGGCGAGGCACCGCGTCTCGGCGCCCGGGGTCGATCCGGCGAGCGCTTCGGCGAAGGCGCGCCGCTCCGCGATCGACTCGCGATCGCGTCGCCCGAGCAGCGCCAGGCAGCGGTCGCGGACCTCGGCGAACGCGCCGGGTGCGCCCTCGAGCTTGCGGACCATCAGCCGCGCGGCGGCTGGCCCGTCTCGCTCGAGCCCGTGATCGATCCACGCCATCGCGAGATCGCGCGCCTGCACGACGGGCCAGGCGACGTCCACCGCGGCCGCGAAGTCGCCGGCCTGGGCCAGCGTCTCGGCCCAGACGAGGCGGAGCGCCTCGGCGGACTGCGAGCGCGACCGCTCGAGCCGGAGCACCGCGTCGGCGAACGCGCCGCTGCTCCGCGCGATGCGCACGGCGCGATCCCGATCGCCGGCGAGGAACCACTGGCGCACCACCAGCCCGACCGGCAGCCCGCGCGCCTCGGCCATCTCGGCGGCGAGGTGGTGGCGGCCATGCCTCTCGAGGAAGCTCACCGCCTCCTCGTCGGCGCGCAGGAGCTCGGCGAGGACGAACGCCGCCTCGTCGATGCGCCCCTCGCGCTCCAGCCGGTCGAACGCCCTCCGGTAGAGCGTCCCGAGATCGCCGAAGCCCTCGTGGACGAAGACGGCGGACGTCGCCTCGCGGGCGTTCGGCCGGATGCGCAGGTCGGCGCGGGCGGACGGCATGGTCAAGGCGAGCGGCGCCGGTCCGTCGCTCTTGCCCGGCAGGGGCACGGCGAGGCGCAGGGCCTCGTCGAGGCGGCCCTGCTCGAAGGCCTCCACCATTCGGCTCACGTACTCGGCGTGGCGGCGCCCGAGCGCGCGGGCGAGCCGCGTTCGCAACAGGGCGCGCGCGAGGAGATCGTGCAGGCGGGTGGCGAGCCGCGCGATCCAGCCGGGGCCGCGCGGGGCGGCCTCGCGGACCGCGAGCCCGCGCGAGGCGCGACCGGACGCGGGCGCGGCGCCCGACGCCGCCGTGCCCCCGGCCAAGGCGAGGAGGCCGGCCAGGCCCCCGAGCATCCGCACGCCGGCCG
>CAYJPW010000109.1:0-27056 GCA_964372055.1 uncultured Polyangiaceae bacterium
GCCTCGGGGTGGAGCAGCCGCAGCGTGAGGCTCTGCAAGCCCCCGGGCAGCGCCGAGGCGACGGCGTCGACGAAGGGCGCGGCCTCGCGGTGCGCCGCCTCGCCGAGCGCGTGGCGGAGGCCGCCGCCGCCGAACGCGTGGGCGCCCGAGAGCAGCCGGTAGAGCACCAGGCCGAGCGCGTACCGGTTCGCGGCCGCGTCCCACACGGCGCCGTCGGCCTGCTCGGGAGGCGTCCAGAGCGGGGGCGAGGTCGCCGCCGCCCGGGCGGCACCGGGATCGCCGCCGACGAGGGCGCCGGCGAGCGCGTCGGCGGCGAGCACCGCGCGCGTGCCGTCGACGCGCACCGCCTCCGGCGTCACCGCGCCGGGGAAGAGCGCGGCCTCCTCGGCGGCGGCGAGCGCACGGGCGATCGACGCCGCGAGCGAGAGGGCCTCGCGGTGCGGCCACGGGCCGCGATCTTGGCGCAGTCGCTCGGCGAGCGTCAGCGGCGGCAGGCGCCGCACGAGCCACACGCCCTCGTCGTCGAGGCCTCCCTCGGCGAAGCCGCCGATGCCGCGCGCGCCGAGCGCGAGCAGCCGGTCGCCCACCGTCTCGTCCCCGGGCGGCAGGTGCCAGATCTCGACGCCTCGGCCGCCGTCGCTCGCGGCCTCGCCGCTCGCCTCCCAGCGCCCGGCGCGACCGGTGCGCGGCAGCGCGGCGCCTCGCGCGAGCGCGAGCGGGCGGCGCTTCACCGGCCTCCCGGTCTCGGCTTCAGGCTCTCGTTACCGCGGCCCGGCGGCGCCGTGACGGCGCCGGCGGTCGCCCCGGCGGGGGGCTCGCTCGGCGCCGCCGCCGAGCGGAGCAGGTAGGCCGCGAGCCCCGCGACGAGCGAGAGCGCCAGGATGATGCCCACGGCGACGCGCGTCGGGACCTCGCGCGAGGCCTCGACCTTGTCGACCAAGGCGATGGTGTCGGCGCGCGGCGCCTGCACGGGCTTGATGCCGTCGCCCTGGGCCTTGTCGGCCGCGGCGGCGAGGCTTTCGGCGCGCTCGGCCGAACGCGCCGGCGCCTCGTTCGAGCGCGCCGCGCCCTCGGCCGTCGCCGGCGCCGCCGCGCCGGAGCCCGACGGGCGCGGCGAGCGGTGCGGCGTGACCGACTTCTTCGATCCGCCTTGGCCCCCGCTGCCCGCGAGCGAGCTGCCGCCGGCGGTCTGGAAGGGCTCGAGGCGCTCGACCACGTCGAGGGCGAGGTACGGCCGGTCCTCCGGCGCCTTCTCGAGCAGCTGGAAGACGAGCTGCTCGACGCCCTTGGGCAGCCCTCGGCGCACCTCCTCGGCGAGCGGCGGCGGCTCGGCGGTGCACTGCAAGTTCAAGAGCTGCCGCGGCGAGGCCGACTGGAAGGGCGGGTGGCCGGCGAGCAGCTCGTAGAAGATGAGCCCGAGGCAGTAGAGGTCCGAGCGGTGATCGATGGTGTGCGCGTCGATCTGCTCGGGGCTCATGTACTGCAGCGTCCCGACGCTCTGGGTGTTGGTCTGGTTCAGCGCCTCGATGACCTTGGCGATGCCGAAGTCCATGACCTTCACCGAGCCGTCGCCGAGGACCATGATGTTCTCGGGCTTGAGATCGCGGTGGATGATCGGGGGCTCCTGCCCGTGCGCCGCCCCGAGCGCCGCCGCGACGCTCGAGACGACGCCGACGGCGTCGGCCCAGGGCAGGCGCCCCTCCGCGTTGAGGACGGCGCGGAGCGTCCGGCCGTCGAGGAACTCGAGCACCATGACGAGCTCGCCCCCGACCTCGGTGCTGGCGAGGCTCCGCACGATGTTGGGGTGCTCGAGGTGAGCCAAGATCTGCATTTCGTTGAGGAAGAGGCGCCGGCCTTGCTCGCTGCGGGCGAGCTCCTGGTGCAGGACCTTGAGGGCGACGCGCCGCTTGGACAGCCGCTCCTCCGCCTCGTACACCTTGCCCATGCCCCCCTCGCCGATGAGGCGCCGGACGAGGTAATCCCCAAGCTGATCCATGTGCGTCTCCAGGGCTGGGGCGATCATGGTCCCCAATGGACCCGTCAGGTCGATTCTCCGGGGGCTTGGGGGCAGAGCCCCCATCGTGAATACGTGCCGCCCGCCGCGAAGGCTTACACTCCGCGCCTGGCCGTCCCCGAGCTCCCCTTGAAGCACGAAACGGTGTAGCCATGGCAGGCTTCTTTGTGACCTCTATCATGCAACCCCGCGCCTTCGCCGCCCTGGTCGTCCTCTCCCTCGCCGGCTGCTCCAAGGCCCCGGCCGAGCCGGATCCCCCTCCGCCCGCCGCCTCGGCCGCGCCGGCGGTCGCGCCGCTCACCTGGCAGGCGCCGGGCACCTGGACGACGATGGACGTCCCCCACTCGCCCGGGCCCAAGAAGGCCTCGTACCGGATCCCCAAGCAGGGCGACGACAAGGAGGAGGCCGAGGTGAACGTCTTCTTCTTCGGGACCGGCGCCGGCGGGGATCCGGCCAAGAACTTCGGCGAGTGGTTCTCCCAGTTCGACGGCGACGCTGGCAAGGCGGCGGCGCGCGAGGAGCTCAAGACGCAGGGCGGCCTCGCGGTCGAGACGGTCGACGTCAAGGGGACCTACAAGATCGCGATGGGCCCCAAGGTCGGTCCCAACAAGAAGGCGCCGATGCAGATGGTGAAGGAGAACTTCCGCCTCTACGGCGCCGTCGTGAAGACGCCGGACCGGGGCAACTGGTTCTTCAAGCTCACCGGCCCCGACGAGACGGTGCAGGCGGCGCGGTCGGCGTTCCGTGCCCTGCTCGAGTCGGCGAAGTAGACGAGCCCGCGATCGCGGCCGCTCGAGGCCGAGCGCGGACCGGCGTTCGCGGCCGCTCGAGGCCGAGCGCGGACCGGCGTTCGCGGCCGCTCGAGCCCGAGCGCGGACCGCCTTCGCGGCCGCTCGAGCTCGAGGGCGCGCAAGGCGTCGGCCGCCGGTCAGCGACCCCAGCCGCCATGCTTCTTGCAGCCGCCGTGTCGGCCGCCTTCGTCTCGATCCTCGTCTTCGTCCTCGTCGCGGTCTCCGCCTCCGCTCGCGCCCCGGTCGTCGCCCGTGCCCGAGCTGCAGTCTCCGCCCCCGCCGGAGCTGCTCGAGCCCGACGAGGCGTAGCCGCCCGATCCGTCGCCGGAGCTGCCGCTGCCGGAGGACGAGGCGGCGTCGCAGGCGCAGCCGCCGGCCCCCGTCTGCGCGCCGCCCGCGCCGCCCGCGCCCGTCGAGCTGGTCACGCCGCTCGATCCGCTGGTGCTCGATCCGCTCGACGCGGTCGACGATCCCTCGTGTCGCCCATCGTCCACGTCGGGCGCGTCGCCGCACGCGGTGGTCACGGCCAGGGCCCAGAAAGCGATCAGGATGATTCGACGCATGCTTCCCCCTCGGGGCGCGTCCGCCCCGGTTCACGCCGGGCCTGCTACGCCCGGCGCCGCCTCGAGCGGGAGCGCTCCGGGGGTGCGTGGGCGCGAGCCGGCGCCTCTTGTCGGCGGGATGCGATGCGCCCTCGCGCGGGCTGATCGCGCTTCGGCCCCAGTTCGGTGAGCGAAGCTCGTCGGAGGTGGGTTCGCCGCGCAGAGCCTCGCAGCGCCGTTCGTCGCGCGCGCCCACGTCGCGGTGCCTGCCGTCGTCGCTTCAGCTACGCCTCGCTCGACGCGCGCGAGAGGCGCCGGCGTCCGCGAGCACGTGAGCCCCGAGCGCTGCCCGGCTTCAGCCCGGGGTCGAGGGGGCGATCACGAAGTGCGTTACCGCCGCCGGCCTGTCTTCGCCGCTTCGTCGATGCTCGCCCAGAGATCGTCGAGATCGACCTTGAGGCCTGGGCAGCCCGGCACGCGCGCGAGGCGGCCGCTGCTCGCTCCGAGCGCGTGCACGTACCTGCGGTCGCGGCCGAGCTCGAAAATCTCGAGCGTGCGGAGCGCCGGATCGAGCAGCCAGGAGAAGCCGACGCCCGCCCTCGCGTAGTCGCGGTGCTTGTCCACGCGGTCGCGCCGGGCGTCGCGAGGCCGCGGCGACACCACCTCGACGACGAGGTGCGGCGCCGTGCGCACGAGCGAGTCGGCGAGGGCGGGGATGTGCGGGGGAAGGAAGACCGACACGTCGGGCTTGCGGCCGCGACGGCGATCTTCGTCTCGGATCCCGTCACCTGCCCCTTGCGCCGCCTGGCCCAGGCGTGGAGCACGCGGACGAGCCACGAGACCACGATCTCGTGCAGGAAGCCGGGCATCTCCTCCTCCTCGAGGACGCCGTCGACGAGCTCGCCCCGGACATCCTCGTCGAGCGCGGCCCACTCCTCGAGGCTGAGCAGGCTCGAGCGACCGCGAACGCGGATCGCGGCTGGGCTCGAGGCGGGAGAGCTGGTGCGCCGAGCGCGATGCACCCATGGAAGCTACCACGGACCTCTGCGTCCAGAGGGCGGACCTCTCCGCCACCGATGCACCGAATCGGACGCCCGGGACGCTTGACACGCCGCCTGGCCCACCTCGGCGTGGCTCCTGCCTTTCAGGAGGGGCGGACCATGGAGATGGCGCGAAGGACACTCGCGCCCCGCGAGCGATGGACGGGCGCGGATCCGGCCGTGGGAGGGGCTCGCGAGCGATGACGGGCTTCAGCCTGCGGGCAGGGAAGGCGCTCCTGCTTCTCTAGCCACGAGGCGTAGACCCCATTGCTGCCCCAGGTTGAAACCCGGCTTCGGCCGGCTTCAGCCCGGGGTCGCTCGAGAGCTCCCCATCGAGAGAGGGATCTCGCAGGGGCTCCCCGTTCGCGATTGCCGCCGGTGCTACGCTCGGCTCGTGCCGCAGCGCTCCACCACCGGCGTCGGGCTCCTCGCCTTTCGCGGCGCGGTGGCGGACGAGCGCCGCGATCACCTCGCCACCGAGGAGCCGCTCGAGATCCGCGTCGAGGGGCCGGAGCACCCGGCCGAGCGCATCTGCGTGACGATGCGGACGCCCGGGCACGATCACGAGCTCGCGGTCGGGTTCCTCTTCACCGAGGGGCTGCTCGCGGGGCGCGGCGATCTCGCCGAGCGCCCGGTGCGCGAGCTCGAGATGGCCGACCGGCCCTGCAACCTCGCCACCGTGCGGCTGAGCCGGCCGTTCGACGCCGAGCACCTCAAGCGCAACTTCTACGCGACCTCGAGCTGCGGCATCTGTGGCAAGGCGTCGCTCGAGCGCATCGAGACGATCGCGCCGCCGATCCCCGACGGTCCGGTCGTCGGCCGGTCGGTGCTGCTGCGCCTGCCCGGCGCGCTCCGCGCCGCGCAGGCCGTGTTCGACCAGACGGGCGGGCTCCACGCGACGGGTTTGTTCGACCGGGACGGCGAGCTCCTCTGCGCGCGCGAGGACGTGGGTCGCCACAACGCGATGGACAAGGTCCTCGGCCGCGCCCTCCTCGACGGCGCGGTCCCGCTCGCCGATGGCCTGCTCATGGTCTCGGGCCGCCTCAGCTTCGAGCTGGTGCAGAAGGCCGCGATGGCCTCTGTCCCGATCGTCTGCGCGGTGTCGGCGCCCTCGAGCCTGGCGATCCAGGCGGCGGAGCGGCTGGGGATCACGATCGTCGGCTTCCTCCGCGGCGACGGCTTCAATGTCTACGCGCACCCCCGACGCATCGACCCCGAGGCCTGAAAAGCGATCTATGCTCGGGCTCCGAGGACGCCCATGAAGACCCGACTCCCCCGCCTCACCGAGCCGCTGGTCCGCGACGACGGCAAGCTCCGCCCCGCCACGTGGGACGAGGCGCTCGATCGCGCCGCGCGCGGCATCCGCGCGTCGGTCGATCGCCACGGCCCGCGGACCTTCGGCGTCTTCAGCTGCTCGAAGGCCACCAACGAGGTCAACTACGTCGCGCAGAAGCTCGCGCGCGCGGTGGTCGGCTCCAACAACATCGATAGCTGCAACCGGACCTGACACGCTCCCAGCGTCGTCGGTCTGGCGACGGTCTTCGGGGCGGGGGGCGGCACCACTTCGTACCGCGAGGTGGAGGAGACGGACGTGATCCTCCTCTGGGGATCGAACGCGCGCGAGACGCACCCGATCTTCTTCCACCACGTGCTCAAGGCGGTGCGCCGCGGGGCCAAGCTCTTCGTCGTCGATCCGCGCAGGACGAGCTCCGCCGCGTGGGCCGACGGGTGGCTGCCAATCCAGGTGGGATCCGACATCGCGCTCGCGAACGCGGTGGCGCGCGTGATCCTCGACCGCGGCCTCGAGAACCGGGCGTTCATCGAGCGCGCCACGAGCGGCTTCGACGCCTTCCGCGCCACCGCCCTGCGCTACACGCTCGAGCGCGCCGAGCGAGAGACCGGCGTCCCGCGCGAGCTCATCGAGCGCATGGCGCTCGCTTACGCGCGCGCCGACCGCGCCGTGCTCTGTTGGACGCTGGGGATCACCGAGCACCACAACGCCGTCGACAACGTGCTCTCGCTCATCAACCTGGCGCTGCTCACCGGGCACGTCGGCCGCTACGGCTCGGGCCTGAGCCCGCTCCGGGGGCAGAACAACGTGCAGGGCGGGGGCGACATGGGGGCGCTGCCCAACAAGCTCACCGGCTTCCAGGACGTCGAGGATCCCGAGGCGCGGACGAAGTTCGAGCGGGCCTGGGGCGTCACCATCCCCCCGAAGAACGGCTGGCACCTCAGCGAGATGTTCGAGGCGATGGGCCGGAAGGAGCTCACGGCGCTCTACGTGATCGGCGAGAACCCGGCGCAGTCCGAGGCCGACTCGGGCCACACCATGGAGCGCCTCCGCGGCCTCGAGCACCTCGTGGTGCAGGACATCTTCCGCACCAAGACGGCCGAGCTCGCCGACGTCGTCCTGCCCGCCTCGGCGAGCTGGTGCGAGAGCGAGGGCACGGTGACCAACAGCGAGCGGCGCGTGCAGCGGGTGCGGCGCGCGGTGCCGCCGCCGGGCAACGCGCGCGACGACATCGCCATCCTCTGCGATCTGGCGCGGCGCCTCGGCCGCGATCTCGGCGATCCCAGCCCGCAAGAGGTGTGGGACGAGCTCCGCGCCCTCTCGCCGATGCACGGCGGGATGAGCTACGCGCGCCTCGAGGCGAGCGGCGGGCTGCAGTGGCCTTGCCCCGACGAGCAGCACCCGGGCGAGCTCTTCTTGCACGGCCGCTTCTGGGAGGAGCCCTTGCGCGGGCGGCGCGCGCCGTTCTCCGCCGTCGAGCACGAGGGCCCGGTCGAGGCGACGGACGACTGGTTCCCGCTCCGCCTCACCACGGGGCGGCGCCTCGACTCGTACAACACCGGCGTGCAGACGGGCGGCTATACCTCGCCGCTGCGTCGGGGCGAGACGGTGGATCTCTGCCCCGAGGACGCCGAGCGCCTCGGCGTGCGCCCGGGGGAGCTCGTGCGCGTGAGCTCGCGGCGCGGCTCGGTCGTCGCGCCGGTGCGGCTCGACAGCGGGCTCCGGCCGGGGCTCGTGTTCATGACGCTGCACTTCCCCGACGAGGTCGACACCAACGTGCTCACCATCGACGCGACCGATCCCCGGTCGGGCACCGCCGAGTTCAAGGCCGCCGCGATCCGGATCGATCGGATCGAGGCCGCGGAGTAGCGGGAGGAAGCCGGTGGATCTACGCCACATCGAGGCCGCGCCGAGCGAGGACGAGCGAGACGCCGTCGACCTCGTCCTCGGTCCCGCGTCCGGCGACGCACCGGTGGGGCTCGGCGAGGCGCAGGGCCGCCGCCACCTGCTCCTGCCGGCGCTGCACGCGGTGCAGGCGCGTGCCGGTTGGGTGAGCCCGGGCGCGCTCGGCTACGTCTGCCGCCGCCTCGCGGTGCCGCCCGCCGAGGGCTACGGCGTCGCGAGCTTCTACGCGCTCTTCGCCATGGCCGAGCGCCCGCCGGTCGTCGCCCACGTCTGCGACGACATCGCCTGCAAGGCGCGCGGGGCCGACGCGCTCATCGCGGATCTCGAGGCGACGCACGTCGCTGCCGGCTCCCCCGCGAGGGGGGAGGCGACCTGGATGCGGAGCCCCTGCCTCGGGCTCTGCGAGCAGGCGCCGGCGGCACTGCTCGTCGCCGCCGGCGAGGCGCCGTTCGAGCGGGGCTTCGGCCACGCGACGCGGGCGTCGGTGGCGCGGGCGCTCGAGGAGCGGCGCGTCCCCGATCCGCCGCGCACCGTCCTCCCACAGGCGGGGAGCCCCGGCCTGCGCCTGCTCCGGCGCGTCGGCGTGGTCGATCCGACGAGCCTCGACGACTACCGCGCCCACGGCGGCTACCGCGCCCTGCGCCGCGCGCTCGACCTCGGGCCCTCCGGCGTCATCCGCGAGATCACCGAGTCGAAGCTCGTCGGCCGCGGCGGCGCCGCCTTCCCCACCGGTCGCAAGTGGGACGCGGTCGCGCGCGCCGCGGTGCGCCCGCACTACCTCGTCTGCAACGCCGACGAGTCCGAGCCCGGCACGTTCAAGGACCGCGTCCTCATGGAGGAGGATCCCTTCGCGCTCGTCGAGGCGATGACGATCGCGAGCTACGCGACCGGCGTGGAGCGCGCCTACGTCTACATCCGCGGCGAGTACCCGCTCGCCGCCGAGCGCGTCGGCGCGGCCATCGCCGAGGCGCGGGCGCGCGGCCTGCTCGGCGATGACGTCATGGGGCGCGGCCTCCGCCTCGAGATCGAGGTGCGCCGCGGCGCGGGCGCGTACATCTGCGGCGAGGAGACGGCGCTCTTCAACTCGCTCGAGGGCTTCCGCGGCGAGCCGCGCAACAAGCCCCCGTTCCCGGTCGAGGCGGGGCTCTTCGGCAAACCCACGGTGGTGAACAACGTCGAGACGCTGGTGAACGTGCCCGAGATCCTGCTCGAGGGCGCGGCCGCCTACCGGAAGATCGGCACGGCCGACTCCGCGGGGACGCGCCTCTTCTGCGTCTCCGGGTGCGTCGCGCGGCCGGGGCTCTACGAGCTGCCGTTCGGGACGCGGCTCGACGAGCTCATCGCGCTCGCCGGCGGCGTCCCCGGCGGGCGCGCGATCCAGACGGTGCTCCTCGGCGGCGCCGCGGGCGTCTTCGTCACGCCGGCCGAGCTCGCGACGCCGCTCACCTTCGAGGACACGCGGCGCATCGGCGCGACGCTCGGCTCCGGCGTGGTGCTGGTGCTCGACGACGGGGTCCCCATCGTCCCCATCCTGGCGCGCATCGCCGAGTTCTTCCGCGACGAGTCGTGCGGCCAGTGCGTGCCCTGCCGCGTGGGGACGGTGCGCCAGGAGGAGCTCGTCGCGCGCCTCTCGCGGCGGCGCCCGCTCGGATCCGTCGACGGCGAGCGGCTGCTCCTGAAGGAGCTCGGCCAGGTGATGCGCGACGCGTCGATCTGCGGCCTCGGCCAGACGGCGTCGAGCGCGATCGAGTCGGCCGCGAGGAAGCTCCCGCTCTGGGACGAGGGAGGGACGCGATGATCCGCCTGCCGATGGCGCCGCCGCCGCGCCCCATCGAGCTCACCGTCGACGGCGCCCCGGTGAGCGTGCCGGAGGGCTCGACGATCCTCGACGCCTGCAAGGCGGCCGGGAAGAGCACGCCGACGCTGTGCTTTGCCGAGAACCTGACGCCGGTGAACGTCTGCCGCGTGTGCGTGGTCGAGATCGAGGGCGCGCGCGTGCTCGCGCCGTCGTGCTCGCGCAAGGCGGAGGCGGGGATGGTGGTCTTCACCGACTCGGAGCGCGTCCGCACCAGCCGCAAGCTCGTGCTCGAGCTGCTCGGCTCGTCGGTCGACCTCTCCACCGCGCCCGCCTTCCCGGGCTACGCCGAGCGCTACGGCGCCGATCCCGATCGCTTCGGCCCGCGCGCCGCGCCGGCCGCGGAGCGCGCGCGCGATCAGGCCCACGCCGGCCACCACCACGCGCCGGAGGGCGCCGCGGCGCAGACCGTCGCCCAGCCGGTCAAGGTCGACAACGAGCTCTACGTCCGCGACTACGGCAAGTGCATCCTCTGCTACAAATGCGTCGAGGCCTGTGGGAGCGACGCGCAGAACACCTTCGCCATCGCCGTCGCCGGGCGCGGCTTCGACGCGCGCATCTCGACCGAGCTCGCCGTGCCGCTGCCCGACTCGGCCTGCGTCTACTGCGGCAACTGCATCGGCGTCTGCCCCACCGGCGCGCTGATGTTCACGAGCGAGCACGAGCTCCGCGCGAAGGGCGCCTGGGACGAGTCCAAGCAGACCGCGACCGAGACCGTGTGCCCCTACTGCGGCGTCGGCTGCGCGCTCACGCTCCACGTGCAGGACGAGGCCATCGTGAAGGTGAGCTCGCCGGTCGACTCGTCGGTCACCGGCGGCCACCTCTGCATCAAGGGCCGCTTCGGCTGGCAGTTCGTCAACAATCGCTGATCCTCACCGCCGATTCAGGCCGCGCTCTTCTTCTTCGGCCGCCTCACCGGCGTGACGTCGTGGAACTTGCCGTAGTCGATCTGGCGGTGGCCGTCGGGGAAGACGGTGAGGATGTCGACGAAGCGCACGTCGAAGGCGATCTCCTCGGGGAAGTACGAGTGCCGCGCGTGCACCGTCTGCGAGAAGGTGTCGTCGATCCCCGTGACCGAGACGATGATCTCGGCGCCCTGCGCGGCGAGCGACTCGGGCGTGGCGCCGTGGAGCAGGCTCGACTCGGTGATCGGGTGCATGGCGGTCCAGGTGAGCGCGAAGACGGCGTTCTGGCTGCGAGAGAGCGCGAGATCGTAGAACCGCCGCATCTTCACGCCCTCGGCCGTCGTCTCGTCGCGCGCGAGCGTGACCCGCATCTGCGCCTCGAGGATCTGGTTGGCGCGCTCGTTCGCGGCCCGGAACATGAGGGTGGGGCGGCCGTCGTAGGGGCAGACCAAGGCGACGTTGCTGAAGAGGACGCGCGCGGTCGGGCGCGAGAGCTTGGCGAACATCAGGCCCGAGGCCATCGCGACCGAGAGCATGCCGATGAGCGCCTCGAGCGTGACCAGCACGTTGGCCGCGAAGCTGTGCGGGACCATCTTGCCGTAGCCGATCGTCGCCATCGTCTGCACGCTGAAGAAGAAGGCGTCGGTGAACGAGCCGCCCTTCGCGTTCTCGATGCCGTCGCCGAGGGCGAGGTAGGCGAGCGCGAAGAGGCAGTTGGCCGCGACGTAGGCGCCGGCCGTGACGACCAGGAGCTTGGGCCAGCTCGTCGTCAGCAGGAAGTGGTAGAGGTCGTTGGCCGGGTGGCGCGGCAGGCCGAGCCGCTCGATCGTCACGCGCCCGCTCGGGGCCAGGAGGTGGACGCCCTTGGCCCGGCGGGGCGCTCGCGGATCGGGAGCGGTGCTCGCCATCGAAGCGCGCAGGATAGCGCTACCGGGACGCGTCCGGGGCCGGCGCGGGGCGCGGCGCGACGGGGACGGCGCGGAAGCTCGACTTGACCACCCGCGTCGCGTGGGCGCCCAGATTCGAGAGGTCGAACGTCATGCCGCCGCCGACCGTCCCCGGGGGCGGGCCCTCGGCGAGCGCGCCTCCCGAGCCGGCGGGCAGCTGCAGGGCCGAGGTGATGTCGACGAAGACCGAGGCGCCGGCTGCGAACGCGCCCGTCATCGCGAGCTCGCGACCGGCGAGCCGCGAGGCGGCCTCCCGGGCGACGCGCTCCCACGACTGCCGCGCGCCCGCCGACATCGAGAGCACGCGGACCGAGACCACCTTGCCGCGCGCGTCGATCCGGATCTCGAAGCTCGCGCGGGCGTTGCCCGGCGCGTCGGTGGCGCGGACCGCGTCGGCGAGCGCCGAGGCCACCGAGCCGGCGGCGGGCAGATCGAGGCCGAGCGCTTTGTCCTTGCCGCGGAGCGTGCCGCGCAGGACCTGGCCGGCGACGTCGCGATCGGGGGCGCGCGTCGCGTCGGGCGCCGTGGGCGCGGGGGCGGGGCCGGAGCCCGCGCCCGGGACGACGCCGGGAAGCGACCAGACCGCCGGGCCCCCGATCCCCGGAGCGAAGAGCACCTCGCGGCCGTCGGTTGGCGGGGCGTCGTAGCCGCCGGTCGTCGGCGCCGCCGGCGTGGGCGGCGCGGTGGTCGGCGTCGGCTCGGCGGTTTCGGCCCGCGGGGCCTCGATCGCCGGAGCGGCTTCGCCGGCGCGCGCCGGGACCGCGCTCGCCGTCCGCGGCGCCGGCTCGCGCGCCGCCGCGCGCTCGGCGGGCGCGGCCTCGTCGGGTGACGCAGGCGTGGGGGGCGGGGAGAGATCGATCTCGACGACCTCGAGCGCCGCCTCCTCGCGGGGCGGCTCGGCCCGCGGCGGGGGCGCGACCAGCGCCAAGAGCGGCAGCCCGAGGTGGAGCGCCGCGGCGGCCACGAGAAATGGCCAGCGCCCGCGCCACGCGCCATCGTCCGCGACACGCGCGAGGGGATCGCCGGGGGTCGGAGGAGTCGCGCGCGGTGCCAAGCTCGCGGATACATAACGCCCTCGGGGCCCGGTTGCACACCCAAAGCACGGACGGCTCACCAGGAGTGGGCTCGCCTCTGGTGAGAAGCGGGAGCGCCTTTCCTGCCCCAGGCTGAAGCCGGCTGAAGCCTGGGGCATGCAGGAAGGTGGCGCCTCGCGCGCGACGGCGCAGGCGGTCCTGGCGTCGTCGCGGGCGGATGGGCTCACCGCCTCAGAGAAGGCCGACGACAGCACTGCCCCAGGTTTCAACCTGGGGCAGGAATGGGGTCTACGCCTTGGGCTACCTCCGAGGGAAGAGCCCGTGGCGCCCGGCGACGCGGAGCTCCTCCATCGCGCCCTGCATCACGGACAGGACGCGTTCGTAGACGCGCTCCACCTCCACGGGATCGTCGGCCGCCTCCGGCGGCAGCTCGTGCCGGATGGGGCGGAGGATCCGGGTGTGGATCTTCACCGGCGGCGGCAGGTGCGGGAGAGGCACTCCGACGATGAGCCCCCAGGGCATGGCGAAGCCGAGCGGCGCCACGTTCGACCGCGCCAGGGTGGGGAGGCGGAGCAGATCGGCGATCCGGCGCCCGTCGGTCCAGATGTAGAGCGACGAGTGCGCGCCCACGCTCACGATCGGCACGATGGGCACGCCCTGGCGGATGGCGGTGCGCACGAAGCCTCGACGCCGGCCGAACTCGATCGTGTAGCGGCGCGCGAAGGGCTTGCACGCGTCCATGTCGCCGCCCGGGAAGACGAGGACGGCGGCGCCGCGCTCGAGCGCCCTCCTCGCGTTCTCTCGGCTCGCGGCGATCGCGCCGGAGGCGTTGAGCCACGCGCCCGCGGCGGGCACGTGGAAGGGCACGTCGTGCATGAGGCCGTAGGCGAGGCGCCGCGGGGAGTAGCGGCGCCAGAACGCGGCCATGTGGCAGAACATGTCCGGCGTGCCGGTCATCGCGTTGTGGTTGCCGACGGCGAGGAACGCGCCCTCGGGGACGTCCTCCTCGATCTCGGTCTCGCAGCGGAAGTACGTGTCGTAGAAGACGCCGAGGAGCGGGAGCAGGCGCCGGATGAAGCCCTCGTCGCGCGCGTCGAGATCGTCCGGCCGGGCCCGAGCGCTCCCTTTCTCGCGGAGCGCCGCCAGCGCGTCGAGCAGCGCGTCGGTGGGCGGGAGCGGCTCCGGCGGGACGAGGATCACGCTCCCCGGAGTAACGCGCTACATGAGCGGGCTCAAGAGGCGCGCGGCACCCTCGACGACGCGGAGCGCCGCCGGCCGCTGCCGGAACGCCTCGAGCTCGATGCGCGGCGAGGCGGCGAGGTCGGCCTCGAAGCAGGCCTCGAGCTCTGCGGCCGTCGCTCCGTCACGGACGATGGCGTGGACCTCGAAATTGAGGCGGAAGCTGCGCAGATCCATGTTCGCGCTGCCGACGAGCGCCACCTGGCCGTCGATGACCATCGTCTTCGCGTGGATCATCCCGGGACCGTACTCGTGGATGGAGACGCCGGCCTCGAGGAGCTCCTCGTAGAACGAGCGGCCCGCTTGGAACACGAAGCGGTGGTTCGAGCGGCTCGGGAAGAGCAGGCGGACGTCGACCCCGCGTGCGGCGGCGCACTGGAGCGCGACGACGATCGACCGATCCGGGATGAAGTAGGGCGTGGTGATCCACACGCGCGAGCGCGCCAGGGTGATGGCGCTGAAGAAGAGGCGGTGGATGGCCTCGCGCGCCGGCCCCTCGAGGTCCGGCCCGCTCGGGACGATCGCCACCGTCGCGGCGGTCGGATGGCGGGACATGCCGGCGCTCTCGTGGAGATCGAGACCCGGCGCGCGCGGGATTCGCGGAGGCTCGAGCGCCTCGGCCGGCGCCTCCGCCGCGTCGGGCGCTTGCGGCTTCGAGGCGCGCTCGTCGGGCGGGTGCGCGTCGATGTGCTCGCGCGTCGCGAAGTGCCAGTCGTGGACGAAGACCTCGGCGAGCTGCCGAGCCGCCGGGCCGCGGATGGCGAGGTGCGTGTCCCGCCAGGGCCCGTGGCGGCCGCGGTACTCGTCGCCGACGTTGATCCCGCCGGTGAACGCGGTGTCGCCGTCGACGACCACGATCTTGCGGTGGTTGCGGAGGTTCATCGGCTGGAAGAAGAGGAGCCGCGCCGGCAGGAAGAACGCGACCTTGGCGCCGGCCTCGCGGAGCGGGCGCAGCCAGGCGCGGCCGAGCCAGAACGAGCCGTAGCCGTCCATCAAGAGGCGCACCTCCACGCCGCGCCGGGCCGCGGCGCAGAGCCGATCGCGCAGCCACTCGGCGGTCCGGCCGCGGCGCACCAGGTAGTACTCGACGTGGACGCTGCGGCGGGCGCCGTCGATCGCCGCGCCGATCGCCTCGTAGGTGGCGTCGCCGTCGATGAGCAGATCGACGCGGTTGCCTCCGACCGGCGTGACGCCCGCGAGGGCGCCGCTCACCCGGAAGAGCCCGCGGGCCGAGGCGCCGTCGCGCGCGAGGTCCCAGACCGACGAGACCCCGAGCCGCTCCGGCGGCGGCGACGCGATCGGGGCGGAGGACAGGCGCTTGCGCCGCAGCGCGAGATCGCGATCGGCCTCGCGCTTCCACTGGACCGGGAGGCGGACGCGCTCGCGCCCGAAGAGCAGGAACAGCGTGGCGCCGACCACGGGCAAGAAGACGAGCGCGAGGATCCACGCCGCGGTGCTCGAGGGCTCCTTGCGGCGCAGGACCACGAGCGGGATGCAGAGGAGCGCGACGATCTCGACGACGAGGCCGACGATCGAGAGGCCGAGCCGGCCCTGGATGTCGCCGAGCGTCCACATGGCGCGCACAACCTAGCCCTCGGGACCCGCCTTGCCGAGCCGTTTTGCCCCGGCTAGAGTCCGCCCGCCATGCCGCTCGCCCGCGTCGAGGCCCTCCTCTTCGGCCCCGCCGGCGCGGCGCTCCTCCTCGCGCTCGGCGCGGCGCTCGGCGGCTGCGAGGGCGGCGACGGCGCGGCGAGCGGCGCCCCGCGCGACGCCGGGCCCGCGCCCGCCGCGAGGGCGGTCGACGACGAGGCGCTCTGGCGCGAGCTCTCGCAGCACCGGGCCGCGTGGGTCCGCGAGCTCGGCGAGAGCGTCGCGGTCGCGGTGGTCCACCACGACACCAAGCACGCCGTCTTCTCCGGCTGCTACGACTGGCACTCGGCGGTGCACGGGCACTGGGCCCTGCTCCGCGCGCACGCGCTCACCGGCGAGCCCCGCTTCCGGCAGATCGTCGACGCGTCCCTGGGGGCCGAGGGGATCCGGGCGGAGCGCGAGCTCCTCGCCGGCGATCCCGAGTTCGAGATGCCCTACGGCCGCGCCTGGTTCCTCCGCCTCGCCATCGAGGACGCGCGCACGACCGGCTCGGATCGCCTCCGCGCGATGGCCGGCGACGTCGCCGCCTCGCTCCGCCGCTACTACCTCGAGCGCGAGCCGACGCCGCTGACGCCCGAGTACAAGAACGACGCCTGGGCGCTCCGTCAGCTCTTCGATCACTACGCGTTCACGGGCGACGCCGCCGGCCAGGATTGGGTAAAGAGGACGGTCGCCTCCCGGCTCACCGCGAAGACGCCCGAGGTGACGCTCGAGTCCGACCGCGACCAGCGCGCCGAGTTCTTCTCGCGCTGGGGCAACTGGGCCCATGTGCTCGAGGTGACGCGGACGCAGGCCGAGTTCGACCGCTGGCTCGCCGACCACCGCCCCGCTGCGTCCGAGCTCGAGCCGATCGATCTGACCTACACCGATCACCACCTCGGGATGAATTTCTCGCGAGCGTGGGGCCTCTGGTCCGTCTACGAGAGGACGGGCGACGTGCGCTGGCGCACGGCCGCGATCCGCCACATCGGCGCAGGGATGAGCATGCACGACGCGCGCAAGGGCGATTACCGCGCCTACGGTCACTGGGTCCCCCAGTTCGGCATTTACGCCCTCTCCGCGACCGATGGCCGCCGGTAGAGGCCGCGCCGCGCCGCGCGAGGAGCGCGCCGCCCTCGGGAAGAAGCCGGTGCGCCGGCCGAACGCCCGTCGCGGCAAGGCGAGCGGTCCGGCGCCGAGGCCCAAGCCGGCCGAGCGACGCCTCTTCGTCGGTGCCGATGGCAAGCTGCTCGTCGGCCGCGTGCTCGGCGCGGTTGCGGCGGCCTACGCCGTCGTCCACCTGGGGACGTGCCTGGCGATGGGCTCCTCGCAGGAGCGCGCGGCCGCATCGCCTCCGGCCTCGGCCTCCGCCTCCGCGTCGTCGGGCGCGCGCGCGGTCGCGCCGGCGGCGGGGGGCTTCTCGGGCGACGAGGCCTACCGCCTCGTGGGGGAGCTCGTGAAGCTCCAGCGCTACTACGCCGCCCCCGAGCGGCAGCGCGCCATCGACTTCCTCGTCGAGACGATCGAGCCGAGCGTCGGCGCCGTGTCGCTCCAGAAGCTCGAGGCCACCGAGCGCGTCTCGGGCAAGCGCTACGAGCTCGTCAACATCATCGCGCGCCAGAACCCGGCGGCGAAGGCGCGCATCCTGGTCGGGTCGCACTGGGACAGCCGCCTCTGGGCGGAGGAGGATCCCGATCCGGCGCGCCGCGGCGAGCCGCTCCCCGGCGCCAACGACGGCGGCTCGGGCGTGGCCGTGCTCCTCGAGCTCGCCCGCCGCACCAAGGGCTTCTCGGCGATCGGCATCGATTACGTCCTCTTCGACGGCGAGGAGTTCGGGCGGCCCGGCAGCAACGACTACTGCCAGGGCTCGGAGCACTTCGCCCGCGAGCTCGCGCAGTTCTACCCCGGCGAGAAGCCGCGGGCGGTGATCGCCATCGACATGGTCGGCGACAAGGATCAGGGCTTCTACTACGAGGCCTCCTCGCTGAGCGCGGCGCCGGACCTGGTCCACGAGCTCTGGGACGCGGCCAAGCGGCTCGGCCTCTCGGGCTGGCACCCCTCGCCGCAGTACCACATCACCGACGACCACACGCCGTTCCAGCGCCTCGGCATCCCGGCGATGCTCCTCATCGATTACGACTACCCGTACTGGCACACGCACGCCGACACGCTCGACAAGGTGAGCCCGAAGAGCCTCGAGGCGGTGGGCTCGGCGCTCTACGAGCTGCTCGCCGGGCGCGAGGCCAAGGGCGGCGGCTGACCGGCGGCCGGCCGAGAGCTATGGTAACCAGCACCTTGGAGAACGACCGAAGATGAGAGCGCTTCGATACGCCGCCGCGCTGCTCCTCGCGCTGCCGCTCGCGTGCACGCCCCGGCCCGACGAGCCGGTCCCCGAGCGGCGCCCCACCAGCGCCCCGCTCGAGCTCAACCCGCCCGGCACCACCAAGGCCCCCGAGGCGCCCACCTCGATCACCCTCGGCGGCGGGGAGCGGGAGAAGACGGTCTACGAGGGCCGCTCGCCCTTCTCGCACTTCCTCATCCGCGACTACGGCCGCGCCCGGGGCCTCTACTTCATCCGCGACAGCGGCGAGATCGTGACCGAGTCGCAGATCGACCGCGACCGGCCGCACCACCTGCTCGTCGCCTACACCAAGGTGATGTTCGCGAGCTACCTCTTCCGGGCCGAGCAGAAGAGCTCGCTCATCGTCGGCCTCGGCGGCGGCGCGATGGTCCACTTCCTCCAGAAGTACGATCCCGAGCAGAAGGTGGACGTCGTCGAGATCGATCCCGAGATCGTCAAGGCGGCGCAGCAGTGGTTCGGCGTGAAGCAGACCGAGAAGACGCGCCTCATCACCGAAGATGCCTTCGTCTTCCTCAAGAAGGCGACCGAGAAGTACGACGTCATCTACATGGACGCCTTCCTCAAGCCCTCCGGCGACACCGACGCGACCGGCGTGCCGCTGCGCATGAAGACGATCGCGTTCCTGAAGGAGGACGTCATCACGCGCCTCAACGAGGGCGGGCTCGTGGTGTTCAACATCAACGGCCACGACAAGATGGACGAGGACCTGAAGACCATCCGCGGCGCGTTCCCGCAGGTCTACTTCTTCCCGGTGCCCGATACCGACAACTACATCGTCGTCGGCACGCTCGCGAAGGACCGCCGCACCAAGCCCGAGCTCAAGCAGGCCGGCGAGGCCATCGACAAGAAATTCGGCGCCGACTTCTCGTTCAAGCAGATGGCCGGCTACCTGAGCGAGAAGATCGAGCGCCTCGAGTAGGGCGACGGGCGGCGGCGGCGCGTCCCGCCCCACGAGGCGGGTCGGGCGGGCAGCGGACTTGACCCGAGCGGCCGGAGCGGGGAGAACGTCGCCCCGTGAACCTGCGCCCCCTGGTCCTCCTCGTCCCCGTCGCCGCTTCCACGCTCCTCGCCTGCGAGTCGAAGGCTCCCGAGCCCACCGCCGCGAGCGTCGATCTCCGCAGCAAGCCGGCGGCGAGCGCCCGCCCGCGGCTCGCGATGAGCAACCGCCCGACGCCGCCCAAGCCGGCCAAGCGCAAGGTGACCGCGCAGCCGGTCGCCGAGGTGAAGCCGAGCGAGGACGATCCGATCAAGGGCAAGTGGACCCTCGACGACGCCACCAAGGGCCTCGCGAAGGGCGACGAGCTCGTCGCGTCGATCGAGACCGATCTCGGCACGCTCGAGTGCAAGCTCTTCGCCGACAAGGCGCCGATCACCGTCGCGAACTTCGTCGGGCTGGCGCGCGGCACCCGCCCCTGGAAGACGCCCGAGGGCAAGTGGGAGAAGAAGCCGGCCTACGACGGCACCATCTTCCACCGCATCATCAAGGGCTTCATGATCCAGGGCGGCGACGCCAAGAAGAACGGCTCGGGCGAGGCGGGCTACGTCATCCCCGACGAGGTCTGGGAGGACGCGAACCACGATCGCGCGGGCCTGCTCTGCATGGCGAACCGCGGGAAGAACACCAACTCGGCGCAGTTCTTCATCACCGACGACGCGGCCTTCCACCTCGACAACGGCTACACCATCTTCGGCGAGTGCGGCCCGGTGGAGCTCGTGCACAAGATCGCCTCGGTCGAGGTGAAGGGCGAGAAGCCGGTGACGCCGCCGGTGATCAAGAAGGTCACGGTGACGCGCAAGAAGGGCGAGGCCGCAGCGGCGCCGTCGGGATCGGCGGCGGCGGGGCCGGCACCGTCGGGATCGGCGGCGGCGGGGCCGGCGCCTTCGGGCTCGGCGAAGGCGGGGGCTCCGAAGTAGAAGCGCGAGCGCGGCCGGGGCGCTCCTCTCCGTCCACGTCCACGTCCGCGTGCACGTCCCCGACAGTGGGGCAGGCCTGGCTGCGCTCGGATGGTCAGCCGGGATCCGGGGCGCGAGGGGCGAGGAGCGCGCGCAGGAGCGCGACCAGGCGGGCGAAGGCGATGGGCTCGGGGGCCACGGGCGCGGGGGTGGCCGCGGCGATGAGGGCTTCGAAGGAGCCGCGCGGAACGAAGGCGCCGACGCACTCGGCGCAGCGGAACAGGCCGTAGTCTCCGGGGCCCGGGATGGGCTCGCCTTCGAGGGGGCGCTGGCAGCGCGGGCAGGCCGCGGTGCCCGAGCGGCTCGGCCCGCGCGATCGCAGGGCGGGGGCCTCGCGCGCGATGGCGGCGAGCTCGCCGTCGAACCAGTCGGCCCAGACGCCGGCGCACTCGGGGCAGACGTCGATGGTCGAGCCGAGGAGCGGGTACGCCTCCATCCTGGCGTCGCAACCGGGGCAGGCGACGGGAGCGTCGCGATACGCTTCGGCCATGGAGCGCAGCATACCGGGTCCGAGAAGCGCGCCGCACGCGCCGTGGTCCCGAGCACGAGCGCCGAGAAGCTGCCAAAGGGATGGCCCCGCAGGGTAGAATCGCTACCCTGACGTCATGCGCAAGCTCTTCCTTGTCCTCTCGACGCTGGCTCTCGGGCCCGCCCTCGCGGCGGGGGCGATCACCGGGTGCAGCAACGTCGTCCTTCAGGAGGAGACGGCGAGCGGCGAGGGCGGGGGAGGCGGCGGGGACGGCGGCAACACCACGACCACCGGCGCGGGCGCCCACAAGCCCGACGGCGGCAAAGACGCATTCGACGATTACGTCGATCCCGGCTGCCCCGACGCCGGTCCGCCCATCGTCGACTTCCAGTGCGATCCCTACGACCAGTTCAACGGCGACTGCGCGCCGGGCGAGGGTTGCTACATCTACGTGGAGTACCCCTCGGAGCCGTGCGGCCAGGAGATCTACGGCGCCGTCTGCGCGCCGCAGGGCTTCGGCCAGCAGGGCGACGGTTGCAACGGCGCCCTCGACTGCGGCGCCGGGTTCGTGTGCGTGGTGACCGGCGGCGGCAACCAATGCGTCGAGCTCTGCCCGCTCGTGGGGGAGGACGGGTGCCCGCCCGGGCTCGTCTGCGAGCCGATCGACGTCGAGGGCTTCGGCGGATGTCTCTGACCGCTCGGCGTCGACGCACCCTTCGTTTCTCGTTCGCGCTCGGCCTCCTGGGCGCCGGTGCGTGCGGCGCGCGCACGGGCCTCCACATCCCGCCGCCCGCGCCGCCCGAGCCCGAGTGCGTCGTCGACGCCGACTGCCCCGGCATCGAGGATCTGTGCAACCCGGTCGAGTGCCGCTACCCCGAGGCCGACGCGGGCGTCGCCGGCGGCCCGGTCGGGACCGCCGGCCGCTGCGTGAAGCTCACCCCCGTCGACTGCGACGACAACTACCCCTGCACGACCGATCTCTGCGAGCCCGCGACGGGCGCCTGCCACTACGAGGTGGCGACGCTCGATCTCGACGGCGACGGCTACAAGGCGCCGCTCGTCGGGGCGCTCCCCGGCGCGCCCGACTCGTGCGGCGACGATTGCGACGACACCAACGCCGCCGCCCACCCGGGCGCGCTCGAGGTGTGCGACGGCGTCGACAACGACTGCAACGGCATCGTCGACGACAACGCGTCCTTCATCCCGCTGTCGGCCGAGCCGGTGCGCATCTCGGGTCCGATCGCGCCCGCCGGGCCCGGCGGCCTCGCCTGGAGCGGCACGTCCTACGCGGCCGTCTACACCGGCTCGCAGCAGGGCTTCGACATGTACCGGTCGATGCTCGACTTCACCGGACAAGCGGTCCCGAACCACGGCGAGGCGCTGGTCACCCTCGCCAACGCCGACTCGGCCGGCGGCCCGATCGTATGGGTCGGCGACCGCTACGGGCTCGCCTGGCAGGACCGCCGCGACGGCGACTACGAGGTGTACTTCACGCTCCTCGACGAGGAGGGCGACAAGGTCCTTCCCGACACGCGCGTGACGTTCGCGCCCGGCTTCTCGATCAACATGTCGCTCACCTGGAACAGCAAGGAGTTCATCCTCGTCTGGCAGGACGAGCGCGAAGGCCTCTTCGACCTCTACGCCCAGCGCATCACCGTCGACGGCGCGCTCGCCGGCGACAACATCAAGCTCACCAGCACGCAGGGCTTCGACAACGAATCCCCGAGCGTCGCGGCCGGCACGACCGGCATCGGCGTGGCGTGGGCGATCGGCGACGCCTTCAACCACCTCATCCAGTTCCAGACGTTCGACTACGACATGAACCCGGTCTCGCAGGTCGAGGTGCTCACCGACGGCACCACCGAGGCGGTGTACCCGACGGTGGTGTGGAACAAGGACCGCTACGTCGTGGCCTGGTTCGATCGCAGCGCCAACCCGACGGCCATCTACGCCACGGTCCTCGCCGAGGACGGCTCGACCATCGTTCCGCCCACCGCCGTGACCAACCCCGGCCCGTTCCGCTCGCGCTACCCGTTCATGCGGCCGCTCGGCGATCGCGTCCTCTTCGTCTACTCGGACGATCGCGATCAGAACAACGGCTACGAGATCTACTCGCGCATGGTCACGCGCGATCTCCTGCCGCTGAGCCCCGAGCAGCGCCTCACCTTCGCCGGCCAGGACTCGATCTACCCGATCGCCGCCTTCGGGCCCGAGGGCGACGTGGGCGTCCTCTTCCGCGACGACCGCGAGGGCGGAGCGCACCACGTCTACTTCACCCGCCTCGGGTGCGTGACCAGCCCGGTGCCCTGAGGCACCGGCCGTTCTCCGTCCCGCTCGCCGCAGGAGCGGCGCGCGTCTATCGGCAGCTGCTCGTCAGCTCGCGCAACAGATCGAGAATCGCCTTGCCGCCGTGGGCGACGTCGGCCTCGGCGCCGGCGCCCGGGGCGCGGATCTTCCCGATGAAGTCGCCCGGCTTGATCCGCTGCGGAGGCGGCGGCGCGTGATCGCGG
This sequence comes from uncultured Polyangiaceae bacterium, assembly GCA_964372055.1. GTDB lineage: Bacteria > Myxococcota_A > Polyangia > Polyangiales > Polyangiaceae > CAYJPW01. Next base: position 22,487 of record CAYJPW010000109.1, read on the forward strand.
AGCGCGGTCGCGTCCGAGGTGACGCGGTCCTCGAGGAGCTTGCAGCGATCGGCGGGCAGCGCGATCGTGCACGCCGAGGGGGAGGCGGGATCGCCGAAGAAGAGACCGCCGGCGCAGCCCTTCCGGAAGAGGATGCAGGTGGTCCTGGCGACCGGATCGCCGCCGCTCGAGCACACCGCGTAGTCGAAGATCGCCTCGGCGGCCGCCGCCGAGCCGGCGTCGACCTCGGCGGCAGCGCCGGCGTCGGCCGCGTCCTCGGCGCCCGCGTCGGCGATCGGCGGCGGGGCGACGGCGGGCTCGGTGCGCGCGGCCTCGCCGGCGCCGCAGGCCGAGGCGAAGAGCGATAGCGAGGTCGCCGCGAGGAGGGTTCGGGAGATCGTCACGTTCATGCTCGGCGCAGCCGGAAGGGGCCGGCGCGGTGGACCTTGCCGGGCAGCGGCCGCCCGATCACCTGCTCGGCGACGTTGCCCGCTTCGATCAGCTCGTCGAGATCCACGCCCGTCTCGACGCCCATGCCGTGGAGCATGTAGACGAGGTCCTCGGTCGCCATGTTGCCAGCGGCGCCGGGCGCGTACGGGCAGCCGCCGACGCCGCCCACCGAGGCGTCGAAGTCGCGCACGCCGAGCTCGAGCCCGACGAGGATGTTGGCGAGCGCCGTCCCGCGGGTGTCGTGCATGTGCAGGGCGAAGCGCTCGGCCGGCATCTCGCCGAGGAACCGGGTCACGATGTCGCGCGTCTTCTTCGGCGTGCCCACGCCGATCGTGTCGCCGAGCGAGATCTGGTAGCAGCCGAGATCGAGGAGCCTCTTGGCGATGCCGAGCACCTTGTCGGGATCGACGTCGCCCTCGTAGGGGCAGCCCCACACCGTCGAGACGTAGGCCCGGACGGTGAGCCCGGCGGCGCGTGCGGGCGGCACGATCTCGGAGAAGACGGCGAGCGTGTCGGCGACCGTCTTGTTCACGTTCTTCTTGTTGTGCGTCTCGCTGGCGCTCAAGAAGACCGCGACCTCCTTGATCCCGACCGAGAGCGCGCGCTCGAGCCCCTTGGCGTTGGGGCAGAGCGCCGAGAGGACGACGCCCTCGGGGGCGCCGGGGCCGCCGAGGTCGAGCGCGCGGGCGAGGTCCTCCGCGTCGGCGAGCTGGGGCACCCACTTGGGCGAGACGAAGCTCGACATCTCGATGCGCTGGAGGCCCGCCCCGATCAGCGCCTCGATGAGGCGCTTCTTCGCGTGGGTCGGGACGATGGCGGCCTCGTTCTGGAGGCCGTCGCGCGGGCTCACCTCGTAGATCGAGGCCCGATCGGGCACGCGCGCGAAGAGGTCGGGCGCCGCCATGCCGGGATCCAACGGCCTCGCCGGGCCGACGTCAACCGTTCACCAGGCGGAGCTGCCTGGAGCGGGGGTGGACCAGGAACGACACCGGGTAGCTGCCGGAGAAGCAGGCGTGGCAGTGCGCGTCGGCCGCGCCGCCGCCCGGCTCGTTCTTGCGCACCGAGTCGACGAGGCCCTCGAGCGACAGATACCCGATGGAGTCGGCGGTGAGGTAGCGCCCGATCTCGTCGACCGAGTGGCTCGAGGCGATGAGCTCGCCGCGCGTGGGCGTGTCGATCCCGTAGTAGCAGGGCCACGCCGTGGGCGGGCTCGAGATGCGGACGTGGACCTCGCGCGCCCCGGCGTCGCGGACCATCTTCACGATCTTGCGGCTGGTCGTGCCGCGCACGATCGAGTCGTCGACGACGACGACGCGCTTGCCGGCGATGACGGCGCGGTTGGGGTTGAGCTTCAGCCTGACGCCGAAGTGGCGGATCGTCTGCTGGGGCTCGATGAAGGTGCGGCCGACGTAGTGGCTGCGGATCAGCCCCATCTCGAACGGCACCTTGGCCTGCTCGGCGAACCCGATGGCCGCGGGGACGCCCGAGTCGGGCACCGGGATCACGATGGTGTCGCTGGCGTCGGGGCCTCCGAGGGGGCTTCCGACGGGACCTCCGACAGGTACAGCGTGCTCCTGGGCGAGGCGGCGGCCGAGCTCCTTGCGCACTTCGTAGACGCTCGCGCCCTCGATGCGCGAGTCGGGCCGGGCGAAGTAGACGTACTCGAAGAGGCACATCTTGCGCGGCTTCTTCGCGAACGGACGCAGGGTGCGGAGCCCCGATTTGCCGACGACGATCATCTCGCCCGGCTCGACGTCGCGGATGAGCTCGGCGCCGATGAGGTCGAACGCGGTCGGCTCGCTGGCGATGACGTACGCCTCGCCGGCGGCGTGCCTGAGCAGGCCGAGGCAGAGGGGGCGGATGCCCATCGGATCGCGCACCGCGATGAGCTCGTGACCCGCGGCGCCGGCGCCGGGGCCGCTGAGGAAGAGGCACGAGTAGGCGCCCTCGACCTGGCCGAGCGCGTCGGCGACGCGGTCCTCGACGGCGCGCTGGGTGCTCATCGCGATGAGGTGGACGATGGTCTCGGTGTCGCTCGCGGTCTGGAAGATCGAGCCGCGCGCCTCGAGCCGCTCGCGCAAGACCTCGTGGTTGGTGAGGTTGCCGTTGTGGGCGATGGCGATCGAGCCGCGCGCGTAGTCGACCGCGAGCGGCTGCGCGTTCTTGAGGTGCGAGCCGCCGGCCGTCGAGTAGCGGACGTGGCCGATGGCGGTGTCGCCCGGGAGCGCCTCGAGGTCCTTCGGCGTGAAGCCGGCCTGGACCAGGCCCATGCTCCGGTGGGCGAGGAGCCGCTCGCCGTCGGTGGTGACGATGCCGGCGGACTCCTGGCCGCGGTGCTGCAGCGCGTGCAGCCCGAGGTAGGCGATGTTGGCCGCCTCGGGGTGCCCGTAGATGCCGAAGACGCCGCACATGGCCCGGGAGATCTAGTACGAAACGGGCAGGTAACCCAGCGGTAACGTCCCGCCTGGCGCGCGGACGCGGCGGGCGGACGTTTCGTCGCCTGACGGGTGGGGAGAGCAAGATTTCACAGGGAGACGGGGAGACACGGAGGATTCCTTCGGTCGGTCGGGGTCTTCGCTGGGACGGGCGCGACCGTGGATCGTCGCCGGAAGTGTCCGCCGGCGAAGGTGGCGGCAATCGAGACGACCGGAGCGAAGCGGAGGCCGGGTGTCCGGCCGGCGAACGCCGGCCGGCGATTGCCCCGGGGGTTTTGGGGCGAAGCGCCCGAGCTAGGAGAGCCCTTAACATCACCTTCCAGAGCTTGTCGATGATCTTCGTCTCGAGCGCCTCGCCGTGGCAGGTCGCGCACTCGTGGTCCTTCTTGTCGGCGCGCGCGAGCTTCTGGACGTAGTCGGTGTCCATGAACTTCTTCAGCGCGCCTTGATCGGCCCGGCTGAGCGGCTTGGCCTTTCCGGCGTGGCACGAGTCGCAGAAGATCGCCCCGCCCTTGTCGTCGCGGAGCCCGGCGACGAAGTGGTCGAACATCTCTTCGGCGATCTTCATGTTGCGGGTCTCGGTCTTGAAGTCGCCCTCCTTGGCGTGGCAGCCGGTGCAGCCGGCGTAGCCGAGCGCCTTCACGAAGAGGGGCATGAGCTTCTTCTTCTGGGCGGCGGGGAGCTTGTCGAGCGAGCTCGCCTTGGTGAGGTCGACGCCGGCGGCCTTCACGTCGGCGAGGAGCGCGCTCGGCCCGACCGGCTGCGAGGCGGCGGCGGGCGGTGCCTCCTTCGGCCCGGCGCTGGGGGCTGCGCTGGGCGCGGCGGTGGGCGCGGCGGTGGGCGCGGTGCCGGGCTCGGCGCTGGGCATCGCCGGCGTCTCGGGCGCGCTGGTCGGGGCGGGAGGCGTCTCCACCGGCGGCGTCGCGGGACCGCACGCCCCGAGCAGCGCCGAGGTGAGCAGGGCAGCGAGCAATCCGAACGTCTTCAGCTGAGCTTGCATGGTCCTCCGAGCGCTTCCCCTTCTGGGGGTGGGGGCAGAGCCCCGATCGTGAATTGGACGCGGCCGCCTGGCGCTTCGGCTCTGCCGGCCGGGACAAAAGCTAGAATTTGCCGCTGACCGAGAGGAACGTGAGCTTGTCGTTCGTCTCGCGGAGGCGCTGGGTGAGCATGCGCACCACGCTCCAGAGGACCTCGTACGCGAGATCCTTGTGGAGGAAGAGCAGGTCCTCGAACGCATCCTTGGGGACGGCGAGGAGCCGGCAGCGCTCGTGGACGCGGGCGTCGGCGGATCGCGGCGCCTCGTCGAGCAGCGCCATCTCGCCGAACACCGTCCCGGGGCCGAGGACCGCGAGGGCCTCCTCGCCCATCCCAGGCACGTCCCGGCTGATCCGGACCTTGCCCTCGAGGATGATGTAGAGCTTGTCGCCGATGTCGCCGTGCTGGAAGATCTTGGTCCCGAGCGCGTGCGACTCCTCGGTGGCCACGCGCGAGATGAGCTCGAGGGCGCCGGGCGTCAGGCCCGAAAAGAGCGTGACCTTCCCGAGCTGCGCGACCCGTTCGGCGATGTCCACGTGCAGCCGCCGAGGATAGCGGAGCCGGACGGCGAGAGAAAACAAAGCGCGCTCCGAGCCCTGGAAAGGGGCGGCGTCGGGCGAGCGCCGCGCCGTAGCCGGCGGGGGCCCCCCCCCCCCCCCCCCCCCCCCGCC
>CAYJPW010000109.1:27066-35773 GCA_964372055.1 uncultured Polyangiaceae bacterium
CCGCCCGTTTTTGGGGGGGGGGGGGGGGGGGGGGGGGGGCGGGGGGGGGGGGCGCCGGGGCCCCGCCGCCCGGGCGCGCGTGGGGGGGCTCGCCCCCCGCGCCCCCGGAGCTGAAGAGGCGTCGGACCTCGGGCCTCGAGAAGCCTTGGTCGGACGAATGTCCGACACCTCTTCAGCGCGAGAAGTTCACGTTGATCGGCGGCGTGGTCGTGACGACGGGCTGGCCGCTGCGGTCGAGCCCCGCCGTGTAGCGCCTGGTGAGCGCGCACATCTTGGCGGCGCGACCGAAGCCGTGGCCTGGATCGCTGACGACCTTCACGCTCAGCGCGGAGCCGTCCGGCCGCACGGTCACGATCACGGTCACGCGCGCCGAGTCGACCTGGTCGGTGTCGGCCTCGGGCGGGAACGGGCAGCTCCAGGCGCTCGAGCCGACGATCCCGGCGGCCCTCGACTTGTCCTCGCCCGGCGGCGGCGGTGGCGGCGCGACCGCGGGGCCCGTCCCGGTGCCGCCCGGGACGCCGCCGAGCGTCGCCTTGGGGCTCATCGTCGGCACGGTGCTGGTCCCCGCGGCCGAGACCTGCCCGTACCCGGGCCCGGTGCCGTCGCCCGAGACGAAGCCCTGGCCGGTGAGGTCGACCGGCTCGTCGTCGCTGGTCAGCACCTTCGTCGCCTGCGCCGGCGCGGGCGGCGGATCGTACGGGTCGTCCTTGGGCGGCGGGGCGGCGGGGCGCGCCACGGGCTCGGCGCGCGGGGCCGGCAGCGCCGGGGCGGGCTCCGGCTCGGGCGGAGGAGGCGGCGGCTTCGGCGCCGGCTTGTCGACGTCGACGTCGACGAAGGACATCTTGAACGCCTCGGACTGCGCGGCGCGCATCTCGCGGACGATGCCGCGCATCTCGCGCATCGCCACGAGCCCCAGCGACCACGCCAGCACCAGCGCGTGACCGCAGAGCGCGAGCGTGGTCCAGAGGGCGAACCCGCCCCGGACCGATCGGTCGCCGAGGCCCATCGCGGCGGCGAGGGCGTCGCCCTCGGTGCGGCGCTGGGGGCGGGCGGCGAGGGCGAACGCCGCACCGCCCTCGTTGGTCGCCCACTCGGCCATCGATCGTCCTACGGCGTCGCGGGAGCGCCGGTTGCGCCCGTCGGAGGCGCCGCCGGCTTGGCGCCGGTCCCGGCCGCAGCCGCGCCCGGCTCGGGCGCGATCGGCGTCACGCCGAAGGCGATCTTCGACACGCCCGCCTGCTTGAGGAGGTCGAGCGCACGGATCACGCGGCCGTGCTGCACCGTCGTGTCGGCCCGGATCACGGCGCGAAGCTCCGGGTTCTTCTGCTGCTCCTCCTTGGCCACGGGCAGGATCGCCTCGTCGTTGTCGAGCTTCTTGCCGTTGACCACCGTGTCGCCGTTCGCGTGCAGCTCGAGCCCGAAGACCATTTGGATGTCCTGGCCCGCCGCGGCCTTGGGTAGATCGAGCGGCAGCGACTGCGAGACGATGATCTTCGCGGTCACCATGAAGATGATGAGGAGCACGAGGGTGATGTCGACGAGCGGGGTGACGTTGATCCCCGCGATCATCCCATCGTCGCCCTCCTGGCTGCCGAGGGCCATCAGCTCCGCTCCTCGTCGTCGGCGTCGTCGCTCTTCTTCGGCTCGGCCTTCTTGGTCTTGAACGGACCGGGGCTGCCCTTGGCGGGCGCGGGCGGCGCCAGGCCGCCGAGCGCCATCCCGGTCGATCCGCCGGTGGCCGCGACCGGCTCGGCCTTGAGGTAGGCGAGGAGGATGCGCGAGAGGGCCTCGGTGTTGGCGAGCGTCGACTTGATGAGGCGCTGGAAGAAGTTGTTCGCGGCGACGGCGGGGATGGCGACGGCGAGGCCGACGGCCGTGGCGACGAGCGCCTCGGCGATGCTCGACATGACCGCCTGGGGCGCGACGGGCGAGTTGGCGACGGCGGCGATCGGCTGCTTCGCCGTCTGGCCGAGGGCGTCGAACGCGGCCACGACGCCGATGACGGTGCCGAAGAGCCCGATGAACGGGGCGTTGTTGCCGAGGGTGCCGAGGTACGCGAGGCGGCGCTCGAGCTTCATCCGCTGCAGCGCGGCGGCGCCCGCCATCGCCTCCTCGGCGGCCTTGGGACCCTTGTCGGCCATGGCGAGCCCGGCGGCGACGACCGCCGCCTCGGCCGACGGCGAGGCCTCCATGCGGCGCTTGGCGGCGGCGATCGAGTCGTCCAGCGCGGCGCGGAGCTCCTTCGAGAGCACGACGAGATCGTCGCGCAGCGACCAGAAGAACCAGGCGCGCTCGAGGATGATCGCCACCGACACGACGCTGAGGCCGATCATGAGCCACATGACCCACGAGGCCCCGAAGCCGACCATGATCTTCTGCAGCCAACCGACGAGGTTCATCTTCCCACTAGCCTTTCGTCCTGGAGCGGGCCGCGCTCACTCCTCGGGGCCGGGATCCGGACCGCCTCGGGCGTCCCCGGAGCGCGTGGCGTCGATGACCCGGCACGCGCTCGCGAGCACCGTGGTCGCGTAGCCTCCCTTCGGTAGCACAAAAGAAACGCAGAGACCGCTCGGGGCACGATCCGGTCCGGCCGCCCGAGGTGCGCCGGCTTCCCCCGGCCCCACGGCCGGGCCGAGGTCGGGGAGCCGCCCGCTCGATTCGACGTCGCCCAGCTCCATCACCGACACCTCGTGGACCGGCATTCGCAGCGCGCGGCGCGTGCCCTCGCCGAGCTTCTGGAACGCCTCGAGCCGCGCGAGTTCGATGCCGGCCGAGGCCAGGACCTCTCGCTCCATCGCGAGCGGCGCCCCCTCGGGCCAGCGCATCGTCGCGCCGTACATCGGTCCGGTCGGGGCGATCGCGCCGGCGGCCGCACGGGCGCGAGCGTCGTCGAGCTCGGGGCCGTCGAGCGGCACCGCGAAGAGCCCACCCGGAGGCTCGATCTTCTTCGCGAGATCGCCGGGCAGGATGGCGGACCAGGTCCCGTCGGCGACGCGGCGGGCGAGCAGCTGGTTATAGAGCCACGACTGCAGCGCCGAGAAGACGAGGCGCTGCTCGTGGCGATCGCGCGGCCCCCGCTCGGTGCCCGCGAGCCACGCGAGGGCGCGCGTCGCGTTGTCGCCGTCGCGCCCGAAGCGCTGCGGCCCGAACGCGTTCGGCACGCCCTCGCGCGCCAGCTCGCGCAGGCGCTCGGCGATGGCGCCGGGCGCCGTGACCTCGCGGAGGACGAGGGTGAAGCGGTTGCCGGCGAGGTGCCCGGGCTTGAGCTTGTGATCGTGGCGCGCCCAGGAGACGAGCTCTACGCCCGGGAGCTTCACGCCCGCGAGCGCGGCGTCGGCGTCGCGGGCGATCGGGAAGGGGAGCGAGACGGTCTGGGTCGTGACCGCGTGGCGGTCCTTCATCCCGGCGTGGCCCGCGCCGCGCGGATCGACCTCGAGCGCGCGCGCCAGGGCTCGGACCGCGTCGGGCGTCGTCAGCCCGGTCTTGCGCAGCGTGATGAAGAGGTGCTCGCCGCGCCCGCTCGGCGCGTACGCCGGCAGCTCCTCGACGACGAAGTCCTCGGGCCGGCGGCGGATGACCGCGCTCGGCGGTGATCCCTCGGCAGCGGACGCGTCCATCCGCGGCAGATGCAACGATTCCGGCGGATTGTCCAGGGCCGGCCTCGCGGGATCGGACGGGGCGCCCTCGGGTGCGGTCGCTCGAATTTGCGCGGAGCCCGCCCGCCGGCTATGGGGGGAGGGGCTGGGTGCTCGCCATGGCCGTCCGCGTCATCCTTCCCCTCCGCTCCGCCGGCGTTCGCCGGCGAGCCCAGGCCGCTCGAGCCCGCGCGTGGTCGGCCGCCTGCGCCGCCCTCGCCGTCGGCCTCCTGGTGCTGGGCGTGCCGGGGCGCGACGGGGCGGAGGCGAAGGGCAAGAGCTGCCCCGAGGGGATGGTCGCCATCCGGGACCGGTTCTGCATCGACAAGTACGAGGCGAGCACCGTCGAGATCCTCGGCAAGGGCAAGACGCGACCGCACTCGCCCTTCGAGCCCGTCGAGGGGCTGCGGGTGAAGGCGGTCAGCGAGCGCGGCGCGATCCCGCAGGCGCACATCAGCCGCAACGAGGCCGAGGCGGCGTGCCGCGCCGCGAAGAAGCGGCTCTGCACCGACGACGAGTGGTTGACCGCCTGCAGGGGCAAGCGCCCCACCACGTACCCGTACGGCGACACCTACAAGGAAGGCTACTGCAACGACCGCGGCGTCTCGTCGTTCAACCACTACTACGGGCCCTCCGGCGGCGGTGAGGCGACGCAGGACGCGTACACCTGGGCCAACATGAACGACCCGCGCCTCAACCAGCTCGAGGGGACGCTCGCGCCGGCCGGGCGCTTCAAGAAGTGCCGGAACGGGTTCGACGTCTACGACATGGTCGGCAACCTGCACGAGTGGACCGCGGCCGCGGGCGGCACCTTCCGCGGCGGCTACTACCTCGACGCGCACAAGCACGGCGACGGCTGCGACTACAAGACCACCGCGCACGCGCCGAAGTACCACGACTACTCGACCGGTTTTCGCTGCTGCAAGTAGGTCGGGTCCGGCGCGCCCGCCGTCGGACGGAGACGACGCGGAGGGCGCGCGAGGATCTCGAGCCGATCGCGTGTCTCTCGATCGCGGCGATCAGCGCCGTGGCTGCTCGAGCAGCGCCTCGGCCGCCGAGGCCGAAGAGAGCGCCAGCCGGAACCAGGCGCGCAGGCGCTCGAGCGACGACTCGGCGTCGATGCGTGCCCGCTCGTCGGGTCCGACGGCGAGGCCGCGCGCCTCGAAGACATCGAGCAGGCTGCCGCGGGCATACGCCAGCCCCTCTTCGCGGCCTTCCTCGCGGCCTTCCTCGCGGCCTTCCTCGCGGCCCTGGTCTTGGCCGAACTTCACGAGGTCCTCGATCACGATGGGTTCCAGGTTCGCTTCTTCCATCGCCCTCACCATCTCCTTGTAGCGCCCGCGTAAGATCGCGGCAACGACGGCCATGTGACGGCGACGCCAGGTCGCCCTGCCGTCGGCGAGCGCGCGCGCGACACGCGCGCAGAGCTCGGCGGCGGTCATCTCCCCCGCGGCCGCTCCGGCCGCGAAGCACGCGGTGTCCGGCGCGGCCAGCAGCGTCTCGGCGCTCGCGGCGTAGAGCTCGAGCGAAGTGACACGCACGGTGACGTCGCCCACCTCGATGATCGCGCGCCGCTGGTCAGCCGGGGCGGGGACGGTCCAGAGCGCGACCGTGCGCACGCGACGGCCGGGGTACCGGAGCACGAGCGAGAGGTGGTAGCGGAAGAGGCGCGAGGGGAACGTGGTGTCGCGGTAGCCCTGCGACTCGACGTGCAACAGCTCGGCCGGATCGACGCGCGCGATCCAGTCGGCGTCGAGGGGCGGCGGGGGCGCGTCGAGGTGCGGATCGTCGACGGCCTCGGGAACGACGCGGGCCTCGCGGGGCAACAGCCCGGGCGCGAGTGCGTTGATCAACCCAAGCGCGACCGCGGGCTCGAAGCGCGCCAGGGCTCGGAATGCTCGGTCGGAGGAGGCCATCGCGCGCCCGCATCGCACGCGCCGTGCCGACGCCGTGCGGCCGTGATCTGGCGGCTTTCGAGCCGGCGAGGGGTGGCGCCGCCATGGAGGGGTGGCCGCCCCCCGCGCGGGCCGACCGCGCCGCGGCCGCCGAGCTGGCCAGCCGCGCGGTGTGGCCCTACCTTCGGACGGTGATCCTCTACCACTACTGGCGATCGTCCTCGTCGTGGCGGGTCCGGTGGGCGCTCGCCATCAAGGGGCTCGCCTTCGAGGCGGTCGCGGTGGATCTGCTCGCGGGCGAGCAGGGGCGCGCCGAGCACCTCCGGCGCAACCCGATCGGCCACGTGCCGGCGCTGGTCGTCGGCGATCGCGCCCTCGGCGAGTCGGTCGCGATCGTCGAGTACCTCGAGGCGATCGCGCCCGCGCCGCCGCTCTACCCGGCCGATCCGTGGGCGCGGGCGCGCGTGCGCCAGCTCGTCGAGCTCGTCGCCTCCGCAATCCAGCCGATGCAGAACCTCGCGGTGCTCCGCCGCCACGCGCAGGATCCGGACGAGCAGCGCGCCTGGGCGGCGCACTGGAACGCGCGCGGGCTCGCGGCGTACGAGTCGCTGCTCGCCCAGATCGCCGTCGAGCAGGGCGGCGCGTCGCGGTTCTCGGTCGGCGACGCGCTCACCGCCGCCGACGTGTTCCTCGTGCCTCAGGTGCACAGCGCGCGGCGCTTCCGGGTCGACCTCTCGGCCTACCCGCGCGTGCTCGCGGTCGAGGCGGCGGCGCTCGCGACCGAGCACGCCGACGCCGCCCGCCCCGAGCGCCAGCCCGGCGCGCCTGCGGAGACGCCGCCGTGAGGCTCGTAGGCGGCTGGCTCCACGTCGGCTCCTACCGGGGCGCGCCGGTGCGCATCCACTGGTCGACGCCGATCGGAGCGTTCGTGCTCACGGGGCTCGCGTTCGTCCCGGGGGCCTGGGTCGGCTTCCTCCTGCTGGTGCTGGTCCACGAGCTCGGGCACGCGGTGCTGGTGCGCCGCTTCCGGCTCTCGGTCCTCTCGGTCGACGTGCACGGGCTGGGCGGGGTTTGTCGATGGAGCGGGTCCGCGACGGATCGCCAGCGCGCGATCATCGCCTGGGGGGGCGTCCTCGGGCAGGCGGTCCTCCTCGCCGCCGCGCTGCTCGCGGCACCGCTCGTCGGCGCCTCGAGCTCGCCGTTCGTGCGTGAGCTCCGCGAGAGCCTGATCGCGACCAACCTCACCCTGATGGCGATCAACCTCCTGCCCGTGCCGCCGCTCGACGGGGCCGCCGCCTGGAGCCTCTTCCGCTGGAGGCGCTCGCAGCCCGCGCCGCAGACCTCGCCGCGCCGGCGAGATTTCGCGGCCGAAGCCTCCAAGGCCGCCCCGCGCCCTGCTCCGCGGCAGGCGCGTCCCCCAATCGAGAAGGAGCTCGAGGAGCTCGAGCGGATCGATCGCGCCGATCCGCGCGACTCGCCCGAGGTCCGCCGCCTGCTCGAGGAGATCGCCCGCCGGCAAGGTTCGGGGAAGCGCACCCTCAACTGACCGAGAGACGGGCAGTTGACCCGCCCCGGGGGTTCGGGGGCGGAGCCCCATGTGGGGACCCACCCGAAGCGAAGCGAAGGACGGGTGTGGCGAAGCCGGTCGGCAACTGCCCCGGGGGTTTGGGGGCGGAGCCCTATGTTGACAAGCACGAACCGTTGTCGGCGCTGCCGCAAGGTGTGCATGCGCACCTGGAAGGGCGAGCAGACCTTCGCCGCGCCGCGGGGTGGCACGTCCGGTGCTGGGGACCTGGCCGTGACTCACCCGAAGTCCCCGACTCCCAGCGCCCCCTCGATGGCGTGGGCGGGGCCGTTCCACTGCGGCCAGGTCGTGGCCGGGATGTACGAGATCCACGGGATGCTCGGAGCCGGGGGGATGGGCGTCGTCTACGACGCGAGGGACCTTCCGCTCGATCGGAACGTCGCCATCAAAGTGGCGCTCGCCGAGGCTGGGCCGCTCCTCCACCAGGAGGCGCGCGCGCTCGCCGCCGTCCACCATCCGAACCTCGTCACCGTCCACGCCCTGGCGCGGCACGAGGGCGTCGAGTTCATCGTCATGGAGCGTCTCACCGGGGTCACGCTCGAGGATCGGATCATCGACCTCACCCGCGCCGGCGAGCTCATGCCGCTCGACGAGGTGATCGACGTCATGGTCGCGATCACCGAGGGGCTCACCGCCGTGCACCACGCCGGCATCGCTCATCGCGACGTCAAGACCGCCAACGTGATGGTCTCGGCCGGGCGGGTCGTGCTCACCGACTTCGGCCTGGTCACGCCCGAGTGCGATGTCGCCGATGCCTCCCGCATCGCCGGCTCGGTCGACTACATGGCGCCGGAGCTGATCCGCGGCGCGGTGCGGCCCGGGAGCGGCCCGCTGGTCGATCTCTACGCCCTCGGCGTCGTCGGCTTCGAGCTCCTCACCGGGACGCGACCCTACACGCACGCCGACCCGCGCAGGGTGTTCGACGCCCACCTCCACGCGCCGGTACCCGACGTGCACGGGCTCAGGCGCGAGGTGCCTGCGGAGCTGTCGCGGCTCGTCGGCGAGCTCATGGCGAAGTCGCCGCACGAGCGCCCCGAGTCGGCCGAGGTGGTGCTCTGGCGGCTGGCCGCGCTCCGGGCGCATCGCTCTCTCGCGTCGATGCGCGTCCTCGTCGTCGACGACGAGCCGCGGGTCGCCGCCTTGGTCCGGCGCAGCCTCGAGGCGTCGCTGCCGGGCCTTTCGGTGCGCGCGACCTCGTCGCCCGAGCAGGCGCTGAGCGCGTGCGAGCGCGAGCCCCCCGACGTCGTCCTCGTCGACCTGGAGATGCCGGGGATGAACGGCCTCGAGCTCTGCATGCTGCTCAACGCGCTGCCGGAGGGCGGCCGCCCCATGCTGGTCGTGATGAGCGCCGAGGCCGGCGCCGACGACCTCGCGATGCTGCGCTCCATCGGCGTCGGGACGTTCGTGCTCAAAGACCGCCGCTTCGTCTCCCGCGTGTGCCGCGTGATCGGCGAGCTGCGTCGCGAGCTCTCGGGCGTCGCCACGAGGAGCGCACACCCGCGACCGCTCGCGCACGCGAGCTGATTCAGTACGGGTTGGGCGCGGCGCGCGGGGCGGTCGCGCCCGGCTTCGGCGGGGGCGCGACCGTCGGC
>CAYJPW010000110.1:0-35543 GCA_964372055.1 uncultured Polyangiaceae bacterium
CGGTGGCCGTGGCGGCCGCGGCGGCGGCGGCGGCGACCGCTGGTAACCTGATCTCGAGAGCGACGGCCTCTCCCGCAGACCTCACCCCCCTCTCCCTTCCGGGAGAGGGGGAGTCTGCGAATGAAGGCGCTCGTCGCGGCGAGGTGGCGCCCTCTCCCGGTCAGGTGATGGCTAGCGGCGGAACGGGGCCTTGCCGGCGTACACCTGGGCGTCGCCCAGGGCGTAGGCGATCCGGAGGAGCTGGTTGTACTTGGCGATGCGGTCCGACCGCGACGCCGATCCCGTCTTGATCTGGCCGGCGTTGGTCGCGACCGCGAGGTCGGCGATGAACGTGTCCTCGGTCTCGCCCGACCGGTGCGAGATGATCGAGCGGTAGCAGCCCTCCTGGGCCTTCCGGATGCAGTCGAGCGTCTCGGTCACGCTCCCGATCTGGTTGAGCTTGATCAAGATCGAGTTCGCGATCCCGTCCTTCATGCCCTGCGCGAGCCGCTCGGGGCTGGTGACGAAGAGGTCGTCGCCGACGAGCTGGACCTTGGCGCCCAGGCGCTCGGTCAGGAGCTTCCATCCCTTGGCGTCGCCCTCGGCGCAGCCGTCCTCGATCGAGACGATGGGGTACTTCTTCGCCAGATCCTCGTAGATCGCGACGATCTCCTCGCGCGTCCGCTCCTTCTTGTCGAAGGTGTAGCGCTCGGTCTTCTCGTCGTAGAACTCGGACAGCGCGGCGTCGAGGGCGAGGCCGATGTCCTCGCCCGGGCGATACCCGGCGGCCTCGATCGCCTTCATGATCTGCTGGAGCGCGGCCTCGTTCGAAGGCAGGCGGGGCGCGAAGCCGCCCTCGTCGCCGACCGCGGTCACCATGCCGTCCTTCTTGAGGATGGCCTTGAGCGAGTGGAACACCTCGACCCCGGCGCGGAGCGCCTCGGCGAACGTCGGCGCCGCGTGGGGGACGACCATGAACTCCTGGATCTCGAGGCCGTTGTCGGCGTGCATGCCGCCGTTCAGGATGTTCATCAGCGGGACCGGCAGGACGCGCGCGGCCGCGCCGCCGAGGTAGCGCCAGAGCGGCAGGTCCACGGTGTCCGCCGCGGCGCGGGCTGCCGCCATCGAGACGGCGAGGATGGCGTTGGCGCCGAGCTTCGACTTGTTCGGCGTGCCGTCGGCCTCGAGCATGGTCCGGTCGACGGCGGCCTGATCGAGCGCGTCCATGCCGACGATCGCCGGGCCGAGCACCGTCTCGACGTTCTTCACGGCCTTGAGGACGCCCTTGCCGAGGAAGCGCTTCTTGTCGCCGTCGCGCAGCTCGATGGCCTCGTGCTCGCCGGTGGAGGCGCCGCTCGGCACCGCGGCGCGACCGACGCCGCTCATGGTGTGCACCTCGGCCTCGACCGTCGGGTTTCCGCGCGAGTCGATGACCTCGCGGGCGATGACGCTCTGGATCTCGGACATGGGCGGGTCCTCCCTGGTGGGGCCGGGCGAGGCAGCGCCGCGCTCCGGCCGGCGCCTCCGTAGAACAGCCCCGCCCCGGGTGCCAGTGTTCCAACACGGGGGCTCCGCCCCCAAACCCCCGCGGCAACTTGCCGGTCGGCTTCGCCGCCCGGACACCCGCCCTCCGCTTCGCTTCGGTCGGGTCAATTGCCGCCGGCTCCGTCCCCGCCTTTGACGGTTCGCCGTGCCCCGACCTAAGCTCGCGCTCCGGACGGGCGCACTTGGAAACGTCGATCGGAGTCTTCGGCGAGGACATGCTCCTCTGGATCTGCCTCCTGCGGCAATCGCCGCGGCGGCCGCCGCCCGATCACGTCCACCGCCAGGCGAACTTCCTGCTCGACGAGATCAAGGCGTCGCGGGCGGCGCAGGAGCTGCCCGTCGTCTCCGTCGACGACGGGATGTTCGCGATCGCGGCGCTCCTCGACGAGATCGCGATGTCGCTCCCGGACCTGCGCCCCTTCTGGAGCCAGCACCCGCTCCAGGCGACGCGCTGGATGACCAACAACGCCGGCGTCGAGATCTTCGAGCGCCTCAACCGCGTCCGCCAGGGCCCGAAGACGATCCTCGCCACCTACGTCGCCGTCCTCGGCGCCGGCTTCCAGGGGCGCTTCGGCCTCCCCGGCGCCGATCGCTATGCGCTCGCGCAGCTCCGGCGCCAGATCTCGATCGAGATGGGCGTCGATCCGGATCGCGACTGGAAGGGAGGCGTCCTCAAGCCGGTGCGCGCCGACGCGGGCCCCTCGTCGCTCTTGCCGAAGGAGCCCTGGTACAAGGCGCTCTGGCTCGGCCGCGCCGTCTCGATCGTACTCCTCCTCGGCGCGCTCGGGACCTTGGCGCTCCTTCTCTACGGGCATTTCGCGTGAGCAACCCGTTCACGACCGAGATCTCGGCCCTGGCCGCGGCGGTGGCGCGGTCGCGCCCCGGCGCGAAGGACGCGGTCTACGCCGTGCCCTGGTACCTCGTCGTGGGCGAGCCCGGATCGGGCCGCTCCACCGCGATCCGCGGGATGAACCTCGGCTGGCCCTCGAGCGACGGGCCGCTCGCCCTCGGCGTGCCGCAGGCGCTCTGCACCTACTGGCTCGCCGCCGAAGCCGCGTTCATCGAGCCCGAGCAGGCGGTGCTCGGCCCCGGCAAGAACCCCAACTTCCTGGGGATGCTCTGCGACGAGCTCAAGGCGCAGCGCGCACGGGAGCCCCTCGACGGGATCCTCCTCCTCGTCAACATCGCCGCGATCGCCGACCTCGACGAGCGCGGCGTCGAGTCGTACGCCAACGCGCTCCGCGCTTACCTGGTCGAGATCGCGAAGCGCCTCGGCACCGACGTCCCCGTCTACACCATCCTCACGCGCTACGACACGCTCTGGGGCTTCGGCGAGGTCTTCCAGTGGACGCCCGAGCGGAAGGGCGAGGAAGCCTGGGGCTTCGTCCTGCCGGGCGACACCCAGAGCCAGCAGGCGGTGGGCCGCATCCAGGCCGAGCTCGACGGGCTCGCCGCCCGCTTCGAGGCGTTCTGCTTGGCGAAGCTCAGCTCCGAGGATCCGCCCGAGCACCGGACGCGCGCCCTCCAGCACCTCGTCGAGGTGCGGACGCTGATGACGAAGATCCGCGCGCTCTTCGGCGTGCTCGCCATGGCGAACGCGTTCGAGCGCGCGCCGTGGATCCGCGCGCTGATCATCGGCAGCGCGGTGCCCGGGACGGGCGATCGTCTCCGCGCCGGGGTCGCGCGCTTCACCAACATGGGCCTCGCGCTGCCGGCCGAGTCGGCGCCGCGCTCGGCGCGCCCCGGGGGCCTGCCGATGCACGGCTACATGAAGAGCGTCGTGCTCCCGGAGAAGGACCTCGTCCCCACGCGGGTCCGCTGGCGCGACGACACGCTCACGCTCCTGTGCTTCATCCTCGGCGGGCTCCTCTGGCTCGGCTGCGTGACCACCGCGATCGTCTTCGCCGTCCTCTGACGATCGACGCGCACGATCCCCGTCGGATCCCGCCGCGCTCGCGATCCTCGCTCTCCCGCGGCGAGCGGCGATCACCTCGCGCCGGCGAGCTCGAGCTCGACCTCGATCCAGCCTTCGAGCTCCTTGTCGATGCGGAAGTAGGCGCTGTCGAACTCGCGGCCGTTGATGATGATGAACGGCGTCCCGGCGAGGCCCGCGACGTCGGCGTCGCCCCGGTCGCGCGCGAGGACGGCGTCGGTCTTGGGCGAGCGCAGGTCGGCGTGCCAGCGGCCCATGTCGAGGCCGAGCTCGCGCGCGTACTTCTCGAGGTCGGAGTCGGCGAGCGCCGACTGGTGCTCGAAGAGCAGCCGCTCCATCTCCCAGTACTTGCCCTGGTTCTTCGCGGCGATCGCGGCGCGCGCGGCCCCCTCGGCGAAATTGTGCATCCTCAGCGGGTAGAACTTGTGCACGAGGCGCACCTTGCCCGAGAACTTCTCGAGCGCCGCGTCGAGCAGCGGCATCGCGAAGCGGCACGCGGGGCACTGGAAGTCGGACCAGACGACGATCGAGACCGGGGCGTCGGCCGGCCCGCGCGCCGGCGAGTCGAGCGGCTCGGCGGGCTTCTTGTTCGGCCCGAAGCGGGCGGCGTACGCGGCCTGCGCGTCGGCCGGCGAGAGGCCCTCGTGGAGCTTCTGCGCGAGGAGCTGCGCCGCCGGCTTGCACGCGCGGCAGGCGCGCTCCTCCTTCACGCACTGCTGGATCGAGACGGCCTGCTCGGCGCACGGGGCGTAGAGCTGCGTCACGAGCTGCCACCACGCGCCCTTCTCGCGATCCGAGAGATCGTCCGAGTCGACGCCCGGCAGATCCTCCGGCGGCGTCGTGGCGACGGGGAGGCTGGGCGCGTTCGCCGCGCCCGAGAGCACCGCGAACTCGGGGGCCGCCGGCTGCGCGCCGCAGGCGCCCGCGGCGAGCGGAGCCGCGGCCAAGAAGAGAGCCCGCGCACGCACGCGGAGGGACGTCGCAGTCACGCGCGCATCGTAGCACTGCGCGGGTGTCTGGTAAGGCGACGCCCCCTCGACGCCCGCGACCCGTCGCGCTAGCTCGTCCCTCCCCCGCGCGAGGTCTCGCGGGCACCGGTTCGCCGTGGACGAAGAGCTCCGTTTCTACATCCGCCGGCAAGATCGCGTGGCCGGCCCGCTCACGGACGACGAGATCCGCGGGGCGGTGCGCGAAGGCACGCTCGAGCCCGGCACCGAGCTCCGCCTCGTCGGATCGGATCTGTGGGCCCCGCCGCACGCGTGGGCGACCTTCGTCGCTCGACGCTCGCTCCCGGAGCTGCCGCCTCCCCCGACGGAGGTGGCGCGCGAGCTCCCGCCCGAGCTCCTCGGCTCGTCCGAGAGCCTGCGCGACATGCTGCTCTTCGTCGTGAGCGAGGGCAGCCGCACCTTCGGGCCGCTCACCGGCGAGCAGGTCCGCATCGGGCTCGCCGCCGGCCGGTACCGCGAGGCGGCCGCCGCCGTCCTCGACACCGACGGCTGGTACCCGGTGCGCCTCCTCTTCGGGCGCACCGAGGGCCCGGCGGCGCCGGTCGCGGCGAAGGCGCTCGCCGCGCCGTCGTCGGTCGGCGCCGACAAGCTCTCGATGCGGTGCCCGACCTGCCTCGAGACGATCCCGCTCGCGAGCGACGTGTGCCCCGAGTGCGACGAGCCCACGCTCGAGCCCAGGCGCGATCCGCGTTCGCGGTCGCTCGAGCCAGCTTCGGCGCCGCCGTCGACGTCGCGCCCCCAGTCGATCCCCGACGACCGGCCCGACGCCAGCTTCCTCGCGATGCACTGGCGGCCGCTGGTGACGATCGGCGCGATGATGGCGCTCGTCTGCACCGGCGTCGCGTTGCGCTACCTCGCGCCCGGTCGGTTCATGCCGCCGCCGTACACGCCGAGGCCGGCGTCGGTCGCCGCCACGTGCGCCTCGGCGTGCTGGAGCGGCGAGACATGCCTCAAGGGCGCGTGCGTCTGGCAGTCCCCCGCGGACGTGGGTCGCCTGCCGGATGCGCCCGCCGTCGCCGGTCCGTGGTCGCTCCCCAAGGACGTCTCGGATGCGCTGCCCCTCGACGGCGAGCGCTTCGCCGTCGCGCTCCTCGGCGGGACGCAGATCCACAACGCGCGCACGGGCGAGGTCCTCAGCCTGGTGAGCGAGGCGCCGCAGTCGCGCCGCCTCTACCGGGTCGGCGACGTCGTGTACGCGACGGCGCCCCAGCGCGTCTACGTGATCGACGCCGCAACGACGCGGCTGCTCAAGACGATCGAGCTCGGCACCGCCGTCGGCGACCTCACCCTCGGCGCGTCCGGTCGCCGCGCGCTCGCCTCGCTCCCGAGCGCGCACGCCGTCGCGATCCTCGCGACCGAGTTCCACGCCGAGATCGACCGCATCCAGTTCGGCGACGACGCCGTCGGCCCCGTCGGCACCGACGACACCGGCAAGCGCGCGCTCACCACCACCGGCCAGGTCCCGCTGCCCGGGCTGCGGGACCCGCAGGGCGGCGCCGTGTACGCGTTCGACCCGAGCCGCCTCGCCAGCCAGCAGGACCGGGTCCGCGCCTCGGTGCCGGGCAACCCCGTGAGCGTCCTCATGACGCCGGACGGTCAGTCGAGCTACGTCGTCGTCCGGGCCGAGAGCGCGCTCGTGCCGCTCGAGTGGCAGCCTTCCGGCGCCGTGCTCCAGCGCGACCGCATCCCCACGTGCCGCGAGCCCGAGCAGATCGAGCTCTTGCGTGCGGGGCGCCGCGCGGTCGTCCGCTGCTCGGAGGGCCGCGCCCTCGAGGTGTTCGATCTCGGAACCGGCAGGCTCCTCCGCCACATCCCCTTCGATGGCCGCGCAGCCGACATGGCGATCACGCCCGACGGCGATCAGGCGATCGTGGCCATCCCGAGAGAGGGGAGCGGCTCGGTCGCCGTCGTCGACCTCGAGAGCTACGCCGTCAAGACCATCGCCATGACCGCCGAGCCGACGCGCGTCCGCATCGCGCCGGACGGCAGGACCGCCCTCGTCCTCTCCGACCGCGCCAAGGTCGCCTGGGTGCTCAAGTGAACGAGCCGCGGGTCCCGTGCCTGTCGTGCAAGGCGCCGATCGCGCTCGGCGCGCGCAAGTGCCGCGCCTGCAAGGCCTGGCAGGTCGACGCGCCCGCGCCCTCCCGCGCACCCGAGCCGCGCTTCCCCCGCGCCGCGCTCATCGTGACCAGCGCCGTCGGCGCCGTGATGGCGGTGCTGGTGACGAGCCGCGAGGACCCCGTCGGCGAGGCGCCGCCGCTCACCGCCCTCGCCGCCGACTCGGCCGCAGCCGCCGCCGCGCCGGCGCCCGGATCGATCGGCCCGGAGACGGAGCCCGAGCCGGCGGCGCCGCCGCCCGATCCGAACCGGCGCTGGAAGGTCCGCGAGATCAGCGTCGGGGACGCGCACCCGCTCGACGTCGTCTTCCACCCGCAGGGCACGAGCGTCTTCGTCAGCGCCGACGACGCCACCGTGCGCGAGTACAAGCTCAAGACCGGCGAGCTCATCCACAAGGCCTCGCTGCCCGCCCAGGGCGATCGCATCCGCCTCCTCTTCGACCGGTACATCGCCGTGCTGCGCCGCGAGGACGCCTCGAAGATCCCGGTGATGGACACGACGACGTGGGACAAGGACCCGGTCCTGCTCGACGTCGGCAGGAACCCGGGCGACATCATCGAGCTGCCCGATGGCCGCAGCGTCGTCACCGCGACGACCGAAGGGAAGCGCGTGAGCCGGTTCGATCTCCCGAGCGGCATCCGTCTCGCCAACATCACGCTCCCGCACGCGACCGGCGAGCTCTTCCTGGTGCGGGCCGAGGGCCGCCCCTACGTCGCCGCGATGGGCGCGCTCTTCCACGGCGGCCGCCCCGCCGGCGCATGGATCGATCTGTTCGACCCGAGCGAGGTGGCGTTCGGCGCCACCCGCCGCAGCATCTCGGTCGGGCGCGAGCCGCACGCCGGGATGGTGACCGCCGACGGCGGCGCCATCCTCTTCCCCGATCGCGTCTCCAACACGGCGACCCTCCTCAAGGTGGCCGGGACGACGGACGCCAAGCAGGTCGCCGTGGGCCAGAGCCCCGAGGCCGCCTTCCTGCTCGACGACGATCGCTGGGGCATCACCGTCAACAGCGTGGCGAAGTCGCTGAGCGCCATCGATCTCTCCAAGATGCAGGTCGAGGCGAGCATCGCGGTCGACGGCTCCCCGAGCACCGGGGAGGTCGCGCCCGATCGCAAGACGCTGTTCGTCGCGCTCGGCGGCCGCCAGTGGCCTCCGCGCGGGAGCGGCGTGGTCGTGGTCGCGGGCGATCCGCCCAAGGTCACCGCGACCCTCCCGACGGGGGAGGGCGCCGCGGCCGTCGCCGTCTCCAAGGACGGCAGGCGCGCGGCGGTGGCCATCTACTACGATCGCTCGATCGCGATCATCGAGCAGTAACCGCCTGCGATCGCCCCGGTCACCCCCCGCGGGGCGAGGGACTGCAGCGATCAGCTCTCGGCTGTCGAGACGGCCGCTTCTTCAGCACCCTGCCTAGAGGCAGGCGGGCTTCGTCCCCGGGTTCGGCGTCGCCTGCGGCACGAACGCCGTGCCGAGGTCCTCGCTCGTCTCGTCGTGGCCGGTGATCCCGTTGCCGTCGGTCAGCGTCTCGGCGGCGTCGGCCTGGCAGCGCTCGGTGCTCTCGTTCACGGGCGGCGCCCCTGCCGGCTTCTGCGAGGCGCGCGCGGTGTCGGGCTGGTAGCCCGCGAGGCCGGTTTTGTCGGCGCGCGTGTTGTCGTCGAACATCGTGCCCCAGGTGAGGTAGTCGACGTCCTCGAGGACGTTGGCGACGCCGTCCCAGTGGAAGAGGACGACCATCTCGCGGTCGTTGCTGAGGAGCGTGCCCGACTTGTCGCCGATCCCGCCGTTCGCCGGGGCGAGCATCGGCGGCACCATGTTGCCGCCGCAGGCGACCGGCGCGGCCGCGAGGTAGAAGTCCGGGCAGGTGCCGTACGCCGTCTCGAACCCGGGATCGCTCGCGACGACGAGGACGCCGTCGGCGGGGATGCTGGTGCCGGCGGGGAACTGGGCGAGGAAGTCGGTGCCGGGGTTGCTCGTCACCGGGGCCCAGGGGGCGCCGCTCGCGATCCCGACATAGGCCGAGTTGTCCGAGAGGAAGTAGTCGGTGAGGTCGACGGCCGAGGCGGTCGGGTTGTAGATCTCGACGAACTCGGCGGGGCCGGGCGCCACCGCCAGCTCCGAGATGAGGAGGTGGTCGCCCGCCGTGCCGCCGCCCGCGCCCGTGGTGGTGGTGCTCGTCGTGCCCCCGCCGGCGCCGCCGGCCCCGCCCGCGCCGGTCGTCGTGCTGCTCGTCGTTCCGCCGCCCGTGCCGGTCGCGGTCGACGTCGTCGTGCCGCCGGTCGTGGAAGAGCTCCCGGTGGTGTCGTCACCGCCGCAGGCGGAGGCGAAGGAGGCGAGGAGGGCGAAGGCGAGGGGAAGCGAGCGGTGGTGCATGGGAAGACCTCTCAGCGCGTTTACACCACACCCTCACGGCGGTCTACGACGGCGCGGCGGCATCGGCCGCCGTGCCCGCGCCGGGCGCTCGCAGGCCAGCGCCGACCCGAGGTGCTGCCCGCGCGAGAAGTCGAGGTGATGGAGGAGAGTGCGCGCGCGTCCGGCCGTGCGTCGGTTCGGGCCGGATCGCGGCGTTGTCCGTCGTGCTTACGGCCTAGATGCTCGGCCGTCGCGGTGGGGGCGCGCGATGATCGCCGTCGCCCCCCGTGCTCTCACCAGATGACGGGCGCGAAGGCGCGGCCCACCACCGCACCGTCGACGAGGCCACCCCAGATGCCGATGGTCGGGAAGAGCGACTGGAACGCGCTCGCCGAGTTGAAGGCGCTCGCCGTGTCGGCCGCGTGCTGGCTCGCGGCCTGCGCGATCGTGTCCCAGCTGACCTGGACGATGAAGTGGTTGGTCTGCGCCGACTGGAGCTCGTCGAACATCGTCGAGTTCTTGGCGAAGAACTGGCTCTGCTGCAGGCTCTCGACCGCCGTCTGATCGAGGGTCGCGAGCGTGCTCGAGGCCAGGGTGTCGGCGCTCTGGTGGAGCGCGATCGACGCCGCGTCGCGCGTCGCGAGCGAGCTCTGCTCGGCGAAGCTGACCTGATCCGCGGTCGCGATGCTCTCCGCCTTGTCGGCGTGGTAGACCTGCTGCGCCGCGGTGCTCTGGTGCGCCGCGGTGCGGGCCGCCACGGCGTCGAGGCTCTCGGCCGCAGCCGCGCTCGAGCTCGAGGCCGCGAGATCGCTCGCCGCCGCCTGATCCACGCTGGACGCCGCCGCGCTCTCGAAACGGCTCGCGTCCGCCGCCTCCACCGCGTTGGCCGCGTTGGCCGCGGCGGTGTCGAAGACGCTCCCGAACCCGAACGCGCCCGACGAGAGGCCGAAGCCCGACGAAAGCCCGCCGAGCAGCGGGAACGACGAGACGGTCTGCGCGATGTTCGACAGCTGGCTCACGTTCTGCGAGGCCGCCGCCGCGTTGCTGGCCGCCGCCCTGCTGGCCGCCGCCTGATCCGCGCTGGCCGCGTACGCGGCGCTCTGGCGCTGCGCCGCCGCCTGCTCGGCCGCCTGGTGCGCCGCGGCGCTGTGCTCCTCGGCGACGACCTGGCTGACGTCGCTGGCGCTCGACACCACGCTGTCGATCGACTCCGCGCTCGTCGCCTGGTAGGTGCTCGCGCTCGAGCCCTGCGCCGCGTGGCTCGCGCTCTGCGCGATCACGCTGCTCTGCACCTGGGACAGATCGGTGCTGGCCTGATCGAGCGTCTGCGCGGCGGTCGACGCCGAGTGCACGGCCTTCTGCGAGAGGAGCGACATCGCGCCGGTCTCGTCGACCGCGAACACCGAGACGCGGACGTTCTGCGCCGCGAGATCGGCCGCGTTGACCGCGATGTAGTCGAGGTTCGAGATCGTCGACATCACGTCGAAGAGCGCCGTCGATGTGCCGGCGGTCGAGGCCACCTCGCCGATTTGCGAGATGCGCGCCTTCGAGGTGCCGACCTCGGGATCGGGCGAGGCGACGGGATCGAACCCGTTCGACGAACCCGGCTCGGCGCTGCAACCGGTCGCGAGCGCGGCGGCGACGAAGCCGAGCAGGGTGGTCTTCTTCCAGTTGAAACTTCTCATGACTCAGTCTCCTGTTGTGAGGCGCCGAGAGGGGTTCGAAGGAGCGTCGGCGCGGCGACTCCTGAACGCTGCATCCCAGCAACGGGCGTACCGCCTCGCGGGCGCCGCTCGGCGCAGGCGCGCGGCCGCGGCCCGCACACCCGCGCGCTCGCGGTGTGCAGGTCCTCCTGGAAACGCGCTCGCTCCACGGCTGAGCCCGCTCGCATTCCGCCGTCGCGCGATGGATCCGAGCGGCCCCGCGCTCTCGGTCCATCGGACCCGCCGCGCTCGCGTCGGCGCAAGCACGCGCGGCGACGCCGCGCGTCGGACTCGGTCGCTCAGGCCCCGGGCGGCGGCACGAAGATGCGCGAGCGGTAGTAGCGGAGCTCGTCGATCGACTCGAGGATGTCGTCGAGCGCGCGGTGGATCTCTTTCTTCTTCGGCGCGTGGAGCGCGGGCGGATACCAGCGCCGCACGACCTCCTTGATCGCCGACACGTCGATCATCCGGTAGTGGAGGAACGTGATCACCTCCGGCATGTAGCGCTCGAGGAACTGCCGGTCCTTCCACACCGAGTTGCCGCAGAGCGGGGACGTGCCCTTGACGCAGTGCTGCTCGAGGAAGCGCACCGTCCGCGCCCCGGCGTCCGCGAGCGAGACGTCCGAGGCGCGGATCCTTTCGGTGAGGCCGCTCTTCTGGTGGAGGTCGCGGACGAAGTCGTTCATCGTCGCCAGGACCTCGTCGGGCTGGTGGATGACCAGGCTCGGCCCCTCGGCGACGACGTCGAGGTTCGCGTCGGTGACGATGGTGGCGATCTCGACGATGGTGCACGTCGCCGGATCGAGCCCCGTCATCTCGAGGTCCACCCAGACGAGGCGATCGGCGGGCTCGGCCATCGCCCGAGCATACCCACAAAGCGACACGGTAACGAGCAGACCCTTCGTGTGCTAAAGAATCGGCCCCGGAGGGTCTTCCCATGCGTGACGTCTACATTCTCGACGCCGTTCGAACGCCGCGCGGCCGCGGCAAGGCAGGCAAGGGCGCCCTCTCGGGCGTGCACCCGCAGGAGCTGCTCGCCCAGGCGCTCAACCACCTCGCGAAGAAGTCGGGCGTCCGCAAGGAGGACGTCGACGACGTCGTGATCGGCTGCGTGACGCAGGCGAACGAGCAGGGCGCGTGCATCGCGCGCAACGCCGTGCTCGCCGCGGGCTGGCCGGACGCGGTCACCGGCGTGACGCTGAACCGCTTCTGCGGCTCGGGCGCGCAGGCGGTGAACTTCGCCGCCATGGGGATCATGAGCGGCCAGCAGGAGCTCGTCGTCGGCGGCGGCGTCGAGAGCATGTCGCGCTGCCCCATGGGCAGCGACGGCGCCATGCTCGACGGCAACAACCTCGCCCTCCGGAAGAAGATCGCGATGGTGCCTCAGGGCATCTCGGCGGACCTCATCGCCACGATGGAGGGTTTCTCGCGCGACGACGTCGATCGCTTCGCGCTCCACAGCCAGCACAAGGCCGAGCGCGCCCACGCCGAGGGCCGCTTCGCGAAGAGCCTGTTCCCGGTCGTCGACGAGTCGGGCAAGGTCCTGCTCGACCGCGACGAGCACCCGCGCGCGGGCGCGACCATCGAGGCGCTGACCAAGCTCGAGCCCTCGTTCGGCGTCATGGGCGCGACGCCGTTCGGCCCTGGCGGCGAGACGATGGATCAGCTGGCGCTCTCGCGGTACCCGCACGTGAAGGAGATCCGGCACGTCCACACCGCCGGCAACTCCAGCGGCATCGTCGACGGCGCCGCGGTCGTCCTCCTCGCGTCGAAGGAGTACGCCGAGCGCGCCGGGCTCGAGCCCCGCGCGCGCATCCGCGCCACCGCGACCGCCGGCGCCGAGCCCGTCATCATGCTGACCGCGCCCACGCCCGCCTCGCAGAAGGCGCTCAGGCTGGCGGGGCTGCAGGCGCGCGACATCGATCTCTGGGAGATCAACGAGGCGTTCGCGACCGTGCCGCTGCAGACGGCCAAGAACCTCGAGATCGATCCCGATCGGATCAACGTGAACGGCGGGGCCATCGCGCTCGGGCACCCGCTCGGCGCGACCGGCGCGGCGCTCATCGGCACCGCCCTCGACGAGCTCGAGCGGGCGGACAAGCGGACCGCGCTCATCACCCTGTGCATCGGCGGGGGCATGGGGATCGCGACCATCCTCGAGCGGGTCTAAGCTCCCTGTCGTGGCGCGACACGACCACGAGCATCGCGGGACCCCGAGCCCGCGTCCTGCGCCCGCGGCCGGTCGCTCGCCCGCGGCCGGCCACGATCACGAGCACGACGCCGGCGAGCACCAGCACGATCACGACGAGGACCTGAGCCGCGTCCGGGCGGGCCGCGCGCGGGCGACGCCGGCGCGAGCGCACGGCGATCACGGGCACGACCATGATCACGGCCTCCGGGCGACGCCGCTCCGGCGCCTCGGCTGGGCCTTCGCGGTGACCGTCGCGTTCATGGGCGTCGAGGCGGGGGTAGGGTGGTGGTCGAAGAGCCTCGCGTTGCTCGCCGACGCCGGGCACATGCTCGCCGACGCCGCCGCGCTCGCGCTCGCGATCTTCGCCCAGCGCATCGCGGCGCAGCACCGCACCCGCGCGCAGACGTACGGCTTCCGGCGCGCCGAGGTCCTCGCGGCGTTCGCGAACGGCGTCGCGCTCGCCCTCACGGCGATCTGGATCTTCACCGAGGCGGCGGCTCGCTGGCGCGCCCCGCCGCCGATCCAGGCGACCGCGCTCACCGCGACGGCCGCCGTCGGGCTGGCGGTGAACCTCGGCGCCGCGGCGATGCTGTCCGGCGGCTCGTCCGGGCACAACGTCAACACTCGCGCGGCGCTGGCTCACGTCCTCTCGGACGCGCTCGGCTCGGTCGGCGCGATCGTCGCCGGCGTCCTCATCCTCGCCTTCGGCTGGACCCGTGCCGACCCGGTGATCAGCGTCGTCATCGGCGCCCTCATCCTCTGGGGCGGCTGGCGGCTGGTGCGCGACACCTCGCGCGTGCTGATGGAGGGCAGCCCGGTCGAGATCGACATCGAGCACGTCGAGGACACCATCCGCCTCGTGCCGGGCGTCGTCGATCTGCACGATCTCCACGTCTGGTCGATCTCGGAGGGCTTCGACGTCCTCACCGTGCACATCGTCATCGGCAAGGATCATCACGGCACCGACGTGGTCGCGGCGGTGAGCCGCCGGCTGCGCGAGCGGCACGGGCTCGATCACGTCACCATCCAGCCGGAGACGGCGCCCGACACCCGCCTCCTCACGCTCGGGCGCAAGCCGCCCGAGGCGTGAAGAGGCGCGGCGGAGGCGGGCTACGCGCCGAGCTCGGTGAGCTTGAGGCGGGCGGCGTCGCGCGAGGTGAGGTGCGCGGCGAGCGATTGGACGCCGGCCGACCCGCTCGCCTCGACGACGGCGAGGACGTCGCGCCGGAGGCGAGGCCCGCTCGCGACCAGGAACGCGGCCGCGAGCGCCGCCATGATCTCGCGCTCGCCCTCGCCCCGGCGGGCGAGATCGGCGGCGAGGGCGCACACCGCGGCGACCGCCTTCTTCACCTGCGCGCCGTAGAGGGCGTGCGCGCTGTCGATCCCGCCGGCGAAGCAGGCGGCGAGCGCGCGCGCCGTGGCCATCAGCCGCGACGCGTCCCCGCCGTCGCCCTCCCAGAGGCCCGACGCGAGCTGGCGCTCGAAGAGGGCGCGCTCGGGCGAGCCTGCCGCGCCCGCGCCGGTGCCGGTACCCTCGTCGGAGGGCGCGCCCGAGACCGCCGTCATGTAGTCGATCCCGTCATCGAGCTCGGCCATCTCCGCGAAGACGTCCGCCGCCTCCGCCGGCGCGGGCTGCGCCGGCGGAGGCGCGCCCGTGGGCGGCGTCGCGTCGAGCGCGATCGCCTTCCCTCGCGCGGGCATGGGCGAGGCCATGGCGGGCGGAGGAGGCGGCATCCCCGCGCCCATCGCCGGGCCTGGGATCTTCGCCTTCATCACCATCGGCGCCATCGCCCGCCCCATCGGCGGCGGGGGCGGCGCGGCGCGACCGACCGCGCCGGCGCGGGTCAGGCTCGCCGACATGGCGCGATCCATTTCGGCGCGCTCGAACATGGCCCACCCGGCCGGCGCGTTCACCGGGACCGGGCGCGCCTCCGGCTGCCCCTGCGCGCGCCGATCGCCGGTGCGCTTCTCGACGACCACGAACGAGGCGTACTTGCTGCCGACCCCGTGCGCGACGCTGAGCTCGGCGATGCGCTTCTTGCTCGCCTCGGCGCGCCGGCCGGAGAGGCCCCGCTCGCCCTCCTCGAGATCGCGGATTCGGGCGCCGGCCCAGAGCGCGGCGAGGCCGGGGCGGGAGGCCTCGGCGGGGAGCTCGATCGGGACCTCGAGGTAGAAGCGCTCGCCCCGGAGCGTCCCGCGGATCTCGGCGTGGCCGAGTCCCGGGCTCTCGAAGCGCCCGTAGAGGACCCAGGGCTCGCCGTCGACGAGCGCGGGGAGCTCGGCCGGCGCGAGCTCGCCGCCGTCGACGCCCACGAGCTTCACCGTCACGTCCTCGACGCGCGCCGCGGTCGCGCGCGCGAACTGCGCCGTCACCTTGTCGTCGATGCGCTCGCCCGGGTGGATGTACTCGGCCCCGCCGCGCGTGCGACGACCGAGGTCGCCGACCAGGAGATCGCTGACGTTGGTGCCGATCCCGAAGGCGTAGACGCGCGCACCGGCGGCGCGGGCCGCCACCTGGTCGACGATCTCGGCCTCGTTGCCGACCTCGCCGTCGGTGAGCAGCACGACGAGCCGATCGCGCAAGCGCTCGGCGTCCTTGCCGGGCGCGAGCGCGCCCACGGCCGCGAGCAGCGGCTCGAGCATCTCGGTGCCCCCGTCGGCGACGAGCGCCGCGACCCAGCGGTCGGCGGTCTGGAGCGTCGCCTGCGTGAAGGGGACCAATCCGGGCTGGAACGACCGGAAGCTCGACGAGAACGCGATGACGTTGAAGCGGTCGCCCTCGGAGAGCTGGCGCAGGCAGAGCCGCAGCGCGGTGCGGGCCTGCTCGATGGAGGCGCCGCCCATCGAGCCCGACACGTCGACGACGAAGACCACGTCGCGGGCGGCGGCGCGCCGCGCGTCGAACAGATCCGGCACCACGGTGAGCGCGAACGTCCCTTCGGCGCCGGGCCGCTTCTCGGCGACGACACCGGCCGCCTGCGCGGCGGCCTCGGCCCCGGCGGCGGTGAGGACGAGGTCGCGGTCGAGCGCCACGGCGTCGCTCGCGAAGGTGACGCGCCGGCGTCGCGCTCCGGCGTCGCTCGCCACGATGGCGTGCGAGGGGCTCTCGACGGTGATCTCGCGCCCGAGATCGAAGACGAGGTCGAGGGCGAGCCCGTACGCGACCGCGCCGATGCGCGGCGAGATGCGGTCGGCGTCCGGCACCCGATCGGTGGGCTCGGCCGTGCCGTGGCCGGTGCGATCGCCCGAGGGCGTGCCGGGGATGTACCGCGGCGCCACGAGCGTCGGGATCATCAGCCGGAGCGCGCCCTCGTCGGCGCCGAGGCGCTGGACGTAGGTCACCTCGACGACCGTCTCCTCGCCCGGGAGCAAATTGCCGACGTTGGCGGTGAAGACGTTGCGCCGCTCCTGATCGAGCAGCGCCGCGCCGTGCCCCTTGGTGATCGCCTCGTCGTAGGTGCGGAACGCCTCCTCGCGCTCCTTCACCTCGCCCTCGAGCCGCCTCCCGTCGCACTCCATGGCGAAGCCGACCAGCACCGCGTCGCTCGGCAGAGGGAACGTGTAGATCGCCTCGATGGGCTTCTTCTCGTCGTTCCTGTAGCGCTGCCTGACGACGAGGCGCGCGTGCGCTCCGAAGACTTCGCCGCCCAGGGCGACGCCGAGCAGCGGCACCGGGTGACCTTCGGAGGAGCGGAGGGAGGATGGAGGGGCGAGGGGATCGATCATGGCGTTGCTCCTGGTCACGGATGGACCCTTCGAGGGTCAATCTCTCCGGGGGATTGGGGGCAGAGCCCCCGTCGTAAGAGCCTCGATTTCACGGGCGACGCGGCGCGTCTCGGGATCGGCGTCGGCTTTGACGAAGAGCTCGAGACCGGGGGCGAGCACGACGCGCTCCCAGCGCTCGGCCTGACGCACGCCGCACGCCGGGGCTGACGCGCGCGCGTGTCGCGAGCCGGCCGGCGGCGGCGCCTGCCTCGGCAGCTCGACCTCGAGGACGTCGGCGCGGGCGAGCTGGTCGAGCTCGGCCTCGCTCGAGCCGGCGAGGCGCGCCTCGATGGCGTCGAGCGGCAGGCCGGCCGCCTGGAGCCGCTTGATCGCGCGGAGGCGCGAGAGGTGCCCACGCCCGTACGAGGTGTCCCGGCCCTTGAACTCGGGCGCCGGGAGCAGGCCGCGCTGCACGTAGTAGCGAACCGTCCGCGGGGCCACGTCGGCCGCGCGGGCCAGCTCCTCGAGCTTGTACGTCGTGCTCACCGGCCCAATCTGGTACGTGACAGTTGAACTGTCAAGTAGACAGTGCGCCGCGGCCCGTCTTCCGCACCGGTGCGCAGAGTCCCCCCCCGAGCTTCTCCGGTTCGCGGCCCGTGCCGCGAGCGGGCCGATCGGCTCCCCCTCGGCTCGAGCCTTCGCCGCGCTCGAGACGGCTCCGCCGATGGGCGGGGCGGACCTCATGCCAGGCAGCTTCAGCCGGAGAACAGCTCGGTCACCCAGACGGTTCCGTCGGCGCCGCGGGCCACGGCGACGCCGACGTGGGTGAACCGCTCGAAGAGCAGGTTGCCGCGGTGCGAGGGGCTCGCCCAGAGGGCGCGGTGGGCGTTCTCGAGCGTGCTCGCGCTGGCGACGTTCTCGCCGGCGACGCGCGCGACGATCCCGGCGGCCTTGATGCGCACGGCGGCGTCGCCGCCCCCCACGTCGTGGCCGACGAGGCGCGCCTTCTTCATCTCGTCCGAGTGCTCCTGCGCCAGCCGGTCGAGCGCGCGATCGCGGATCAGCGGCCCGAGCTGCTCGGCGGCGCGCGCGGCGTTGATCATCCGCAGCATCGCGTCGGCGTCGTCCTTGGCGCCCTGCGCCGCTTCTTCGCCCGGCGCCGAGGTCCGGACGAAGCGCCCGGGCGGCGGCGAGCCGGCGTAGACCATCGCCTCGAGCACGGGGCGCGGGCCGGTCGACACCGTCGCCAGCACCTGCACGAGCCACGGCCCCTGCTGGTCGACCGAGAACGTCGAGCGGATCCGGTCGCCCGAGAGCGATCCGACGACCGTCTTCGGAGCGCCGCGCGGGCCGAGGAGGACGACCTTGGCCCCCGTCGCCGGGACCAGCATCGTCCCCTCGATCGTGAGCCACTGGCCGACGCGCGCCGTGGTCGGGAGCGGGGCCATGTCGGCGAGCGCGTCGATCGAGACGGCGGCGACGACGGTGGTCCCCCCCGACGTCGCCCGCGCCACGCCGCACCGGCGCACGCCCATGGTGGTCGCGTTCGACGACCACGCCTTGACCCGGCGCGCCAAGTCGGCCTCGTCGAGCGCCGCGCCGGCGATCGACCAGCCGCGCGGCCACACGTGCGGATCGCCGGCGGCCCGCAGCGCGAAGGCGAGCTCGTCGGCGGGGAAGAGGGCGGCGCCCTCGAGCTGGCGGGCCACGTTGCGCGCCGCCACCTCGGACAGCGCGGCGTCGCCCTGCCCGCAGGCGGTGAGGAGCGGCGCGTCGAGCGGATCGGTCGCCGCCGCCGGACGCGGCGAAGCGGTCGCGGCCTTCCAGGCGAACGGCGGCTCGGCCGACGCGCCCGGGGCCAGCGATCCGAGCGCGGCCAGGGCGGCGAGCGAGACGATCGGCCGGAGGGTCTTCTGCATCGATCGAGGGAGCCGAGCCGTCAGCGCCGCGCCACCGGGCCCCGTGCGCTCGGGACGGCGCGCGCCTCGTAGGTGCCCGGCGGAGGATCCTCGCCCGACGCGAGGACATGCTGTGAGACGTACTTCACCATCGCTCGATGCAGCGGCGGCGGGGCCGTCCGTGCCCGCTCCGGCCGGTGCTGCCCGAGGATCTCGAACATCGCGTATCCGGACAGCCCCTCGCTCTGCGCGAGCTCGAGCAGCGCCTCCAGCGCAGGGCTGCGCTCGGGCGGGGATTCGCCCTCCTCGGTGCCGCTCGCCTGATCGAACAGGTACGCCCCGATCGCCGACTCGAGGCACACCACCTCCTCGCCGACGCTGAGGAAGTACGGCGTCTCCGCCGACTGCTGGAGCAACGTCGCGCGGACCTCCGGCTCGTAGCGCACGATGGCGCGGCAGCTCGCGTACATCCGACTCGGGTTCGCGGCCGCCGAGCCGACGTGCACCGCCCCGACGGGATCGACGTCGATGAAGATCGGAAACGGCGGTACGCGGTTACGGCCGCCGGAGGCGCCGCCCAACGTGATCCGGTCGGCGACCTCGAGCGATCGCTTCGAGCTCGGGTGGTAGGCGAGCGCCTCGGCGATCGCGCGCCGCGCCGCGGCGACGTCGCCGCCCTTGAGCAACAGCTCCGCCAAGCCCCGGTGCGCCGAAGCGAACGTCGCGTCGACCTCGAGGGCGGCTTCGTACGCCTTGCGCGCGCCTGCGACGTCGCCTCTCGCCGCGAGCACCTCGGCGAGCGACAGGTGGAGCCCCGGGACGCGCGGGCTCTTGCCGATGCCGGCCCGGAAGGCCGCCTCGGCCCCGTCGAGATCGTGCTTCGCGTACGCCGCCGCGCCGCGATCGAAGTCGGCGCGCGACGCCGCCGAGAGCTCGGCGGGCACGAGCTCGCCCACGCCCTCGGCGTCGCGCCGCGTCACCTGCCACGCGTCCGCCTCGGGCGCGCCGGGCGGGCCGTACTGCGCGACGGTGTTGGCGAGCTCGGGCGCGGCGTCGTCGAGCGCGTAGAAGCGCGGCGAGTCCTGGAGCACGGTCGCGACGAGGCGGGTCACCTTGAAGCTGTCGCGCGCGTCCTCGAGCCGGCGATCTTCGGCGTAGCCGAAGCGCTCGAGATCCGGGAAAACGCGCGTCGCCCGCACCTGGATGGCGACGTCGACCGGTTTGAGCAGCTCGAGCTGCGCCGCCGAGTAGCGCGGCAGCCACGAGGGAGCAGGCGACGAGCTCGACGGACCCTGTGCCACGGCGCCGGGATCGGCGCCGACGCGGCCGCCCCGGTGCCCGGAGCACCCGCTCGCACCGAGGACGGCGAGGGCGATGAGGCCGAGCGCCGTGCGCATGGCCACGAAAGTAGCAGGTTTGGCGGACCGGCGCCCACGACCGCTCTGGCGGAACGGCCCTCGACGTGAGCGCCGTGGGCTCGCGGGCGAAGAAGCCGCAGGTTG
The DNA here is from genome assembly GCA_964372055.1 of uncultured Polyangiaceae bacterium. Lineage (GTDB taxonomy): Bacteria > Myxococcota_A > Polyangia > Polyangiales > Polyangiaceae > CAYJPW01. The sequence continues at coordinate 19,928 of CAYJPW010000110.1, forward strand.
TAGGACTCTCCTCGTGCTACCGTGATCTTGCTTAGCCATGGCCGAGGTCACCCGGAGTGCCAAGGTCGGCGCGCTCGTCGTGCTCATGGGCGGGGCCCTGTACCTGGGCTACGGCTTCATCTCGCGCACCGACGGCGCGGGCGGCGGCTACCGTGTGTGGGCCCACCTGCCCGACGTGACCGGCATCGCGCCCAAGTCGCGGGTGACGATCTCGGGCATCCAGGTCGGCTACATCGATCGGATCTCGCTCGACAAGGGCCAGGCCCGCATCGACATCAAGATGAAGCCGGATTACCCGCTCTACGACGACGCGGCGATCGGCAAGCGCGCGACGAGCCTCATCGGCGAGAGCGTCATCGTCCTCGCCCCCGGCACCGAGGGCAAGCCGCAGATCCCCGACGGCGGTGAGATCAAGTACTACATCGACGAGCCGTCGATCCAGTCGCTCCAGGGTCAGATCAAGGAGATCCTCGAGGACGTCAAGAAGGTCACCGCCTCGCTCGCCAACACCGTCGGCACCGACCGCGGCCAGGAGCAGATCGCCAAGATCCTGCAGAACCTCGCCGAGGTCACCGAGCAGCTCAACGAGGCGGTGAAGGAGAACCGCGCCGGCGTCCGCGAGGCGATCAACAACATCAACGTCATCACCGGGACGTCCAAGCCCGAGATCCAGGCGATCCTCCAGAACGTCCGCCAGGTGACCGAGGACGTCCGCAAGATGACGGCCGCGGCCGACGCGCCCGGCCCCGGCGGCGCGCCGGGCAAGCCCGGCGAGATCCGCACCGCGATCGAGCGTGTGAACCGCGCGAGCTCGAGCCTCGAGTCGGCGCTGCAGCACGCCGACAACGTCGCGGCGCGCATCGATCGCGGCGAGGGCACCGTCGGCCGCCTCACCAAGGACGAGACGCTCGTCAACGAGGTCGAGCAGGTCGTCGAGGACGTGGGCGATCTCGTGGGCGGCATCGGCCGCGTGCAGACCGTCGTCGGCCTGCGCACCGACTACAACTTCCTCGCCAACACCATCAAGAGCTACGTCGAGCTGCGCCTCCAGCCCGCCGAGGACAAGTACTACGTCATCGAGCTCGTCAACGATCCACGCGGCAAGACGAGCATCGTCCAGCGCGACGTCGAGACGACGAACCCGAACCAGCCCGACCACTACCGCGAGACCATCACCGAGACGACCAACGCCTTCCGGTTCTCGTTCCAGTTCGCGAAGCGCATGGGGCCCTTCACCGGCCGCTTCGGCATCAAGGAGTCGACCGGCGGCCTCGGCCTCGACCTGCACCTGCTCGACGATCGGTTCGAGCTCCAGCAAGACCTCTTCGGCTTCGGCGAGGAGCTCTCGCCCCGCTGGCGCGTCGCGCTCGCCTACGAGTTCATCCGCAAGCTCTGGCTCCTCGGCGGCGTCGACGACATCTTCAACGGCGACCGGCGCGACTACTTCGTCGGCCTGCAGCTGCGCTTCACCGACAAAGACCTGAAGACCATCCTGCCCTTCGCGCCCAGCGGCATCTGACGGCGCTTCGGCGCCACGCTGCGGGATTTTTTACAGGGAGACGGGGAGACGGGGAGCTTCTTCTTCGGTCGATCGGGCCCACGCCGGCCCAGGCGTGGGCCTGGATCGACCCCAGAAAATCCTCCCTGTCTCCCCGGCTCCCTGTGAAATCTTCCGGATCAGCCGTAACGCTCCCAGGATCGATGCTAAATGGCGGGCGATGCGCTCGCTCTCGAGCCTGCTCGCCCTCGCTCTCGCCCTCGGCGCCGGTGTCGCCGCCTGCCAGGGGTGCCAGACGCAGCCCCCTACGAGCCCCCAGGCCGACGCCGCCGCGGCCTCCTCCGAGCCCACGCTCCGCCTCTTCGTGATGAGCACGGTGGCCGGCGCGCTCGAGCCGTGCGGCTGCACCAAGGACCAGCTCGGCGGCGTCGATCACCTCGCGGCGTTCGTCACGGCGCAGAAGAAGCAGGTCGCGGGCGCGCTCGTCGTCGGCGCCGGGCCCATGCTCTTCGAGGACCCGACGCTGAAGGAGGAGAAGGCGACGCAGTGGGCCTGGAAGGCCGAGGCGCTCGCCGGCGCCGCGAAGGATCTCGGCCTCGCCGCCTGGGCGCCGGGCGCGAACGACTGGGCCTCGGGCGCCGAGGCGCTCGGCAAGCTCGCGCAGAGCTCGGGCGCGGCGCTGCTCGCGGCCAACCTCGAGGGGGCGCCGGCGACCGCGCCGTCGAAGATCGTCGAGGTGAACGGCGTCAAGGTGGGGATCGTGGGAGTGAGCGACCCGCAGTCGGCGGGCGCGCCTCCGGCGGGCGTGACCGTCAAGCCCGCGGCCGACGCGCTCAAGGCGGCGATCGCCGACGTGAAGCGGCAGGGCGCGCGGATCCTCGTCGGCCTCGCCGCCCTTCCGCGAGGCGAGGCGCTGCGCCTCGCCGATCTCGTCCCCGAGCTCCACGTCCTCGTCCTCGGCAAGCCCAGCGAGCGCGGCGAGGGCAACGACGGACAGAAGTCGCCGATGATGATCGGATCGACGCTCGTCGTCGAGACGTCGAACCACCTGCAGACCGTGGCCGTCGTCGACCTCTTCGTGCGCGGGCCGGCCGATCAGCCGATCGTGTTCGCCGACGCCGGCGGCGTCGCCAAGGCCGAGGAGGTGGTGAGCCTCGCCGGCCGCATCCGCGAGCTCGAGGCGCGCATCAACAACTGGGAGAAGGACAAGACGGTCAAGCCCGAGGACATCGCCGCGCGCAAGGCGGATCTCGAGAAGCTCCGCGCCGACAAGGCCGCGCTCGAGGTCGCGCCCCCCGCGCCCGAGGGCAGCTTCTTCCGGTACAGCGCGGTCGAGGTCCGAGACAAGCTCGGCAAGGACCCGGACGTCGCGGCGAAGCTCCTCGCCTATTACAAGCGCGTCAACGAGCACAACCGCACCGCCTTCGCCGATCGCAAGCCGCCGCCGCCGGAGGCGGGCAAAGCCGCGTTCATCGGCGTCGAGGCCTGCACCGAGTGCCACGACGAGGAGCGCAAAGTGTGGGACGGCACCGCGCACGCGCACGCGTACGCGACGCTCGCGGACGAGTTCAAGCAGTACAACCTCGACTGCGTGAACTGCCACGTCACCGGCTACGGCAAGCCGGGCGGCTCGACGGTGACCCACGTCGAGAAGCTCGTGAACGTGGGGTGCGAGGAGTGCCACGGTCCAGGATCGCTCCACGCGAGGTCGCCCACGAAGAAGGGCCTGATCACGGTGAAGCCCGAGACGTCCACCTGCGTGGTCTGCCACCACCCGCCGCACGTCGAAGGGTTCGATCCGGCCGCGAAGATCAAGCTGATCCTCGGGCCCGGCCACGGCGACGGATAGCTGCGTCGCTCGGGCGTAGCCTCGAGTAGCTTCGACATTCCGAGGGGTTGGGAGCACGCGCCGCTGCGGCGCTCCGACCCTGCCGGCGTCGCTGAGGCGATGTGGACGCATATTGAACTACATGATTGACTGCTTACCTACATTGGCGTACGCGGGCGCACATGTTTTCCCACCGCGCCGCCCTCTCCCTCCTCCTCTGTCTCTGCGTCCCCCTCGCGGCCGGCTGCGCCGCCACGCCTGACGACGACGAGGCCGCCTCGGAAGCGGGTGGGGTGGAGGACGAGGACGTCGGCGACATCGAGAGCGGCGTCGTCGACGGCTGGGGCGCCGCCACCAAGTGCAAGGTCATCCCCGCGGTCGAGGCGCTCCAAGATCCGGAGATCGTCATCTCGCTCGACGGGCTCACGCTCCACCTCCGCGATCGCGCCGGCAGCTACGACCGCGTGTTCCCCATCGGTCCGGGCGCGCTCGAGGGCGGCGAGTCGCTCACGCCCACCAGCGAGAGCACGCCGAAGGGCGTCTTCTACACCGGCTCGAGCACCGCCGAGACCTCCGACGGATCGTTCGGCTACTACTACCCGTGCCGCATCTGGTGGACCGACACCGACACCGGGAAGAAGAAGCCCGTGTTCGCCGGCCTCCCCTTCATCCGCCTCTCGGGTCCGCCCACCGCCGGCTACGGCATCCACGGCCCCGTCGACAACTTCACGCTGCCGACCGGCGGCACGCTGCGCCACGGCTACGTCTCGCATGGCTGCCTCCGGATGTCGGCCGAGGACATCGTCGAGGTCTACGGGCGCATCCACCTGCACCCGAAGACGCCGGTGCGGATCCAGAAGGAGGTCGAGATCGACGAGGACGGCTTCGCCGTCGACGTCGAGAAGCGCTGGATCGGCTCGGCCTGCGCCGAGGACGCCGACTGCAACTTCGACGGCGGCATGTGCCGCATCCCCGAGGGCGGCGCGCAGGGTAGCTGCACGCGGTCGTGCACCAAGACCTGCCCCGACCGCGCCAGCGAGGCGCCGACGTTCTGCGTGCCCGATCCCGCCGGCGGCGGCGGGATCTGCGTGCCCAAGCCCTCGGGCATGTTCAACGACTCGTGCGCCCGCTACGAGGAGCGCCTCGTCTATGTGTCGAGCGTCTACCGCCCCGACCACAGCGCGAAGGCCAACGTCTGCCGGCCTCCCCAGTAGACGCTCGACGGATTCGGGCATTTTTACAGGGAGACGGGGAGGATTCTCTTCGGTCGACCCAGGTCCACGCCTCGCTCGGCGTGCGCGCGGATCGACCGAAGAAGATCCTCCCCGACTCCCCGTCTCCCTGTGAATTTTCTGGTCTTCGGGAGACGCCCTAGACGAGCCCGTGGTCGCCGCGCTTCTTCAGCGCGTCGACCACGTCCTTCACGTCCTGCGCGCGCTCGCGCGGGACGATGAGCAGGGCGTCATCGGTCTCGACGACGACGAGATCGCTCACGCCGACGAGCGCGATGACCCGCTTCGCGGAGCCGGATCGCAGGTCGACGACGTGGTTGCCGCGCGAGGCGACGAGGACGGTGCCGGCGGGCGCGTGGTTCTCGTCGGAGTCCTTGTGCGCGAGCTCCCAGGCCGCCTGCCAGCTCCCGATGTCGCTCCAGCCGAACTCGCCGGGGACGACGGCGAGCTTGCCGACGTGCTCCATCACGCCGTGATCGATGCTCACCGCCGGGAGAGCGCCGAAGGTGCGATCGAGCTCGGCCGACTCGTCGCCCTCCGCGGCGGCGCGGTCGAGCTTCGCCAGGCCCTCGGCGAGGGCGGGGAGGTGGGCGCGGATCGCGTCGAGCATGTCGCGGGCGCGGAAGAAGAACATCCCCGCGTTCCAGAGATACCGGCCGCTCGCCACGAACTCCTCGGCGCGCTCGCGGCTCGGCTTCTCGACGAAGCGCGACACCGGCACCGCTCCGCTCGCCGCGGCGCCCGCCGGGAGCTCGCCCGCGATCTCGATGTAGCCGTACCCCGTCTCGGGCCGGGTGGGGCGGAGGCCGATGGTGGTGATCGTCCCCGACGCGGCGGACTCGACCGCCTGCGCGACGACGCGACGGAACCCCTCGGGATCGGCGATGTGGTGATCGCTCGGCAGCACCATCACGACGCCGTCGGGATCGGCGCGCGCGACGACGGCGGCCGCCCAGCCGATGCACGGCGCCGTGTTGCGCGGCGTGGGCTCGACGAGCAGGTTCGCCGCCGGGAGCTCGGGCAGCGCGCGCGCCGTCGCCTCGGCGAGGTGGCGGCCGCTCGCGACGAGCACGCGCTCCCAGGGGCAGATCGGCAGCACGCGCCGCGCCGTCTCGACGATGAGCGGATCGTCGCCGACGAGCGGGAGGAGCTGCTTGGGCCGCGTGCTCCGCGACGCCGGCCAGAAGCGCGTGCCGGCGCCGCCGGCGAGGATGAGCGTCCAACATCTCGAGAGCGGTGCGGTCATCGGGGCTAGCTCGGCGGGGGCAGGGCGCGCGCGTACGCGAGCGTGGCGAGCGCCATCGGGACGAGCCACGCGGCGAACATCTTGAGCCGCTGTCGCTCGAGCATCCCGCGCAGCGCCGCGATCGCGATGCTGGCGCACAGGAAGGCGATCACGAGCCCGAGCGCGCACGCCCCGGCGTCGACGCCGCCGAGCGTCTGCTGTGACGAGGCGCGCTCGATCGCCGAGAGCGCGAGCGCCGGCAGCGAGAGCAAGAGCGCGAGGTCGAGCGCCCGGCCCGGGCGCACGCCGAGCCAGAGGAGCACGGTGAGCGCCGCGCCGATGCGGCTGGCGCCCGGCGCGACGCCCAGCCCGTGGGCGAGCCCCACGATCACCGCGCCGCGCAGCCCCGGCCCCTCGGCGCTCGCGAGCCGGGGGTGCGGGGGGCCCCCCCGCGGTGACCGGCGCTCGCCGTCGGCGCGCGGCGTGAGCGCGGTGCTGGCGAGCACGAGCGCGGTCCCGAGGAAGCCGACGCCGACGGCTGCGGGCACGTCCGCCCACGCGCGCGCGAACGGCCCGAGGACCGTGGCGGTCGTGAGGCTCACCGCGCACGCCACCGCCACCACCGCGGCGTCGCGCGCGCCGGGCGAGGTCGTGAACAGCTCCGGGCGGGCCACGGCGCGGAGGCCCTCGCCCACCGCACGGCCGAGGCGCCGCCGGACCGCGAGCGCGATCGCCAGGAGCGGCCCGGCGAGCAGGATCGCGTCGAGCGCGCCGGAGGGAGCCGTCTCGAGCCAGACCCGCGCCACGGCGCCGTGCCCCGAGCCCGAGATGGGCAGGACCTCGCACAGACCGCGGAGGGCCGAGAAGAGCACGACCGTCACGAGCGGCACGGCCCACCCTTACAATTTTCGTGAACCACTGTCGACGCTTGGACGGCCCGCGCTCGAGCGGCGCCGGCGTGGCGGTGCTTGCCCCGGCGAGCCTTTTCCCCTAGAGATCCCCGGCCAGGCTACGCCTCCGTCCGCCTTGTGCGCCGGCTCGTGGCTCAGGCTCTGGTTTGACGCGGCCCGCCTCTCCGGCGCGGCCTCCCGGTGAGGAAAGCCTCGATGTTGATGGCGTATGCCAGCGTGGCGGCGTTCTTCGTGGTGGCGATCGGCTTCGTGCTCGGATCGCTGATCGCGGGCCGGTTCATCCGGCCGGACAACCTCTACGCCGAGAAGCTCGAGACCTACGAGTGCGGCGAGGCCCCCGTCGGGCCGGCGTGGTTCAACTTCAACCCGCGCTTTTACATCGTCGCGCTCATCTACATCATCTTCGACGTCGAGATCGCGTTCATCTACCCGGTGGCGACGGTGTTCAAGCGCTGGGTCGATCAGGGCAGCGGTCTCTTCGCGCTCGTCGAGATCTTCCTGTTCGTCGCGATCCTGATGCTCGGCCTCGTCTACGTGTGGGCCAAGGGCGACCTCGAGTGGATCCGCTCGATCAAGGGCGACCCCCGCGGCGTCCAGAACGTGTCCAGCCGCACCAAGCCCCTCCCCGAGGTCCGCGAGCCGGCCGTCGCCGCCGCGGCGGCGCGGCAGGCGGCGGCGGTGATGGCCGCCGAAGGAGCCGAGTGACATGTCGTCGAACCTGAACCTGATGGCGCCTCCCAAGGGGATGGACGCCCGGTACGCCGACGACGGCGGCAGCGTCATCACCACCAACGTCGACCAGGTGATCAACTGGCTCCTCAACTGGGGCCGGTCGAACAGCGTCTGGTACATGCTCTTCGGCCTCGCCTGCTGCGCCATCGAGCTGATGCAGACGGGCGGCCCGCGCGCCGACCTCGAGCGCTTCGGCTCCGCGCCCCGGCCGAGCCCGCGCTCCAGCGATCTGTTCATCATCGCCGGCACGCTGACCTACAAGATGGCGCTCCGCGTGAAGCGCCTCTACGACCAGATGTCCGAGCCGCGCTACGTGATCTCGATGGGCAGCTGCTCCAACTGCGGCGGCCTCTTCCAGTACGCGTACTCGGTCTGCAAGGGCGTCGATCAGATCATCCCGGTCGACATCTACGTCCCCGGCTGCCCGCCGCGCCCCGAGGCGCTGCTCGAGGGCCTCCTGAAGATCCAGGAGAAGATCAAGGGCGAGAAGTACCTGCAGCGTCGCTACGGCGCGCTCGCCGCGGGAGGCGCCGCCGAGCGATGAGCCCCGAGCAGATCTTCAAGAAGCTGCAGGACAAGTTCGGCGCCGACGCGGTGTTCGATCTCCACGGCGACGGCGTCAAGGACAAGGACCCGTGGTTCCAGGTCGCGCCCTACGAGATCGAGACGGTCTGCGAGCACCTGCGCACCGATCCCGAGCTCCAGCTCGACTACCTCGAGTGCATCACCGGCGTCGACTACCCGGATCAGCACAAGATCCACGTCGTCTACCACCTCTACTCGTACAAGAAGCGGCACCGCGTGGTGATCAAGGTGCTCCTCGATCGCGAGGACCCGGCGCTCCCGACGCTGGTCAACGTGTGGTCGGCGGCGAACTGGCAGGAGCGCGAGTGCTTCGACCTGCTCGGGGTCCTCTTCGAGGGCCACCCCGACCTGCGCCGGCTGCTGCTCCCGGACGACTGGGAGGGGCACCCGCTCCGCAAGGACTTCGAGGAGAAGGACGAGTACCACGGGATCCCGACGACCCGTCCGAACCCGATCGATCTCTTCAAGATCACGATCCCCAAGCCCGAGGCGAAGGCTTAGCCAGGAGCGGTGGGGCCCCGGCCCCACCGCCTGCACGAGTAAGCCGAGCGCCGACGAGCCCGTTGCGAACCAGAGGTCGATTCGATGAGTGAAGTGGTCTTCACGAACGAGATGGACGAGGAGATGACCCTCAACATGGGTCCTTTCCCAGGAGCGGTGGGGCCCCGGCCCCACCGCCTGCAAGAGTAAGCCGAGCGAAGCCGAGCACGCCCGCGAACCAGAGGTCGATTCGATGAGTGAAGTGGTCTTCACGAACGAGATGGACGAGGAGATGACCCTCAACATGGGTCCGCATCACCCGTCCACGCACGGGGTGCTGCGGTTCATCATCCAGTCGGACGGCGAGATCATCCGCAAGGCGGTGCCGGACGTCGGGTACCTGCACCGCTCGATCGAGAAGATCGGCGAGAGGTGCACGTACCCGGGCTACATGCCCTACACCGACCGCGTCGATTACGTCGCGGCGATGTTCGCCAACGAGTGCTGGGCGAGCGCCTGCGAGAAGCTCATGGGCATCAGCGTGCCCAAGCGCGCCCAGTACCTGCGCGTCATCTCGTGCGAGCTCAACCGCATCGCCAGCCACATGATCGCCCTCGGCGCGATGGCGATGGACATCGGCGCCGTCACGCCCTTCCCCTGGGCGCTGCGCGAGCGCGAGTACGTCAACGACCTCATCGAGGAGCTCTGCGGCGCGCGCCTCACGTACAACTACCACCGCATCGGCGGCGTCTCGTTCGACATGCCCAAGGGGTGGGCGAGCAAGGTGCTCGCGTGGCTCGACAAGTTCGAGCCGGCCATGGCCGAGTTCGACCGGCTCATCACCCTCAACGACATCTTCGTGAAACGCCTCGCCAACGTCGCCATCATCACCGGCGAGGAGGCGGTCGACTGGGGCCTGGTCGGGCCGAACATCCGCGCCTCCGGCATCGCCTGGGACCTCCGCAAGGAGGACGCCTACTCCGTCTACCCTGAGCTCGAGTTCGACATCCCCGTGGGCAAGGGCCAGTACGGCACGGTGGGCGACTGCTGGGATCGGTTCTACGTGCGCTGCGAGGAGTGCAAGGAGTCGTCGAAGATCCTGCGTCAGGCGCTCGACAAGATCGACGAGCACCCCGAGGACGACATCGTCGGCAAGCTCCCGAAGAAGATGAAGCCCGAGGGCGAGGCCTACGCGCGCATCGAGAGCGCCCGCGGCGACATGGGCTGCTACGTCATCGGCAAGGGCGCCGAGGAGCCGTACCGGGCGCGCTTCCGGACCGGCAGCTTCACCGCGATGGGCATCATCGAGGCCAAGAGCCCGGGGCTCTTCCTCGCCGACCTGGTCGCGCTCATCGCCAGCCTCGACGTCGTCGCGCCCGAGATCGATCGCTGAGCTCCCGGCGCCGTTTCCGCCGCCGGCGGATCCGCGCGCGCCGAGCGGCGACGATGGGAGGAGGCGCGCCGCGGTCGCGCCGCGGTAGGATCGGGACCCATGCGCTGGCTTGCCTGCGTCGTCCTCCTTCTCTGGACGGTGCTCTCGGGCTGCGGCTCGGCGCCGCCGGCCGCGCCCCCGGCGCCCGCACCCGCTCCGACGGCCGCGCCGCCGCGCGTGATCGTGGTGGGCGCGGGCCTCGCGGGCCTTGTCGCCGCGTACGAGCTCCAGAAGCGTGGCGTCGCCACGCACCTGCTCGAGGCCGGCGATCGCCTCGGCGGCCGCGTCGCGACGGCGTACTACCCGGGTGGGCTCCACGCCGAGATGGGGATGCAGGAGATCTGGGGTGACAACCCGCTCCTCGGCATCGCGCGCGAGCTCGGCGTCGCCGTCGACGAGGGGGAGGAGCCCTTCTCGAGCACGCTCATCGACGGCGTGCTCCACCCCTTCGTCCAGGAGTCGCGCAAGGAGTACTTCGCCTCGTTCCTCTCTCCCGACGAGGTGCGGGCGCTCGAGACCTGGCTGGATCGCGCGGCGGTGCTGCGCCGCACCGCGCTGCAGAAGGGCCTCGCCGATCCGGCCGTACGCGAGCTCGAGGCGCTCTCCTTCGAGGAGTGGATCCAGAAGGAGGCGCTGCCCCGCCCGGTGAGCGAGCTCGTCCGCCTCACGATCGAGTGCGAGCTCGCGCACCGGTGGGATCGCTTCAGCGCCCTCGTGGGGCTGATCGAGCTCGGCGTGTTCCTCGAGGGCGGGCGGAAGGCGTACCACGTGCCCGCCGGCAATCACCGCCTCATCGACGCGCTCGCGGGCTCGATCCGCGGACCCAAGACGCTCGGTGCGCGCGTGCTCCGCGTCGATCGGCGGGAGGACGCCGGGCGCGTGCGCGCGCGCGTCTCGTACCTCAAGGGCGACCGCGTCGAGGTCCTCGAGGCCGAGCGCGTCGTCCTCGCCGTGCCGTTCGTCCGTCTCCACGAGATCGGGATGACCCCGCCGCTCTCGCCGGGGAAGTGGGCTGCCATCGAGTCGCTCGATCTCGGGCAGTACGTCGTCGTGCACATGATCGTCGATCGCAGCGCCGAGAAGCTCTGGCTCGTCGGTGGCGAATCGCCGTTCCCGGTGCTCAGCGACGGACCGCTCGGGGTGATCTACGGCGCCGAGCCGTCCGAAGACCCCAAGGCAAACGCGGTGATCTTCGGTCTTTTGGTCTACGGGCCGGCCGCTCGCAAGCTCCACATGAAGCCGCACGACGTCGCGGCGCGCGATCTCGTGGCCGAGCTCGAGAAGCTCTGGCCCGGAATCGGCCACCATGTGCGCGAGACGTACCTCTACTCGCACCACCCCGCCGCCGTACCGCTCTGGCCCAAGGGCCGGTCACCCATCGACGAGCAAGCCGCGCGCCTGTTCGAGCCCGAGACGGGGGTCTATCTCGCGGGCGACTACCTGGTGAACGCGCACTCGGACGGCGCGGTGCGAAGCGGCCAGCGCGTGGCCGATCGGATCGCGCGCGACCTCGCCGCCGAGTCGCCCGCGCGCTGACGGAGGGCGGTCGCACCCGCTCGGATCGAGCCGTCCGAACGGCGCTTGTGGAGCTCGGCTCCGCCATGTGAATATCCACTGTGGCGACTCGACCGAGCCGCCGTTGGTCGCGCGCCCAGCCCGCACGCGGCCCGCCACCTGGAGACGAGCGATGGCACTGCGAAACCGACATGCCTTCTTGGCGCCCACGATCGCCCTCGCCGGCGCCCTCGCGGTCGGCACCTTCACGGGCAGCGCCCGAGCGCAGGAGCCCGCGGCGTGCCTCTCGCCCGATCCCGCGCAGTGGCCCGCGTCGTCGAAGCCCTACTTCATGATCCTGATCGACACGTCGGGATCGATGATCACGACCGTGGCCGGCGCGGCGCCCTCGTGCGGCTACCCCACCTCGCGCATGGGCCACGCGAAGTGCGCCGTCAAGAACACGGTCCTGGCCTTCGGCGGCGAGGTCAACTTCGGGCTCGCCCAGTTCGCCTCGATCATGACCGGCTGCGGCGCGAACTGCTACGGCAACGCCTCGAACGTCCCGAACCCCGGCTGCGACGTCGGCTGTTACAACGCCGAGATCAACCAGTTCGGGACCTGCTCCGGCTGCGGCCCGATGGACAACATCGCGAACCCGGCCACCGCGCGCGGCGGCCGCGTGCTCGTCGGCATGCAGGTCGACAACCACTGGAGCTCGCCGCCCAACCCGACGAACCTGCCGCAGATCCTCCAGTACGTGGACAACAACTGCTCGAGCAACCTCGAGGTCGTGAACACCCCGACCGACGGCCTGGCGTACGGCCTCACGCCGCTCAACGGGTCGCTGCGCGACATGAAGCGCTACTTCCAGACGGGGTGGACGAACCCCGACAACGCCGCCGAGACCTATCCGACGCCGCTCAACGCGAACGATCGCGCCTGCCGCTCGGTCAACGTCATCCTCCTGACCGACGGCGACGAGACCTGCGACAGCCAGCAGGACGCGGTGAACGCCGCGACGGATCTCTTCCAGAACGGGGTCGTGGTCGGCGGGAAGACCTTCAAGATCAAGGTGCACGTCATCAACTTCGCCGGCGGCAGCGTCGCCAACACCGACGCCATCGCCGCCGCGGGCGGCACCGGGACGAGCAAGTTCGCCACCAACGAGGTCCAGCTCTCGCAGGCGCTCTCCAACATCATCAGCGGCTCGGTCTCGCCCGAGACCTGCGACAACGTCGACAACAACTGCAACGGCTGCACCGACGAGGGCTACACCCACTACTGTAACCAGGGCAAGACGGCGAAGACCGCGGCGACGAACGTCACCTTCACGATCAACGACTGCTGCGCGGGCGTGACGATCGGCGGAGCGAACGGCTACCCGGCCGGGACCACGTGCCAGAGCCTCTACCTCGGGTCGATCAACGCAGCCAACCCGCAGGGCAACCTCGGCTACCTCAAGTGCACGACGCAGGCGCAGCAGTCGCAGCCGGCCAATTGGCTCTGCTACGACCCGAAGGAGATCTGCGACAACGTCGACAACAACTGCCAGGCGGGCGTCGACGAGACGATCGTGAAGTGCGGCAGCCCGCTCGCGTGCCCCACGGCCGAGGTGTGCAACGGCAAGGACGACGACTGCGACGGTCTCAGCGACGAAGGCCTGATCAACTGCGGCTGCGTCCCGTCGCCCGAGATCTGCGACGGCTGCGACAACGACTGCGACGGCATCGCCGACGACGGCATCGCCCCCCTGCCGTGCGGGTTGGCGAGCCCGCCCAACTGCTCCGGCAGCCTCACCTGCAAGCCGCCCGTGGCCGTGCCCGTCGGCACCTGCGTCGCCGGCGGCGGCTACAACGCGTGCTCGAACAACCCGCAGTCCGAGGTGTGCGACGGCGTCGACAACGACTGCGACGGCACCCCCGACGACGGCATCGCGCCGACCGCGTGCGTGCCCGCCGGCACGCCGCCGGGCCTCGTCTACGGCGGCACCAGCCAGTGCCAGCAGGGGACGAAGCCCTGCAACGGAGCCTGCACCGGCTTCGTCGGACCGAGCAGCGAGATCTGCGACGGCATCGACAACGACTGCGACGGCCAGGTCGACGAGGGCGCCTTCGGCGTCGGAGTGCCCTGCGGCGTCAACCAGCCCCCGTGCACCACCGGGATCACGGCGTGCGTCGCCGGCGCGCTGGTCTGCCAGGGCGGCGTCGGCCCGCAGCCCGAGGTGTGCGACGGCGCCGACAACGACTGCGACGGCGCGGTCGACGAGGCGCCGCTCGCCGACGCGCCCGCGCCGGGCCAGAACGGCTGCTGGGCGGACGCGGGCAACTGCTGCGTCTTCGCCAACCTCTCCTGGTGCCCGCCCGCCGGCGCGACCTGCACCGGCGTCGGCGCGCTGACGGCGCCCTGCAACAAGGGCACGCTCGCGTGCGAGGGCGGCTCCTGGGCCTGCAAGAACCCGAAGGGGCCCGTCCCCGAGGTGTGCGACGGCCTCGACAACAACTGCAACGGCACCATCGACGACAACGTCTCCCAGGTCGGTACGGCCTGCGGCAGCGACGTCGGCGAGTGCTCCCCGGGCACCCTCGCCTGCACGGCCGGCGTGCTCGACTGCGTGGGCGACGTGCCGCCGACGCCCGAGGTCTGCGACGGCCTCGACAACGACTGCGACGGCACGAACGACAACGGCATCTCGGTCGGCGGGACGTGCACCGTTCCCTACGACACCTCGCTCTACCCCGGGCCGCGCGACAACCCGCCGTGCCAGCCGGGCATCCTCCAGTGCGACGGCATGGGCGGCCAGGTCTGCTTCGGCGGCGTCGGCCCCTCGCCCGAGGTGTGCGACGGCATCGACAACGACTGCGACGGCACGATCGACGAGGTCGGCACCGCGCCCGACGGCATCGACGCGAGCGCGAACCCGTTCCCGCCGCCGGCCGCCTCGATCGGCGACGCTTGCGGGTCGAACGTCGGCGAGTGCAAGGAGGGCGCCTACGCCTGCGTGAACGGCCAGTTCGCCTGCCTCGGCGGCCAGGGCCCGGCCCCCACCGAGGAGTGCGACTGCAAGGACAACAACTGCAACGGCACCACCGACGAGGAGATGCCGCCCATCTGCGGGTCCGGGAAGAGCTGCGTCAGCTCCAACGGCACCTGTCAGTGCGCGGCGCCCTGCGGCACCGGCGAGGTCCCGTGCCCCGGCGGTCAGAAGTGCGAGACCGTCACGTCGAGCGAGACGGGGCAGGTCCTCGGCAAGTTCTGCGTCACCGACTTCGACGCGCTCTGCGGCGACTGCGGGACGAAGACGGTCGTGGACGCCAACCAGACGGTGCTCTGCGCGCCGGCGGGCACCGAGCTCGCCAACTGCTTCCACCCGCCGGTCTGCGTCTGCAAGGGCCAGAACGGCTGCCAGGAGCCGTGCTTCAACGTGACCTGCGATCCGGGCCTCGCCTGCACCGGGTGGGGGCCGAACGCCGGCTCGTGCGTGGTCGACAACTGCTGGAACTTCCCCTGCCAGGGCTGCGGCAAGGCGTGCAATCTCGGCTCCTGCGTCGACAACCCCTGCCAGGCCGACAGCTGCGCGCCGGGCGAGGTGTGCAAGCCGAGCGCCGACTTCACGACGTTCACCTGCGTCGGCTCGTGCGCCGGCGTGACCTGCCCCGCGGGCCAGGCGTGCGTCGGGGGCGAGTGCCAGCCGAGCTGCGATCCGCCCTGCGGCGCCGGTCAGGTGTGCGACGACGCCCAGACGCCGCCCGCGTGCGTGCCCGATCAGTGCACGTCGGCGCCTTGCACCGACGGCTCCTGCTGCGACCCGGCCACCGGCCAGTGCGGCAACTGCCCCTGCGAGGGCGTGCTCTGCCCGAGCGGCCAGCAGTGCGCCGACGGCGAGTGCGTCGACCAGGGTGGGACCGGCGGCGGCGGCGGCGCGAGCTCGACCAGCTCGAGCGGCGCCACCAGCACGTCGAGCTCGAGCGGCACCGGGCCCGGCGCAGGCGGCGCCGGCTCCGATCGCTCCATCTGGGGCCTCCCCACCGGCGGCGGCGGCTGCGCGTGCGAGGTCGGCGCGGGCGCCGAGCGGCGCGGCGCGGATCCGCGGTGGTTGGTGGTGGCCCTGGCGCTGGGCCTGGTCCGGAGACGCCGCCATCGCCGCTCGAGCCCAAGCGCGATCCGCGTTCGCGGTCGCTCGAGCCCAAGCGCGATCC
>CAYJPW010000111.1:0-14002 GCA_964372055.1 uncultured Polyangiaceae bacterium
CGGGCCCCCCGCCGTCCGCCGCGGGGGGGGGGGGGGCCACCCCCCCCCCTCGCGACTGAGCTCGGCGTCGGGCGAGAGCGCCGCGAGCGCGGCAAGCGCGAGCTCTCGCCAGCGCTCTCCGGTGAGCGGCCAGCCGTGGCGCTCGTAGTAGAGCGCCCCGGCGTGCGGCGGCCGCGAGAAGTCGTACACCGGCGCCGGCCGGAAGCGCTCCACGGCGCACGGCGGGAAGAGCGCGAGGACGCCGCGCTGCGTCGTGAAGCGCGCGAGCATGCGGGCCTTCCGTTCGCGATCGGGCGCGCCGAGCGGGATCGCGACGCCCGCGCCGCCGCCCGGCAGGAACGTGCCCGCGACGAGCTCGCCCTCCGCGGCGTGGTACGAGGTCATCTCGACGCGCATCGGGCCGCGGAGGCCGCCCCGATCGCCGCCGGGCGCAGACCGCGTTCGCGGCTGCGCGAGCCCCGGCGCAGACCGCGTTCGCGGCTGCTCGAGCCCGAGCGCAGACCGCGTTCGCGGCTGCTCGAGCCCCGGCGCAGACCGCGTTCGCGGCTGCTCGAGCAGGGCGATCGCCGCCTGGGTCGCGAGCGCCGTCGCGTCGTGGTCGGGGTGGCCGCCCTCGTACGGGTGCGTGATGACGACGTCCGGGGCGAGCTCGCCGATGCGCAGGGCGAGCTCGCGCGCGATGCGGGGCGCCTCGTGGATCGCCTCCTGGTCGCACGCGCCGACCCGGAGCAGCCGGTCGGGCGGCACGGCGGCGAGCGCCATCGCCGCGTCGAGCTCGGCGCGCCGCGCGCACGCGTAGTCGTCGCGCGAGCCGGTGAAGCCCTCGGCGACGAGCGCGGGGTCGCGCGGCGCCCCGTCGGTCACGTGCAGGACGAACACATCCTCCAGGTGCCCGAGCAGCGCGCCCGCGCCGAGGGTCTCGTCATCGGGGTGCGCGGCGATCACCAGGACGCGCGCCATCCCCGGAGCATACGATGGCGCTCGGGCCCGGCGAGCCGATCGACGGCCGCCGAAGCCCCTTCGCCGTGATCGTCGGGTGGGAAGCTGGTAAAACGTCGGTGCTCGAGCGCCCGTAGCTCAGCTGGATAGAGCGACGGCCTTCTAAGCCGTTGGTCGCAGGTTCGAGTCCTGCCGGGCGTGCTGGGATTCTCTGGAGTCTTCCCCGCCGCGACGGAGGGCCCGCCGCGGCGGCCGGTGGGCACGTCCGCCCGGCGTTCAGGCGGCGGTGCGCAGCTCCACCTTCGTCCAACCGTGCTCGCGGCGATCGAAGGCGCGGTAGGCCTCGATCGCCGAGGCGAGCGGGGTGGCGTGCGTGAGGAGGCGCGAGAGGTCGACCTCGCCGGAGATCATCCGCCCCAAGAGGCGCGGGATGTAGCGGCGGTGGTTGCAGTTGCCGAGGTTCACCGTGAGGTTCTTGCTCATCGCCTTGCCGAGCGGGAACGCGCGCATCGACTCCGGGTACACGCCGACGATGCCGAGCGACCCCGCCTTGGCGAGCGCGTCGACGGCCCAGCAGAGCGCCTGCGACGGCGCGCCGCCCGGGTGCCAGTTGTCGTCGACGGGGTTGGTCTCGGGGGCGACGTCCGCCATCTCGCCCCGGAAGCGGTCGGCGAGATCGCGCGCGCGCTCGGCGGCGGGCCCGCCGCTCGCCGTCGTGGCGTCGACGCCCACGGCGTCGATGGCGCGGTCGGCGCCGATGCCCCCGGTCAGGCGCACGATCGCCTCGACGGGGTCCTCGGTCGCGAAGTCGATGATCTCGGCGCCGAGGCCGCGGGCGGCCTCGAGGCGCGACGGGATCGAGTCGACGGCGAAGACCCGCCCGGCGCCGAGGAGACGCGCGCTCAGGATGGCGAGCTGCCCCACCGGCCCGCAGCCGAACACGGCGACGGTGTCGCCGTCGACGATCTCGGCGAGCTCGGCGCCGAAGTACCCCGTGGGGAAGACGTCGGAGAGGAGGATGGCCTCGTCGTCGGTCACCTCGTCGGGCAGCTTCACCAGCCCCATGCTCGCGAAGGGGATGCGGGCGAGCTCCGCCTGGAGGCCGTCGATGGGACCCGACGCCTCGGGACCGCCGAAGAAGCAGGTGCCGGCGCGCGCGCCGCGCGGGTTGGCGCGGTCGCACTGGGCGTAGTAGCCGGCGCGGCAGTACGAGCAGACGCCGCAGGCGATCGTCGAGGCGACGACGACGCGATCCCCCGGCGTGAGGTTCTTCACGTCGCTCCCGACCTCGACGACGACGCCGACGCCCTCGTGGCCGAGGACGGTGCCGGGCTTCATCCCGGGCACGGTCCCGCGCACGAAGTGGAGATCGGTCCCGCAGATCGCGCTCGCGGTGAGGCGGACGATCGCGTCGCTCGGCTCCACCATGTGGGGATCGGGAACCTTGTCCAGCCGGATGTCACCGATGCCGTGGAAGACGACCGCTCTCATGCCAACACCTTCCTCTCGGATGCTCAGTCCTCGCCCCCGGACGCGGCCCGCGTCGACTCCTCGAACGTGCCCTCGAGGACGCGGGCGACGGCGCGCGGCATGAGCCGCGGCGCCAGCAGCCCATCGTCGAGCTCGCGGGTGATGACGAACCGATCGAAGGCCTCGACCGGCAGGAGCGGCGCGACGCCCGACGGCGACGCGGTCGCGCCGAGCCCGGCCTCGTCGAAGCTCACGATCCCGTCCTCGTTCGCGTCGAGCGACTGGACCACGCGCGCGTAGGCGAGCGCGATCCGGTCCGCGAGCGCGACCTTGGCGGTCTGTCCGCTCGAGGCCGGCCGCATCAGCGCCTCGATGAGGACCTCGCGCCCGAGGCCGGAGGGGATCCGGCGAAGCCGCGACTCGACCCGCCCGGCCGGGCCGCCGTCTCCGCTCGCCGCGTCGCCGCCGAGGCATCGCGAGGGATCGCGATCGGGATCGCGCGGGCCGTGCGGGTTGTCGCCGAACATCAGCTTGCCGAGGATCTCGTCCGCGTGGCTCACGCCGGCGGGTCCGCTGCCGGGGATGCGCGAGTCGACGGCGGGCCCGAGCCCTCCGAGCGGCGCGTACTGGTGCCCGCGCATGTAGCTGCCGCGGAGCCCGCCGGTGGCCGCGAGCTCGTAGAGCGGGAACGTCCAGTTGGTGCTCGGCCGCAGGACGCCGTGCGCATGGCCGTCGGAGCCGGCGAGCGTGTTCCAGGTGCCGACGCTCACCGGGATCTCGAGCGTGTTCGCCTCGCCGTGCGCCAGCATCCCGCCGGCGCCGTCCCCCGCGCCGTCGGGCTCGACCTCCGCGCTCGGCACGGCTTCCTCGGCCTCGTGGACCTCGTTGCCGTCGAGCGTGAAGACGGCGCCGGGACGGTTGTGCCCGCTGCCCATCGCGGCGAGAGCGTCGGCGTCCTCCTTCGTGATCGTCCCTGGCGCGGCGCGGCCATCCGCGCCCGCGGGCGCGACCGGCGGAACGACCAGGGTGTGCACCAGCCATCCCTCGTACCAGCCCGACTCGGCCAGGATCGGCTCGAGCCCGCAGACGTCGGTGTAGACGTGGGCGATCGCCAGCGGATCCGCCGACGGCGCCGCCTCGGATGCGCCCGGCGTGGGGCGCTCGACGACGACGCGCACCAGACCGGTCGCGTCCGCGGCGACCGGCGCGACGCACGCGGCCTGGTCCCCCGCCCCGAACGCCGTGCCTCGCGCCGCCGCCAACACCGCGTGGCGCGTCACGTTGCGCAGCAGCGTCGTCGGGTCCTGGCCCGCCGTGGTGCCGGGCTCGGGCAGCTGCGCGGGGAGCGGGTGCCGCGGCACGCGCTTCTGGGCGAAGGGCGGTCTCGGCTTCTTGGGCGGGGCGTCGGGGTCCGGCTTGCGCATCGGGCCCCTCGCGCCGGAGCCCTCCACCGAGAGCGCCGAAGCAGCGAGACCCAGCGGTCGCATCTCCATGCGCGTGTGGATCGGCTGGACGAAGAACGTCGCTCGCGTGCCGTCGGCCGATTGGCAGGCGTCGATCTTCTCGATCGCGACGCCCACGTCCGGGGTCGCGCCGCCGGGCGCTCGTCCGGCGGCGTGGACGTCGTGCTCGCTCGGAGCGATGTCCTCGTCGTTCGAGGCGCCGCAGGCCGCGCCGACGAGGCCGACCGCCGCTGCACCGCCCAAGAGTGTCTGCCATCGCTTCATGTGGTCTCCCCTCCGCGGGGCGCGCTCTCCGACGCGCCCGCCGGCCCGCGCCGCCGCTCGCACGCTCACGGCGAGCCGGTCGAGCCCCGCGGCCCGACTGCATTCGAGCAGCGGACATGCCACCGCGCGTGCGCCCGCCGGATGCAGCCGAGCCTTCGCCCGCCGGCTCGGCCGCGCGACGACCTCAGCCCTCGTCCTCCGGCTCGGCGCCGGATCCCTCCTCCTCCTCGCGCTCCGGCGCGTGCGGCGCGGGCGCGCGCTCGCTCGCGCCGTGGGGCCGCTCTTCGCGCGTCGTCTCGTGCTCCATCTCGGCCGCCTCGCGAGGCGAGCTCTCGCCCTTCTTCTTCATCGGACCGACCGGTGCCCTGCTCGTCATGGTGACCTCCTCGCGCGCCCGGCCCGCCCCCGCCCCGGCGCATGGCGCGTGGCTCGCGAAGCGTGGAGCCCCGCGCCCGCGGGCCCAGCCCCGATCGGCGAAGGGGACGGCGACGCGCCTGCTCGGCGCACCGATCCGAGCCGGCGCACCGGGAATACCGGGCAGCCGGCCTCGGTTCGTGGCTCGTGGCTCCGGGCAGAGGCGCGCGGCGGCTCGGGGTGCTCGCCGTCGCCGCGAGCCGCGCCGTCGGTCCCGACGCGCTCGCGCGCGCGCTGCCGCTGTTCGCCTCGGTCGGCATCGCCGCGAGCGTCGTCTTCTCGCCCAACGGCCTCCGCGCCGCCGAGCTCGTCGCGTCGATGCGCACGTCGGTGTGGGTGCGCGTCGCCATCTGGGCCGGGTGGCTGCTCGTCTCCGCGCCGATCGCCCGGGTGCTGCTCGCCCACCCGGCCGCGCTCTTCCTGCGTTCGCTGCCGGTCCCGCGCTGGCAGCTCGCGCTCGTTCACGGCGTCCACCTCGTCGTGCTCGAGCTCCCGCTTTCGCTCCTCTACCTCCGGGGCGAAGGCGTGGCGGGGGGCGCGCGCCCCCGCTTTCGCCCCCCACCCCCGGGGGCTACGGGGGGGGGGCGGCGGGGGCGGGGGGGGCCGCGGCCGCCGGAGCGCATGCTTGGACGGTCGCCCGCCTCGAACGTCCGGCCGACTTCGGCGCGGCGGCGGCACTCGCGGGCGCGCTGCTCGCCGGCGTGGGTCCCCTCGCGCTCGCCGCGGTCGGGCTCGGCGCCGGCGCGATCGGGGTCCTCGCGGCCTGGGAGCGCGCGCCGCTCGCGGGCGCGCGCTCCCGGCGCGCCCCGGCGTCCGGGCGCGTGCGCTCGGCGATCGGCGGGCCGAGGTCGATCGCGCTCGCCATCGCCTACCTCTCGCTGCTCCGGCGTGGAGAAGGTCCCGCGCTGCAGCGGAGCGCCCTCTGCGCCTTCGGCGGCGCCGCCGTGCTCGCGCTCGCGGCGCGCAACAACGCGACCGCCGAAGGTGGGGCGCTCGGCGAGCTCGCGGCGACCGTCGGGACGGTTCCTCTGGCCATCGCGACCGGAGGCCTCGCCGCGCCGGTGCTCGCGAGCGAGCGCCGCCTCGTCTGGCTGCTCGACGCCACCGCGACCGGCTCGCGCACGCGCGCGCTGGCGACGACGCTCGCGACCACCGCCGCCGGCCTCGCCGCCGGGCTGGTGTTCGCGCTCTCGGGTCTCGGTCTGCTCGCGGCGCTCGACGGCGAGCCGAGCCTCGGCGCCGCGGCGCGGGTCACGGGCACCGCCGCCGGCTGGGGCGCCGCGCTCGGCGCGCTGGCGGCGGCCTGGGCGCGCCGGGTCGAGCTCGCGAACGGCCAGGGCGGCACCGCGCTCGCCGCCTCGATGATCGCGACGGCGCTCGGTGCGCTCCTGCTCACCCTCGTGCTCGGAGCGTGGGCGCTGCTGCCGCTCGGCCTCGCGGCGCTCGTGCTCTCGATGTCGGCGCGCGCCCCTGGAACGGCCGCCGGAGAGGACCTCGCGTGACGGCACCGCTGGACCGCAAGCGCGATCCGCGTTCGCGGTCGCTGGACCCCGAGCGCGATCCGCGTTCGCGGTCGCTGGACCCCGAGCGCGATCCGCGTTCGCGGTCGCTGGACCCCGAGCGCGAGCCGTGGTCGCTCGAGCTCGAGGGCGTGAAGAAGCGGCTCGCCGGCCGCTGGGTGCTCGACGGCGTCACGCTCTCGTGGCGCGGCGCGGGCGTGCTCGCCGTCACCGGCGAGAACGGCGCCGGCAAATCCACGCTGCTGCGGATCGTCGCGGGCGTCCTCGCCGCCGACGAGGGGACGGTGCGCATCGGCGGCGCTTCGCTCGCGACCCGGCGCGTCGAGGCGCTCTCCCAGGTCGGCTACGCGCCGGAGGCCGCGGAGCTCCCGCCCGCGATGACCGCGGCGGACCTGTGCGCGCTCGTGGCCTCGCTGAAGTCCTGCCCGCGCCCGACGCCGGCGCTCGTGGCCCGCCTCGGCCTGGCTCCCCTCCTCCGCGAGCCGCTCCACGAGCTCTCGCTCGGCCAGCGCCGCCGCGTCGCGCTCCTCGCGGCCCTCACCGGCGATCCGGCGCTCCTCGTCCTCGACGAGCCCACCAACGGCCTGGACGCCGAGGGCCTCGAGCTCTGCGCGGACCTGCTCCGCGAGCGCGCCCGCGCCGGTCGCGCGGTGCTGGTGGCGACCCACGATCAGGCCTTCCTCGCCGCCGTCCCGCACGAGCGGCGCGAGCTCCGCGCCGGCCGGATCGCCGGCTGAGGGTGGCCCGCGAGATCACGTGCCGCGCCGGCGGCGGCGATCCATAGTCGAAAGGTCGTGCACGCGAGCGAACCGGCCGGGGGTTCGGGGGTGTTTCCCCCGAACGTGATCGAGCTGTCCGGCAGGAGGTTCGCGACGCCGCGCGACAAGACCGTCGTGTTCTGCGTCGACGGGTGCGGGCCGGAGTACCTCGACGCCGCCCTCGCCGACGGGCTCATGCCGCGGCTCGCGGGCGCGCTCGCGCGCGGCGGGCTCTACGCGCGCGGACGCGGCCAGGTGCCGAGCTTCACCAACCCCAACAACGTCTCGATCGTCACCGGCCAGCCGGCGAGGGTCCACGGCATCTCGGGAAACTACTACTTCGACGCCGAGCGCGGGGAGGAGGTGCCGATGAACGATCCGCGCTTCCTCCGCGCACCGACGATCTTCGAGCGGATGGAGGACGCCGGGGTCCGCACCCTCTGCGTCACGGCCAAGGACAAGCTGCGCGCGCTGCTCGGCGCGAGGCGCACCGAGGGCCCGCGGCCGCTGTCGCTCTCCGCCGAGAAGGCGCACGAGGCCGTCGTCGACGGCGTCCCGGTCCTCGAGGCCGTGGGGAGGAAGAACCCCTCCATCTACGACTGGGACATCTCGCACTACGCGATGGAGATGGGGCTCGCCCTCCACGAGCGCATCGGCGCCCGCCTCCTCTACGTGTCGCTGACCGACTACGTGCAGCACAAGGAGCCGCCGCGCGGCGAGATGGCCGACCGCTTCTACCGCCGCTTCGACGAGCTGCTCGGCGCCTACCTCGACGCCGGCTTCCGCTGCGCGTTCACGGCCGACCACGGCATGAACGACAAGACGCGCGCCGACGGCAGCCCCGACGTGCGCTTCCTCGAGGACGTGCTGCGCGACGCCGGCGTCGCGGGCGCGCGGGTGCTCCTGCCGATCACCGATCCGTACGTGGTGCACCACGGCGCGCTGGGGTCGTACGCGACCGTCTACGTCGGGCCGGAGGAGCGAGCTCACGCCGCGAGCGCGATGCGCGCGCTGCCCGGGGTCGAAGCGGTGCTCGGGCGCGACGAGGCCGCGGCCCGCTTCCTCCTGCCGCCCGACCGCATCGGAGACCTCGTGATCCTCGGCGACGCAAGGACGGTGCTCGGCAGGAGCCGCGCCTACCACGATCTCTCCGCCGTCGAGCGGGGCCTACGCTCCCACGGCGGCCTGCACGAGGCGACAGTGCCCATCGTCGTCTGCCACCCCGTCGACGCGACCGAGCTCCCGAGGGAGCTCGCCAACCTCGACGTCTTCGACCTGGTCCTGAACCGGGTGACGCGGCGATGAGCGCGCTCGCCGCGGCGCCTCCCTTCGACCTGCCCTGCCTCGTCGGCGGCGAGCGCGTGTGGCGCGACGAGCGCGTGCTCGTGCGCTACCCGTTCACGGGCGAGGCGATCGGGAGCGCGCCGCGCCTCGGCGCCGACGACGTGCTCCGCGCCATCCAGGTGGCCGCCTCGCAGACGGCGCGCCCGTCGCGCCACGAGCGCAGCCAGGTGCTGCTCCGCGCCGCCGCGCGGATCGAAGGCGAGGCGGACGCCGTCGCCCGCCTCATCACCTGGGAGAGCGGGCTCTGCCTCAAGGACACGCGCTACGAGGTCCGCCGCACGCTCGACGTCCTCCGCTTCGCCGCCGGCGAGGCGCTGCGCGACGACGGCCAGTGCTTCTCGTTCGACATCTCGCCGAACGGCAAGCCTCGGCGCGGCTACACCGTGCGCGAGCCGCTGCGCCTCGCCGCGGCGATCACCCCGTTCAACCACCCGCTCAACCAGGTCGCGCACAAGGTCGCCCCGGCGATCGCCGCGGGCACGCCCATGGTGATCAAGCCGTCGGAGAGGACGCCGCTCTCGGGCCTGTACCTCGCCGGCGTCCTCCACGACGCCGGCCTGCCGCCCGGCATGCTCGCCGCCGTCACCGGCGACCCCGAGGTCGTCGCGCCGCTCCTGGTGACGCACCCGGCCGTCGAGCTCGTCACGTTCACCGGCGGCGTCGAGATCGGCAAGCGCATCGCGTCGATGCTCGGCTACCGCCGCGCCGTCCTCGAGCTCGGCGGCAACGATCCGCTCATCGTCCTCGCCGACGCCGATCTCGACGAGGCCATCCGGCTCGCCGTCTACGGCGCTTACAAGAACTCCGGCCAGCGCTGCACCGCGGTGAAGCGGATCATCGTCCACGAGGCGATCGCCGACGCCTTCGCGGCGCGGCTCGCCGAGGCGTCCGCGAAGGTCGCCGTCGGCGATCCGATGGCCGAGTCGACCGACATGGGCACGGTGATCTCGGAGGAGGCGGCGATCCGGCTCGAGCGCGCGGCCGAGCGCACCCTCGCCGGCGGGGCGAAGCTGCTCTTCGGCAACACCCGGCGCGGCGCGCTCTACGGTCCCACGGTCCTCGACCACGTCCGCCCCGACGCCGACTCGGTGCAGACCGAGACGTTCGGCCCGCACGCGCCCATCCTCCGGGTGCGGGATCTCGACGAGGCCATCCGCGTCGCCAACGGCACGAGCTTCGGCCTCTCGGCGGGCGTCTGCTCCAACGACTTCGAGGCGATCCACCGGCTCGTCCGCGAGCTCCGCTGCGGGACGGTGAACGTGCGCGAGGTCCCCGGCTATCGGTCCGAGATCTCGCCGTTCGGGGGGGTCAAGGACAGCGGCCTCGGGATCAAGGAGGGCGTCGTCGAGGCGATGAAGGCGCTCACCAACACCAAGCTCTACACGGTGCCGTGGGCTTGACGCCCGCGCGCCGCGCGTCGAACGCTGCGCCATGACCGACGCGGGGCTCTCGGAGCGCGAGTTCGAGCTGGAGGCCGAAAAGACGCTGCGCGCGCTGGATGCGGCCCTCAGCGAGGTGGCGGGCGTCGAGGTCGACCTCGAGAGCGGCATCCTCACGCTCGAGTTCGAGGACGGCCTCGAGTACGTCGTCAACAGCCACCGCGCCGCGCGCCAGATCTGGATGGCCGCCGAGCGCACCGCCTGGCACTTCGACTACCTCCCCGCCGAGCGCCGCTGGATCGCCGCCAAGACCGGTGACGAGCTCTGGAGCACGCTCGAGGCGGTGATCGGCCGGAAGCTCGGCCGAAAGGTGGTGCTCGCCGCCGCGAAGTAGGCTGTACTCTGGGCATGCTCCGCCGCGCCGTGGCCGCCGCGCTCGCCGCGTCGGCGCTCGCCGGCGCCGGCGAGGCGCGCGCCTGGTGCCGCGCCACGACCTGCGACTCCGAGGGCTCGCAGTGCGATCCGCCCGAGCCCACCGACTGCGGGACGCCCCTGTTCTGGCGCCGCTCCTGCGTGGGCTTCGCGGTCCAGGAGGACGGCTCCAGCCAGATCTCGCGCAAGGCCGCGCGGAGCGTGCTGCGGCGCGCCTTCGACGCCTGGGAGCAGGCGGACTGCGGCGACGGCCACCCGGCGATCCACGTCGACGACACGAGCTACGTCGTCTGCGACCGCGTCGAGTACAACGACACCGCCGGCAACGCGAACATCGTCGTCTTCCGCGACGACAAGTGGACCCACGCCAACGGGCCGCACAACATCGCGCTCACCACGGTCACCTACGACACCGACACCGGCGAGATCTTCGACGCCGACATCGAGGTCAACACGGCGCAGTACACGCTGACGGTGACCGAGACGACCGGCGACTACGACCTCGTCTCGGTGCTCACCCACGAGGCCGGACACTTCCTCGGCCTCGCCCACAGCGCCGACGTCGACGCGACGATGTTCGCCATCTACAACCAAGGCTCGACCGAGGAGCGGACGCTCGGCGCCGACGACGTGGCCGCGATCTGCGCGACGTACACGAAGCGGACGCTCCCCGACAGCTGCAACCCGATCCCGCGCCACGGGTTCTCCACGCAATGCGCTTCGGCGCAGACCGAGGGCGACTGCGGCGTCGCTCCCCCGTCGGGCGGCTCCCCCGCGCCGGCGCCGGGGCTCGCGCTCCTGTTGCTCGGCGCCGCCGCTGCCGGTCGCCGTCGGCTGCGCTCGTCCCCGCGCTGAAGAGGTGCCGGACACTCGTCCGAGCAACACCTCTCGAGTCCCGAGGTCCGACGGCTCTTCAGGGGGGCGCGGGGGCAGAGCCCCCGCTCGCGACCGAAGCGCGGGGGCAGAGCCCCCGCTCGCGGCCGAGGGCCCGGCGGCGCGCCGATCGAGCGGGCTGGCGCACGGCGGCGGCTCTCCTCAGGCGCAGCCTGAACGTCGAATCGGACCGTGCCTGATGGCGGTCGCTCGCTCGCGGGCTAGCGTGAGCGCGGTGCCGCTCGATCCCGCGAAAGAGACGACGGCCCGGCGCGTCCTCGTGGTGGAAGACGACCCCGATCTCTGCGAGCTGCTCGCGGAGCTCCTCAAGGAGCACGGGTACTCGGTCGACACGGCGGCGAACGGGCTCGAGGCGCTCGGCGTGCTCGACGCGAGCGAGCCACCCGACGTGATCGTGCTCGATCTGATGATGCCGGTGATGAGCGGCACCGAGCTCCTCGAAGCGCTGCGGGGCTCGGGCCGCGTCGGCGTCCCCGTGATCGTCAGCTCGGCGTCGGGAGGGCGCGTCGAGGGCTCCCCGGTCGTCGCGCACCTGCCCAAGCCGATGAGCATCCGCCAGCTCCTCGACGCCGTCGAGCATGCGATCGCGCCGCGGCGCGCTCCGACTCCGGAGTCGAAGGGCACGTGAGCTCGTCACGACGACGGGCTCCTTCGGCCTCCGTCGGGCCCTCCCGGCCGCGCACGACCTCCGGTGACGCGCCGACGATCGGCGCCCCGGCCGTGGGCTCGGGCGAAGCCGGAACGCCTCGTCGGGGAGAGCCTCACGCAGCCGAGGCGGGTGGGCTCGCCGCCCGTTCTCCCGCGACGGGGATGGTGAAGCAGAAGGTGGTCCCGACGCCTGCGGTGCTGTCGACGTCGATGCGCCCTCCATGGGCGCGCACGAGCCCCTCGGCGATCGCCAGCCCGAGGCCGCGCCCGGGGTAGCCCGCGTTCCGGCCGCGCCAGCGGCGCTCGAAGACGCGCGGCAGGTCGTCCGGCGCGATCCCCGGTCCGGTGTCCTTGACCGCGAAGCGCACCTCGCCCGGCAGCGCGGCCGCCGACACGGTGACCGCCCCGCCCGCAGGCGTCACCTGCAGCGCGTTCGCGAGCAGGTTCGAGAAGACCTGCTTGACCCGATCGCGATCGCAGGAGACCTGCGGCAGCGCCTCGGCGACCACGGCCGTGAGCGAGACGCCTTTCTGGCGGGCGGCGGGATCGAGCTCGCCCACGATCTCCCTCACGATCGTGCCCGGATCTTCGGGGCGGGGCGCGACCGAGAGACCGCCGGCCTGCATGCTCTCGAAGTCGAGCAGGTCGCCGAGCAGCCGCGTCATCGCCTGCACCGATCGCTTCAGGGTCTCGGCGCGCTTGCGCAGGGCCGCGCCCTGATCGCCCGGCGGCGCGGAGCGGGCGAGGGCGTCGGCGCCGAGCGCCACGACCCCGAGCGGGTTCCTGAGGTCATGGGCCACGATCGAGAGGATCTCCTCGCGCGAGCGGATCGCGTCCTGGAGGCGGCTGATGTCCATGAAGGCCGCCACCGCCGCGATGACGCGGCCGCTCGCGTCGCGGATGGGCGCTGCGCGGACCAGGATGGTGCCGCGCGTCCCGTCGCCCCGGAGGATGTCGATCGGCCTGTCCTCCACTCGCTCGCCGTGGATGATGGCGCGCGCCAGCGGCCACTCTTCGGCCCGGAGCGGGCGGCCGTCCGGGTGGAAGCCGTGCCACTCGGGCGTGGCGCCGACCTCCTCGCCGAAGGGCGGCGTCCGGAAGATCGCCGAGACCTGCTCGTTGGCCAGCACCAGCTCGCCCGAAGGCACCGCGGCGAGCACGACGCCGACCGGCATCTGGTCCACGACCGCGCGCAGCATGGCGTGCTCTTGGTCGAGGCGGTCGCGCAGCAGCTGTTGCGCGATGCCCGCGGTCGCGCGGCTCACGAGCATGCCGAAGAGCAGGCGGTCCTGCTCGGAGAAGTCGTCGACGCTGCAGGATCCCATGCGCGCCACCCCGATGAGCTGATCGCCGTCGAGCATGGGCAACCCGTAGAGCGCTCGCACACGCTTGCCGCGGATGGCCGCGCTCACGACACCGGGATCGGTCCAGGCGGAGCGGAGCGAGATCCCGCGCCGCGCGGCCGCGACGCGGCCCGCGAAGCCCTCACCGACGCGGAGGCACAGCTCGTCGTCCTCCCGCCCGAGGCCGACCGAAGCGCGCATCACCAGGTGGTCGCCCTCGAGGAGCAGGATGGCCGCGTTGTCGGCCGGGGGCGTCGTGCTCACGAAGACGCGCAGCAGGCGCTCGAGGAGATCGCCCACGCTTCGGCTCTCGAGCGCCGCGCTGGACACGCGATCGAGCGCATGGAGCGCGCGTGCCCTGGCGCGCGCGTAGTGGTCGACGGACCCGGCGACGGCCCGGTCGATGGCCGTGTTGACGACGCGGACCCCTTCCCAGTCGCCGGCCGGGCGCTCGGCGGCGAGCAGGCGGAGGATGGCGTCGCGCAAGAGGCCGTACTCGGCGGTCACCTGGGCGAGGTCGTACCCGAGGCCGATGCGATTGTCGGCGTGCATCTCGGCCGTCTCCTTCGCGACCGTCGCCTCGCGCCCGGCGGCCAGCTCGTCGGCGATGCAGGCGATTTCTTGCAGGAGCTCCGGGAAGTTGTCGAGCAGCGTCTGCCGGTCGACGTCGGCGGTGCCCGGCATCAGCCGCCGGGCGGCCTGCTCCCAGTCGCGGAGGACGTCCTCGCTCCGACTCCGGAGCAGACCCGACAGGGACCCGAGGCTCGGTGAGCTCGTCATGACGCGACCGGCGTGCCTCACGAGTTCATGGCAAGCGCCCCGCCGGAGCGCCAGTGACGCGCCGCCGCCTGCACGTCAACGAGGGGAGCGGCGGCGCGCGCCCGCGCACCGCGCGGCGACCTCGCGGGCGCCCGCCGAGGCGAGGTGCGCGCTCGAGGTGGAGCCGGCACCGCGCGACGGTGGAGCGCGCGGCGCGGGGCGGTCCACGTTGGAGTCGCCCCGCACGCGCCTTGGCGGCCGACGCCTACGGATTGCCCTGCTGGCCGCCGGGCTGCTTCTCGCCGGGCTGTTGTTGACCACCGGGCTGCTTCTCGCCGGGCTGCTTCTCGCCGGGCTGCTTCTCGCCGGGCTGCT
>CAYJPW010000111.1:14102-24274 GCA_964372055.1 uncultured Polyangiaceae bacterium
CCGGGCTGCTTCTCGCCGGGCTGCTTCTCGCCGGGCTGCTTCTCGCCGGGCTGCTCGCCGGCCTTGGGGACACTGGGTCCGCCCCCCTTGCCCGTCGTCCGCGGCGTGACCATGAGCGCGACGCTGTCGCCCTCGTTCAGACCGGCCATCGCGCCCTCGGGGAACTTCATCTGCACGTCGCCGTCGGCCGTGCGCAACGTGACGATGCCGGCCTCGCGATCGATCGCCGTGATCTGGCCGCGCAGGAAGTCGCGCGGGCCTCCGCCTTGTCCCTTCTGACCAGGCTGCGCGCCGCCTTTCTGGCCACCCTCGGTGCCCTTCTGTGCGCCCTCGGTCCCCTTCTGGCCCCCGTTCGCGCCCTTCTGGCCGCCCTGCTGACCCTGCTGCCCTCGCGGCTGGCCCTGCTGTCCGCTCTGACCGCCCTGCGTGCCGGTCTGGCCCTCCTGGCCGCCTTGGGCCCCCTGCGCGAACGCTGCGCCGGCGTGCATGAGGGCCACCGCACCGATCCACGGAATCAACTTGGTCATGGGTCCACCTCCTCGAGGGCATGTGTCCGACATGCCTACGCCGCTGCTGCTCGCAACGCCGGTGCCGCCGCGCCGCGCGGGCCGCACGCGGCGTCCAGCGAAGCGCTCGGCCGCGCGTCGCGCGGGGCGGCCGGCGCCGCGGCCGCGGAGCTACAGCCCGATGCGCCAGCCGGCCCCGAGCAGGATGCCCGAGATCGTCAAGCCCGCCTCGACATCGAGCGCGAACCCGGGCGAGACCCGCCACGAGAGCCCGAGCTGAGGCAGCGCGACCCACGGGAACACGAGCGGGCGCGAGCCGCCGTCGAACCAGCTCGGCTCGGCGAAGCCGCCGTAGTGGGCCGCGTCCTTGTCGAGCTGGTTGCAGTAGCGGTAGGTGCCGTCGGGATCGTTGGGGCCCCGGCACTTCTTGTAGAGGTACGGATCCCCGTTCGCTCCCGCGGGCGGGTACGCCTGCGTCCGGTGGAGATCGCCTGCGAAGGTCCAGCCGACGCCGAGCCCGCCGCCGATGCGGAACGTCACCGCGCCCGACGCGTCGAGCGGCACGCTCCACATCAGGTCCACCGTCGCGAACAGCGCCTGGAGATCGCTCTCGACGATCTCGTACTCGGTGTCGGGCGTGCCGTTCGGCTTGAACGGCGTCGGACCCATGCTGTAGCTCGCATACCCGAGCGAGATCACCACGTCGGCGTCGCTCGCAGGCGTGGTGAAGGTGACGCCGCCGCCGGGCGCGAGGAGGGTCGTGCCGCCGTCGCCGAAGGCGTTCATCAGCCAGCGCGGGATCATCAGCCCGCGGAACCGCGCGCCGAGCCACGTGGTCGAAGGCTTGCCCCCGACCGATGCGGGAGGGGCGGCGGCCGGCGGCGGCTCCGGGCCGCTCTTCTTCAGGCGGAGCTCGTAGACGCGCCGCTCGCCCTCGGCGAGCAGGACCTTGTCGGCGAGCGGCTTGCGCCCCTTGGCGCGCGCGGAGATCGCGAGCTTCGTGTCGGAGGGGACCTGCTTGGGCGCGCTCGGGTCGGCGAGCGCGTGCCCGTCGATCTCGATCTCGAGCTCCTCGTACGGCTCGTCCGGCTCGAACGCGAGCGTCGGGATCCGCGCGTCGACGGCGTCGGCCCGGCCCTGCGCCGCGGCCTGCTCGGCGCGGTCGGTGCGCGTCCAGGCCCGCGACGGCTTCTCGCCGGCGATCGCGCGGTAGAGCTCGCTCGCGCGGATGAGCTCGCCGAGCGCCACGTAGCAGCCGGCCAGCGCCGAGGCCGTCGTGGGCGTGTGCTTCTGGAGCTCCGCGTCCTCGAGGAGCGGGACCGCCTTGACGCAGTCGCCCTTCTTGGCCGCCGCCAACCCCTCGCGCGCCTGGCCGCGCGCCGTCCGGGGAGAGGCGACGAGCCCGAGCACGCCGAGGAGGACGACGGCGAGCCGATCGCCTCGGCGGCCTTTCCGGCGGCGCGAACGCACATCCTCCCTCCGAATGGCTCGGAGCCGCGGCTGCGGCCAGGAGGGTGAGCCGGTGGTCAAAGGGTCGGACGTGGAGGATACCTCAAGGCGCCCCCGACCGGGGCGTCGGCGGCGCAAGCGGAGGGCGGGGTCCTGCTTCTCTTCGACGAGGGTCCCAAGCCCCTGTAAGCTCTGGGCCGAATGGGTTCGGGAGGGATGCATGATGGCCCGCCTCCGGGCGGAGGGATCCTGTCCGCCTCGGTGCGGCGGACGCTGAAGGAAGGGGAGATCCCGAACACCTCGATCGAGTGCGTGCACGCCGCCACCTGCGCCGGCTGCCCGCTGATCCAGCTCGATTACGTGCAACAGCTCGCGGCCAAGCGGGCCCGCGTGGTCACGGCGACCTCGCACTACCCCGCCCTCGAGCTCGTCTACACCCGCCCCCTCGTCCCCGGCGAGCCGATCACGGGCTACCGCGGTCGAGCCAAGCTCATCGTCTCCCCCTCGGGCGCCATCGGCCTCTATGGCCGGGCCGGAAACCACGAGGTCGTCGACATCCCGGGCTGCCGCGTGCTCACCGCGGCGGTCGCCGAGGTGGCCGCCGCCCTCCGCCGGCTGATCGCCGCGCCGCCCCCCGCGGCGCGCCCGCTCCTCCTCCCTTACGACCCGCTCGGCGGCGGCGTCCTCCGCGCCGTCGATCTGCGCGAGGTCAGCCTCCCTCCGGCGCGGCCGCTGTCGGATCCGGGCAAGGCCCCGAGCGGCTACGAGCGCAGCCCGCTCGACCCGAAGAACGTCGGCGTGCTCGCGACGTTCGTCCTGCAGCGCGATCGGTCGCCCTCCAGGGAGGAGCTCTACGAGGCCGGCCGGGCCCTGCGCCCCCTGCTCCCGCGCGTGCTCGGCCTCGCGGTCAACCTGCACGAGGCGGACTCGCCCCAGATCCTCGGCCCCGAGACGTTCGTTCTCGACGGCGCCGACCGCGTCGAGGACCGCATCGGCCCCACCTGGCACGTGGCCAGCTTCGGCTCCTTCGTGCAGGTGCACCGCGATCAGGCCGCGCGCATCCACACCATGGTGGTGCGCGAGGTCGCCTCGCTCGATCTCGACGATCCCGCGACGGATCCCAACCTCGTCGCGCAGCGGCACACCCCGCGCGTGCTCGACCTCTACGGCGGATCCGGGGCGATCTCGCTCGCGCTCGCGCACGCGCAGTACGACGTGACCATGGTCGAGTCGTTCGCGCCCGCGACGCAGGCGGCGCGCGTCGCGGCCGAGGCGCAGGGCCTCTTCGGGCTCGACGTGCGCACCGGCGACGTCGCCGAGGTCGTCGCGTCGCTGCTCGCGTCGGGCGACAAGTACGACGCGGTGGTGATGAACCCGCCCCGCCGCGGCATCTCGCCGCTCGCGCGCGAGGCGATCGCCCGCCTCGGCGCGCAGATCCTCATCTACATCTCCTGCGATCCCGAGACGCTCGCCCGCGATCTCGATCACCTCGGCCGCCTCGGCTACGGCTCCAGCGAGCTGATGCCGCTCGACATGATCCCGCTCACCGAGGAGGTCGAGACGGTGAGCGTGCTCCGGCGCGCGCCCCCGCCGGCGCCGAAGGTGATCTTCGAGGACGAGGACGTGCTCGTCGTCGACAAGGGCCCGCACGAGCCGATCGAGGCGCAGGCCGAGTACCTGGTCTCGCTCGTGAACCGCTGCGCCCGCTTGCCGGGCGTGACGGAGCTCAAGCCGGTCCACCGCCTCGACCCGGGGACGAGCGGCCTCTGCATCCTCGCG
Source organism: uncultured Polyangiaceae bacterium (assembly GCA_964372055.1). Taxonomy (GTDB): domain Bacteria; phylum Myxococcota_A; class Polyangia; order Polyangiales; family Polyangiaceae; genus CAYJPW01. The sequence goes on from CAYJPW010000111.1 coordinate 17,837, forward strand.
AAGACGCACGAGGCAGCGGCCGCGTGGTCCGCCTCACTCACCGCCACCGGCCGGCTCATCTACCTCGCAGCCGCGAAGGGCGTGACCCCGGCCAAGGGCGCCATCACCCGCGACCTCCGCGAGGGCGGCCGCGCCTACCCTGCCCGGACGCGCTACCGCCGCCTCGCCGTCGCCTCCGGCCACTCGATCCTCCGGGTCATCCCCGACGGTGGGCGCACCCACCAGATCCGCCGGCACCTCGCGGCGATCGGCCACCCGGTCCTCGGCGACGAGCGCTACGGGCACCTGCCCACCAACCGCTACTTCGAGGAGAAGCACGGCCTCGACCGCTCGTTCGTGCACCTGGTCCGCATCGAGGTGGCCCACCCGAAGAGCGGCCAGCGCATGCTCATCGAGTCGACGCTCCCGGGGGATCTGCGCGGCGCGCTCGAGCGCGCCACCGGCTCCTCGGTGCTGCGGTTCCTCGAGCAGAAGCACGCGCTCGGCGACCACCGCACCTCCTCGATCCCGCCGCCCCCGCTGCCGTCGGACGACCTGCCGCCGCCGAGCTCGCGCCTGTCGCAGCCCGATATCGACCTCACGCCCTCGGAGCGACCGACGCCGCTCATGCCCCTCCCGCGCGGCCTCCAGCTCGACGCCGAGGGCCGCCCCCAGGCGCGCGTGCCGACGAGCCGGCCGGAGCGCCGCGCGACGCCGACGAGCACCCCCGGCGTCCCCGGCGGCGAAGAAGCGCCGCGCTCGGATCGCACCTCGGCAGTGCCCGATCTCGACGAGTCCCCGCGCACGCGCCGTCACGCGATCGTCTCCGACGACGAGTGAAGAGTCGTCGGACATTCGTCCGACCAACGCCACTCGAGGCCCGAGGTCCGACGCCTCTTCGGCTCCGCGGGCGCGGGGACTGAGCCCCGCACGCGACGGACGCGGCGGCCGCCGCATTGCAGATCTGAAACACACGCGCGGCCAGCGCCGACGGGTTGACCGGCCCACGACCCCCGCTGATAGGCTTTGTTCGATGTCCCAGTTCCCCGAAGACCGGCCGCGCGTCCTCGTGGTCGACGACGAGAAGGTCATCCGCGACATGCTCGCGGACTTCCTGGGCATGGAGGGCTACTACGTCCGCACCGCGGAGGACGGCACCAGCGCGCTGAGCGAGCTGACCCGGAGCCACTACGACCTGGTCATCAGCGATCTGAAGATGCCCAAGATGGGCGGCATCGCCCTGCTCGACGAGATCGCGCGCCACGCGCCCGACGCGCTCACGGTGATCATGACCGGCTTCGGCACGGTCGAGACGGCGATCGACGCGATGAAGCGCGGCGCCTACGACTACGTGCTCAAGCCCTTCAAGCTCGACGAGGTCGTGCACGTCGTGCAGCGCGGCATCGAGAAGCAGCGGATGGCCGCCGAGAACCTCCGGCTACGCGAGGCGCTCTCGCTCTACAAGGTGAGCGAGGCCATCGCCGCCAGCCTGTCGCTCGATCAAGTCCTCGAGACGGTCGCCGACAGCTGCCTCCACGAGGTCCGCGGCGATCTGATCTCGACCTGGCTCGACAGCGGCGAGGGGACGTTCTTCGAGCGCCTCAACATCAGGGGCCCGGGCGTGCCCGCGGACGCCGGCCTCGGCCGCCTCGACCCCGAGCGCATCGCCGAGCACCTCCGCCCCGATCCGCTCCTGCTCGAGCAGGGCCCGAAGGGGCTGCGCTTCTTCGCCGAGCCGCCGGGCCTGCCGCTCTACTCGCTCGTGGCCGTGCCCCTCCGGATCCAGCAGCGGCTCAAGGGGTTCATCGCCCTCGCCTCGTTCACCAAGGGACGCAAGTTCGACGAGGGCCAGCGCAAGCTCCTCAGCATCATCGGCTCCCGCGCCGCCGCCGCGATCGAGAACGCGCGCCTCTACGAGGACCTGCAGGCGACGTTCCAGCAGACGATCGAGGGCCTCGCCAAGGCGATCGACAAAATGGACCGCTACACCTCGGGCCACTCGGACCGGGTCGCGATGTACGCGGTGTTCCTCGCGGCCCGCCTCGGCCTCTCGCTCACCGAGATCGAGACGGTGCGGCAGAGCGCGCTCATGCACGACATCGGCAAGATCGGGTGCGTGCTCAACCTCAACAAGCCGGGCAAGCTCACCAGCGACGAGTACGAGGTCTTCAAGCGGCACCCCGTCTACGGGCGCGACATCCTCGATCCGATCAAGTTCCTGCACCCGCTCATCCCCGGGGTGCACCTCCACCACGAGCGGTGGGACGGGCGCGGCTACCCGCTCAAGATGAAGGGCAACGAGATCCCGATCATCGCCCGCATCATCGCCGTCGCCGACACCTACGACGCCATGACCAGCGATCGCTCCTACCGCCGCTCCCTCCCCCACGAGGTCGCCGTGGCCGAGATCGAGCGCTGCATGGGGACCCAGTTCGACCCCGAGGTCGCCTCGACCTTCACCGGCGCCATCGACGCCTACCGCGAGGAGCAGAAGAGCCTCGGCCAGAAGATCCCGGAGTAGCCCCATGCCCGCGCGCGAGCGCACCGCGCGCGCCGTCTGGATCGGACGGCGCCGCTACGCGACGGTCCACGATCTCCAGAAACGCCTCTGCGAGGCGCGCGCCGGCGGCGCCGCCGCCGACGTCGTGATCCTCTGCGAGCACGATCCGGTGATCACCCTGGGCCGGGGCGCCGATCCGGCGAACGTGCTCCTCGCCGAGGCGGCCCTCTCCGCGCGGGGCGTCGACCTCGTCGCCACCGGGCGCGGGGGCGACGTGACCTACCACGGGCCGGGGCAGCTCGTCGGCTACCCCATCCTCGATCTGAAGCCCGACCGCTGCGACGTCCGCCGCTACGTGCGGTCGCTCGCCGAGGCGATGATCCTCATCGCGCGCGAGCTCGACGTCGAGGCCGGCGTGGTGGACGGGCTCATCGGAATCTGGGCCGACACCGACGCGCCCGGCGAGTGGGCCGGGGCGCCGTGGGCGCGCAACCTCGCCAAGCTCGGGGCCATCGGCGTCCGCATCTCGCGCTGGATCACGATGCACGGCTTCGCGCTCAACGTCGGCGTCGATCTCGACGCCTTCCGCATGATCGTCCCCTGCGGGATCACGGCGCACGGAGTCACCTCGGTGCGCGCGCTGGTCGGCCGCGCCCCGAGCGTCGCCGAGGTCGCGCTCGCGAGCGCGCCGAGGCTCGCCCGCGCCCTCGATCTGGCCATCCTTCGCGTGGAGGACCTCTCGGGCGAGGAGGATCTCGACCGAGCCCTCGTCGGCCCCGGCTGAAGCTTCCTTGGCGCGGTCGGAGCATGATGGCACCCTGACGGGGATGGATCCCCCGGAGCGGCCGGCGGACGGGAGCGAGCCGACCACGTCGATCGCCGAGCCCAGGTGTCCGCGCTGCGGTGGGCGCGCGATGGCGCCGCGCCGCGTCCGGCGAGGGAATCCGTTCCTCAGCAAGATCGACCCGCGCGCGCGGGTGTGCGAGGACTGCGGTCTCGACTTCGAGGTCGAAGCCGGCGCGCCCGTGCCCCCGAGCGAAGACGTCCCCTGGTAGCACGCGCGCGCGCCCGCGTGCTACGCTCCGGGCATGTCGATGGTCGCCGCCGCGGTCTTCGGCGCAGCGCTGGGCGCGAAGCACGCGTTCGAGGCCGACCACATCGCCGCGGTCTGCACCTTCGTGGCGCGCGGCGGCGGCGTTCGGCGCGCCGCCCAGGCCGGAGCGCTCTGGGGCGCGGGGCACGCCGCGATCATCGTCCTCGGCGGCGGGGCCTTGGTGCTGACCGGGACCGTGGTGCCGCCGCGGCTCGCGCTCGCCCTCGACGTCGCGGTCGCCGTCCTCCTGGTCGCCCTGGGCGCGCTCTCGATCGCGCACCGCAAGGACCACGACGGCCCCCACGACCATCACGCCGAAGAGCACGCCGAAGCGATGGCGCGCCGGCCGCTCGCCGTCGGCCTCGTCCACGGCGCGTCGGGCACCGCGGCGCTGACGCTGCTGGTCGCGACCACGATCGCCGACCGGGCGCAGGCGCTCGCGTTCGTCGCCGTCTTCGGGCTCGCGTCGATCGTGGCGATGACGTCGGTGGCCGCGCTGATCGCCTGGCCGCTGCAGCGCGCGGTGCTCCGCCTTCCGGCGCTCGCCGCCCACGCGCGCGGCCTCGCCGGCGCGGGATCGATCGCCGCGGGGATCGCCGTCGGCTACGCCGCGCTCGGCGCCTGAGCCGGCGCGCTGCGCCTGACCGGGCGTCGCGCGCTCGGTCCCCGCGGCCGCATCGCGCAAGGGCACCCCCTCTCCCGCGGGCGAGAGTGGGCCAGGGGTGAGGTCTCGAGCTTCGCGCTACATGTCCGCGAGGCAGGTGTCGAGCTCGGCCCCGCACTGGTTGTTGATGCAGCTCTGGCAGGCGTTGCTGGGCTGGCCGCCGTTGCACGCGCCCGCGCACTGGTTGGCGCAGCTATCGACGCACGTGCACTGGGTGAAGGCGTCGAAGATCTCCTGCGACGAGGGCGGGCCGTTCATGGTGCACAGGTTCGCCGGATCGCCGCCCTGGAGCGCGCCGCCGCACGTCTCGCACACCGGCGGAGGCGGCGCGCCGTCGGACGTGCACGCCTGGAGCTCGGCCCCGCACGACTGCTGCACGCAGCCCAGGCAGGCTTGATCCGGCTGTCCGCCCTGGCAGGCCGCGCCGCACTCGTTCGAGCACGAGTCCACGCAGGCGCACGTGGAGAACGCGTCCCAGAGATCCGACGAGGAGGGCGGCCCGTTCATCGTGCACAGGGCCGCGGGATCGCCGCCGTTGAGCACGTCGTCGCAGCTCACGCACGGCGGCGGGTTGCTGCTGTCGCCGAGGCAGGCCTGCACCTCGTTGCCGCACGCGTTCAACGCGCAGCCCTGGCAGGCCTGCGACGCCTGGCTGCCCATGCACGCGTTGTCGCCGCACTCGGCGACGCACCCGGTGACGCAGAGGCAGTCGACCATCGACGCGAGCAGATCGGACGACGACGGCGGACCGTTCATCGTGCAGATCGCGTTCGGGTCTCCGCCGTTCAAGACGTCGGAGCACCCGAGGCATGCGGCTCCGCCGCCGGCGCCGCCTTGGCCCGAGCCGCCGCCGGCGCCGCCTTGGCCGGTGGTCGTGCCGGTGCTCGTCGCGCCGCCCTGCCCGGTGCCGGTGGTGCTGGTGCCCGTGGTCGCGCCCCCGCCCCCGCCTCCCTGGCCGGAGCTCGACGACGTCGTCGTCGCCGAGCTGCCCGGGGGGGAGTCGGTCACATCCGAGCCGCACGCCGCGGCGCCCACCGCGATCCCGCCCAACACCCCCAGCGCCAACCAAGCCGCGAGCTTCATGAAGTACCTCCCAAGGTGAGGGCCATCGTACGCCGGAGGCGCGCGAGCTGGGCAAGCGACGCGACGGCCGATCCTTGCTAGAAGACGGCGCGTGACCGCCGACCGCCTCGTCCGCTCGATCCGCGGCGCCGAGCGCACCTCGCGGCTCCGGAGCGGGAGGCTCTGGGCCGGCATCGTCCTTCTGCTCGCGGCCGGCGCGGCCGTCACGCCTTACGCGATGGTCGCCCTCGGAACACGGAGGGCGGGCGAGTGCCTCGCGCGGTTCGCCGACGCGCGCGGGCCGGCGCGCCCGGACTGCGGGCTCGAGATGGTCTGGTTCGTCCCGCCTTCGCGGCTGCCGGCGACGGCGGCGCGGTACCGGGCCGAGGAGCTCACCTGCCGCATCGCCATCGAGGGCTACCGCGACGCCGCCGTCGGCGCCCCGGATCGCGCCGAGCTCGACCGCCGCGCCGACGATCTCCGCCTCGCGCAGGAGCTCATCAGGAAGGGGTCACAGCGCCTCGAGCTCGACGAGCTCGGGCCCGCGGTCGGCGCGCCGAGCCTCGGCAGGAGCGCCGACGCCCTCGGCGATCGCAAGACGCTCCTCGCGCGTCGCGACGAGTGGACCGACTGGCACGTGAGGGCCCACGCGCTCGAAGCGGCGCTGCTCGAGGGCGACGTCCCCCTCGCCGGAAAGATCGCGAAGGGCTACGCCGAGTGGGACCCGCGCGACGAGGACCTCCGCTCCACCGTGGCCGCGGTGCTCTGCTTGGCGGGCGACGCCAAGCGCGGCCTCGAGCTCTACACCCTCGTCCAGGACGAGCGCGCCGCGCGCAAGCACGCCAACTTCTCGCGCAACTGGGGCGAGGTGCGGGCCGGCATCCTCGCCTGCTCCGCCAAGCTCGGCGTCCCGCCGCCCGACAAGCCGAACAGCGAGGCCGGGCGCGCCGACGCCGACGAGGCGCGCGCCGTGATGCGGGTGAGGCTCGCGCACGCGACGCCGGACGACGAGCGCGAAGCCCAGCTCGCGGCGGTCGCCATGCTCAAGGCCGCACCGCGATCGCCCGCGGGGAGGCGCGCGCTCCTCGCCTCGGTGCTGGCGTCGCCCCACGAGCTCGACGCCGCCGAGGCCGCGGACCT
>CAYJPW010000111.1:24284-35430 GCA_964372055.1 uncultured Polyangiaceae bacterium
CTCCTCGCCGTCCTCCTGGCCGCCGCCTGCGGCGAGGGGCCCCCCCCCCCCCCCGCCCCCCCCGCCGCGGCCCCCCCCCGCGCCGGCGCGGCGGGCCGCGGGCCCCCCCCGCCGCTGCTCCGCTCGCCCGCGATCACCGCGGCGGATCTGCTCGCCGAGCCGCGCGAGCTCCGCCCCGCGGTGTCGCACGAGACCTTCGCGCTCGCCGCCGCGCGCCTGCGCCGGCTCGCCGGCGACGGCGGCCCCGACGTCCCTGCCGGCACGGCGCCCGCTGCGCCGGCCAAGCCCGGGCCGCCTCCCGCGGCCGACGTCGCCGCGGCCCTGCGCGCCGCCGCCGGCGCGATGATGATCGAGGTGGGCACCGTCCTCGCGCGCGCCGGCGAGGGCGACGCCGCCGCGACGGCGATGGGCGAGGGCGCGACGCTCGCCGGTCTCGGGGACGCGGCGCGGGCGCTCGCCCGGTCGAGCGCGCGCTGGGTGGCGCTCGACGCCGCCGGCGCGCTCGCGGAGCTCGAGCAGTCCTCGCCGCCCGAGGGCGACGCCATCGAGGTCCGCCTCGTGCGCGCGGGCTTTCGTCTGCAGCGCGCCGAGCTCCTCGCGTCGCTCGGACGCCGGGCCGAGGCGCGCGACGCGGCGCTGCTCGCCGAGGAGGCCGCGCGCGCCTCGGGCGATCCGCTCCTGCTCGGGCACGCGCGCTGGACGCGCGTGGCGCTCGCGGCCGACGTGGGCCCGCCCCCTTCCGCGCCGGCGCCGCCGTACGCCGACGGCGAGGCGCGGCCCTGGCCGTGGATCGGCTCCTCCGAGCTCGGCGCTCCGTGGTCGCGCGCCGACGGCGCCGGCGCGCTCGATCGCGCGCTCGAGGGCTGGCGCGCCGCCCTCGCCGCGCCGCCCGAGGTGCGCCGCGCGCTGCGCTACGCCGTCCTCCAGCGCCGCGGCGACGCGCCCCTCGACGCGTTCGCTGCCTACCTGACGCTCGGGGGCGAGCTCGCGCGCGGCGAGGCCGACGTCGAGATCTGGCTCGACGCGTTCGGCGTCTTCGACGCCCGCCGCACCTCGCTCCGCGCGTACGCCTGGGCGCGCGCGCAGGCCGCCCGCTGGCGCGGCGACGCCGACGCGGCCGCGCGCTGGGAGGCGCGCGTACGCGCGCTCGCCAAGGCGGCGGCGGATCCCAAGCACGGCGAGCTCGCGGCGATCCTGCGCCTCTGAGCTCTGCGGGGCCGCGTACCGCCGGCAGGCTCGATCTCGTCGGGACCGGGCGCGCGACCCGCCGGGTTGCTCGGGCCCGGCGCTCCGCTACCCTCGAGGTGTGCGCTCGCTCGGCGTCCTCGCGCTCGGCCTCGCCGTCGGCTGCGAGGCTCCGCCGAGCGAGGCACCCGGACGCGCAGCACCGCCGTCGATCGAGGCGCCGCGCTCGACTCCGGCGCTCGCGACCAACACGCCGCCGACCAGGATCGCCGGCGAGATCATGCGGGCCGCGCGCCCGGAGGAGCTGCGGCGGTACGGCTGGCTCGGCGAGGACGCTCGCGTCCGCGCCCTCGACGAGAGCTTCCCCGCGCCCCCCGGGTTCCGGCGCGCCACCGTGAAGCCGGGGTCCTTCGGCGCGTGGCTGCGGGGGCTGCCCCTGCGCGCGCCGGGCACGCCGGTGCTCTCGTACCGCGGCGAGGTGATCCGCGCCGGCGACGACGCGAACGTCGCCGCGGTCGCCGAGCTCGACGTCGGGCAGCGCGATCTCCAGCAGTGCGCCGACTCGATCATGCGCCTCTACGCGGAGTGGCTCTGGTCCGAAGGGAGGCGGAGCGAGATCGCCTTCCCGCTGACGAGCGGCGTCGCCTCGTGGCCCGACTTCGCCGAGGGCTCGCGGCCGAGCTTCGACGGCCCGCGCATCACCTGGTCACGGCGCTCCAAGCCGGACGCCTCGCGCGCCGCCTTCGCGCGCTACCTCGACGTGGTCTACGGCTGGGCGGGGACGGCGACGCTCGGACAGCACGCGGTGAAGGTGCCGCTCGACGAGATCGCCGCGGGCGACTTCCTCCTCCAGCCCGGCAGCCCTGGGCACGTGGTGCTGGTCCTCGATCTCGCCGAGGCGGAGGACGGCCGGAGGGCCGTGCTCGTCGGCGAGGGCTTCATGCCCGCGCAGGACTTCCACCTGATCGCGCCGTCCTCGGGGGACACGAGGCCCTGGTACCCCATCGCGGGCGACGCGCTGAAGACGCCGTTCTGGCCGGCCTTTCCCTGGACCTCGCTGCGGAGGATGCCGGCACCCCGGCCCAGGACCTGACAAACGTGCTACGAGGGGCGAGCGATCCCGATGCCCAGGCTCCTCTCCGTCGCGCTCGCGACCGCGATTGCCACCGTCCTCCTCGCCGCGCCGCGCCGCGCCGACGCCTACGAGCGGCAGTGGCACGCCGGCATCGGCCTGGGCTACGCGGTCGTGTCTTCCGCGGGCGCCAAGTCCGGGCTCGGCGGCGGCCTCCACCTCACCTACGGCCTCAGCGACACGTTCAACCTGCTCGTCGAGGCCGACTTCACCGCCCACCCCGCGGCCAAGGGCGTGCTCGTTCCCAGCGCGTCCGCCGGGCTCGCCTACGTGTTCGACGTGCTCCAGTGGGTGCCGTACGTCGGCGCGATGGCGGGCGCGTACGATCTCTGGCGGACCGACGAGACCTGCGGCGTGCCCGACGCGAACGGCGTCGCGGCGCCGTGCCACCAGGGGCGCATCGGCGCCTCGATCCCGTTCGGGCTCGACTACCAGCTGAACCGGAGCTTCGCCGTCGGCTTCGCCGGGCGCTACCACGTGCTCTTCCTCGGTCGATACCCCGGCAGCTACCTGACGACGTTCCTCCGGGCCGAGCTGATCTGGGGCTACTGATCCGATCCCGGCCGCTCCGGGGCGCCGACCCCGGAGCTCCGCCGCGGGTCCGTCACGACGCGAGCCGCGCCCACCGCTCGGATCGGTCGTAGAGCTCGGCCTCGAGCGAGCACTGCTCGCAGAGCTCGCCTCGGGCGGCCGCGCCTCGGCCGACGGGCCTCTCGCACCGCGAGCACCGGGCCGCCTCGCGGACCTCGCCTCCCAGGAAACGCACCACCGCCGCGACGACCTCCGGATCGCGGAGGATGCGGCGGTGCCCGAGACCCTGGGTCGTGTAGAGGCGCGCGTCGGGGCAGGCGTCGGCGACGATGGCGCCGTCGAGCCACGGGACCTCGCGGTCGTCGCGATCGTGGACGACGAGGACCGGCACGCGCACCTCGCGACCGAGCCGCTCGGCGTCGAGCCGCGCGAGGCTGGTGAGCAGCCGGTCCTCGATGCGCCTGCGCGTCGCGCGATCGACCGCCGGGGAGAGCCCGAGGTGGCGCGTGAAGCGATCGTAGAAATCGGCGGCGCGCGCCGGCGGGGCCACGAACGCGGCCCGCCCCACGAGGAGCCCGTCGGCGATCGCGAGCGAGCACGCCGCGGCTCCCATCGAGTGCGCGACCACGCCGTGCACGGGGCCGATCTCCTCGGCCACGCGCGCCAGCGCCGCCGCGAACTCGGGCAGCGAGCTCCGCCGTCCCCCCGACGCGCCGTGCGCGGGCGCGTCGAACGCCACCGCCGAGAGCCCGGCCTCCACGATCGGCTCGACGAAGGCGTGGAGCTGGCTGGCTCGGCCTCCCCACCCGTGGAGCAGCACGACCGGCGGTCCCGATCCCCACGCCAGCGCGGCGAGCGCCTCGCCGCGGAACGGGACCGAGAACCGCCTCGCCCCCACGCCGAAGCCGCGCTCGCGCGGAGGCGGCGCGTGCCGCGGCGGCGTCAGGAACATCTCGGCCGCGACCCTCGCGGCGAGGGGCGGCGCCATCGCCTCGAGCGCCTCGAGCCCCAACCGTACGAGGGGCGCGCTGCTAGAACGACCGTACGTGCTATTTTTCGGTTGCATGGGGTCTCCTTGTCCTGTCGCTGGCGGCGGGGCTTCGGGCAGGCCGCGGGCTTGCGCTCGAGTCAGGCCGCGGGCCTCGTGGCGGCGGCGACGAGCGCCTCGAACGCGGCGCGCGCGCGCCGGTCCGCCTTCGGGTCGGCGAGCAGACGCGCGGCGTGGTGGCAGGCGAGCATGATCCCGTAGAGGTCCTGGGCGAGCTGCTCGGGGTCGGTGTCCTCGCGGAAGTGGCGCTCGTCGATCGCGGTGCGCACCACGGTCGCCATCGTCTCGAACCAGTCCTTCTGCTTCTGGACGAGGAGATCGCGCGCCGGCCCGGGCCGATCGTCGAGCTCGGTCGCGGCGGCCACGAAGAAGCACCCGCCGGGCATGCCGCTGAGCTTCGGCCAGCGGCGCCAGCGGTCGAAGAGCGCCCGCACGCGGGGCTCGCCGCGCGGCGCGGCGAGGACCGGACGCACCACGTGCTCGACGAAGAGCGACGCGGCGTGCTCGATGACCTGGAGCTGGAGCGACTCCTTCGAGTGGAAGTGGGCGAAGAGGCCGCTCTTCGAGAGCTCGAGATCGTCGGCGAGGCGCCCGATGGTCAGGCCCTCGAGCCCGACGCGGCTCGCGAGCGCGGCGGCGTGGTCGAGGATCGTCTGCCGGGTGAGCTCGCCCTTGCCCATGCCCGAACAATTAGCACGACCGTTCGTTTCGTCAAGACCCGGCGCCGCCGACGACGACGGGGACACGCCGCCGCCCGAACCGGCCCGGGGCGGCGCCGAAGCGCCCAGGGGCCGCGGCGCCGCAGCGCGCGCAGCGACCCTCGGCATCGAGCCGGTAGGCGAGGATCTCGTACCAGTCGCGGACGATGAGCGCCTCGCCGCAGCCGGCGCAATGGGTGGTCCCGCCCTCGGTGTCGTGGACGTTGCCGGTGTAGACGTGCCGGAGGCCGGCGCGCCTCGCGATCGCCCGCGCGCGCGCCAGCGTCGCCGGCGGCGTCGGCGAGACGTCGTTCATCTTGTAGTCGGGGTGGAAGGCGCTGAAGTGGAGCGGCACGCCCTCGCCGAGGTCCCTCGCGATCCACTCGGAGAGCTCGCCGATCTCCTCGTCCGAGTCGTTGTACCCAGGGATGAGGAGGGTCGTGATCTCGGTCCAGACGGTGGTCTCGTGGACGAGGTAGCGGAGCGTCTCCTTCACCGGCTCGAGGTGCGCGCCGGTCTCTTCGAAGTAGAACGCCTCGGTGAAGGCCTTGAGGTCGACGTTGGCCGCGTCGATCTTGGCGTAGAGATCGCGCCGCGCCCGGTCGTGGATGTAGCCCGCCGTCACCGACACGGTCTGGACGCCGTGGGCGTGGCAGGCGTCGGCCACGTCCATCGCGTACTCGAGGAAGATGGTCGGGTCGTTGTAGGTGAACGCGACGCTCTTGCAGCCGCGCTCGGCGGCCGCGCGCGCGATCGCCTCGGGCGTGCCCTCGTGCGCGAGCCGGTCCATCTCGCGCGACTTCGACATGTCCCAGTTCTGGCAGAACTTGCAGGACAGGTTGCAGCCCGCGGTGCCGAACGACAAGACGCTGGAGCCGGGGTGGAAGTGGTGGAGCGGCTTCTTCTCGATCGGATCGACGCAGAAGCCCGACGAGCGCCCCCACGTCGTCAGGTCCATGGCGTCGCCCACGCGCTGGCGGACGAAGCAGAGCCCGCGCTGCCCCTCGCGCAGCGTGCAGTCGCGCGGGCAGACGTCGCACTGGATGCGCCCGTCGTCGAGGCGGTGCCAGTACCGCGCGGGGTGCGCGGGCGCGCGGTCGGCGTCGCCGCTCATGGCGCCTCCGCGGCGCCGTCGTGCGCCGGGCCGCCGAAGCTCTCGATGGAGTAGCGGTAGAGCGCGATCCCCGGCGACCAGAAGCCCGCCGGCAGCCCGGCCTTCTCCTTGAGCTCGCCGAGGAAGTCGGCGGGCGACGGGAGGTCGCTCCAGACCTTCGGCAGGAACGTCGAGCGCCGGCCGCCGTAGACGAGCACCACGCCGTCCCTGCCCGGTACGAGCTGCTCGAGCGCGTCCTCTTCGTCGGCGAAGGCGATCGGCTCGAGCGGCGAGAGCACGCTCACCTCGATCTCGAGCGCGTCGAGCTCGCCCGGCGCGAGCGGGGGAAAGCGCGGATCCCGGAACGCGGCGCCGAGCGCGTTGTGGCGGACGTCGGCGCCGAGCGGGCGCTTCGCCTCCAGGCTGCCGACGCAGCCGCGGAGCCGGCCGCGGCGGCGCAGCGTCACGAACGTGGCCGCGCGCCGCTCCAGCCAGTCGGCGGCCGCACCCGACGAACGCGGCTCGGGACGTCGACCGGTCCCGCCGAGCGCCTCGGCGATGGCTTCGCGCGCGAGCGCGACGAGCGCCGCGCCGGCCGCCTGCTTCGGCGGCGTCGCGGGATCGCGGGATCCGTCCTGCCGGACCTCGGGCGTCACGTCGCGACCTCCTCGAACGCGAAGGCGCCGTAACCGACGACCTCGTCGCGACCGCCTGCCGTGTCGCCCGAGCTCCTGAGGTCGAGCACCACCGGGTGGAGGCGCCGCCTCGCCGCCGCGAGGAGCAGGCCGTTCACCGGCGCGGCGCCGCAGGCCTGATCGTGCTCGACGGGCGCAAGCTCGAGGATCCGCCGCGCCGTGTCGGTGTCGACCGATCGCGCCAGCGCGTACGGCAGGTAGTGCGAGAGATCCGAGCTGACGACGATCACCGTCTCCGGCCCGCCCCAGAGCGCTTCGATGGCGTCGGCGACCTCGGCGGGGCCGGCATCGCCGACCACGAGCGGCACCAGGGTGAATTTCCCGAGCACCGCCTCGAGGAAGGGGAGCTGGACCTCGAGCGAGTGCTCGGCCGCGTGCGCCTCGGCGCTCCGCGCGACGCCGCGGAGAGCGTCGGCCGCCCGTGCATCGACGCGAACGGGGCCGAGCGGGCTCGCGAACGCGTCGGCGTCGGGCAGCGCGAGGCCGCGCAGCCGGCAGCGGTGCGAGGGCCCGAGGAGGACCACGCGTCGGATCACCCCGCGCGCGGGCGCGAGCCGCGCGTAGGCGCTCGCCGCGATCGGCCCGGAGTAGACGTAGCCGGCGTGCGGCACGATGAGCGCCTTGGGGACGGCGTCGCCGGGCGCGGCGGGACGCGCGCCGGCGAGGAGCGCGTGGACGTTCTCGAACAGGACGCGGGGATCGGCGGGGTAGAACCGTCCCGCGACCGCGGTGGGGCGGGTGTGCAGCATGGCGGAGGCGCACGCGCCGAAGCGCGCGGCGATGATGGCGCAACTCGCAGAAGGTTTGGGGGCGAAGGCCCCCCTCGAGGGCGCCGGGCCCCACCAAGCTGCGTCCTTTCAGGACGCGCGCAAGGCCCGTACGCCTTTCGCTGCGCTTCCCTCACCTCCCCAACCCCTTCTCCCTTCGGGAGAGGGGGAGCTCGACACGTGCAGCCGATGGATCAGAGACCGGCGGCGCGGCGGAACTCGAGGCACTGCCAGCTCCCCGCCTCGAACTCGCGGCAGGTGGTGCCCCGGATCGCATAGATGGAGCAGTCGTTCGGGTTCTCGGGAGTTCCGAGGTGGAGGCAGGAGCCGTCGGCGCGCGACGGGAACGCCATCTCCCCGAAGTGGCCCGGGACGAGCGCGTCGGCGACATCGGCGCGCCCGGCGCGGCGCCAGCGGACGATGTCGGCGGCGGGCACGAGGATGCGCCCGTCGCTGCCCTCGCGGCAGCACGCCCCGCAGGCGCGGCAGTCGGGGGTGGGGCGGGCGTCGGGCGCGGTCGCGGCCATCGGCCTCGCTCGTAGCACGAACCGCGTCCCGCGCCCGGGCACGCCTCGACGTCGCCGGCCGACCTCGGCCGGCGGGCCCCGGCGCCCGCGAGGACCGCTTCAGCGCTTGAAGAGGCGCGAGAGGACGCCTGCGGATTTCTTCTGGCGCGCTTCGACCACGTCGATGTCGCGCTTGGCGTCGCGGTGCGTGGGATCCATGTCGAGCACCCGCTTCAGGTCGCGGAGCGCCGCCGCGTCCTCGCCGAGCCTGACGCGCAGGAGCGCGCGGACGTAGCGGGCATGGACGTGCTCGTCGTGCGCCGCGATCACCGGATCGAGGAGGCCGACGAGCGCCCGGAGATCCGCGCCCGGCATCATCGCGCGGAGGCGCACGTGGAGCGCCGCGTAGTCGGGGTGCGTCGGCTCGGACTGGTGGGCGAGGGCGCACGCCTTGGTCGCGTTCGGGAGATCGAGCTCGGCGAGCCATTGGGTGGCGAGCTGGAAGAGCGCCGCGGCGGGGAGGCCGACCGGGATCTCGCGGCGCGAGCTGCGGCCGAGGGTCGGCGTCGCGGGCGTGGGCGCGTTGACCGGGACGCGGCTGCCCGAGCTCGGCGGAGGCATCACCGTCGTGTGGCGGGAGCGGGTGACGGTGTCGTTGGGCACCGTGTCCTCGCGGCGCCGGGCTCCCGGCCCGCGCTCGCCGTCGCCGGCCTCGTCGAGCGCAGCCATCGGGAAGCGCGGGACCGTGATCGCGCGCAGGCCCACCACGCTGAGCGCCCGCGCGTTCGAGGTGAACCCGCGCGCCGCGGTGTCGTCGACCCCGACCGGCGGGCCTCCCGACACGTCGGGCAGCGCACGCGCGACCATGAGCGCGTACGCCATGCGCCGGAGGACGCGCGCGGGCGCGATCCCGCTGGCGATGAGCTCCGGCAGCGTGATCGGGCCCGCCTGGATGGCGCGCATCGCGGCGAGCTCGTCTCCCACGAACCCGAACCGGCCCGGCTGGATCGCGGGGTGGAGCCGGATCGGCTTCTCGCCGAGGCGCGCCAGCGTGGGCTCCATCGCGCTCGAGTGCTCGCCGTGATAGCGGAGCCCGAGCCACAGGGTGGCGAGGGGATCGACCGAGGCCGGCTCGCCGCCCCAGTCGGCGAGCGCGCGATCGCCCTCGACGAACCGGAACGTCGTCTCGGGAGGCAGCGCGAACATGCGCACCATGCGCGTGGCGAGCTGGCGCTCCAGCGTCCGCTCGAGCGTCTGCCGGTCGATGGCCTCGGCGACGAGGAGCACGTCGCCGAGCAGCCCGCGCAGCTTGAGCGCCTCGGTGAGCGTCGCCTCGGTGATCGCGCCGCTCCGAACGAGGAGCTCGCCGAGCAAGGCGTGGCGGTCGCCGGGCTTGAGCTTCACCGGCGCGCCGCGCACGAACCGGATCACGTGCGGTGCGGTCGCAGCCTCGGCCGGGGGCGCGGGGCGCGGCTCCTCGAGGTAGAGCGCTCCGGTGTGCCTCTTGTCGAAGAGCTCGATCAGGAGGTGCGAAAACGGAACCTGCGCCAGCGACCCGACGAGCATCGATCGAATCCCCTCCCCCGCCCTCTCGAAGTTTAGATGGGCCCGTCGGCCGCGCGCGATCGATTTCTCTGGCTCGGACCATGAGGCGGCCACGCGTAGGGATTCGCCCGAGGGGGACTCACCGGGTCGGGGAGTCGCTCACGGCGCCGTGCCGGATGGCGTCCGCTCGCAGATGTACGCCTCTTTCGACATGCAGCTCTGGTCGGCGAAGGCGCCCGGCGATGCGTCGAGCAAGAGGCACCCTTCGGCGGCGCCGCCGTCGGGCTGGCCCGGCGTCCATGACTCGAACGACCACGCCTCGCCGGTGCCCCAGACGAAGACGCCGTCCACCGCCTGATCCGTGGCGCCGAGCCACCCGCCGCCGGGCGCGACCCCTTGCACGAACGTGAGCTCCTCCGCCGACGTGATGCTGGCGAGGTGTCCCCCGTCGGCGCCGCAGAGATCGGCGGCGTCCTGCCAGCGCTGGTTCGAGCCGGTCCAGTAGCAGTGGTGGGTCACCGGATCCTTCGCCGCAGGCGCGGCGCAGTCGACGACGCACCCCGTGCAGCCGTCGCCGGAGGCGGCGTTCTCGTCGTCGCACTCCTCGCCGGCGCCGATGACGCCGTCGCCGCAGACGCCGCCGCCAGAGCCGCCGCCGCCCGAGCCGCCCGAGCCGCCGACGCCGCCGGCGCCGCCTCCCCCCGAAGCGCCGGCACCGCCCCCGCCCGACGCGCCGGCGCCGGTCGTCCCCGCGTCGCGCGCGGGGATCCCCTCCTCGAGCCCGATGAGGGCGTTGCACGCGCCGCCGCCGATCGCGAGCGCGGCGAGGGCCGTGACGACGCGCGCCCTCACCACTGGCCCACCACCTGCGCGGAGGCCGGCCCCACGGCGACGCCCACGCGCGCCGGCGCCGCCTTCGGCGCCGTCAGGAAGAGCACCGCGCCCGCGCCGAGCAGGACGCCGCCTGCGACGAAGAACGCAGTCGCCGCGTCGCCCGAGGCGAGCCCCTCCTCGCGAAGCCGCAGCCCCTCCGCGTCGCAGACGTTCTTCGCGTCGCAGTGCGGCTCGGCTTCGGATTGCTTGCCGAGCGCCCCGACGCCGAACACCGTCCCGACGCCGAGCCCGACGAGGCCGAGCCCCGCCAGGCCCAGCCCCAGCCAGCGCTGCACCGGAGGGCCCCCGCCGGGAACCGCCGGCGCCGGCGGAGGCGGCGGCGCGTCGGGCCAACCCTCGATCGTCACCGTCAGCGTCGCGCCGTCCTCGGGCACCTCGATCGTCGTGGTGCGCGCGGCGCGCCCGTCGGCGCTCGCCACGATCCGGTGCTCGCCGCGGTCGACCGGGAGCGGCACGCCGAGCTGCACCGGGCCCACGTCCACGCCGTCGCGCCGCACGGCGAGCCCGGGCACCGAGCGGACCGCGTCGGGGACGACGATGGTGAGCTGCGCGAGCTTGGGGCGGAGGGCCTCGGCGCGCTCGTGCGCCGTCTTCTCGCGCTCCGCCTGCCCGGCCGCGCGCGCCGCGCCCTCGACGACCACGTACGTCGTCCACGCGCTCGCCGACTTGCCGGCGCCCTCGTAGCACTCGGCGAGCGTCATCCTGGCGCCGATGCCGGCGGGGATGAGCTTGACCACCTCCTCGAGCCGCGGGCACGCTTCGTCGAAGCGCTTGTCGTTCATGGCGACGACGGCCTGATCGAAGATCGCCTGCGCGGCGGCGAGCTGCTGCGGATCCTCGCCGGCCTGCGCGAGCGCCGCCGCCGGCGCGAGCGCCGCGCAGGCCCCGAGAGCCCAGGTCAGGAGGAGGGCAGCGGGCCGCATCAGAAGATGCTTCGCGGGGGCGGCTTGCCCTTCGGCGTCGCCCCCGTGCGCGCCGGAGCCGTGGGCGCCGGCTTCGCGGGGCTCGAGCCGCCGGTGGCGCGCGCTCCGGGCGAAGTCGACGGTGCGGGG
>CAYJPW010000112.1:0-35255 GCA_964372055.1 uncultured Polyangiaceae bacterium
AGCGAGCGGGTGGTGGGGGGCAGGTTGGATCCCCACATCCAGGTGGGCGCGGGGGGGGGCGCGAGGGGGGGCGCGCCCCTCTTCGACGACGACGCCATCCGGGCCGGCGGCACGCAGGTCTCGTTCGCCCCGATGCTGCTCGGCCGCTATCTCTTCACGCGGCGGACGTCGGTCGAGGTGGGCATGCGCTGGATTCCGTTCGACGAGGTCTACGTGTACGACACCGATTTCCGCGGCCAGCCGGTGAGGCGGGGCTACAGCACGATGCCGCTCCTGCTCGACGCCGTGCTCCGGGGGGACCCGTGAAGGGCGGCGTGCTCGCACGCACCGCGGTCGCGGCGTGCCTCGCCTCGCTCGCGTGGTCCGCGTGCGTCGGCGATCCCTACGACACCACCAACGCCGGCGATCCGTCGACGGGCGGCATCGGGACCCTGGGCGCCGGGAGCTGCGACGGCATCGCCGACGGGATCTGCGACTTCGGCGCCGGCGAGGACTGCCATTGCATCGATTGCCTCGGGACGGCGCGCTGCGCCTACGAGAACGACCCGGGCTTCGTCTTCTGCAACGGCAAGGGCGGCTGCGGACCCGAGGATCCGTGCGTCTGCCTCGAGTGCGCCGACGACCCGTTCTGCGCCGATCCCGGGAAGGCGAACTGCACCGACGACGGCGTCTGCGACTGGTCCGTCGAGGGCTGCCGGTGCGCCGACTGCGTGAGCCGCCACGAGTGCCAGGAGAGCTGCGCCGGCGCGGCGATGGACGGCGCCTGCGCCGACGAGCCCTGCTCCTGCCCCGACTGCTTCGATCACTGCGTCGTCGCCTGTGTGGACGACGGCGTCTGCTTCGATCCGGAGCCCTGCTGGTGCGCCGACTGCGCTGCGGACCAGGCGTGCGCCACGCACTGCGAGCTCGACGGTATCTGCTCCTACCTGCTCGAGGGTTGCTCCTGCGCCGACTGCGCAAGCCGGCCGGAGTGCCAGCCCGGGTTCACCGGCGCGGGGGGCGCGGGGGGCGGAGGTGCCGGCGGCGCGGGCGGCTCCGGCGGCGTGGGCGGCTCCGGCGGCGCGGGCGGAGCCGGCGGGGCCTGACCCTCGAGGCGCGGAGCTCGGCGCCGCAACATCCTCTTGTTCGGCGTCGTCGTCTGTGGCGTCCTTGCCCCCTCTCGCCGACCCACCGGAGTCTCCATGGCCAAGAACCTCGTCCTCGTCGGGACGCGCAAGGGCGCGTTCACCCTCACCGCCGACAAGTCTCGCAAGGAGTTCAAGATCGGCGGGCCGCACCACTTCGGCTGCATCGTGCACCACCTGGTGCAGGACCCGCGCGAGCCCAAGGTCCTGCTCGCCGGCGTGCGCACCGGTCACCTCGGGCCGACGGTCTTCCGCTCCGAGGATCTGGGGAAGAGCTGGACCGAGGCGAAGCGGCCGCCCGCCTTCCCGAAGGCGCCCGAGGGGAAGAAGGGCCGCGTCGTCGACCACGTGTTCTGGCTGACGCCGAGCACGGCCGACGAGAAGGGCGTCTGGTACGCCGGCAGCTCGCCGCAGGGCCTGTTCCGCTCCGAGGACGGCGGCGTGAACTGGGAGGGCGTCGCCGGCTTCAACGGCCACGCCGATCTCGACAAGTGGACCGGCGGCGAGCAGGACGCCACGCCCGACGGGCCCAAGCTCCACTCGGTCAACGTCGATCCGCGCGATCCGACGCACCTCTACCTCGGCATGTCGAGCGGAGGCATCTTCGAGAGCCTCGATCGCGGCGCCTCGTGGCGCCCCTTCAACAAGGGCGTCGCGCTCGACTTCTTCCCCCCCGATCAGCAGGACCGCGAGTACGGCCACGATCCGCACTGCGTCGTCGTGCACCCCGCGAACCCCGATCGGCTCTGGCAGCAAAACCACTGCGGCATCTACGTGATCGACCGCCCCTCCGATCAATGGGTGCGCGTCGGCAAGAACATGCCCAAGTCCATCGGCGACATCGGGTTCCCCATCGTGGTTCACCCGCGCGATCCGGAGACGGCCTGGGTCTTCCCCATGGACGGGACCACGGTGTGGCCGCGCACCGCCATCGAAGGCAAACCGGCCGTGTACCGCACGCGCAACGGCGGCTCGAAGTGGGAGCGCCAGGACAAGGGCCTGCCGCGGTCGCAGGCGTGGCTCACCGTGAAGCGCCAGGCCTTCGCCGCGGACCACGGCGACCCCGTCGGCCTCTACTTCGGGACGACGAGCGGCGAGATCTGGGCGAGCAAGAACGAGGGCAAGAAGTGGACGCGCATCGCCGAGCACCTGCCGCACGTCTACTCGGTGACGACCGCGAGGGCCTGATGCGCGTGCACATCCCCACGCAGCTCCGCAGCTACACCGGCGGCGAGGACACCGTGGAGGCGGAGGGCGAGGATCTGCTCGACCTGGTGAACGCGCTCGATCGCCGCTACCCGGGCCTGAAGTTCCGGATCATCGACGAGCAGGAGCAGATCCGCCCTCACATCAAGCTCTTCGTGAGCAGGGACCTCGCCCGCGATCTCGGCCAGCGCCTCGGTCCGAACGACGAGGTGCACATCCTCGGCGCGCTCAGCGGCGGGTAGCGCGCGCTCGCGTCGCAGGTCGTTCGGCGAGACCGAGAGCGGCCCTTCATCTCACTCGCTCCTGCAATCGGTGTTGACCGGAGCACATCGGCGGCGATCTCCCGCCGCCGTGGCTGCAACGATCAGGTCTCGGGCCACGCGATGAAGGTCGAGGCGATCAAGGAGCTCCCGGACCGGCTCGAGATCACGCTCCGGCGCCGCGATGCGCAGCTCGTCCTCGGGATCAAGCGACCCTGAGCGTTCGCTGCGGGGCGGGCGCTCGGCGCGACGGACGCCCCGAAGCGTGGCACGCTGGCGCGGCAGACGGAATGCGCTTCGGAGTCCTCTTCCTCGTCCTCGGCGCAGCGCTCGCGGCTCTCGCGTGGGAGGCGGGCGGGCGCGCGTTCGGCCTGCTCTGGCCGGCGACGAGCTTCCTCGTCGTGGGCACGTCCTATGTCCTTCGGCGGCCGGGAATCCTCGGGAAGCGGGGCGACGGAACGCTGGCGATGGTCGCGTTCGTCCCGCTGGGGCCGTACTTCCTGCTCGCGTGGTCGATCTGGATCGTCCAGCGCGCCCTGACCCGCGAGGAGGCCGCCAACGAGGTCGCTCCCGGTCTCTGGGTCGGGCGCCGGCCGTTGGCCGCGGAGATCCCCGCGCCCGTGCGGCACGTCGTGGACCTCACCGCCGAGCTGCCGGCCGCGGAGGCGGTGCGAGCTCGCGAAGGGTACTTGTGCGCTCCGGTCCTCGACGGCACGAGCCCCGATGCGGCGACCCTCGCTCTGCTCGTGGCACGCCTCCGCCACCTCGAAGGCGTGCTCGTCCACTGCGTCGCGGGCCACGGGCGCTCGGCGACGCTCGCGGCGGCGCTCTTGATCGAGCGGGGCATCGCGCGCGACGTCGACGAGGCCGAAGCGCTGATGCGCCGGCGCCGCCCCGGGATCCGCCTGAGCTCCGCGCAACGCGAGGCCGTGCGCGCGCTGCCGGCGTCGACCCGCGGGGAGACCGCGTGACCTCGCCTGATCGGACCCCCGCGCTGGCTCACAACAAGTATCCTGCGAGCGGGGGCGCATGGAGCAGGAGCTTCGGGCCAGGCTCGTCGACTGGGGGCTGTTCCACCCGGCGGATCGCTATCCGATGTCGGGGATGGGCCCTCATGGGTTCCGCCACGTCCCCGTCGTCGGGCTGGCGCAGGCGCTGCAGTTCTTCCGAGTGCAGGTCTCCGCCGACGACGACCCGGATCCGGTCGAGCACCTCGTCGTCGGCGCGAACCATCCTCGCCTGCGCGAGGACGAGCTCGTCGAAGCGGGCCGGGTGATCAGCGAGCAGCACCCGAGCTCCGCCGTGTCGTTCACGATCCAAGCAAGGACCGGATGGCTCCGCCTCACGCCGGCGGCGTCGCCCTTGGTCGCTCGGAGCGCCGCCGTGGCCGCCGCGACGGTCGCGGCGATCGCGGGCTGGGACGAGTCGGCCCCCATCGTCGTTGCCATCGGCGTCGAGGAGCTCGACGTCAGCGTGCTCCTCGTGGATGGCGTCGTCCGCGCGCGTGCTCGCCGGCGGGAGCGTCGCCTCCACTGAAGAGGGTCGGACGATCGTCCGACCCACGCCCTCGATCCCCGAGGTCCGACGCCTCTTCGGTCCGGGGGCGCGGGGCAGAGCCGCCGCTCGCAACGGACCCGAGGTGTGCAACGCGCCGCCCACTTGCTGCGCGGGCGGCGCTTTGCTCCCCTGGAGAGCATGCCGGTGACCTTCACGCGCGGCGATCTCTTCGCCGATCCCAGCCTCCGAGCGTACGCCCACGGCTGCAACTGCGCCGGATCGATGGGCGCGGGCATCGCCGTCGAGTTCAAGCGGCGCTGGCCGCGCATGTTCGACGAGTACCGGTTGCGCTGCGAGGACGGTCGCTTCGGCCTGGGCGACGTGTTCGTCTGGAGCGCCGACGACGCCACCATCTACAACCTCGGGACCCAGGCGCACTGGCGGAAGAAGGCGCAGCTCTCGGCGGTCTCGAAGGCGCTCGCGACGATGGTGTCGCTCGCGAGGAAGAGCGGCGTCGCCCGCGTCGGCCTGCCCCGGATCGCCGCGGGCCTCGGCGGCCTCGACTGGCCGCGCGTCCGCGGGGCGCTCGAGGAGGCGGGGGCCGAGCCGGCGGTGACGCTGGTGGTGTTCGAGGAGTACGTCCCCTCGTGAGGGCCATCGATCCCGAGCGACACGTCGCGGCGGTGCGCGCGTACGTCGCCGCCGGATACGACCACCTCGTCCTGCTCGGCGTAGGCCCGGACCAGGAGGGGTTCCTCCGCTTTCTGGGAGAAGGAGCTCGCACCGCGGCTCCGCCGGCGCTGAAGCAGGCGCGAGCCTCGTGCTAGGCTCGCGCTCGCGCGGCGCGTCCTCACCGGCCGCTGCCCTCGGGCAGGCTGGTGAACGCGATCCCCGCTCCCTTGCTCTCGTAGGTCCGGTTCAGATGAATCAAGACGGGCGTGAGCGACTCGAGCGCGACGGCGTTGGCGAGCGGCCCCGCGTCGAGCGCGCGCACGCCGAGATCGCGCACCAGCGCGAGCGCCGCCGACTTGGCGCGCGCGTCGTCGGCCACGACGAGGACGTCGCAGTCGATCCGGTGCGCCACGTCGGCGACGTGCGCCGCGCTCACGTGGTGCAGCGCCGCGGCGACCGGCGTCTCGCTCCCGAGCAGCGCCTGGGCTTCGAGCGCCGCGGCGCCGCCGGACGGGAGCTGGACGCGCGCGACCTTCGGCGGGACGAGCGGCACCGTCGTGTCGAGGACCACTTTGCCGCGTGCGGCGTCGGCGATCGCGGTGAGCGTCGCGCCGTGGGCCTGGTACGGCACGGTGAGGACGACGAGGTCGGCTCGCCCTGCCGCCCAGGCGTTCTCGCCTCCTTCGATCGCGCCGTGCCCTGCCGCGACGAGCTCCGCCGCGCGCGCGCGGCCCTTCGCGGCGTCGCGCGATCCGAGCGCGATGGCGTGACCTGCCCCTGCCCAGCGCGCCGCGAGGCCGCTGCCGAGCTTGCCCGTGCCACCCACGATCCCGATCCGCATCGGCCACCTCCCGGGGACGCATAGCATGAGCATCGCGTGCAGCGATCGCCTCGAGGCCGTCGCGGTGCCGGGCCTGCCCGTCGTCGCGCCGGGCGACGACGTCGCGGCCCTGATCGCGCGCGCGCTCGAGGCGTCCGGGATGGCGCTCGCCGACGGCGACGTGCTCGTGGTCACCTCGAAGATCCTGTCTCGGGCGGAGGGGCGCTTCGTCGATCTCGCGGCCGTGGCGCCGTCGCCGCGCGCCGTCGATCTCGCGGGCGAGGTCAGGAAGGACGCGCGCCTCGTCGAGCTCATCCTGCGCGAGTCGTCGGGCGTCTCGCGCAAGGCGCCGGGCGTGCTCGTGGTGCGGCATCGTCTCGGCTTCGTCGTGGCGAACGCCGGGATCGACGCGAGCAACGCCGCGCCGGCGAACGCGGCGGAGGGCTCCGGGCCCTGGGCGCTGCTCCTGCCCGAGGCGCCGGACGCGTCGGCCTCGGCGCTGCGCCGCCGGCTCGAGGAGGCGTCGGGCGCGCGCCTCGGCGTCGTCGTGAGCGACTCGTTCGGTCGGCCCTTCCGCGTCGGATCCGTGGGCGCAGCCATCGGCGTCTCGGGCCTCCCGCCGGTGTGGGATCGGCGGGGCGAGCGCGATCTCTTCGGCCGGCCGCTCGAGCAGACGATCACCGCGCTCGCCGATCAGGTCGCCGCCGTCGCCGATCTCGTCGCGGGCCAGGCGGCCGAGGGTCGTCCCGTCGTCCTCGTGCGCGGCCTCTCGTTCGACGCCTCGGAGGCGCCGGCGAGCGCGCTCCTGCGCCGGCCGGAGGAGGACCTGTACGCATGAAGGTCGTGGCGCTCTCCGGAGGCGTCGGTGGGGCGCGCTTCCTCGACGGGCTCGCGCGCGTCCTCCCGCCGCAAGAGCTCACGGCGATCGTGAACACCGGCGACGACTTCGTGCACCTCGGGCTCTGCGTCTCGCCCGATCTCGACACGGTGATGTACACGCTCGCGGGCCTCTCCCACGAGGAGCGCGGCTGGGGCCTCGCCGAGGAGACGTTCGCGGGCCTCGAGATGGTCCGCCGCTACGGCGGCGCCGACTGGTTCGCCCTCGGCGACCGCGATCTCGCCACGCACCTGCTCCGGACCGAGGCGCTGCGCGCCGGCGATTCGCTCTCGGCGGTGACGGCGCGGCTCTGCGCTGCGCTCGGCGTCGGGCCGCGTGTCCTGCCGATGTGCGACGAGCCTTGCCGCACGATGATCGAAACGGCGGAGGATGGGACGCTCCCGTTCCAGGAGTGGTTCGTGCGCCGCCGCGCCGAGCCCGAGGTGCGCGCCGTGCGCTTCGAGGGCGCGCCGCCGCCGGCGCCCGGCGTGCTCGAGGCGATCGACGCCTGCGACGCGGTCATGATCGGTCCCTCCAACCCGTACGTGTCGATCGATCCGATCCTCGACCGCGCCGGCGTGCGCGACGCCCTCGCGCGAAAGCCCGTGCTCGCCGTGAGCCCCATCGTCCGCGGCGCGGCCGTGAAGGGACCGCTGGCGTCGATGATCCGCGATCTCGCCGGCGAGGCGCCGTCGCCGGGAGCCGTCGTGCGTCACTACGGCGGGCTCGTGCGCGCCATCGTCCTCGAGCAGGGCGACGAGGCCAGCGTCGCCGGCGCGCGGGCGCTCGGCACCTCGACGGTGATGCGCTCGGCCGCGGATCGCGCGCGCCTCGCGCACGAAGCCCTCGCGCTCGCGGCCGAGGTCGCAGGGTGAGCCGGCGCGCGTGGGCGATCGTGCCTGCGAAGTCGACGACGCGCGCCAAGTCGCGGCTCGAGCCGGTCCTCGGCGACGACGAGCGCGCCGCCTTCGCGCGCGCCCTGCTCGGCCACGTGCTCGAGGTGCTCGCCGGCTCGGGCCTCGACGGCATCCTGGTCGCGACCGACGGCGACGACGTGGCCGACCTCGCGCGCGCGCGGGGCGCCGCCGTGCTTCGCGACGAGGGCGCCGGCGCCCTCGCCGAGGTCGCCGACAGGGCGCTCGCCGAGGTCGACGCGCGCGGCGCCGAGGTCGCGCTGGTGTTGATGGCCGATCTACCCCGCGTCACCGCGGAAGACGTGGCGCGGTTGCTCGCGGCCGCCGACGATCACGACGTCGTCGCGGTCCGCGACCAGAAGGGTCGTCACACCAACGCGCTCGTCCTCGCGCCGCCCACGGCGATGCGGACCTCGTTCGGGCAGAGCGACAGCTTCGGGGCCCACTGCGCGGCCGCCCGTGCTGCGGGGCTGAGGCTCGCGGTGCTCGACCTCGAGCGCGTGGCCTTCGACGTCGACGGGCCGGAGGACCTCGCCGGGCTGGAGCTCGCCTCGGCCGCGCTCCTCGGAGACTCCCCGCGAGGAGGGGCGTGAGGCCCGGTCGCGGAAGGGCGGCGGGGGGGATTGACGTGACGGTTCGGGGCGCACGTTTCGCGCACCGATATCAGCGGCACGCTCGACGAGGTCGTCACCAGACCGGCTGAAGGGCCTCCACGCCCGGCGATGGATCAGGCGCCTCGCTTGCGCGCAGCCTTCTTCGCCGGCGCGTCCTCGATCAGTGCCGGGCCGAAGCGCTCGCGGAGCGCCGTCCAACCACGCTCGGTGATCCCGTTGTCGCCGACCCGGAGCTCCTCGAGCCGCCCGAGCTGCGCGCTGTCGCAGAGCGCGCGCGCCCCCGCGTCGCCGATCTTGTTCTCCCGCAGATCGAGCGAGCGCAGCGCCCCGGCCCAAGCCGCCGTGCCGAGGTCCTTCATCGCCTGAGGGCCGACGCGGTTGCCGCGCAGGTCGAGAGCCGCGAGGCGCTTCAGGTGCTTCGCCTTGGCGAGGGCGCGGACGCCGGCCGTCTCGGTGCGCACGTTGCGTAGCGCGAGCCGCTCGAGCTCGGTCATGTGCTTGGCGGCCGCCAGGGCCTGCGGCACGAACATCCCGGACTCGTCATAGCCGACGCCCACCACGGTGAGCTCGCGCAGCCCCGAGAGCGCCGTGGCCCGCACGATCTCGTGCCACCCGGCGTGCGTGTTGATGCTCTCGAAGGAGAGGACGCGCAGGCGCTTCGCCGACGGCCCGGTGACGAGGGCGCGCATCCCGTCGGTGTGCAATCCGTTCTCGGCGACGTGGAGCTCCTCGACCGAGCGGAACGCGCCGCCGCCGAAGAGCACCCTCGCTGCCGCCGGTCCGAGCCCGTTCTTGCGCAGCGAGAGGCGACGCACCTCGCCCACGTGCGGAGAGGCGGCCAGCGCCGCCACCGCCTTCGGCCCGAGCGTGATCTCGTGCAGCCCCAGCTCGGTCCAGCCCGCGACCACCTTCGAGGCGGCGATGGCCTGCGCCTGCTCGGGCCCGCCGCCGGTAAGGAGGAGGCCTCGCAGCGGCGTCCTGGCCGCGAGCTTGGCGAGCACCGGCTCGAACCGCGCGGCGGGCGCCGCCACGGACTCGACGAACCCGCGCCGGATCACGCACTCCGTGGCCGCCGGGATCGCGAGCGCCTTCTTCCACCTGGTCGTCGCGGCCGGCATCAGCTCCGCCTCCCAGCGCCTGAGCTTCACCGTGTCGCCTGTGCCCCGGGCGAGATGACACTGGACTTGGATCAGCTCGCCGCGTGGGTCGCCCTCCTCCATGAGCGCGTCGGCGAACACCAGCCGCGGCTCGTCGTCCTCGGGTGAGGCGATCACGTCCTTCATCAGGTCGGTCATCGCGCCAGGCTACCGCCGATGTCCCCACGCGGGACGCGACTCCAACCGGCTGGCAAGTTTCTTGCGTGCGCCGCGCATCGCACCGATGCCAGCAACAACTGCCGCGTTTCTCGCCGCTTCCCGTCCACGTCTGGCAACAACGTTGACCGCGTTGCATCGCAGTTGGCGGATGGCGGCACTGGTCAGTCTTCTCGTGGCCAACGCCTGCGGAGCGCGGTCCGAGCTCGCGGACGAGGCTCCGCCGCGAGCTCCGGCTCCGCCTCCCACCAAGTGCATCACCGACTCGAGGCAGAGCTGGAGCCGCTCGTTCGGGGGCCTCTCGGACCAGGTCGCCACCGACGTCGTGACGGACGGATGCGGCTCGATCGTGCTGACGGGAGCGTTCGATGCGGAGCTCGACTTCGGGGAGGGACTGCTCGAAGGTGGCGCCCACAATCCGCCCAACTACTTCGGGCCCGTCTACCCCGGCGTGTTCGTCGCCAAGCTCGACGTCACCGGGAGCGTCGTCTACAGCCGCAGCTTCGGTCCCACGGAGGGTGTGATCGCTTCCCATCTCGCAGCCATCCCGGGCAGCGAGAACGCCGTCCTCGCAGTGACCTACGATGGAACGGTCGACTTCGGTGGGAGCATCCTGCCGTCGCCCGGTTCGGTCGAGCGGCCCGCGACGGTGCTTGCCACGCTGGATCGAGACGGGGATGTTGTCTGGGCCCGCGCGCTCCACGCGACCGGCGGCGTGATCACACGCCGCCCCGTCGTCGACGTCGATGGGAGTGTCCTCGTCCTCGGCAACTTCGAGGGAGAGCTCCACCTCGGCGCCACACTCCTGGGTGAGTCCAGCGGTCCCGGTTGGGACGGATTCGTCTGCAGGCTCAGCGCTTCGGGTGAGGTTATTTGGGTGGTCATGCTGGATCTCAACATCACGAATTTCCCGATATTGTTCGGATCGCGTGGCGTGGCAGTCGACGCGAACGGCGATGTCCTCGTCTATGGAGAGGTCTTTGCGGGGCCACCCGTCTCCTTCGGCGGCGCGCCTCTCGACCCACAGGGCCAGACCGGCTTTCTCGCGAAATTCGACGGCTCGGGCGTCCCGCTCTGGAGCACGCTCATCGATCCGGTCCGACCCCACGGCCTTGTGGTCGAGCCCGATGGCGAGATCCTCACGTTCGACGCGACGGGCGACACGGGCCTGTGGCTCGACCACTTCGACGCCTCCGGAGGATGGGATTGGCAACGGCGGTTCGAGCTCGTCCAGTTCTACGCCCCACACGTCGTGGCGAGCTCGCACGAGGAAATCATGCTCGCTGGCTACGCGCATCCAGAGCTCGATACGACCGGGCCAACCCCCATCGATTTCGGACAGGGAGAGCTGCTCCCGAGCGGCACCGCGGGCATCGCCATCGCCACGCTCGACACCTCCGGAGAAACGAAGAGCGGGCGAGGCATCGTCACCGAAGTGCTCCAGCGTGACGATCCATGGGAGTTTGCGCTGCTCGAAGCGCTCCCGACGATCGTGGCGGACCCTGGCGGCGGATCGGTGATCGCCGGCAGATTCAGCACCACGATCGACTTCGGACAGGGAAGCCTGAAGGGTGTCGATGCGAACGACGTATTCGTCGCGCGCATTGTGGAACCGCAGTAGCTCGCTCGGGGGCGGAGGCGGATCGGCGGCGCGACGACGGCGCGGCGCTGGGCGCGCCGGTTCCCACCTGGGCGGGAGGCGACCGCTCGAAGGCGCGAAGGCATCGTTACGCGCGCGACGTTGAGCGAGGAGATGGCGGGGAGCTTGGTCAGGGCAGGGGCAGGAAGAGCGACAGGCCCAGCTCCAGCTGAACGTTGGCCGTGAACGTCGACTCCTCCGAGGTCCATGCGTCGGAGTTCTCGGCGTTGGCCTTGCCGCTCGAATCGAGGCCGGCCGCGATCTCGGGGCTCTCGAGCCGATCGAAGAACATGGTGTCGGTGACGGCGAACCGCGCCGCGAGCCACCGGTTGAGGAACAGCCTGAGCCCGCCGCCGAGTTCGAAGGCGAACCGGGGCGTGAAGTCGAACGCGCGCACCGCGGGGTCGAGGACGGAGATCGGTCGCGTGGCGATCGCGCCGAGCCCGCCCACGAGGAACAGGTCGTAGTGGAAGACCGACGAGCCCAGCGCCACGAGCTTCCCCCAGGCGGGAACGAACGAGACGTTCGCGCCGGCGCTCCACGCGTATTCGCTGCCGGGCTCGCTCAGGCGCGCCGCCTGGGTCGTCCGTGAGGAGAGGCTCGAGCCGTCTCCGAGGCCGCGGTAGTAGGTGCCGCCGATCCCGAGGGCGACGAGGTTGGTCAGGTAGTAGTCGAGCGAGAGGCCGGGCCCGCGGTGGTTCACCAGGCGATCGTTCACCACGGCGGCGAAGTACGGATGGATCTCGAGGCGGCGCGCACGGGGCGCGTAGACCTGCTGCACCGCGTACATCTCTACGCCCACCCGCCCGCCGTACGCGCCCGCCATTTCGGCGTCGACGTCTTCGGGCACCTCGACCGGCTGCACGATCGTGGTCGGGCGGCCGTCGCCGGTCGTGCGTGAGCGATCCACGGCGACGAAGCTGGTGAACTTCGTTACCAGCCGGTGCGCGAGCCCGAGCCGCGTGATCTCCTGCTCGATCGCGGGGCTCGGCGCGGCCCACAGATCCTCCTCGAGCGACGCGATCTTCGAGCGCGCCCAGAGCGTGGCGAGCAGCGAGCGCGGCGCGTCGGGCGTCGCCGAGAGCCGGACCGACACCGGGATCTCGATGTCCTCGTCGTTCGCCGTGCCCCGGACCACGATGGGGCTCGTCGCCTCGCCCGAGTACCGGCCGTGGACGATGAGCGCATGGCTCGCGAACAGGTCGGGGAGCTCGCGCGGGAAGACCTCGGTCACGTCGAGGCCGCCCCAGTCGATGGTCAGATCCCGGACGACCGAGCGGTCGATGTAGCGGAAGAACCGGTTCACGGCGCGCGCCGGATCCTCGCGGTTCGTGGCGAACACGGCGACGCCGCGGCCGGCGCGTGACAGCGCCTCGATCGCCTCGCGGTCGACGCTGGAGCCGACGCCGAAGCCGAACACGCGCGCGGTCCCTCCCTTTGCCTCGAGCCGCTCGACCAAGGCGCGCGCGTCCCGCGCGATCCGCTCCTCCTCCCCGGTCAGCCCGTCGGTCATGAAGAAGACGTATCTGCGGCGGCGCTCTGCCACGTCGGAGCCGAGCGCGGCCTCGACGGCGTCGGCCATCTCGGTGCCCCCGCCGGCGATCATGCCGTCGACGAACCCGAGCGCCTCGCGCACGGCCGCGTCGCTCGCGCGCCGAGGCGCCGCGAACGCCCGGCCGACGGATCCGGAGAAGGTGATCACGTCGAACGTGTCGCCGGGCCGGAGCTTGCGGAGGGCGTCTCGCATCGCCGCCTTGCATCGGGCGAGCGGGACGCCGCTCATCGATCCCGACACGTCGACGACGAACAGGATCTCGCGCCGGCCCACGAGGCGCTCGATCTCGAGCGCCGGCGGGTGCACGACGAGCGCGAACGTCCCGCGCGCGCCGCCGCTCGTGTAGAGCGCGGCCCTGGGCGCAGGACCCGCGACGCGATAGCGAAGGACGAAGTCGCGGTTCGGGATGGACTCCTTCTCGGCGAGCGTCAGGTGCAGAGAGCCGTCGGCCTGCCGGCGTGAGACGACCTCGTGCGTCGGCACCTCGAACCCCTCGATGCCGGCGCCCGCGTCGGCCTGGAGCTCGATGGAGATGTCGTGTCCGGAGCGCTGCCCGGGGGCGAGGACGGGCGGCGTCACCCGCGAGGCGTCCGGCACCCGGTCGGTGTCGGCGCGGGTCCCGGTGCCGGTGGGTGGCTCCAGCGCCGGCGCGCCCGGGATGTATCGCGGGCCCACGACCATCGGAAACGCGAACTCGATCTCGCCGGCGTCGTACGACAGGTCCTGCAAGTAGTGGACGACCACGTCGATCGTGGCGCCGGGCGGGATGTTGGCGATGGACTGCGTGAACACGTTGTGCCGCTCCTGCTCGAGCAGCGCCGCGGTGTGCCCCTCGGACTTGGCGCGCTCGTAGAGGCGGCGCGCCTCCTTGCGCTCGCGGATCTCGGCCTCGACGACGCGTGTCCCGATGACGAACCGAAGTCGATCGACCGCGCTGTTGTCGGGCAACGGGAAGACGTACACGGTCTCGATCGCCCGATCGTAGGGGTTGTTGTACGTCTGCCTGACCTCCACCTCGGCGAAGAAGCCCGAGAGCCGCGCGTCGACGTGGGTGTGCGACAGCGGCAGCGCGGGCCCACCCTCGTCGGCCAGGCGGAGGGCCGGCAGCGCGCCAGGATCGGTCCGCGCGTCGATCGCCGTAACGCCTCGCGCTGGCGCGGATCCCCACGCTTGCACGCCCACCGTCTCGGGCTCGGGCAGCCGGCCTCCGCAGCACGCCACCGCGATCGTGAGCGCGAGCCACCACCAACACCGAAGCATGCGGAGCACGTGGGGTCGCGCCATGGCGTCCTCGAGCGGGCCGTTCGGATCGACGGCGCAGGGCCGCCGCCCGCGCCAGACCGGTGTCCGACCCCGCGGCCGGCGATCTCTTGGGAGCGTCCGAACGAAGCGACCCGCGGCTCGGCGTGGCTACGAGCGCTCCGTGCCTGCGCGCGCGAGCCGGTAGACGAGATCGCGGGTCGCCTCGTCGCTGGGGAAGTACGTCTCGATCTGGA
The DNA here is from genome assembly GCA_964372055.1 of uncultured Polyangiaceae bacterium. GTDB lineage: Bacteria > Myxococcota_A > Polyangia > Polyangiales > Polyangiaceae > CAYJPW01. Next base: position 13,988 of record CAYJPW010000112.1, read on the forward strand.
GGTCCTCGGCCGTCGCGTCGATCGGCGTGCCGATCGTCGCGAGCGTCGTGAAGAATCGCCCTTCGACGTCGCCTCTCCTGAGGTGCACCGTCAGGAACGGCCCCATCTCGCGCCCGGGGGCGAGCGGCGGAGCGCTCGGGAGATCGGGGATGGCGCGGAGCAGCTGGCTCACCTCGGCGAGCACGGGGTCGTTCTTCCCGGCGAGGGCCTCGCGCCTCGCGCGATCCAAGACGAACGCGCCGACCTCGTCGAAGTTCACGATCGCGGGACGGAGGCCCTTCGGGTGCAGGGTCGCGACGAGGACGTTCGCGAGCACCTCCGGCGGCGCCGCCGACATGTCGACGAACGCGCGCAGCAGGCGCGCGGCGCCTTGGTTCATGCGGACCACGTTCCCGGCGCGGTCGATCACCACCGCGCCGAAGGGCTCCATCCGCTCGAGCACGAGATCGACCGCGCGACGCAGCTTCTCCTCCTCCGGCGCGTCGAGCGGCTCGGCGCCGTACGCGGGCGTGAACCCGGCCGCACCCAGGAGCGCGTTGCGGTCGCGGAGCGGCAGATCGAGCGCGCTCCCGAGGACGAGGACCATCGTGCGGCTCGGCTGTGCCTTGCCGGTCTCGAGGCACGAGAGGTGGCGCGTCGAGATCTCCGCGTCGGCCGCGAGCTCCTCCTGGCTCCTCCGGCGCGCGAGCCGGTGGCCTCGGAGCAGGGATCCGAAGCGGCTCTTCGGCTCCGGCGTCGTCGACGGGCGCGGCATCGAGCGCAGACGGTACCGGTTCCCGCACAAGAGCGACATGACCTCCGAGGTCATGGACGGTGGGCGGGGGCAGCCGCACGTTCTCCCGCATGAAGATGAAGGCTCTCCTCCCCGCGCTGGTCCTCTTCCCCTTCTCGGCCTGGAGCACGATGATCGCGGTCCAGCAGGGCTACTTCGGCTTCCTCCACGCCGCCGGGCGCGAGCCCTGGGCCATGCAGATGCTCTTCGATCTCTCGATCGCGCTCTTCCTGGTGAGCTCGTGGATGCGGCGCGACGCGCGCGAGCGAGGCCTCCCGTTCCTGCCGTACGCGGTCGCCACGGTGCTCCTCGGGTCGATCGGCCCGCTCGCGTACCTCGTTCACCGAGCGCTCCGCGCCGCAGGAGCCGAGCAAACGACGGTTTCCGCCGGCTCCCAGCTCGGATGAGCCGAGGATCCTTGGCCCGGCGAGGCCGTCTCGCGCCGCAGTCGCGTCAGGGCAGCTCGACGGCTCCGAGGTCCGGCGCCGGACCGCGCGGCTTGCCGAGGATGTCCTCGGCCGGCGCGTTCGCGGGATCGGCTTGATCGACGACGGCGCTGCCCGCCGCCGGCGTGCCGTACAGCGCGACGAGCTTGTCGAAGGCCCCGCAGATCGAGGTCGACCCGTCGCCGAACGCGGACGCGCCTTGATTCCAGCGCGGCAGCGCGAGGCCGGCCTGCGAGCCGAGCCCGGGATCGGCGACGACGGCGTTCGGATCGTCGCCCACGTCGACGAGGTCCGCGTTGCTCGAGGGGATGCTCTGGCCGCCGTTCCAGTAGAGGTTCGTCGCGAGCACGAACGAGGACGTCTCGCCGGGGGGCGTCGTCGAGAGCTTGCCCATCGTGCCCGTCGGATCGGACCAGACGTTGTTGTAGAACGCGATCGCGTCGTTCGGCTGGTTCGCGCCCTCGACGTTGAGGCGCATCGCGTAGGCGCTCGAGGGCAGGTTCCCGGCGACGGTGTTGTTGCGGAAGGTCACGTCGGCGACGCCCTTGCATCCGAACGCGGCGCGCATCGGGTTCGAGGAGTCGCCCAGCATGAGGTTGTTCTCGATCACCACGTCGGTGGCCTCGAAGTAGTCGTTGCCGTCCTCGCCGAGCAGGACGAAGGGCGCGCCGCTCGTGCCCTCGTAGTGGAGGAACACGTTGCGGCGGATCCGGATGTTCTTGGACCCCACGTAGGCGTCGTCGGTTCCGTTCGAGTCCTTGACGACGATGAACGACGAGGTGTCGTTGCCGTTGCTCCGCCCGCTGCCGGCGAAGTCGTTCATGAAGACGTTGTCCTGGATGACGACGTCCTCGACGCTGTTCACGTCCATGTGCTCGTCGCTGCCCTGCTGGTTGTAAAAGAGGTTGTGCTCGACGACGACGTGGGCGGCTCCGTTGTTGATCTTGAGGATGTCGTTCGCGTAGCTGTCGTGGAGAACGTTGTTGCGGATGGTGATGTGGCTCGCCGAGCCGTTGCCGTCGGCGTCCTGGATCTGGACGACGAGCGCGCCGGCGCCGGGGCCGTCGTGCGCCACGTCGAAGCCCTCGAGCGAGATGTTCGTGCCGTAGAACGAGCGCACCACGGTGCCCGAGTTGCGGAGGCGCGCCTGGTACGGGACCTCGGAGACGACACGCACCAGCGACGCGAAGGCGCGATCGAGGTGGACGACCCCGTGGTAGTCGCCGGGGCCGACCAGGATGACGGCGCCCTCGGACACTTCGTCGAGCGCGTGATCGATCGTCGCCCACGGGCTCGCCTGCGATCCGTCGCCCGAGCCGTCGCTGCCGCTCTTCGCGACGTGGTAGACGGTCGTGCCCGGATCGATGGGCACGGCGCACGCGGTCGGCCCGCCGTCGGAGCCGCCTTGGCCACCGCCGCCTTGGCCACTGCCTCCTTGGCCAGCGCCGCCTTGGCCAGCGCCGCCTTGGCCACCGCTGCCGCTGCTGGACGTCGTGCTCCCGCTCCCGGTCGTGGCCGCGCCGCCGCTGCCCGTGGTGCCCGCGCCACCGGCACCGGCCGCCGCGCCCGAGCCGCCATCGCCGGAGCCAGTCGACGTCGAGCCGGGGCCGCCGGCCCCGTCGCCCGTCGTGCCGTCGCGCACGCTGGTGGAGTCGGTGCCGCAAGCCACCGGGCCGGCGGCGAGGACGAGCGCGAGGGTCCCAACGCGGAATCGCTTCATGGCGCGCGATGCTAGTCGCGCGCGCGCGGCGTCGTAGCGCCACCTCGCCGCGACGGTGCCCGGAAGCACGCCGATCGGCGGGGACGCGTGAGCGCGGATGGCGCTCTGGATCGCAACCGGCGCCTGCCGCCCCTCATCGCGCGCAGCGGAAGCCGACGCCGTCGCTGACGATCGACGTCGGGAGCTTCTCGCGCGTCGTCACCTCGGGGCTCAGCAGGTAGCGGTGCGTCCAGCCGCCCCCGCGGACGACGCGCTCGCCGGTGTCGGCGCACTCGTGGGCGGGGTACGAGCACGGCGCGCTCGACGTCCACTCCCACACGTTGCCGGCCATGTCGGTGACGCCCTCGGGCGTCGTGCCGCCGGGGAACGAGCCGACGGGCGCGGTCTCGGGGAAGCGATCGTCGTAGTCGAAGAGGCGCGGGCGGCACTCGCCCTTGCGGTTGCAGACGAGCCCCGCCAGCAGATCGGCGGTCGGGCGCGCCCCGGCGGTGCACTCGGCGCCGCACACGTTCGCGTGGCCCGGCCCGGGCAGGTCGTCTCCCCACGGGAACACGCGCTTCGGCGACGCGCCGCCGGCCGCGTACTCCCACTCGATCTCGGTCGGGAGGCGCTTCTTCGCCCATTGGCAGAACGCCTCCGCCTGCGGGTACGTGACGCAGTTCATCGGGTGCGCGTCGCGATCGGCCTTGTCCCAGTTGCAGAGCTTGCCGCTTGCGGGCTTCGCGCAGCCGCCGTCCTCGAAGCAGATGCGGTAGGCGGCGACGGTCACCTCGCTCTTGTCGATCGCGAAGCCGGGGACGGTCACGGGGTGCGCCGGTCGCTCCTCGAGGGCGCCGGGAGCGGGCGCACCGGCGGCGGCTGGCGCGTCGTCGCGGCCGCGCCAGTCGTTGCCGATCGTCACCGACTGCGCCGGCAGCGCCGCCATCGGCTCCGACCGGACGCTGCGCGCGCGCAGGAGCTTGCGCCCGAACCAGCCGCCGCCGCCGAGCACCGCGAGGGCGACGACGATCGCGAGCAACCTGAGGAGCAACCGGCCGCCGCTCGCGCGCGCGACGATGTCCTCGCCGGTCGTCGACGACGGCGGCGACGCGTGCTGGGCCGCGTCGGCCGCGGGATCGTTGTCGTTCACGCGAGCCACGTTAGCGCGCTCGACGCGGCGCCCGCCTCGAACGTGGCGGCGGCGCGGAATCTCATGGCACTTCCGCAGCAATTCCGAGCCGTTGTAAAAAGAAGCCCAGCCGCGTCGATCGGCCCGGGGCGCGAGCGACGTATCCGTGAAGGGACCGAGCGGGTGCCGGTCCTCCTCGCACGATTGGAGCCGACCATGCGTTTCATGATCATGCACAAGAACGATTCGAACACCGAGGCGGGGAACCCGCCGCCGATGGAGCTCGTCCAGAAGATGGGCGCGTTCATCGGCGAGTACGCCCACACCGGTCGGTTCATCGACGGCGCCGGGCTCGGCGCGAGCGCGACGCGGACCCGCCTGGTGTTCCGCAACGGGAAGTGCACGGCGAAGCGGGGGCCTTATCGCGGCGAGCACGAGCTGCCGGCGGCGACGTTGCTGCTCAAGGTCGGCACCCGCGAGGAGGCGATCGGCTGGGCCGAGCGCTACGGCAAGATCCTCGCCGACGGCGAGCTCGAGCTCGGCAAGGTCAACGAGCCGTGGGACATCGGCCTGATGCCGCCGCCGGAGAATCCCCCGCTGCAGATGCTCCTCATCGAGAAGGCCGATCAGGCCACCGAGGGCGGCGGCCGAAGCCCGCAGCAGAAGGCCGCGCTCTCTCGCCTCAAGACCGAGATGACCAAGGCCGGCGTGCTCGTCCGCTCGCTCGCGCTGCAGCCGAGCGCCAAGGGCAAGCGCCTGGTGTTCACCAACAACGACCTGCGGGTGATGGATGGGCCCTTCGTGGAATCGAAGGAGCTCATCGGCGGGTTCGCGGTGATGGAGCTGTCGGGGATGCATGAAGCGATCGAGATGTGCCGGCGCTACGCGGAGATCCTGGGCGGCACGCTGGAGATCGACGTCCGTCTCGTGGATCAGGGCGACGGGGAGGTGTAGCGCGAACGCGGCGGCCATGAAGCGGGAGCGCGTAGGCGGACAGCGGCCTGCTACTTCGCGGCGACCTTCGCCCGGCGCTCCTTCGCCCAGCCGATCACGCGCAGCGTGTTACCACCGAAGATCTTGTGCACGTCGGCCGGCGAGACGCCGGCCGCGACCAGGGCGTCGGCGAGCGCCTGGATCTTGCCGGCGTCCTCGAGGCCGCTCACCGGATCGCCGCCGTCGAAGTCGCTGCCGATGCCGACGTGGTCGACGCCGGCGACGTCGATCATGTGGAGCGCGTGCTTGACGAGATCGGCGACCGCGCCGTCCTTCTCGGGCCCGAGCTTGACGTACTCCCGGTAGAAGTTGAGGCCGGCGACGCCGCCCGTCGCGGCGATGCGCCGGAGCTGCTCGTCGGTGAGGTTGCGCGGATGGTCGGCGATCGCCCGGGCGTTCGAGTGCGTGGCGACGATGGGCGCGCCGTACTTCGCGGCGATCGGGACCAGATCGTCGAAGCCGCGGTCGGACATGTGCGAGACGTCGACGATGCCGCCGGCCGCGTAGACGCGCTCGCAGAACTTCTTGCCGAGCGCGCTGAGCCCGGACTTCGCCTTCGCGGTGCCGGTGGCGGAGCTCGCGAGCTTGTCGTCGTTCCAGTGCACGGGCCCGACGAAGACGACGCCGCGCGCGATGAAGCGATCGATGGCCTTGATGTCGGCGGCGAACGCGCCGGCGCCCTCGATGGAGACGTAGGCCGTGACCATCCCCTCGGGCGTCGGACCCTTTGCGTCGGGCCACAGGACCGAGGCGTTGGTCTTCAGGATGCGGTCGATCCAGTCGAAGATCTCGTCGGCGTCACGGATGGTGGGATGTCCGCCGTGGAGCTTGTCCGAGATGTAGATGGGGTAGACGATCCCGCCGTAGCGCCCGTCCTTGAGGTTCTTGAGGGTGGCCTGGTTGTCGACGAGCTCGATCGCCTTGCCCTTGAACTTCACTTGCCAGGGCGTGTCGACGTGCATGTCGATGGCGCGCGGAGGCCCGAGCGGCGCCGGGGGAGGGGAGGGCGCCGCCGTCGACGCGGCGGGCAAGGGCGCGGGCGAGCTCGCTTGCACCATGGGAGCGGCGGTCGTCGGCGGCGCGATCTCGCCGCGCGGCGTCGCCGTCGGGCGATCGGCGCAGGCGGCGATCGCGGACAGGAAGAGACCCAGCGAGACGAGGCGCAGCGTCCTCACGGACAGCACCATAGCAAGTCTGGCACGAGGGGCATCGTGGCCCGCCGTCTCGGCGCGCTTCGGCGGCGCTCCGACCGCTCGGGGCGTGCCGCGGGCCACGGCTTGCCATGGTCGCCCTATTCGGAACGTGCCCGGGGAGGCTCGATCCCCTGCCACGGCACCTATCCGCGGTCGAGCTCTTGGTCGGAACACGCGGTCGCGACCGTGGCGCGCCGGCTCGCGCCGGCCCTCGAGCCATGACGAGCGCGCCGCGCCACGAGCCCGAGCAGGAAGAGCGCGGCGAGGAGCGGGGCCGCCGAGCCGGTGGATGGATCGAGAGGCTCCGTGATCACGGCGCAGCCGCCAGTCTCGTCTTCCTCGGCGGACACCGGCTCGTGCGCGCATCCGTCCGCCCGGCAGACATCGGTGGTGAGCGCGTCGCCGTCGTCGCAGGGATGATCGAGCGGCTCGCAGAGCCCCGCGTTGCAGAGCGCCGTGACGCAGCCGCCGCCGGAGAAGTCGCACTCGCTGCCGTCGGGGCGTTGCGTCCACGCCGGGCACTGGCAGCCTGCTGGACCGCAGCTTCCGCCGATCATGCACGGGTTCTGCGGCTGGGGGCAGTAGTCCGGCTGGATCAGCTGCACCTCCTCGACCGTCAGTCCCGCCTCGTGCGCCCACGCCGCGAGCTCGCCGGCTGGCATCTCGGCGACGTAGGCGAGGTTCATCTCGCGGTGGAGCGCCGCCGCGAACTCGCTCCTCCCGCTCGTCAGGAGAAGGTGGGCGACCGCGCAGGTCGTCCCGTCGAGGTCGATAAAGGCGGGAGCCATGCGATCGCGCCGCGCCGTGTTGCGCGGAAACCGCCCGAGCGCCTTGTACCGCTCGAGGCGCCCAAGCGTCTGGGCGCGAGCCGCGCGCCGCTCGGCGGGCCACTCCTCGACGCGTTGCGCGCGAAGCAACGTCAAGACCCAATCGAAATGCGCATCCAGCCGGTCGTGTTCACGCTCCGAGGCGAAGAGCGGTCCGTTCATCAGGCGATCGAACCACGTGCGGCGGATCCGAGCAACGCCCGGGGTCCGCGCCGCCGGCGATCTCACGGCGGGCAGGAGGCGACCGGCACGTACGTGTCGTTCCCCGCCGTCACCGGGTCGCAGGTCGTCTCGTCCGTGCAGGCGCAGACCTCGCCGGTCGCCGTCGTGGCGTGGCGGCAGCAGGTCCAGGACGGTGCGCAGGGCGTCGGCGTCGCGCTGGCGTTGCACGTCGAGGGGTTGCAGCACATGCATGACGGCACGCCGCCGAACTGGCCCTGCGAGCACTCCCAGCCGTTCAGGCCGCTGCCGGTGGTCCCGCCGGTGGTCATGCCGCCGGTGGTCACGCCGCCGCTGGTCATGCCGCCGGTGCTCGTGCCCGAGCTGCCGGTCGTCACGCCGCTGCCGCTGGCGCCGCTGCCGCCCTCGCCCGTGCCGCGCGAGTCTCGGCCGTCGTCCGAGCAGCCAAACGGCGCGACGGCGCCCACAGCGATCATCGCGACCGTGATCCTCACGCGCAGGCTCATGTCCGCTCCTCGAGGCCTAGCCTACGCGAGATCGCCACGGCTCAGGAACGAGCGTGGAGCACGGCGGACGGCTACAGCCAGGGCAGGAGGACCCTCTTGCGGTACGCGGGGTACGCCGCAGGGAACTCGCGTTCGAGCACCTTCTCCTCCTCGGGTGAGAACATCCGAGACGAGGCGTAGAGGATGGCGCCGATCGCCGCTCCGACCCACGTGTCGAAGAGAAGCCCCACGCCGGGGATCACCAGCAGGGCCACCGAGGTGTAGAGCGGATGCCGTACCACTGCGAACGGGCCTGTGGTGATGAGCTGCTTCCGCGGTACGCGGACGAGGATGAGCGCCACGGACGAGAGCCACGCCGGCACCCCGACGGCCAGGAGAACGATCCCGGCGATCCATCCCGCGAGGCCGAGCCCGAGCGTGAACCACCCGGGCCGAAGGATGTTCGCGGCGACTCCGACGGCGGCGAACGGCAGGGCGAGGCCCATCACACGATCGCCGGCTCCGACGAGAGTCTTCAGAAGCGTGGTCGCTCGTGACACGGGCACCGTGCCTGCAACGAACACGCCGTGCTCGATTCCGCGGCTCCGGAGCGCGCGACGGTGAAGCAGGTTCATGGGCGCGCACCGCTTGCATGAACGTCGTCGTGCGGCTCCCCGAGGCAAGGCGATGGTCTTGACGCGAAGCACCGCCACACCGTGCTCTTTGCGTCCGGCCCGCAACTCTTGAAGTCGGCCAGCGCCCAACGTGACACTTGAGCCAAGGAGGAGCGGCAGCCCGTGCGTGCCGCGACGTCGCGCTCCTGCGGCGAGTGTGCCCGCGTGGTCGACGGCATCCGTGAACGTCCGCAGGTAGGGTCGGGCGCGGCGCGGCGCTCCCGCTTGAAGGCGAACTCAGCGCGCGGGTGGCGTACTCATCCTTGGTGAACGGCCTCGGCAAGCGCCTCGATGCGGACCAGAGCGAAGCGCGAGGCGAGGTGGCGATCCACGCCATGATGTCGCCGGCTCTCGTATCTTCGAGTCTGGGCGGCCAAGCCGAGTCCACCGGACAATGCCCGAGAACGCTGACTGCCCTGGCTCAAGCCGCGCATCGCGCGCTGTCGGCGTCGTTGCGTCAGTCCGCCCTTTTCGCTCGGCCTGGCGTAGCCTCAAAGCATGCGTCGCAACAAAAAGAGACAAGCCCGAAGCTTGCGCTCCGGGCTCGTTCCGGCCCCCCTCTCGGAGACCTCGTGGGCTAGGCCCGAACAAAACCTAGCACCCGAAGCCGCGCTGCGGCCAACAACAAACGTCAAGCGAGGGGGCTGGGTTGGATGATCAATGTCCTAAACCTGTATGTGGACGACTCGGGCAGTCGAAAACCCGACCGCCAAACGGACAGTCATGCCTCCCGGAATTGGTTCGGCCTTGGCGGACTGCTGGTTCGTGACGACGACGAGCAGACCGAGCGGGCGAGGCACGAGGCGCTCATCGCCAAATGGCCAGAAATACAAGGAATTCCACTTCACTCTGTGGACATACGGAACAAGGCGCGAGGTTTCAGCTGGCTGCGTGACAACGCCGAGCGCGCCAACGCCTTCTACGAGTCGCTCACCGAGTTCATCTGCGGCTCGTCCATCGTGTGCATCGCTGCGGTCATCGACCGCGACGGCTACCGCGCACGTTACGAGCCGAAGTACGAGCCGGGTGCTCGATGGCTCCTCTGCAAGACCGCCTTCACGATCTTGCTCGAGCGCGCCGCCAAGTACGCGCTGTCCGAGCGCTGTCGCCTTCGCGTTCTCGTCGAGCGGAGCGACAAGAAGACGGACCGGCGCATGCTCTCCTACTACGAGGATTTGAGAGCGAAGGGGATGCCCTTCGATCCCAAGTCCATGGCGGGCTACGCACCTCTGGATGCGACGACGCTCGGGGGCGTGCTCTATGAGTTCAGGAAGAAGGAGAAGACGTCTCCGCTCATGCAGGTGGCGGACCTTTGCCTCTACCCAATTTGCCGCGCCCGGTACGAACCGTACCAGCCGTTCACGCAGCTCCTGCGCCACGGGCGCTTGATCGACACACGGCTGAAGCGCGAAGAGGTCGCCTCGAGGGGAATCAAGTACAGCTGCTTCGAGCTCGTCGACGCACGACGCGAAGCGGCAGAACCGGGCGGGAGCTGAGCGACGTCGGCGTGTTCGAGCGGCGAGAATACGAACGCCTCGCCCCGAGTCGACGGAAGGTGCGGCGGGTCGGATCGGCCTAGCCCGGGCACCCCTTACTTGCAAGTAATCACCGGCGTCGCTGGCGCCCGCGGCTTCGTCGGCGTCGCCGCCGGCCGGTCCTTGGGCGCGCAACGGGGCCGCGGCGCGCGAGGACGCCGAGTTCTTCACCAGCCTGAGGCTCCGTCGCGGGCCTGGTCGCTTTCGCGTCAGAACGCGGGCTCGCGTCGCCCAGGCGCCGCGCCAAACGTCGACTACGTCGCGCGCTGCAGCAGCGTGAGCACGCCGCCGAATCCCTCGAGCCGCACCGACTCCTCGAGCACGTCGCCCTCGGCCTTGGTCCCATCCGCCGACCAGAGCGCCGCGGCGACGAGCTTCGCCGGAGCGTCGCCATCCGCTCCTTCGCCACGCGCCAGCTCCCCGGCACGCGTGGCCTCGGCGATCCTCTGCCGCGGGCGGAGCCGCACGCCGAACGCCGGCGTCGTGGCCCACCAGGCGATGCGCTCGCGCTCCGCGTAGACCACCGCGCAGGGCTCCTCGGCGAGCTGAACCCACCGGAGCGCCGTCGCCGTCAGGCTCGTCGCGAACGCGCGCGCCACCGCGCGCACGGCTTCGATGCAGAGCGCGCGCCGGTCGCGGAAGCGCACGAAGAGACCGCGCGGCATGAGCATCGCCGTCGCGAAGTCGTTCGCCTCCTTCTCCGCGACCCGGAGGGCCTCCGGCGACGACGCGCGCAGCGGCTCGCCCGCCGTGCAGCCCTCGAGGCGATCGATCCCGCGGTGGAGCAGCACATGCCCGAGCTCGTGGGCCACGACGAAGCGCCACTTCGGGCTCCGGCAGCTCGCCTCGCTCAGCGCGATGACGGCCGCGGCGCCGCGCGCGACCACGTGCCCCTCCTGGTTCGCGGGCGCGCGCACCAGCGGTACGGCGCCGAGGTGCGCGGCGATCAGCGCGACGTCGATCTCGTCGGGCGCCTGGATCGCGAGCTCCGCGAGCACGGCCTCGGCCGCCTCGACCGCGCGCGACGACGGCTCGCGTCGCCCCGCGCTACGGCTTCGAGCCGCCACCGCCCCCGCTCTCGTCGAGCTTGGCCGCGAGCTCCAGCTCCTCGAGGAGCGCCGCGAGCTCGTCGTCGCTCGCCTCCTCGGGCTTGCGGCCCCGGTACGCGACGACGACGCGCGAGGCGCCCCGGAGCGCCTCGATGCGAGCGAGCAGCTCGGCGCGGGGCAGTCCGCGGCGCGAGGGCATGGCGTCGGCGAGGGCGCGCGCCGAATCGAGCCGCGCCCGCGCCTGCGCCCGCCAACCGAGCCGCGCCCGCTTCGCCAAGAGCTCGGCGGCGAACGCCTTGCCGCGCGCGGCGATGGCCTCGGGGTCGCCGCCCGCTTCCCGGATGCCGCGGGCGACCTCTGCGGGCGTCTCCTCGCCGAGGTCCTGGTCGGCGAGCTCGCAGAGCCGCTCCCACGCGCTGGCTCGGCGCCCGTCGTTGCTGCCGTTCATGTCCACATCTCCTCGAGCTCTCGGCGCACGGCCGCGACGTGACCTGCCACGCGCCGCTGCGCTTTGTAAATCTGTTCGACCGCCTGCCCGGTCGCCTCGGCGAGGGCCGCCGGCTTGTCGACGCCGGCGTGCACGACGATCTCGACGATCGCCGCCGCCAGCGAGTCTTCGGCGACGCGCGCCCGGAGCAGCGCGAGCGCGCGCACCTCGAGCGCCTCCCGCTCGAGCGCCTCCTCGGGCGTGGGCCGGTCGTCGATCGGCTTCGACCAGAGCGCCGCGTCGGGCGCGAACGAGCGCTCGCGGACGGTGCTCGCGGCGCGCGTGCGGTTGGCGACGAGCGAGTTCACGATGCTCCCGAGGTGCCGCTCGATCGCGGGCTCCTTCACCGGGTCCCAATCGACATACGCGGGATCGAGCACGCGCCGGATCGCCTCCTGCGCGAGGTCCTCGGCGAGCTCCCAGGAGCGGCGGCGGGTGCGGTGGAAGGCGTACTTCACGACGGCGCTGTAGACCGCGCCCCAGTCCTGCCCGGCGAGGAGCGCGTCCACGTCGCGCGCGCGGCCCGTCGTCGCCATCACGTCGCGAGCTTGTCCGTGTCGGGGTGCGTTGTCCATCGCGTCGCGGGCTCCGTGGCGGGTCGAGGGTCGTCTTGGCGCGGCGAGGCCGCCGGCGCGACGGGAGCCGTCGCGCCGGGGCTCGCGAGCCGGCTACGTGACCGGCCCCGACGCCGGAGCGGCGGTGGCATCGTCTGCCGTGACCACCTCCTCCGGCTCGGATCGTCGCCGCGCCTGCTTCAGCGTGGCGGCGATCTGCTTGACGATGGGCCGGAGCACCGCGCCTCGATGGAGGCGGGAGAGGCCCTTCATCGCCTGGTAGAGACCCATGCACGCCTCGGCCGCGGCGGCCCGGCGCACGAGGATCTGCTCCTCGACCCGCTGCGCGAGCGCGCGCGCCTGCGCGACGATCGGGCGGTGGGTCTCGTCGAAGGCGATCGCTTCGCGGACCTTCGCGGTGTCGAACTCGGCACCGATGACGGCGCCGTGCTCGTCGTACGCGTCGGCGACGAGCCGCAGCGTCTCGAGCGGGAACCGCAGCATCGGCACGAGCGCGAGCTTCTGACGCTCGGTCAGGGGGTCGTCGACGAGGATCTCCTGGGCGGCGGACCGGAGGAGGTCCTTGGCCGAGGGGGCCACGGCGGAGACAGGGTGAGAGGCACCGTTGGTGGGGAACATCGTATCCATGGGGACCTGCCTTTCTTCGGGTTGACTGCCTGTTCACCTCCTAGAGTTGGCGACGAAGGCGTTTTCGCGATCGGCCGGTCGATTTTTTCATCGTGCTCCGGGAGCACGACGACGTGGTCCGAGAGCGCAAGCGAACGCCTTCGAGACACGACGTCGTGTGCCAGAGGCACAATCACGGGTGCCAGGGGTGCAACGTCGCGCGGCCGGAGCACGACATCTCGTCGGCGGGCTTCGACCTCGCGCGGGCGCGGTTCGAGCTCGCAGCGCGGACGTGGCGCGTTGGGTCGGCAAAGCCGTCGTGGCGCCCAGGTGCTAGCCTCTCATCGTGGAGTCGCGCGGGCTCGAAGGTGGGAGAACGACGTTCGAGGAGGCCGCCAGGCTCGATGCCGACCGACGCCCTGGCGAGCTCGACCAGGGGACGTGGGTACCCGTGACGAGCGGATCGTGGCGGCACGGCGCGGTCGTGGTCAACGTCGCCGTCCTGTTGAAGGAGTACGCGCGGAAGCACCCGGGCTGGAGCGTCTCGGCGGCCGATCCGGGCACGAAGCTGGCGCACGACCCTGACGTGCTCCGAGGGCCCGACGTGGCGATCGTGCGTGCCGAGCGCGTCCCGACCGGCAAGGGCGTGGACGGCTGGCTCGAGGGCGCGCCCGACCTCGCCGTCGAGGTCGCCAGCGAATCGCAGTCGCACTCGGAGCTCGCCGCCAAGGCGCTCGAGTATCTGGCGGCAGGTGCGAAGGTGGTCTGGGTCGTCGACGCGGAGAAAGAGCGCGTGGTCGTCTATACGCCCCCGGACCGGGTACGTGTGCTCGGACGCGACGAGGACCTCTCCGCAGCCGAGGCGCTCCCCGGCTTCTCCTGTCGGGTGTCGGAGCTGTTCGAGTAGGTCTTCGCCGCCCTCGCCAACATTGGCGACGCGGGCTTCGAGAGACTTGGCTCTCAGGCGCTCACGACCGCGAGCCGGAACTTGAACCGCTCGTCCCGCGTGAGCTCCTCGTAGCTCCCGAACGTCGCCGTCGCGTCCTCGATCCCGTCGAGCGCCCCATCCTCGCCCGGCCCAGCCTCCGCGGCGAACGTGCGCAGCGCCTCGTAGCGCGTGTTGCGCTCCACAGGGACGCGCCCCGCGTCGCGGATCAGCCTCCGCAGCGCCGCCGGCGACTGCAGCTGCCCGTGCGCCGCCCCGGCCGAGGTGGAGATGCTCTCGTTCATGAGCGTGCCGCCGAGATCGTTGGCCCCGCACGAGAGCAGCCACCCCGCCATGCGCATGCCCTCCTTCACCCACGAGACCTGGAGGTTCTTGATCGTCCGGCCGAGGAAGAGCCGCGAAATGGCGTAGAGGCGGATGACGTCGTCCCCGGTCGGGCCGGCGCGCAGCTCGGGGAGCTCGCCGCGCAGCGTCATCGGCGCCTCCTCGTGCACGAACGAGAGCGGCACGAATTCGGTGAAGCCGCCCGTCTCGCGCTGGATCGAGCGCAACAGCTCGAGGTGGCGCATCCGTTCGAGATCGGTCTCGAGGTGGCCGTACATCAAGGTCGACGTCGTGGGCAGCCCGAGTGCGTGCGCCGTGGTCACGACCTCGATCCATTCGGCCGTGGTGATGCGCCCCGGCGCGATGCGCGCGCGGACGCGATCGTCGAGGACCTCGGCCGAGGTGCCGGGGAGCGATCCGAGGCCCGCGTCGCGCAGCTCCTCGAGCGTGCTCCGTATCGAGCGGCCGGCGAGCCCGGCGGCGAACTTCACCTCCTCGGGCGAGAGCGCGTGCAGGTGCAGATCGGGCGCGGCCTTCTTGATGGCGCGGATGAGCTCCACGTAGAAGCGCGGATCGAGGCCCGGGGCGAGCCCCGCCTGGATGCAGACCTCGGTCGCGCCGAGCGCCCGCGCTTCGAGGGCGCGGCGGACGATCTCCTCGATCGGGAGGAAGTAGCCCTCCTCGCTCCTGCGGGTGCGCGAGAACGCGCAGAACCGGCAGGCCTTCACGCACACGTTGGTGAAGTTGACGTTGCGGTTGACGACGTACGTCACCGCCTCGCCCACGTCCTCGCCGCGCGCGTGGTCGGCGGCGGCGACGAGGGCGTGGAGCGCCCGGCCGCGCGCGCCGGAGAGCGCGACGGCGTCGTCGACGCCGAGCTCGGCGCCCCCGAGGCGGCGCTCGAGCGCGTGCCGAATCGGGCCGTCGACCTCGCTGAGGAGGTGTTCGAGCGTTGCCGTCGATCGACTCGCGGAGGTCATGGCGCGGCGCTCGCAGCCGGTCCCGCCGCCCCCGCGGACATGCGTCTCTCTCCGGCGAGCCTCGCGCGCACCGCCCGCGTCGGCGCGACGAGCTCGGGCGCGAGGAAGCCCGGCCGGTCGGCGAAGCGCTCGTGGATGGCGGGCCGCGGCGCGAGCGTGAAGCCGGCGCGCGCACAGGACTCGGCGAGCGCGTCGAGGTGGGGCCACGGATGCCGTGGGTTGATGTAATCGGGCGACACCGGCGAGATGCCGCCGAAGTCGTCGAGCCCGGCCGCGAGCAGCGCCTCGATCGAGGCGGGGCTCAGGTTCGGCGGCGCCTGCACCGACACGTCGGGATCGAGGACGAGCCGCGCCATCGCGACCGCGTGGGTGATCTCCTCCTCATCGGGCTCGGGCGCGCCGGCCATCGGCACGCCGGGCACGGCGCGGAAGTTCTGGACGATGACCTCCTGCACGTGCCCGAACGCGCGGCTAAGGCGGCGGATGGCGAGCAGGCTCTCGACGCGCTCGCGCCGCGTCTCGCCGATGCCGAGGAGGATCCCGGTGGTGAAGGCGATCCCGAGCCGCCCGGCGCCCTCGATCATGGCGAGCCGCTTCTCCGGCCGCTTGTCGGGAGCGCGGTGGTGCGCCATCCCCGGCAGGCACAGCCGGGCGCTGGCGCTCTCGAGCATGAGCCCGAGGCTGACGTTCACCTCTTTGAGGCGCGCCATCTCGTCCTCGGTGAGCAGGCCCGCGTTGGTGTGCGGCAAGAGGCCGTGCGCGAGCGCCACGGTGGCGCCGTGGTGGAGGTAATCGACGGTGGTCCAGCGGTCGCGAACGCCGTGCGCGCCTGGGGTCGATCGCCCGAACGACGCCAGCGTCTCGCGGTACGACGGGAACGCCGTCTCCGGCTTGTCGCCCAGGCAGAAGAGCGCCTCGGCGCAGCCCTGCTCGCGCGCGCGCACGATCCACTCCTCCACCTCGGCGGGCGACATCGTCCACTCGCCCTCGTCGCCGGGCGACCTGCGGAAGGAGCAGTAGCTGCACCGGTTCCGGCACAGGTTGGTGAGCGGCAGGAAGACCTTCGGCGAGTACGTCACGCGTCGGCCGAAGGCGCGATCGCGCGCCGCGCGCGCCGCCTCGCGCACGGCCGCGGCCTCGCCTTCGCGAACGTCGGCGAGGGCGAGCGCCTCGTCGTCCGAGAGGGGCTCGCCCAGCGCCGCGCGCTCGAGCGGCCGCGAACGCGGACCGCGCTTGGGCTCAAGCGGCCGCGAACGCGGACCGCGCCTGGGCTCGAGCGCGCGCATCGGTCAGCCCATCGTCGAGACCGAGGTCGGCTCGATCTCGTAGATCACGCGCACCTCGTTCGCCCCGCGGAAGGGATACTTGTCCTTCCCGAGGTACTTCTTGGTCAGGCTGTCGATGTGATCGTCGGCGCCCTGCTCGGTGATCTTGGCGATGGTCCCGCGGATCGCGATGTGGCGGTACGGGTTGTCGGGGTCGAGGATCGAGAGCGCGACGCGGGCGTTCTGCGTCATGTTGCGATCCTTGACGCGGCCGCGCGCGGTGTTCACGCGGATCTTGCCATTATCGTAATCGAACCAGACCGGCGTCACCTGAGGCGAGCCGTCGGGCATGATCGTCGCGAGGTGCGCGAACGAGGTCTTCTGGGTGAGGAGGTCGAGGTAGTTGCCGGGGATCGTGGTCGCCATGCGTTCCTCCGCGAAGGCTCGACGCCTATCACCCCCTCGCGCGGGTCACCAGCGCGCTCGTCGGGCCACGCTGCTCGAGATCGGGATTCCGCCCCCGACACCTCACTCCCGTCCGCGCGCCCACGCTCGCGCAGAGCTCCGCGCGCTCACGCATGCTCCGCGGCGCAGGGCGGCGGCCACTACGTGGTCACCACCGGCGCCATCGTCTACGGCGCGTTCCGCCTCCTCCGCGGTCTTTTCAAGGGCTGAGAGCCGCGCCGGCGCCCGACGTCCGGGACTGCGCTACACTGCGCCGCGGTGCAGCCGCTCCGGCGCAACGAGGAGCTCGAGCGCGCGATCCTCGCCGATCCCGCGCGGCTCGAACCCTACCTGGTCTGGAGCGACTGGCTCATGACCGAAGGAGATCCGCACGGCGAGCTGGTCGCCCTCGAGTGCGCCCTCCTCTCCTCGCCCGCCGACGAGGAGCGCCTGCGACGCCGCGACGAGGTCCTCTCGCTCCATGCGGCGGAGCTCCTCGTCCCCCACCCGACCCTGGCGATCGAGCGGCAGTCGCTCGGCCTCGTGCACACCGCGCGCGTCCGCGCCTGGCACCCGCGCGACCTCGCCGCCGGCGTCGCTGCGCTCGCGCAGAGCCGGATGGCTCGCCTCATCCAGGTGCTCCGGATCGAGATCGCGCTCGACCGTGGCGCCCATGGACCGAAGCAGCGCGTCGACCTCCACTACGACGAGATCCTGGCGCTCGTCGCGGGCAGCGACGCCTTCTCGATGCTCGGGTCGTTGGAGCTTCGCTGCGCCGAGTACCCGCTCATCGACACCTTCGTCGGATCCGTCCCGAGACTCGGCGCGCTCCAGCGCCTCTCGAGCGTGCGCCTCCGCCTCGGCCAGATCGGCGCGCTCGACGAGCTCGCGCTGTCGACCCTCTCCTCGCTCGAGATCGAGCTCGGTCGCGTCGCGGCGCAGAACGCCCGGTCGATCGGGCGATGCGCCTTCCCGGCGCTCGGATCGCTCGAGCTCGCGGGCAACTCGCACGACGGCATCGCGCCCGCGGACCTGAGCTCGCTCCTCGAAGGAGCCGGCCTACCGAGGCTGCGAGCGCTCGCGCTGCGCAGCCTCGGTCCCCTCGAGGACCTGGTCCCCGTTCTGGCCGCCTCGCCGCTGCTCCGCCAGCTCCGTTCGCTGCGTCTCCCGAGCTGGGAGTGGAACGAGAGCACCGCGCGCCTGCTCCTGAAGCACGCCGGAGCCTTCGGGCACCTCGGCTCGCTCTCGCTCGACGTGGTCGACGCCGAGCCGTCGATGCTCGAAGCGCTCCGCGGCGTCTGCGCTTCGGTCGACGTTCGGCCCCGTCCGCCGCCTCCGCTCCCCCCCATGAACCCGCCGCCCCCGCTGCCCCCGGCGCCGGTGGTGGCGCCCGACGACGCGGCGGCGGCGACGCAGCCCGCGCGCGATCGGCGGCGGAGCTAGGGCTCAGCCGCCGCCCGGGAAGCCCGGGAACGCGCCGCCGCAAGCGTCTCCGCAGGTGCCGATCACGCAGCCGAGCGCCTGGACCGCCTGCGTCGCCGCCCCGAAGTCGCCGTCGAAGCAGCCGAGGACGCACATGAGATCGGGCTGCCCTCCGCCGAGGCACTGGCTCACCGTGCAGAGGAGGCCCTGGCCGCAGGCCGGGTCCTGGATGCAGGCGAGGACATCGGGGCAGTCCTGCGCGATGCAGCCGATGCAGTCGATGGGGTTGATGCCGCCGCCGCCTTGCCCGGTGCCGCTGGAGCTCGAGCTCGCGCCGCCCTCGCCGGTCGAGGAGCCGCCGTTGCCGCCTTCGCCGCTGGTCGTGCCGCTCGTGCTCGCGGTCGATGACGTGCTTCCGCCGGCGCCGCCCGCGCCGGGCGATCCGCCGCCGGCTTCGCCGGCGACCTCGACGAGGGCGACCTCGTAGCTCCTGCCACCGCACGCGGCGACCGCCGCGAGCGCGGTGGACGCGACAACCAACCAGGGCAAGCAACGCATCGGGGCCGAGAAGTTAGCAGGAGCCGATCGCGCGCGGATCGACGGAATGTGCGGCGCGTCGCGGGAGCGTGGCAGCGGATTGTTCCAGCGAGGGCGAGGCGCTTCCGTGTTATCTAGGGGAGATGTCTTCGTCTGCGCCGGTCGGCGCGTCGCGGTGGATCGCCTCGCTCGGATCGCTCCTCCTCTTCCTCGCGCCGATGGGCTGCGGGGGCTCGGACACGGAGGGCTCGGGCGCGACGACGGGAACGACGTCGGGATCGACGGGCTCCGGCGGCTCCTCCGCGACCTCGTGCGAGCCCGAGGGCGCGGCCGACGTGCCCGACGTCTCCGGCCTCTTCGCGTACTACGAGGTGACCTCGCGGCTGGTCGTGGTCCCGGGCTTCTCGGATCCGTTCCACACCCGCGTGGTCACGCTGCTCCTCGTCGATCAGACGCTCACCGGGCAGGACGTCGCCTTCAACGCCGAGTACTGCGACCACTACACCGAGGACCCGGATCTCGCGGTCCACGTCGTGATCCCCAAGGCGTACACCGACTCGCTGCCGCCCTTCACCCGACCGGGCACCTACGCCAAGACGGGCGGCGCCTACCGCCTCGCGCTGCCCGAGCTCTACCAAGTCGAGGGCGCGACGCTCGCCGATCCGGTGAACGAGGCGCTCCCCACGGCGCCCGACGATCCGCGCGTCGTCGATCAGGACTCGGACGGCAAGCCGGGGCTGACGCTGCGGCTCACCGGCCTCGTCGACGGCGAGATCTACGTGGTGCAGCGCGGCTTCACCAAGGTCGACGGGGGACCGCAGTCGGCCGACGAGCTCAAGGGCCCGGTCACCTTCGAGTCCGAGCAGGTGATCCTCGCCTCGGATCCGCCGACCATCAAGGACCTCGCCTCGCAGGCGACGACCGACAACACCCCCTGCGCGAGCTACTTCCGGATGGTGCGCGTGCCGGCAGGCTCCGACTGCACCTACGTGAACGACAACTTCGCGACGCTGTTCCCTTGAGCTACCGATCCGAGAAGTCGAGCGAGAGGCCCGCGCCGAGGAGCCAGCCCGCGCTCGAGTAGCCGGGGTAGCCCGGGTTGTTGGTCTGCAGGCCCGCCGAGCCGGCGATGGGCTCGTCGTCGACGACGTCCGTCGCTCCGTCGGGCACCTCGTCGATCACCGGGTGGCGCGCGCTAGCGCTCTTCACCTCGTCGCGCGCGAGCAACAGCTGTCCGAAGGCGCGACCGCAGGCGCGCAGGCGCGTCCCCAGGATCTCGAGGCGCGTCTCGAAGGCGAGATCGGCCGAGACACGCGAGCCGTCCACGTAGTTGGTCCGCCCGTCCTGGGCCGGGACGGGGGACGGCGCGAAGCCGACGTCGACGGCGATGCGGCGGCCCGAGAAGTCGACGGCGGCGCCGAGCGTGCCCGAGACCGTCGAGTGCCATGCGTCGAGCGGGCGCTCGGCGTGGCGATCGCGGTACGTCGACCACTCGGCGAGGACCGCCTGGCCGCCGAGCTCGAGGCCGAAGTCGCCCGGCCGCGGCGCCTTCGCCTCCCAGCGCGCGCCCACGCCGAAGCGCATGGGCTCGTAGGCGAGCGCGAGCGCGTAGCTCTGGCGGACCGAGTCCTCGCCCTCGGGGTACGCGTAGTTCCAGAAGCGGACGCGGTTCTCGCCGTCGGTGTCCGACGAGACGGGCAGGTGCAGCGTCGTCATGACGCGCAGCGACGGAGTCGGCCGGGTCATGACGGCGAAGTAGGGCGCCGCGGTGCTGGTGACCTCGATGTCCGGGTTGAGGAGGATCTCGCGCTGATCGCCGGCGTCGGGGACGTGGACGTTGGCGTGCGCGACCGTGCCGATGGTCACGTCGACCCCGGCGCCGATCGCGATCCAGTCGGCCGGGCGGCTCCCGAACCCGACCGCGAAGCTCGACTGCTCCAGCCGATCGCCGAGGAGCTCGAAGCGGAGGCGGTTGCCGAAGTATTGCTCGCGCTCGTCGGAGTAGAAGCCCGACTGGCGCTGGAACGTGGTGAAGGGCAGCACGCCGTAGAAGCCGAAGACGAGCTTGTCGCCGTAGAGCTGCCGCACCACGCCGAGCGAGACGTAGGCCGAGCCGTCGGTCACGTCGGTGTCGCCGCGCGTCGTGGGCAGATCGGCGGTCGCGAGCGGGCGCATCGCGAGGCGCGACGTGGTCCCGTCGGGGTTCTTGAGCTGCGCGTTGTAGATCGTGGTGGGCACGTCGGCGCCGGCCGGACGGGCGGCGAGGCGCACCGACTCGTGGGCCGCGACGACGAAGAAGCCGGCCGTCGTGCCCTCGGCGACCTCGGGCAAGAGCGAAGGATTGTAGTAGGTCGCCTCGGCGCCGCGGGCGAACACGCGCGCCGCGTAGCCGTTGGTCGCCGTCGCGGCGCCGGTGATCTCGAGCGATCCGGACGCGCTCGCCCCAGGCGCCACCAACGAGAGCGCCGAAGCCGCTGCCGCCGCCAGGAGGGGGCGCGCTCGACTCGGGCCCGTCGTGTCGAAAGGAAATCGCGCCGTGAGGGCCGGCCCGGCAGGGCCGCGACGATCGGGGTCCACGTTCGACCGACCGTACTACGCCCGGACGATCGGGTGGGGCCCGATCGTCCGGGACAGCGCGTCGAACCGGCCGTGCCAACCCGCCGCCCGCAGGGCCGCCGGCGGGCGCGCAGGTCTACGACC
>CAYJPW010000113.1:0-35191 GCA_964372055.1 uncultured Polyangiaceae bacterium
AGCACGGCGAGGTCTTCGTCACCGACGACGGCGCCGAGACCGACCTCGATCTCGGGCACTACGAGCGCTTCACCTCGGCGCGCATGACGCGCCAGAACAACTTCACGACCGGGCGCATCTACGAGGCGGTGATCTCGAAGGAGCGCCGGGGCGAGTACCTGGGCGCCACGGTGCAGGTCATCCCGCACGTCACCGACGAGATCAAGATGCGGGTGCGCTCGGCCGCCGAGGGCGCCGACGTCGCCATCGTCGAGATCGGCGGCACGGTCGGCGACATCGAGTCGCTCCCCTTCCTCGAGGCCATCCGCCAGCTCAAGGTCGAGTCCGGCCAGCAGAACGCGATCTCGGTCCACGTCACCCTGGTCCCGTTCATCGCCACCGCCGGCGAGCTGAAGACGAAGCCGACCCAGCACGCCGTGAAGGAGATGCGCGAGATCGGCATCCAGCCGGACGTCCTGCTCTGCCGCTGCGATCGCCCGCTCTCGCGCGCGATGAAGGAGAAGATCTCGCTCTTCTCCAACGTGCCGGTCGACTGCGTCATCGCCGCCGTCGACGTCGACTGCATCTACGAGCTCCCCCTCGCGCTCCACGCCGAGGGCATCGACGAGAAGCTGACCGAGCTCCTCAACATCTGGGCGCGCCAGCCGGACCTCCTGCCGTGGCACCGCATCGTCGAGCGCTTCAAGAAGCCCTCGCGCGGCGCGGTGAAGATCGGCGTCGTCGGCAAGTACGTCCACCTCCGCGACTCGTACAAGTCGCTCCACGAGGCGCTGGTCCACGGCGGCCTCGAGAACGACGTCCGCGTCGACCTCGAGTACATCGACTCCGAGCAGATCGAGCAGCGCGGCGCGTCCGAGATCCTCGCGGGCCTCGACGCCATCCTGGTCCCGGGCGGCTTCGGCGACCGCGGCACCGAGGGGAAGATCGAGGCCATCCGCTACGCGCGCGAGTCCAAGGTGCCCTTCTTCGGCATCTGCCTCGGGATGCAGCTCGCGGTGGTCGAGTACGCGCGCGACGTCTGCGAGATGGCCGGCGCCAACTCGGCCGAGTTCGACAAGGAAGCCCCCTACGCGGTCATCGATCTCATGCCGGACCAGCGCGGCGTGCTCGAGAAGGGCGGCACGATGCGCCTCGGGGCCTACCCGTGCTCGCTCGAGAAGGGCTCGCTCGCGGCCGAGGCCTACGGTGCCCAGTCGGTCAGCGAGCGCCACCGCCACCGGTACGAGGTGTCGAACAAGTACCGCGAGCGGATCGCTCAGGCAGGCCTCGTCCTCTCGGGTACCTCTCCCGACCAGCGCCTCGTCGAGATGGTCGAGCTGCGCGATCACCCCTACTTCGTGGGCTGCCAGTTCCACCCCGAGTTCAAGAGCCGTCCCCACTCGGCGCACCCGCTGTTCGCGCGCTTCGTCCGCGCCGCGCTCGAGCGGCAGCGCGACCGAACCAAGGGCGAGAAGGCGAAGTCGAGCGAGAGCGGGACCGCGCAGACGTCTTCCGCCACGTCGATCAACTGACGCGGCTGCGTCGCGGCGGGCTCGCCGCAGACGGACGCATGGCCGTCGCTCGGCCCTCACCCCCTGCCCTCTCCCGGCGGGAGAGGGGAGCACCCATCAGCGGGAGGTCTCGGGCTCGGCGGGGAGGAGCGGCGCCTCGACGGGCTGCGCCTGGGGCTCGAGGAGCAGCGGGCAGCGCTCGCCGACCTCGGCGAGGAGGTTCTTCTTGAGGGCGATCGCGGTCGGGCGGCGGACGTCCCACACGAGGCCGAGCTTCTCGAGGACGACGATGACGTAATACGAGATGTCGATCTCCCACCAGAAGAAGCCCTGGTTGGCGCTCGACATGTAGTGGTGGTGGTTGTTGTGCCAGCCCTCTCCGAACGTGAGGAGCGCGAGCGCGAAGTTGTTGCGGCTGGTGTCGGTGGTCGCGTACCGGCGCGAGCCGAAGACGTGCGACAGCGAGTTGATCGTGAACGTCGCGTGCATCAGGACGCACGTCGAGAGCGCGAAGCCCCAGAGGAACCCGTCGAGCCCGCCGATCGCCGTGACGACCGCCATCAGGGCCAGCGGGCCCACGACCGCGTTCCTCTCGAGCCAGCGAATCTCCGGGTAGGCGGCGAAGTCGGGGATCAGATCGGGGCGGCCCTTCTCGTGGTCGCGTCCGAGCCACCAGCCCATGTGCGAGTACCAGAAGCCCTTGCGGTACGGGCTGTGGATGTCCTGCTCGGTGTCCGAGTGCTTGTGGTGCGCGCGGTGCGTGCCTGCCCACCAGAGCGGCCCCTTCTGGGTCGCGGTGGTGCCGAGGAACGCGAGCACGAGCTGCATGCCCCGGCTCGTCTTGTACGAGCGGTGCGCGAAGTACCGGTGGTAGACGGCGGTGATCGCGAAGATGCGGATCGCGTACGTCGCCGCGGCGAGCGCCGCGAGCTTCCAGGTGGGGCCGCGCACGAGCGCCCACACCGTGGCGACGTGGATGCCGACGATGCCGAGGAAGTTGAACCACCAGCCCAGCGTGCGCGGCTTGGGGCTCGTGGGGGAGGCGGAGCGGGAGGTGGTGGCGTTCTTGGCAGGCACGACGGCCGCCACCATCGCGGATGCCGGTCACCCGAGGCCCCCGCCGCCGTCATGTTTCGGTCAGGTGACGACGTCGATCGGCGGGCCGGCGCTGACCCGCACCTCGCGGGCGCGCAGCACGTCGCCATCGAGCACGTAGGGCCCGTCGGCGTCGCCCGGGAAGCGGACGGCGAGCTCGCCCACGAGATCGTCGAAATGCCCCGGCCCGCCGATGCGTTTGCCCGCGAGCACGAGCGGCAGGCGCGGCCCGAGCGCGCGCGAGGAGAGCGGGCTCGCCACGACGTGCGGGCGGGACAGGTCCTCGCCGGCACGGTAGGTGACCATCATATGGATGCCGAGGTTCGGCACCACCGACGCGCACACGAGCGACCACGCCTCCGGCCCGAGTCGGCGGCCGTCGACCTCGAGCGAGCAGGCCAGCGGATCGAGCACGCGCCGCGCGAAGCTGCCGTCGACGAACGACTCGGCGAAGATGCGCGCGACGATCCGCGCCGCGCCGGCGTAGCCGCGCGCACCCTGCTCGTAATAGACGTCGAAGAAGCTCGCGACGAGGCCGGTGCCGAAGATGAAGCCGATGCGCTCGTCCTCGCGCCCGGCGCCGGTCGCGCCGCGGACGCGCAGCGTCGGGCGCCTCGTCGAAGGCAGGCCGCGGTCCGCGCCCGAGAGCACGCGCTCGAGGACGGCGAGGGTGTCGCTCCCGGCGCCCCAGTTGCGGGCGACCGTGGCCACGGTGCCGGCGGGGACGAGCGCGATCCGCGGCAGCGAGCGCTCGCCGACGAGGCGAGCCAAGGCGGAGACGCCGGCCATGAACGTCCCGTCGCCGCCGGAGAGCGCGCAGAGATCGGTGCCGCGCGCGGCGATCGTCGCGACCGCGGCCTCGAGATCGGCGAGGCTCGAGGTGGCGTGGAGCTCGGCGCGCCCGGAGCAGGCGCGGCGCACCTCGCCGAGCAGGGAGGGCCGGCTCCTGTAGACGTGCGCGGTCGTGTTGACGATGACGTCGATGCGCATGCCTGCCCGCGCGCCATAGCAGCGAACGCGGGCGATCGCGAGCCGATCGACGAGGCGCGGTGCGGCGGCCGCCGGAACGCACCGGAGAGCCCCGCTCCGTAGGCCTGGAATTCGGGGCTCTCCGCCCGGGGCCGAGGAACGACGCCCGAGGGGAGCGGTTGCCTGCGGGCGCCGGCGCCGCTACGACCCTGGCCCAGCGCCATGCGACCCCGACGCGCCGATCGCTTCCTCGCCGGCCTCTCCGGCGCGATCCTCCTCGGCGCCGCGCTCGCCGTGGGCTGCGCGACCTCCGGCTCGATCAAGGCGGCCGAGGCGGGCGACATCGAGGCGCTGCGCCGCGCGCTCGCGGCCGATCTCGGCGCCGGCGAGCTCGACGTCGACGACGCCCGCGGCGTGGCCCGCGCCGTCGCCGCGTTCGAGATCGAGCGCGCCCGCGGCGCGGCCGGGGTGGACCGCATCCGCGAGCTCGCGGCGTGCGCGCGCGCGCTCGACGGCGCGCTCGCGAGGCGCGCCGATCGCGACGGCCGTGACGACGACGAATCCGGCGCCGCCGCGGCGCTCGCGCGGATCGACGCGCGGCTCGCGGACGCGGGCGACGACGCCCGCGAGGCGCTCGGGCGGACGGGACCGCCGCGCTCGCAGGCGGCGGCCGCGGCGTGGCGCGTGGTCGAGGCGCGGAGCCTCTCCGGTCCGGGCGACGGCGCCGAGCGCCGCAGGCGGTTCACCGACGGCGACCAGGAGGTGCGCACCGCGGCCCTGCGCGCCGCCGCCGACGCCGCCGACCCGGCCGACACCGAGGCGCTGCTCGAGGCCGCGCGCCTCGATCCGCACCCGCTCGCGCGCACCATCGCGGTCCGGGCCGCCGGGGCGATCGGCGGCGAGCGCGTCGTCCTCGCCCTCAAGGATCTCTGGGCGGGCGCCGACGAGGCGCTCCGCCACGCGATCGCCGACGCGTGGGGCGCTGCGGCGTCGATCGACGTCGGCGGCAGGCGCGAGCTGCTCTGGGCGATCGACGCCCAGCCGGGCGCGCCCGCGATCGCCGCGGCGCACGCGCTCTCGCGCCTCGGGGGCGCGGGGCGGGCCGATGCCATCGGCGTCCTCGCGCGCGCGATCGCGTCGGGTGTGCCTCGCGATCGCGTCTACGCCATCGCCGTCGCGCCGCTCGGCGAGGCGCCGCTTCGCGACGCGGTGATCAAGGCCGAGTCCGACGACGACGACGTGGTCGCGCTGGCCGCGCTGGCGCGCCGCCTCGAGACGCCCGCCGCGGCCGGCGGCGCCCCCGACGGCTCGGTCGAGCGCAAGACCGCCGTGAAGAAGCTCCTGGCCGCGGCCGAGGGGACCTCGTCGTCCGCCCTCTCGGCGAGGGGAGCGCTCGCCCGCGCCGGCGCCCGCGAGGTGGTGCCGAAGCTCACGCGCGACATGGGATCGCCGGACGAACGCGTCCGCCGCGCCGCGGCGACCGGGCTCGCCGAGCTCGGCGAGCTCCCGCGCGCCGCGCTCCTCGTCGCCGACGCGACGCCGAGCGTCCGCACGGCGGCGGCCTGCGCGATCCTCTCGAGCCGTTGAGCTCCAGTGGCTGGTCGCCGCGCCCGCGGTGACTGGGCCCGCGGTGACTGGGCGCCCGCACCGATGAAACGGCCGTGCCAACCGGCGGCCCGGAGGGCCGACGGATGGCGCGAAGGTCTACGACGCCCGAGGCCGAAGGGCCGAGGCAGGAGAGAACGTCAGGCGGGGGGATCGGGTCGTGAAACCAATCGCGAATCGCGCTCGTTGCGCTCGTCGTCTAGAAGCGCGAGGTGATCTCGATCTTGGCGCCTTCGAACGGCGGGAACTGCCGGCACACGCCGGAGACGCAGCGCACGGCGCCGCGCCGCTGCCCGACGAAGAGCTGCACCGTGTCGAGGAGCTGGTGGATCACCGTCTCGGTCGAGGCGCTCTTCCACTGGAGGCCGCCGTTGACGTAGTGGCAGAGGCGAACGTCCTGATCGCCGCGCTCGCAGCCCGAGCGGGCCGTGTACTCGTAGCCGAAGATGAACGCGAAGTGCGGCGACCACTGCAGGGCGGTGTAGTTCTCGCCCTCGTTCCACGAGTCGGCCTCGGTCACCGGCTCGAGGCGGTGGCGGTGGAAGCCCTGGAACTGCAGGGCGAACGCGCCGCTGAGGTGCTTCACCAGGTCGTACCGGATGTAGCCCTCGCGGTAGAAGATGTCGGTGAGGTGCCCGACGGCGCCGACGTCGCTCGCCACCGCGCGATCGGTGAGCCTGCCGCCCACCCACGCGTTCGCGTGCGACTTGCCGCCCTCGAACTGGAGGTCCACCCCGAGCGCCGCGTCCCAGGTGTTGGTCCGCAGCTCGTCGTCGGTCTCGCACTCGACGTTGGCCGCATCGATCTCGGTGTAGCTGACGTAGTGGCCGAGCCAGCCGTAGACGCTGACGGGCTTGGCGAGGCGCACGTCGGCGCGGCCGCGGCCGCCGGTCATGCAGATGTTGGGCGAGCCGATCTGCTCGACGTAGATCGGCTCGGCGGTGGGCACGTTGTTGTACGAGACCACGTTGAACTCGGGCGCGCCGAACGTCGGATCGTTGACGTCGATGTTCGCCGAGAGCGGGAAGAAGCTCCGGTAGTGCTTGCCCTCGAGCGTGCCGGTCACCGGCCCGGCGCGCACGCTGGCCGCGCCGTACACGGCGTAGCCGGAGAGATCCGGGGTGCGTTCCTCCGGCGCGCCCGCGCTCGCGAGGCTGACGAGGTGGCCCTCGCGGAGCTGCTGCCCGGCGATCTCGAGGTACACATCGCCGTGCTTCGCGATCGAAGGCACGTTGATCGAGCCCGAGAAGGTGCGGATGGTGTTGTGGTTCTTCGCCGGGTCGTTGCTCGAGAAGTCCGGGAAGTCGCTGAGGCACGCTTCGCGGCAGGCGGCGTCGGTCGCGCCGCAGGCGGACTCGCAGGCGAGGTAGTCCTCGGTGAACGACCGGCGCAGCACCATCGAGAGATTGCCGGCGAGCTGCACCTCCGGGATCCCCACCTCGACGCGCCCGCCCACCACCGTGTCCTCGAGGTAGTTGGGACGCGCCGGCTCGATCGCCTCGACGAGCGGGCCGTTGGGGTCGACCGGGTTCGCCGCGAGGTAGCTGAAGTCGCCGATGTCGGGGTAGCCGAAGAAGAGCGGCGAGCCGGCGCCGTGCAAACGGCGGCCGCTCGTCTCCTCGAAGCGCACTGGGTTCATCTGCCCGCCGAACGCGGTGAGCGCGACTCGGAACGGATCGAAGTCGTGGTCGAGGACGAGCTTGCCGCCGCGCACCGTGGTGTCGATCGCGAGCTCGTCGATCTTCCGGACGCTGAAGACCAGGCCGCGGCCGAGCTGGACGTAGAAGTCGCCGACGGTCGCGTCGATGCCGGGCTGTGTGTACCCGAGGTAGAGCTTGGCCGGGTAGTAGGTGTTGAGGAAGCGCGTGTGCAGGTCGCGCTGGTAGCCGGTGTAGAACGTGTTGAACGAGGGGGGCGCGCGCCCGGCCGCCTCGAGCTCGGCGTACGAGTCCTGCGCCCGCGCGAACGTCTCGTCCTCGGTCATCACGCTCGCGTAGGTCACCGCGTCGAAGCGGGCGCCGAGCCGGAGGTTCCACCAGTTGAGCTGGACGTTGAGGCGGTTGATCCACTCGCCGTAGTGGTCGTCGAGCTGCCCGCTCGGCGTCTGGGGGACGTCGTTGCGGTTGTCGAAGTGCCAGTTGAGCGTCGCCGTGTTGGTGACGTCGAGCGTCAGCGGGTTGCCGTGGATGTCGACGATCTCGACGGCGCCCGCAGGAGCGGCGGCGACGGTCGTGGCAGCGGCGAGGGCGAACGGAAGCGCACGCAGACGCACGTCGGCCTTGTATCACGGGGCGGCGGCGCCAGGGGCCGCGAGGTGCCTCCCGCGACGCTGTCGGATTGGCAGAGACTCGGGAGTACGGCGAGTGCCGCGCGTCAGGTGTTGCCGACAATCGGAGGGGCCAGTCGCGCGGCGCTGGCGGGCGCGAAGCGCCCCTCGGGGTCGAGGCGAGCTAGCGCGCGAGGGCCTTCTCGACCTCGAGGGCCAAGGACTTCTCGTCGCCGGGCTGATAGCCGCCGCGCTTGGCGAGGATCGAGCCGTCCTTGTCGATGAGGACGGCGAAGGGCATGTCCTTCTTCGGGTTGAAGCGGCCGACGACGGTCGTCTCCTCGTCGAGGAGGACCGGGAAGACCATCTCCTTGTCGTGCGCGACCGCGCTGACCTGCGCGCGCGACTCGGGGCCGTCGAGCGAGACGGCGAGCACCACGAAGCCCTTGTCCTTGTGCTTCTTGTAGAGCTCGACGAGGTGCGGCATCTCGACCATGCACGGGTCGCAGGTCGTCGACCAGAAGTCGATGAGGACGACGCTCTTGCCGCGGTAATCCGAGAGGCGGACCGTCTTGCCGTCGAGCGCGGGGAGCGTGAAGTCGGGCGCGGACGGGCCCTTGGGGGCGGCGGCGCCGCCCGTGCTCGCGGCCCCGGTGCCGCCGCCGCAGGAGGCGGCAGCACAGAGGAGAAGCGAGAGGACGACGCCGCGTGCGGCGAGGCGGGCAATACCAGTCATGAGGTGGAGCGGAGGGCGGAGGCGCGGGCGATGATCAGAGCGTGCCGTCGATGACCTTCTGGAACTTGGTCCAGAACGTCGCGTCGGGCACGCCGGCGATCACCTCGACGATCTGCATGTTGCGCGTGTTGATGATGAAGTTGGCCGGGAACGCGTCGGCGTCGAAGAGCGCGCCCAGCTTGTACGACGGGTCGATCGTCGCGGGGTAGTTGACCTCGTACTTGGTGACCCAGTTGGTGAGGTTCTTCCCGACCGCGGGGTCGCCCGGCGTGGGGCCGTCGGCGAGCTGGAGGAGGAACTCGCCGCCCTGCGGGTGGTAGGTGGCGTACTTGCCCGGCAGGACCGTGTCCGCCTCCTGGTTGCAGGGGCCGCACCACACCGAGGCGACGTCGATGAGGAGCGCCTTGGGCTTCGGGTTACCGGCGCCGTAGGGCGAGCCCTCGGGGTACACGTCGGCGCCCGTGGGGTTGTAGAAGTCGGCGAGCTGGATGATCTGGAAGCCGTCTTTGCTCGCCATGGCGTTGACGAACCCGACGAACTGATAGTTCGCGATCGTCGAGCCCTTGCTCACGCCGTAGGGGCCCACTGCGTACGCGATGGAACCGTTCGGTGCCTGCCCCTGGCCCTCCTGGAACTCGGGGGCCTGTTGCTGCTGCTGCGTCTGCCCCCCGCCGCTCCCGTGACCTTCGGAGCTGCATCCGGCGAGAGCGATCGACGAAGCTGCGACTGCGAGACCGATGTTGGAAAGGAACGCGCTGTTTCGCATGGTGCCACCGCCCTCAGTGTAGTAGGTCGGCCATTGTCCCCACGGGGGCGGGCCACCGTCAAGAGTGATAGGGAGACACGGCGAAGAAGCTGGAGCGACGGTCGGCTCGGTCGGAAAAAATCCAGCCCGAGCCGAAGCGCTGCTGCAGCGGATCCGCCGCTCCGGTTTTTCGACTACGATCGATCCGTTGGGTTGCGGTCGACTCGCGACGAGCCCTTGAGCCTTAACACACCCAGCGACAGCGCGCCGTCGGCGCCTGGCCCTGTTCGAGGTCGAAGACGCCATGCAAAGCACCATCGTCCGCGCGCTCACCGCCGGGCTCCTGCTCCTCACGACTCCCCTCTTCGTCGTCAACTGCTCGGGCGGCGACGACACCGGCAGCGGCGCGACCGGCGGAACGACGAGCGGCGGTGGCTGCGTGGGCGGCATCGTCATCGACGGCGAATGCAGGGCGAAGTGCAGCCCCGACAAGTGCATCCAGCCGCCCGAGGGCGAGACCTGGCGGAACACCTGCGTCGAGAACACGTGCAAGCTCGTCTGCGACGCGCACAGCGATTGCTTCCTCGACGGCACGCAGGACTGCGCCGCCAAGACCGAGGACGACACCACCGCGGCGGTGAACGTCTGCGTGGCCAACGGCAAGGCGTCGGGCTTCGGCAACTCGTGCCCGTTCGGCAACGAGTGCGACACCCAGCTCGCGTGCCCCAATGGGCGGCCCTGCGGCGCGAGCAACTGCGGCGGCGACGCAGCCGCCTGCAAGAAAGACAGTGTCGCGTGCTTCGGGGTCGAGAACTGCACGCTCGGCGTGTGCGACGCGGCAGGCCAGCCTTACCACGGCAAGCCCTGCAGCCTCGAGCCGGCCTGCCCGGACAACGAGTGCAAGCCGATGACGTGCCTCACCAGCGGTGAGCTCGACGCCGACGCGTACTGCGGCAAGCACGACTGCTCCACCGACGCCGACTGCCCCGGCGGCTTCTGGTGCGGCGTCACCATGGACCCGCACGGGATCTGCAACTCGATGCCCGCGAAGGGCGACAACAACCACTGCGGCACGACGGCCGATCCCTGCATCGATCCGGCGAATTTCGGGACGGACGGGGCCACCTACTTCGAGGGCTCGCTCTGCATCCTGCGCCGCACCTGCATGAAGCGCGAGGCTTGCGCGCCCTGCGAGACGGACCTCGACTGCTCGCGCGTCGACAACCAGCGCTGCGTGCAGGTCGGCCCCGCGAAGAACTGCGCCGTCAACTGCAACACCGACAGCGACTGCGAGGACGACTTCACCTGCCAGGCCAACTCGTGCGTGCCCCGCTTCGGCGCCTGCAAGGGCCAGGGCAACTTCTGCGAGCCGTGCCTCAGCGACGACGACTGCGGCGGCGTCGGCACGACGATGGCGTGCATCCAGGGGTCCGGAAACCAGAAGGCCTGCTTCGACCTGAGCTTCCCCGACGCCTGCACGACGAACGCCGACTGCCCCGCGGCGCCGGGCGGCAAGCACGGCACCTGCCTCGACGAGAACTTCGGCGTCGGTCCGGGCGACAGCGTGTACCACCGCTGCTACCTGCCCATCAACCTGAGCACCAACAAGACGGGCTGCTGGTAAGTCGTCCGACCAGCGCGGCCAGGTCGGAGCCGTGCCCAACCTGGACGTCGGGGGCGAATTGGAGCAGATTGGTGCTCCGAGGTCCCTCCGCCCCCTCTCGTTGGGGGAGCTTGGGGGGTGCTTGCCGTACAACGCAGATGGCCCCCTCCCTGTCCGGGCGGGGGCCGTCATCGAAACACGCCGGGAGCTGCCCGGCGATCGAACGACGCTGAGCAACGTCAGTCCCTGGTAGGCGCCTCCAGCAGGTTTCCTTTCGCCGGCGCCTTCATCCCCCAAGGGGCCTTAGAACCGTCAAGGAGAGCTTCCATGAGTCTGACCAAGAAGATGTTCCGCTTCGCCGCCGCGCCGGTCCTCGTGCTCGGCCTCGGCCTGCCCGCGATGGTCAACTGCAGCGCCGAGGATCTGCTCGAAGCGGCGGAGGGCTGTGACGAGTTCAGCGCCTCGGCGAACTTCGGCGCCAGCCTCGACATCGACGCCCGCGTGAAGGTCTTCATGGAGGCCTCAGGGCGCTTCGAGGCCCTCGGCAACCTGATGATCAGCGACGTCTCCACCGCGTGCATCAACATCGCCAAGGCGGGCGGCGGCGACGAGACCAAGTGGGCCGGCAAGGAGGGCAAGGACCTCGTCGACGCCGCGTGCGGCGAGGCGGCGGCGCGGATCGACGCCGTGCTCGCGGCCAACGCCAGCGCGAGCCTCGAGATCCTGGTCACCGGCGGCGAGTGCAAGGCGAGCCTCGAGGCCGCCGGCACCTGCAACGCCAAGTGCGACATCGACGGCAAGTGCGGCGGCAGCGTCACCGCCGAGTGCGAGCCCGGCAAGCTGGCCGGCAGCTGCAGCGCCGAGTGCACCGGCTCCTGCTCGGTCACGAGCGGCTCGGTCGAGTGCGCGGGCGAGTGCAGCGCGACCTGCAACGGGACGTGCCAGGGCACCTGCGAGGCGACCGGCACGAGCGGCGCCTGCAACGGCAGGTGCACCGGCACCTGCAGCGGCAGCTGCACCGGGACCTGCGAGGTCGTCGCGCCGCAGGCGACGTGCAGCGGCACGTGCGAGGGCGAGTGCTCGGTCGCGTTCACCGCGCCCGAGTGCCACGGCCAGGTCACGGCGAGCTGCGACGTCGACGCCGACTGCGAGGCGAGCTGCAACGCCTCGGTCCAGGCGGAGGCGACCTGCACGCCGCCCACGGTCGTCATCAACGTCAGCGGCCAGGCGTCGGCCGAGCTGACGGCCCTCATCGCCGCGCTCGAGGTCGAGCTGCCCAAGCTCCTCCTCACCTTCCAGGTGCGCGGTGAGGCGGCGGTCGCGTCGATCAAGGCCCTCGTCGACGCCGGCGCGAGCCTGAGCGCGGACGTCACCAGCCTCGGCGGCAAGGCCGTCGTGTGCATGACCGCGGCCGTCGAGGCGAGCGCGCGCGCGAGCGTCAACGTCAACGTCTCGGTGCAGGCGTCGGCGAACGTGAGCGGCAAGGCGTCGGCCGGCTGATCCGAGCCGATCGAGCTCGGGGGCGGCGCGTGCCGCCCCGAGCAGACATCGCCCGGCCTGCGTGAGCGGCCGGGCGGTGTCTTTTGTGGGGCAGTTGGCCTTCGAACCTCGGGGGCGGAGCGGGGCATTTTCTTGCCGCTTTCCCGGAACGTCGGGGCGGGGGCGTCTTGGTTGACTGGCCCCCCGCCAGGCCCTAATTGGACCGGGCCCCATGTCCATCACCGCCGAAGCCGCCGCCGCCGCGCTCGAGAACGTCCAGTACCCGGAGCTCGGCCACTCGATCGTCGACCTCGGCCGGGTGAAGGACTTCGCGCTCGAAGGCGGTGCGGCGTCGCTCACGATCGAGCTCGCCACGCCCGCCGAGCCCGCGGCTCATCGCGAGCGCCTCGAGAACGAGGTGACCCGCGCGCTCACCGAGGCCGGCGCGACGAGCGTGCGCATCGCGTGGCGCACCAAGATGACGACGCGCTCGATCCTGGCCGACGATCCCTGCCCGGGCGTCGCGAACATCGTCCTCGTGATGAGCGGCAAGGGCGGCGTGGGCAAGAGCACGGTGGCCGCGAACCTCACGCTCGCGCTCGCGCGCAGCGGGGCGAAGGTCGGCCTGCTCGACGCCGACATGTACGGCCCGAGCGTGCCCACGATGCTCGGCGTGATGGGCAAGCCCGTCTCCTCCGATGGTCAGAAGTTCACGCCGCTCGAGCGCTTCGGCGTCAAGCTCATGTCCCTCGGCTTCCTGCTCGAGGACCCGAAGGCGGCGGTCGTCTGGCGCGGGCCGATGCTCCAGGGCGCGCTGCTGCAGTTTCTCAAGGACGTCGACTGGGGCTCGCTCGACTACCTGGTGCTCGATCTCCCGCCCGGGACCGGCGACATCGCCCTCACCATCTCGCAGAAGCTCCGCACCACCGGCGCGGTGATCGTGACGACGCCGCAGGAGGTCGCGCTCCAGGACGTCTACAAATCGGTCTCGATGGCGCAGAAGGTCGGGATCCCGCTGCTCGGCGTGGTCGAGAACGAGAGCTACTTCCTCTGCGACGGCTGCTCGAAGCGGCACGAGATCTTCGGCGCGGGCGGCGGTCAGAAGGTGGCCGAGTTCGCCGGAGCGCCGCTCCTCGGGCAGATCCCGATCGATCCGGCCGTGCGCGAGTGGGGCGACGCGGGCACGCCCGTGGTCCAGGCCGCCCCGGACAGCGCGATCGCCCGCGCCTTCGTCGACGTGGCCGAGCGGCTCGCGGTCCGGGTGACGGCGCACAATCTCTCGCGCGGGGGCCCCCTCAAGATCGACCGCAGCGGCGGCACCGGAGCGCGCCACCTGCCCATCGCGCGATAGTGCTAGTCTCTGCCCCCCTCGCGCCGCGCCGCGAGGTGGGGTATTCCCCAGCCCTCAACCGAGTCCCACGCGGGGGCCGCGACCGCTCTTCGAGCTCGTGGTCCGAGCAGCGCCGCCTCCGCCGAGCACGCCGATGAGTACCGACCAGAACACGAACACGCCCGAGGGTGGAGCGGCCGAGCCCGCCGACCGCTCGGAGCCGACAGGTACCCCCGCCGACAAGGGCGAGGCCAACGCCCCCGAGCCCGTTCGCCAGGAGGCGCCGGCCGCGGCGGCGAGCGCGCCGGCGAAGGACGACTGGGAAGAGGAGCCGGGCGACGACATCGGCAACCGCTTGCCCGGAGCTCCGCGCGACGATCTCGGCAACCGCCGCGGCGGCGGCGGGCGGCCCGGCGGGTCGCCGCCGCGCCAGCCGCCGCAGGGCCAGCGCTCGGCGGCTCGGTTCGATGCGCGTGCGCCCCGGCAGGACCGCGGGCGCGGCGGCCCGCCCGGCCAAGGGCAAGGGCGTGGAGCTCCGCGGCCTGCGGGCGGCGGTGGACAAGGGCACGGCGGCGCTCGCCCGGCGCCCGGCGCGGCGACACCTCCGGTCGCGCAACCGACGGGCGACGGCGCCCCCGAGCTCGCGGCGACCGCCGCCGAAGGTGGAGCGAGCGCGCCCGGCGAGAGCACGACGACCGCGATGCCTGACGCAGCCCACGGACCGGCGAAGAAGCGCCGCCGTCGCCGCCGCCGCAAGCCCGGAGCCGGCGCGACGCCGCCCGTCGACGGCGCCGCGGCGCCGGCCGAAGGGGCGGAGGCCGCCGAGGCGAGCGATGGAGCCGATGAGGCCCCCGCGGCCGACGGCGAGGACGAGGGCGGCGAGGCCGCCGAGCACGCCGAGGGCGAGGGCGACGAGGCGCAAGGCACGCCCGCCGAGGGCGGCGCGCCGGCCGGCGCTCGGCCCAAGAAGGATCGCAAGAAGCGCCACGGCCACCCCGGCGCCGCGGCGCGCGAGCGCCCGGCGTTCAGCGTGGGCGAGGAGGTCTTCGGCAAGGTCAGCAACCTCAGCGACGACGCCGTCTGGGTCGACATCGCCGGCAAGGCGACGGGCCTCTTCGATCGGCGCGAGCTCGCCGAGGGCGACGTGCCCGCCGAGGGCGATCAGTTCATCGCGACCGTCTCCAGCAACGGCGTTCGCGGCGGGATGCTCATGCTCTCGCGCGCGCCCGCCGAGCTCGACAAGGCGAAGGAGCGCCTCGAGGCTGCGTCGCAGAGCGGCGAGCTGGTCGAGGGCTTCGTCACCGGTGCGGTCAAGGGCGGGCTCGAGGTCGACATCGGCGGCGTCCGCGCCTTCGCGCCGGCGTCCCACGTCGACCTCAGGCACGGCGCCGATCTGCACCACCTCGTGGGGCTCCGCCTCGACTTCACCGTCGCGCAGTACGCCAAGAAGGGCCGTGACGTCGTCGTCTCGCGCAAGAAGATGCTCGAGGAGGAGGCGAAGAAGGCCCGCGTCGACGCGCTCTCCAAGATCGAGCCGGGCTCCGTGCACCAGGGCGTCGTCCGCACCGTCATGCAGTGGGGCGCCTTCGTGGCGCTGCCCGACGCGGGCGGCGTCGAGGGCCTCGTCCACATGACCGAGGCGAGCCACGACCGCGGCGCCAAGCTCACCGAGCTCTTCAAGCCGGGCCAGGAGATCGAGGTCAAGGTCCTGCGCGTCGACGAGAAGGGCAAGCTCTGGCTCAGCCGCAAGGCCGCCGTCGCCGATCCGTGGGACGCCGTGAAGCAGAAGTACGCCGTGGGCTCGCGTCACAAGGGCAAGGTGGCGCGCCTGCAGCCGTTCGGCGCGTTCATCGAGCTCGAGCCCGGCGTCGACGGCCTCATCCATACCGCCGACTTGTCGCTCAAGCCGATCGCGCACCCGAACGAGATCCTCAAGCCGGGCGACGAGCTCGACGTCGTGGTGGCGAGCTGCGACGGCGCGTCGCACAAGATCGGGCTGCACCCCGCCCCGCCTCCCGGCGAGGAGGAGGAGCCGCGGCAGCGCATTCAGCCCCACAAACCCGTCAAGTGCGTCGTCGCGCAGATCACCGAGGGCGGCCTGGTGGTGCGCATCCTCGGCGTCACCGGCCGAAGCGCCCGCGCCTTCATCCCGGCCGGGCACACCGGCACCGCGCGCGGCAGCGATCTCCGCAAGGAGTTCCCGCTCGGCACCAAGCTCGAGGCCAAGGTGCTCGAGATCGATCCGCGCCGCGGCGAGGCCAAGCTCTCGGTCCGCGCCTTGAAGGACGACGCCGAGAAACAGGCCTACCAGCAGTACCGCGCCGGCGTCGCCCGCGAGGCGAAGTTCGGCACGTTCGCCGACCTCCTCAAGAAGAGCTGAACCGGCAGCGCCATTCGGCGGCCCGTAGGGCCGACGACTGGCGCGAAGGTCTACGACGCCCGAGGCCGAAGGCCGAGGCAGGAGAGCACACCCGCCCCGTCAGGCGGGTGGCTCCGGAGCGGCCGCCACGCCGCGCCAGGCGCTCGGAACACCCGCCGTCAGGCGGGTGGCTCCGGAGCGGCCGCCACGCCGCGTCAGGCGGTCGGAACACCCGCCGTCAGGCGGTCGGAACACCCGCCGTCAGGCGGGTGGCTCCGGAGCGGCCGCCACGCCGCATTGGAGAGCGGCCGCCACGCCGCATTGGAGCCACCGGCCGGAACGCCGGTGGCTCCACGCGCGTCACTCGCGCCCGAGCGCCTGCACCGGATCGAGCTTCGCCGCGCTGCGCGCGGGGAAGAAGCCGAACACCACCCCGATGGCGGTGCTCACGCCGACGGCGAGGGCCAGCGAGCCGAGCTCGAGCTTCATCGGCCAGTCGAGCAGCCCGGCGAAGGCGACGATGGCGCCATAGCCGATGCCGGTGCCGACGAGCCCGCCGATCATCGCGAGCACCAGCGCCTCGACGAGGAACTGCACCATGATGTCGCCCTCGCGGGCGCCGATCGCCATGCGGATGCCGATCTCGCGGGTGCGCTCGGCGACCGAGACGAGCATGATGTTCATCACGCCGATCCCGCCGACCACCAGGGACACGGCGGCGATCGCGATGAGCAGGGTCGAGAGCGCGCCGAAGATCGCGTCCTGCATCTGGCGGAACTCGGACTGGCTCCGGACCATGAAGTCGTCCTCGTCGCCCTCCTTGATGCGGTGGCGCTGGCGGAGGATGCCCTCGGCCTGGGTCTTGGCGCGCTCCGTCGTCTCCGGTGTGGTGGCGCTCATCAGCAGCGCGTGGG
The DNA here is from genome assembly GCA_964372055.1 of uncultured Polyangiaceae bacterium. Taxonomy (GTDB): domain Bacteria; phylum Myxococcota_A; class Polyangia; order Polyangiales; family Polyangiaceae; genus CAYJPW01. The sequence goes on from CAYJPW010000113.1 coordinate 16,592, forward strand.
CGTCGTTCGCGCGCGTGAAGAGGATGTGGGAGCGCATCGTGGTGATCGGCATCAGCACGATCTCGTCCTGGCTGTTGCCGAACGGGGACTGGCCCTTCTCCTCGAGCACCCCGAGCACCGTGAAGGGGTAGCGCCCGATGCGGATGGTCTTGCCGACCGGATCGACGCTCCCGAACAGCGACTTGGCCGTCTCGACGCCGAGCACCACCACCTTCTCCGAGACCGACTCGGAGGTGGTGGACCACGCCTCGCCCTTGGCGACCTTCCAGCTCCGGACCTCGAAGTAGCTCAGCCGCGTGCCGACGATGGTCGGGCTCGTGTTCTGGTTCTCGTAGATCACCTGCCCGCCGGCGCGCAAAAACGGTGCGCAGAGCCGGATCGACGTCGACTCCTGGACCAGGGCGGGGCAGTCGAGCTCCGAGACGCGCGAGCCGGCCGCCGCGTTGCGCAGGCCCGACGGGCGCGCCGAGCGCGGGAAGACGATGAGCGCGTTCGAGCCCAGGTTCGAGATCTGCGCGCTCACGCTCTCGCGGGCGCCTCGCCCGAGCGCCGTCACCGTGACGACGGCGGCGACGCCGATGGTGATGCCGAGGATGGTCAGCCCGGCCCGGAGCGTGTTGCGGCGCACCGCGCGGAGCGCGATGACGACGGAGGAGAGGATGCGGCCGAGGGCGGCGATCATTCGTGCCTCAGCGCCGTGATCGGGTCCATGCGGGCGGCCCGGCGCGCGGGGAGGAAGCCGAAGACGACGCCGATCGCCGCGCTCGTCCCGAACGCGACCACGACGGCCCCGAGCGGCAGCTCCATCGACCACTCGAGCGCGTCGGCGAGCAGCTTGATGAGCCCGATGCCCACGCCGAGACCGACGACGCCGCCCATGAGCGAGAGCGTCACCGCCTCGATCAGGAACTGCACCAGGATGTCGCGCTCGGCGGCGCCGATCGCCATGCGGATGCCGATCTCGCGGGTCCGCTCGGTGACGCTCACCAGCATGATGTTCATCACGCCGATGCCGCCCACGAGGAGCGACACCGCGGCGATCGACGCGAGGAGCGCGGTGAGCGCGTCGAAGATCGCCTCCTGGGAGCGGCGGAACTCGGCCTGGGTCCGGATCACGAAGTCGGGCTCGTCGTCGGGATCGATCTGGTGGCGCTGGCGGAGGATGTCCTCGATCTGCGCGACGGCGCGGTCGACGGTGCGCTCGTCGCTCGCGGTCGCCATCAGCATCTGCACGCGGCCCGGGGAGGAGGGCATGACGCGCGCGCGGAAGCTGCCGATCGGCATGAGCAGGCGATCGTCCTGGTCCTCGCCGAAGGGCGACTGGCCCTTCTTCGCGAGGACGCCGATGACCCGGTAGGGGTAGCGGCCGATGCGCACGTATTGCCCGATGGGCTCGCTCGAGCCGAAGAGGTTCTCGCGGACCGTGTCGCCGATGACGCAGACCTTGGCCTTGAGGAGCTCGTCGGTGTCGGTCCAGGTCTGCCCGTTGGCGAAGGTGAACGCGCGCACCTCCCAGTAAGGGCGGGTCACGCCCATCACCTGGGTCGGGGCGTTGCGGTCGCCGGCGACGACCTGCATGCTCGCCGAGCTGAAGGGCGCGACGCCCACGACGCTCGTCGCCTCCTTGAGCATGGCCTGGCCGTCGGCCTCGGTGAGGCGGCCGGTGTCCTTGCGACGCACGCCCGACGACTGGGTCGGCTGCGGGAAGACGTAGATGAGGTTGGCGCCGAGGCTCGAGATCTCGCCGAGCACCCGCTGCCGCACGCCGGTCCCGAGCGCCACCACGACCACGACCGCCGCGACGCCGATGAGGATCCCGAGCACCGTCAGGGCGGCGCGGAGCTTCGCCCGGGCGATCGCCCGCAGCGCGAGCCGCATCGCCCCGAACAGCGTCCTCACCCCGCCTCCTCGACCCGGGGCAGCGCGTCGAGCGCCGCGCGGGCATCGACCGGAGGCTGGTTCCGCTCGTCCCTCTGGATGCGGCCGTCGCGCATGTTGATGACGCGCGTCGCGCAGGCGGCGATGTCGGGCTCGTGGGTCACGAGCACGATGGTGATGCCCCGGCGGTTGAGCCGCTGGAGCAGGTCGAGCACCTCGTAGCTCGTGCGGGTGTCGAGGTTCCCGGTGGGCTCGTCGGCGAGGAGGAGCGGCGGCGAGGTCACCAGCGCGCGTGCGATCGCCACGCGCTGCTGCTGCCCGCCCGAGAGCTGGTTGGGGGTGTGATGCATCCGGTCGGCGAGCCCCACGGCGTCGAGCGCCTCGCGCGCGCGCCGCCGCCGCTCGCCCGCCGAGACGCCGCGGTACACGAGCGGCAGCTCCACGTTCTCGAGCGCGGTCGTGCGCGCGAGCAGGTTGAAGCCCTGGAAGACGAACCCGATGAGCCGGTTGCGCACGATGGCGCGGGCGTCGTTGCTCCGGCGGGTGACGTCGATCCCGTCGAGCACGTACCGGCCGGCGCTCGGCCGGTCGAGGCAGCCGATGATGTTCATCATCGTGCTCTTGCCCGACCCGCTCACGCCGACGATGGCCACGAACTCGCCGTGGTCGATGGTCAGATCGACGCGCCGGAGCGCCCTCACGACGACCGCTTCGGTCGCGTAGTTCTTGGTGACGGCGTCGAGCTGGATGAGGGCGGTCATGGGACGGGACCGCTAGAACATCCTCGGGCCGCGGCCCTTCTTGCCCGCCGCGTCGTCGGTCTCGTCCGTCACGATCTTCGCGGCGCCGAGGTCGCCCTCGAGGACGGTGAACGAGCCGTCGGTGATGCCGATCGGGACGATCCGCGCCTCGATCTTCTCGGCGCCGGGCGTCTCGTCGGTGATGACCCAGACGCGGCCCGTCTTCGGCGCGAGCGGCGGCAGCGGCTCCTGCGGCAGCTTCTTGCCGTCCTTGTCGGTGGGCGGCGACGGCTTGAACCGGAGCGCCGCGTTCGGCAGGCGCGTGGCGCCCTTCACCTCGGCGCTCTTGATGGTGACGGTCGCCGTCATCCCGGGCCTGAGCTTCACGTCGGGGTTGTCGACCTCGATCACCGCGGCGTACGTGACCACGCCCGAGACGTTGAACGGGCTGTAGCGGACCTGGCTGACGGTGCCCTTGAAGGTCTCGCCGGTGAAGGCGTCGACGCTGATGTCGGCGCCCATCCCCTCCTTGAGCCGGCCGACGTCGGCCTCGTCGATGTCGGCGAGCACCCGCATCTTGCGCAGGTCCTGGGCGATGACGAAGAGCACCGGCGCCTGGAAGCTCGCCGCGACCGTCTGCCCGGGATCGATGGCGCGGTTCACGACGATGCCGTCGATGGGCGAGAAGATCCGCGTGTACTCGAGGTTCGTCTTCGAGGACCTGAGCTGGGCGTTGATCTGGGCGACCTGCGCCCTGGCGGCGGCCACGTCCGCGAGGGCGACGTCGTAAGCGCCCTGGGCGGTGTCGAGGTCGGCCTGCGACCCGATGCCCTCGGCCACCATCTTGCGGCTGCGCTCCACCCGCTGCTTCGAGGTGGCGAGCGTCGCCTCGGCGCGCTTCACCGAGGCCGCGGTCGCGGCGAGCTGCGCCTTGGTCGAGTCGATCTGCGCTCCGAAGAGGGTCGGGTCGATCTCGGCCAGGACGTCGCCCGCCTTCACCTGGCTGTTGAAGTCGACGTAGACCTTGGTGATGCGTCCCGAGACCTGGGCGCCGACCTGCACCTCGGTCGTCGGCTTGACCTGGCCGGTGGACTGCACCGTCTCGGCCCGGGCGCCCGGCGCCGCCCCCGCGGTGATGTAGCGCGCCGTCGGCGGCGGCCGCGTCTTGTAGCGCCACACCACGATCCCGGCGATGACGCCCGCGATGGCGAGCAGCCAGATCAGGCGGCGCAGCCAGCGCTTGCCTTCGACCTTGGACAGCTCGCGCTCCAGCTCGCCGGCGCCCCCGCCGGCGCCCGCCTCGCCGCGGGGAGGACTCGGCGTCGGCCCCGGCTGCGCGCCGGAGCTCGCGCCCGCTTCGGCGGGCGCCGCCGCGCCGCGGCGCCCCGGCTCGAGGTGCGTCGTGTGCTGGGCCATGCGAGGTGGGTGGTCATAGCAGGCTTCCGTCCGGCTCGCCCGGGCCTCCGGGCCCGGATCTCGGGCTCGGGCGGACGGCCCTCCGCGAGGCGGCTGCCCGGCTCGGGCTCCCCAACGCGGCCGGGTCGCGGCCCGGCGAGCCCGGCCGCTTGAAAGCGGCCTCTTGCCGTGGCAAATGCGCCGTGGCCATGAGCACCCTCTCCGTCGGCCCCGACACCTTCGTCACTTTGTCGTACGTCCTCTTCGACGAAGAGGGCGAGGCCGTCGATCGCGCGACGAAGACCGAGCCGCTCACCTACGTCCATGGCTACGCCCAGATCGTGCCCGGCCTCGAGCGCGGGCTCGCCGGCATGCACGCCGGCGACAAGGCCGAGATCCTCGTCGAGCCCGACGAGGGCTTCGGCGAGCACGACGACGAGGGCGTCTTCGAGGTCGACAAGACCGACTTCCCCGACAGCGGCGAGGTCACTCCCGGCGACGAGTTCGTCGCGCAGGGCCCGGACGGGGAGGCGATCGCGATGCGCGTCGTCGAGATCCTCCCCGAGGCGTTCGTCGTCGACACGAACCACCCGCTCGCCGGGCAGAAGATCCGGTTCGAGGTCGAGGTCTCGGACGTGCGCCCCGCCAGCGAGGACGAGATCGCGCAGGCCCAGGCCGATCTCGAGCAGCAGGCGCACGCCCACGGCGACGACGCCTGCGGTTGCGGCCACGACCACGACCACGAGCACTCCCACGGCGGGGCCGAGCCGCTCGTCCGTCTTTCGACCAAGAAGCAGTGAGCCCAAAAGCAGTCAAGAGAGAGCCAATATCCCCATGAGCACCAAGGCAGAGCGCGACAAGAGCAAGTTGAACCCGTGGGACCTCGACCTGCGCGTGCGCGATCGCAACCTCGCGAACGGGACCATCGAGGCGAAGGCCGTCGACCGCCACCTGGCGGAGCTGCCGGACCTCGAGGGCCAGTACGAGACCCTCGACGAGAAGCAGCCGGCGCTCGGCGACGGCCAGGACTGAGCGCCCGTGACCGCCCCGAAGGAGCCGCCGCAGGAGCTGCCGCAGCTCGACTTCTCGACGTTCGTGCTGTCGGTCATCGGGTCGGCGTACGTGCACCTCGGAGATGCGCCCAACCCGGAGGGCCAGCCCGAGCCGAACCTCGTGCTGGCGCGCCAGGACATCGACCTACTCGGGATCCTCCAGGACAAGACCAAGGGCAACCTCACCGGGGACGAGGAGCGCCTGCTCGATCAGGCGCTCTACGATCTGCGCGTCCGCTACCTCGAGGTCTCCAAGGCTCCGTGAGCCTCCGCCGGTCCCTCGCTTCGGGGGCTCTGCTCCTGCTGGCCGCGTGCGGCCGGGGCCAGGGCGGCTCACCCACCGAGGCGAGCTCGGGGCCGCAGGCGGGCTTGCCGCCCCCAGGGCCCACGCTGCCGCCGCCGACGCAGCCGGCGCCCATCGCCACCGCTCCCGCCGGCGGACAGCCGGCGATGCCGCTCTCGTTCGCGCCGCTGGCGCGTCGGGCCGATCCGGCCGTGGCGACGGTGCGGGCGCGGACCGAGCGCGAGCGGATCCCGGGGCGCGGGCGCAGCTTCCAGGAGGCCTTCGGCACCGCCTTCGTCTACGACCCGCAGGGGTTCCTGCTCACGAACAACCACGTGATCGAGGACGCGACCGAGGTCACGGTCGGCTTCGTCGACGGCAAGGAGCTCAGGGGAACCGTCGTGGGCCGCGACAAGCACACCGACGTGGCGGTGCTGAAGGTCGACGGCCAGGGGCTGCCCTCGCTCCCGCTCGGCGACTCGGACGTCCTCGAGGTCGGCGACTGGGTGGTCGCCATCGGCAACCCCTTCGGCCTGTCGCACACCGTCTCGGCAGGCATCCTCTCGGCCAAGGGCCGCACCCGCGACGACGTGAAGGGGCTCGACCCGAGCGGCTACTTCAACTTCCTGCAGACCGACGCCAGCATCAACCCGGGCAACTCGGGGGGCCCGCTCCTCAACGTGCAGGGCGAGGTCGTCGGGATCAACGCGGCCGTGCGTGCCAACGCCAACAACATCGGCTTCGCGATCCCCATCAACATGGTCAAGCAGCTGCTCCCGATGCTGCTCCGCGACGGCAAGATCCGGCGTAGCGCCATCGGCGTCGAGGTCTACTCGGTCGACCCCGGCAAGCGCGCCGACCGGAAGGGGGCCTGGGTGCGCCGCGTGCTCCCCGGCGGGCCCGCCGACCGGGCCGGGCTCGCCGAGGACGACGTGATCATCGCCTTCGACGGCAAGCCGGTCGCCGACCCGAACGAGCTGCGGTGGCTGGCCAGCATCGCCGGCGTGAACAAGACGACGACCCTCAAGATCGCCCGAAAAGAGCGCGAGTTCGAGGTCAAGGTGACCCTGACCGAGCTCCCCGACGCCCCCTCCGAGCCCGAGGAGCCCTGATCGCCTGCGCGGGGGCCTGGGCTTCGGCGCGGCCCCCGTCTCGCTGCTGGTTCCGAGCTGACCCTTCCGCCTCCAGCTTCCCCTCCGCCGCCCAGCGCGGGACAAGTCGAGTACACTACGCCCGTGCCTCCCAGCTCCCCGTCCCCCGACTCGAATCCCCGCCGCGGGACGCCGTCCGACGAGGACGGGCCGGTCGCGGCGGGGGGGGGGGGGGGCCCCCCCGGCGGGGGGGGGGGGGGGGGGGGGGGGCGGGGCGCCGGCCCCCCCCGCCCCCCGCCCCCCCACGCCAACCCCCGCCGCGGGGCGCCGCCCCCCGGGGGGGGGCGGGGGGGGGGGGCCGGGGCCTCGGCCCCGGCGGAGGGAGGAGCGGAAATCGTCGGGCGGCCGGTGCCCCGGCGCCCCAGACCGGTGAATAGCCCCTCCGTCGAGGCGTCCAACCGGGAAGTCAGGCGTCGAGAGGCAGAGGAAGATCGTGATCTTATCCGTGAAGCCCAGAAAGGGGACCAGGCAGCCTTCCGGCGGCTGGTCGAGCGGCACCAGCGCCGCGCCTTCGCGATCGCGATGGGGCTGGTGCGCGACGAGAACGACGCCCGCGAGCTCGTGCAGGACGCCTTCCTCCGCGTCTACAAAGGCCTCGGCACCTTCCAGGGCAGCTCGAGCTTCTTCACCTGGCTCTACCGCATCGTCACGAACCTCGCGATCGACCTCATGCGCAAGCCGGGGCGTCGCGACCAGGAGCTCGCCGACAGCCACTCGACCGAGGACGACGCCGATTTCCCCCTCGTGGCGCGGATCGACGGGGCCGACCCGCTCGACGTCGTGCGCCGCCGCGAGATCGCCGCGCGCATCCAGACCGCGCTCGACGCCCTTCCACCCTACCACCGAGGCGTGATCCTGATGCGAGAGGTGGAAGGGATGTCCTACGAGGAGATGGCCGAGGCGATGGGCGTGTCGAAGGGCACGATCATGAGCCGCCTCTTCCACGCGCGGCAGAAGCTGCAGCGCGCCCTCGCCGATTGCTACGCCGAGGAGGGGCCGGGCAAGTCCAAGGACGGCGCTTCGGCCGAAGACGACGCCCCCGATCACCTGGAGGATCCCTCGTGAAGTCCCACGCCGCTGCGCGCCCGACCGATGAAGAGCTGATGCTCTACGCCGACGGCGAGCTCGAGGAGGCGTCCATCGCCGAGGTGGAGGCGCACCTCGCCGTCGACGCGGCGAGCCGCCAGAAGGTCGCCGCCCTCCGCCTCGCCGGCGAGCTCGTCCGCGAGCGCGCGCTCGACGACCAGGTGGGTGGCCTGTCCGACGGCATCGCCGACGCGGTCATGGCCAAGATCGCCGCGGCGAACGGCGCCGCGCCCGAAGCAGCCAAGGTGGTCGACCTCGGCGAGCGGCGCGCCGCCGTGCTCGGCGAGCGCGCCCGCGAGGGAGTGGCCCGCAAGGACACGGGGCGCTCGATCATGATGTTCGCCGCCGTCGCGGTCGCGGCGGCCGCCGGGATGATGATCTGGGGCCGGACCGAAGCGCCGCCGCCCGCGCGGAGCGCCGTCGAGCCGCCGCCGGCGAGCGCCCCCGCCGAGCGCCTCGCCCCGCCCGAGATGGCCGAGGCGCCGACGCCCGAGCGCGAGCTCGACCTCGGCGTGCAGGTCGCCGCCGTCGACTTCGGCGCCAAGAGCGGGACGATCTTCTACGTGCCGAACGGCTCTGCAGCCGTCGCGGATTCGGTGACCACGGTGGTGTGGGTGGACGACGTCGGAGGAGAATGATGAAGCTCACGCACTTTGGACTGGCGGCCACGGTCGCCGTCGCCGGCCTCCTCGTCCAGCCCGCGCTCGCGCAGCAGGCGCAGCCCGCGCCCTCGGGCTCAGCGGCCGTGCCGTCGAGCATGTCGGCGGAGGTGATCATCCTCCACGGCACCAACGACGGCACCGGGATCGATCCCAGGATCGGCAGGATGCCGGCGCTGGGGCAGCCGCCGTTCTCCTCGTACAACAGCTACAAGCTGCTCGATCGCGTGAAGCTGCCGCTGTCGCAGGGTCAGTCGACGACGACGAAGCTCCCGACGGGCCGCGATCTGCTCATCGCGCTCAAGGACGTCCTCCTCGGCAAGAAGAAGGACGAGCCCAAGAAGTACGTGGTGAGCGCCAGCGTGCAGAGCCCGGACGGCAACACGTTCCTGCCGCTGCTCGAGGTCAAGGCGAAGGCGGGCGAGACCTTCTTCGTCGCCGGTCAGAAGTACAAGGGCGGCACGCTGGTGATCGGGATCACGGTTTCCCAGTAGGCTCGCTGGGCGGCGACGCCGCCGTCGGCAGCTCCACGAAGAAGACGGTGCCGCGCGGCGCCTGGCCGTCGGCCCGGATGGACCCGCCGTGCGAGACGATGATGTTGCGCACGATGCTGAGGCCGAGCCCCGTCCCGGTCCCGTCGGTCTTGGTGGTGAAGAACGGCTCGAAGATCCGCGGCAGGTGATCGGCCCCGATGCCGTGGCCCTCGTCGCTGATGGTGATGGTGACCGCGTCCTGCGTATCCATCCCGGTGCTGATGCTGAGGCAGCCGCCCTGGCCTCGCATCGCGTGGCAGGCGTTGGTGAACAGGTTGACGAACACCTGGGTGAGCTGCCCGGCGACGCCGCGCACGAGCCGCACCTGGCCGAAGTTCTTCTCGACCATCACGCCGGTCTCGTCGAGCACGTGCTCGCAGAACACGAGCGCGCGGTCGATGACGTCGTGGATCGCGACGGGCGCGGGGACCTCCGCCGCGGGGCGCGAGTAGGCGATGAGGTCGCGCGAGAAGCGGAGGATGCGCTCGGCGGCCTCGTTGATGCGGAGGAGCCGCTCGACGTCCGCCGGGTCGCCGCCGCTCCTCTCGGCCTTCTTCCGGAGGTAGTCGGAGTAGGCGACGATCGAGGTGAGGGGGTTGTTGAGCTCGTGGACGATGCCGGCCGCGATCTGCCCGAGCGAGGCGAGCTTCTCGGACTGGATGACCTGCGCCTGCAGTCCGACGAGCTCCTCGTCGCGCTGGTGCGTGCGCTCGAAGGCCCGGCACTGCCGGAGCGCCGCGCCGAGGGTGAGGCTGAGCCGCTCGAGGAGCCCCTCGTAGGGGCCGTCGCCGACGAAGCGCTCCTCGTCGTTCGAGGCGAGGTGCAACGTCGAGCTCTCGTCGAAGCGGACGGTGACCACGCGCTCGAAGGCGAACTCGGGGAAGAGCCGGGTGGGATCGGGCGACTGCGAGTGGCTGACGCGGGGCGAGCGCCGCACGATCACCTGGCCGCCGTCGCTCGAGGGGATGCAGGCGCCGATGGCGACGTCGGGCACGACCTCGGCGACGGCGCCGACGATCGCGGTCGCGGCCTCCTCGAGCGTGGCGCCGGGCTTCACCTGGCAAGCCGCCAGGAGGAGCCGGTCCACCCACTCGGCGGACGCGCTCCGCTGCCGGTGCGTGATCGGCACCTCCGACTGATGCTGGTCCTTCAGGCCCTCGGCACCCATCCTCGTCACCTGAGCGCTCGCTTGGGATCTTCTTCGCTGGAGCGGTCGAGATCGATGATCTTGGCCGCCCCGACGTAGCTCTTGGTCTCGTACCGCGTGATCTTACCAATCTTCCGGACGATCTCGGCCATCCGCTCCGCCTCGTTCACGATCACGGTGGCGGCGCTGGACACGGGCGAGGCGTCGCCCAGCCTCCGCCGGATGAGCTCCGCGTAGCCGAGCACGCTGGTGAGCGGCTGGTTGAGCTCGTGGGCCGCGGCGCCGGCCAGCTCGGCGATGAGCGCCTGCTTCTCGCGGGCGCGCAGCTCCTCCTGCGCCTCGGTGAGCTTGGCCTCCATCTGCAGGCGCTCGCGGAGATCGGTGAAGATGCCCACGGATCCGACGGGCGCGCCGTTCTCGAGGATGAGCGCCGCCGAGAGCAGCACCGGCACGCGGGTCTTGTCCTTGGCGAGCACCTCGGTGCGGTAGCCCTCGAGCCGGCCCGGGCCGCCGTACTCCTTGCTGTGGATGAGGCGCATGATCTGGCGGGCGGCGCCGGGAGGATAGAGATCGCGCACGTTCATTCGCCCGACGACGTCGCGCGCGTCGTAGCCGTAGCAGCGCTCGGCGGCGCGGTTGAAGAGGAGCACGAGGCCGGTGAGATCGGCCGAGATGATGGCGTCGACCGAGCTCTCGATGACGCGCTCGAGGAACTCCTTCGTCTTGGTGAGCTCGGTGGCGGTGGCGCGGTCGCTGGTGACGTCGCGCAGGGTGACCAGGATCGCGCCCCCGTCCTCGCGGAGCACCGAGCCGAAGCTGACGCTGAGGATCCGCTTCTCGCAGAGCATGTCGGTCGAGCAGCGGATGGTCAGGTCGGCGGGCGGAGGCGCCTCGCCCTGGCCGATCGCCGTCCGGATCCGTTCGAAGATGGTCTGGTCCTTCGGGTCGATGAGGGCGGAGAAGGGGACGGCGGCGAGCTCCTCCTCGGAGCGGCCCGTGATCTCGCGGGCGCGGGGGTTGGAGAAGAGCACGTTGCCTTCGCCGTCGATGACGACGATGCCGTCGGCCGCCGAGTGGAAGAAGTCGGCGTAGCGCTGGAGCGCCTTGAGGCGGCGCTCGGCCTCGAACCGGGCGAAGGTGATCTGCTGCGTCTGGTCGCGCAACGACTGGAGGATGCGCGCGTTCCTGAGGGCGATGGCCGTGGCGTTGGCGACGGTGCGCGCCAGCGAGAGCTCGTGCTCGCGGAGCGCCACCGGCTGCCGCCCGCGAAGGAAGAGGACGCCCATCGGCTTGTCCTCGAAGAGGATCGGAAGGATCGCGAGGGACCGGAACGCGTTCGACGGCAGGCCCGAGCGGATCACCTCGAAGAGCGGGTGCGTCTCGGCGTCGTCGACGACGAGCGGCTCGCCCGTGGCCATGACCTGCCGGATCTCGGGGTACTTGACGAGATCGATGGGGAGATCGCGCAGCTCCTTGTCGTCGCTGGCGGCGACGACGTAGCCGACCTCGCCCTTGTCGCGGACGAGGACGATGCTGCACCGGTCGACGCGCGCGACCTCGGCGATGCGCCGCACCACGGTAAAGAGGATGTTGCGGAAGTCGAGCGTGGACGAGAGCGTCTGGGTGAGCTCGAGGACGACCTTGGCGTCGTGCTCCTTGCGGCCGAGGGCGTCGACGTAGTCGCGGAGGCGGAGCTGGCTGCGGATCCGCGCCACGAGCTCGGCCGGACGGAAGGGCTTGCGGACGAAGTCGTCGGCGCCGAGGTCGAACGCGCGGGCGACGTCCTCGTCGCTGTCGAGCGCGGTCAACACCACCACCGGCGCGTCGCGCGTGCGCGGATCGGAGCGGACCGAGCGGAGCACCGCGTAGCCGTCGGGCGGGGGCATCACCAGATCGAGGAGCACCAGCGCGGGATCGTGCGCCGCGAGCCAGTCGAGCGCCTCGGTCCCCGAGGAGACCACCACCGTGGGCAGGCCCGCGGACCCGAGCGCCTGGCTGAGCACGTGTCGGCTCACGGCGTCGTCGTCCACGACGAGCACGGGTTCACGGGGGGCCACCGAGCCAGATTATCCGGGACGCGGCTCCGCCTGGGGAGAAATTGGGAGAAACAGGGGGCGGGCCTGAACGCGGTACGGCCCTACCCTAGCCAGGCGCGCTCCGCGTCCGCGGTCGCTCGAGCGTTACGACCGCGTCACGAAAAGAGATCGCCCTGGGGGGTCGCGGGCGTCGGGCGCGGCGGCGTGCGCCGGAGGTGCTCGTACGCCTTGCGCGTGGCGACGCGGCCGCGCGGTGTCCGGCCCAGGAATCCCTGCTGCAGCAGGAACGGCTCGTACACGTCCTCGATGGTGTCGCGCGGCTCGCTCAGCGCCGCGGCGAGCGTGTCGATGCCCACCGGGCCGCCCTCGTAGTGATCGATGATCACCCCGAGCAGGCGACGGTCCATGTCGTCGAGCCCGGCGTCGTCGATCTCGAGCCGGTCGGCCGTCTTGTCGGCGATCGCGGCGGTGATCGCCCCCGTCCCGAGGACCTCGGCGAAGTCGCGCACCCTGCGGAGCAGCCGGTTGGCGACGCGGGGCGTCCCGCGCGAGCGGCCCGCGATGGCGCGCGCGCCCGCGGCGTCGATGGGGACGCCGAGGAGCCGCGCGCTCCGGAGGACGATCTGCTCGAGCTCCTCCACCGGGTAGAAGTCGAGGCGCATGATGTAGCCGAAGCGCGAGAGCAGCGGCGCGGTGAGCAGGCCGGTGCGCGTGGTCGCGCCCACCAGCGTGAACGGCTTGAGCGCGAGCTGGATCGTCGTCGCGTAGGGCCCCTCGCCGGTCATGATGTCGATCTGGAACGACTCGATCGCGGGGTAGAGGCTCTCCTCGACGACCGGGGTGAGGCGGTGGATCTCGTCGATGAAGAGGACGTCGTTCGCCTCGAGCTTGGTGAGCAGGCCCGCGAGCGCGCCCTTGTGCTCGACGGCGGGGCCGCTGGTCGCGTGCAGCGTCACGCCCATCTCTCGCGCGAGGATGTGGGCGAGCGTCGTCTTGCCGAGGCCGGGTGGGCCGCAGAAGAGCAGGTGGTCGAGCGGCTCGCCGCGGCGGCGCGCCGCCTCGACGAACACCTTGAGGTTCTCCTTGTGCTTGCCCTGACCGACGTACTCGTCGAGCGAGCCCGGACGGAAGAGGCGATCGAAGCGGGCGTCGTCGCCGGCCTCGGCGGGAGAGATCACGCGCTCCGCCATGGCCGAGGGGTAGCCCGGAGGAGGGTCGGCGGAAAGGGTGCTGTTATGCTGCGCGGATGGCGCCGGACGTCACCCGCTACCCTCACCCGGTCCTGCCGGCGCGCAAGCTCGGGCGCGGTCCGGTGCGCGTCGAGCTCGCGGGGCAGGCCTACGCGCTCTTCCGCGACGGGGCGGGGCGGCCGGCGGCGCTCGCCGACGCCTGCCCGCACCGGGGCGCGCCGCTGTCGATCGGACGGGTTCGCCCCGACGGGCGCCTCCAGTGCGCGTACCACGGCTGGCACTTCGCCGCCGACGGGCAGGGGGTGTGCCCCTCACAGCCGGGGCTGGGCCGCTGCGACGCGCGCGCCATGCAGGCGGTCGAGCACCGGGGCTACGTGTGGCTGGCCGCGCCGGGCGTGGCGCGCGAGGCCCTGCCTGCGCTCGACTACGAGGCCGAGGGTTTCGAGCCAGCGGGCGCGTTCGGGGAGCGCGCCGAGGCGCCCCTCCACGTGGTCCTCGACAACTTCTCGGAGGACGAGCACACCCCCTTCGTCCACGGACGGCTCGGGTGGACGGAGCGCGACGCCGGCGAGATCGACTTCGACGCCGACGTGTTCGACGATCGCACCGAGGTGCACTACCGCGGCCCGCAGCGGCCCTCGTGGCTGGCGAGGCTCCTCCTCCTCCGGCCCGGCGACACGTTCCACAACGACTGGGTCACCCGCTTCGACCCGGTGCACGCCGTCTACTCGATGTTCTGGACCGACCCGCGGACCGGCGACGTGCGGCCGGTGATGACCCGCGCCGCCGTCTTCTTCGTCCCCGAGACCGATCGGTCGACGTTCATCCACACGTTCGTGTTCGTGAAGGTCCGGGACGAGCGCTACCGGCGGCTCGCCCCGCTGGTCCGGGCGGCGGCCGTCGCGCTCGGCTGGAAGGAGGTCCGCGACGACGCGCGCTTCGTGCCGCACCTGGCCCACACGCCCTTCGAGCTCAAGGGGATGCGGCTCGACCGCTACGACAAGCCGATCGTCCACAACCACCGGCTGCTCGAGCGGATCTACTATGGCCGCGCGGAGGGGGACGCCGCCGGCGAGGGAAGGTCGACGCCGCTCGAGCGGTAGAAGGACGCCGGGCGCGAGGTGGGGCGCTCCGCGCGGCGAGCCGCGCAAGGAGGAGGGGTCGTGCGCAAGACGGTCTGGATGTCGCTCACGTCGGGGCTCGGGGTGGCGGCGCTGCTCGCGCCGGTCGACACGCTGGCGGGCAACGTCAAGGAGACGAGCCCGACCTGCATGACCGCCACCGCGATCATGATGGTCTCGGACGGCGCCGACGACGCGCGGCCCTTCGAGGTGATCCGCGAGCTGGTGCGGTCGAACAAGAACTGGACGCTGATCGCCTCGCCCGAGCCCAACGTCACCGACCGCATCGCGATCACGCGGTGGAGCATCAAGCACACGTACAAAGGCGGGCCGACCACGGCGTACACCGCGCAGTGCGGGCACGGAGGGACGTGCAACGCCATCGCGCACCTGATGGCCGATCGCTTCCCGCAGATGGTGCCGGCGCCCCAGGTGTTCTGCGGCGACGTGGGCAACGTGCTCGAGAATCCGACGCCGGCGCCGATGCCCTGAATGACGGGCTGCGTGGACCTGCGCGATGCGCGTCCACGATCCGTCCAACTCCACGTCCACGTCCGCGGTGGCTCGCGGTTCGCGTAGTGAGGGTCACCCGAGGGCGGGGTACGAGGAGAGGCGGCGGCGGCCGGGGCGCGGGGGCACGAGGGGCAGCCAGCAGTGCACCACCGGGACGCCGTCCGGCGCGCCCTCGACCTCGACCGTGCCGCCGTGGAGCTCGATGACCGAGCGGGCGAGGCTCAGGCCCAGGGTGAGGCCGCGGCCGCGCGACGACGACTGGCGCGCGAAGAGCGCCTCCAGCTCCGCGGGCGAGACCTCCTTGCCCGCGTGCTCCACGTCGATGCGGACCTGCGCCCCGGGAGTGGCGGGCAGCGTGGCGCGGACGCGGACCACGCCGGCCGCGCCCGCGCCGGCGTCGCCCTGCGCGTTGCGGAGGGCGTGGGCGACGATCACCGCCACGGCGCGGACGACGTAGGCCGGATCGATGGGCACGGGCGGGACGCCCTCGGCGACCTCGACCACCACCTCTCCGGCGTAGTCGCCGGCGAGCTCGCGCGCCTTGTGCACGGCGTCGGGCACCAGCGTGGCCACGTCGACCGGGCGCATGATGAGCGTGAGCTGGCCCGCCTCGACGCGCGCCGCGTCGAGGATCGTCTCGATCAGGGCCAGGAGCTCGCGACCGCGCGTCGAGATGAGCGCGAGGCTCTCGCGCTGGGCGTCGGTGAGGTCCTCGGCCTCGAGCATCTCGGCGAAGCCGAGGATCGCGTTGAGCGGGCTCTTGAGATCGTGGCTGACGCTCGCGAAGAGCAGGCCGCGCATGCGGCGCGCCGCCTCGCGCGCCTCGAGCGCGCGCTCCTGAGCGTCGGCGAAGACGCGGAAGCGCTCGGCGAGCACCTCCACGGCGCGCCCGAGGCCCGCCACCACGTCGAAGCGCGCCGGGCGGGCGATGCGGGTCGAGCCGCGGAGCACCGTCTCGGTGCCGAGCATCCGCACGCGCGAGGTCGCGAGCACGAGGTCGTCCGAGAGGGCGCGCCCGAGCAGCGTCCCCAGGAGCGACGCCAGGAGCACCGCGACGAGGCCCACCGCGGCGGCGCCCGAGGTGACCTGCGGGTCGAGGTTGGCCGAGAAGCGCACGTGCGCCTGCCCGTCGTCGAGCGGCGCGCTCGCGGTGATTTGCCCGTCGGCCTCGCGGGTGAACGACGGCTCCTCGGTGACCTCGCGACGCTCGATGCGGGCGAGGAAGCCGAGCTCGGCCGCGGCGGCGATGGCGTCGTCGCGGCCCGCCTGGCTGAGGGCGCCGGGCGTGGGCTCGAGCGCGGCGCGGGCGATGACCAGCGCCGTCGCCTTGCGGCTCTCCTCGACCGAGGCGCGGAGGTGGGCGTGGGCGATCAGCACCGCGCCGACGCCCACGAGGGCGACGGGGCCGACGACCGCGAGCAGGAGCTTCGAGACCACCCGCTTCCGCGGCAGCTCGCGCGCCTCCTGCGCCTCGAGCATCGCGCTGATCGGGTCGAGCGGCCCGAGCTCGATGACGCGGATCGTCGCCGCTCGGGTGAGCACGTAGTGCGGGATGGCCGACGCCCCGAGGATGGTGACCGCGAGGATGAAGAGGCTGACCGCGCGCCCGTCATCGAGCTTCTCGGGGCGGAGGCCGGGCACCAGCATGAGCCCCGCCGCGAGCGAGGTCACCGTGAAGAAGCGGACCGAGAGCGCCGCCGGGAGCTCGGCGAGCCCGCCGATCTCCTCGGGCTCGATCGCGCGCGAGCCCAGCGCGAGCGCGCGAAGGACCCAGCGCTGGGCGCGCAGGCGGAGGAGCGTGATCACGGCCCCGGCCCCGAGGGCGACCACCGCCACGCGCGTCCCGGCGGTGAGCACGCCCCAGGCGACGTCGTGCTCGAGCAAGAGCAGGTTGGGCGCGAGGAGCGCGATCGCCGCGAACGCGACGAGGCCCACGAGCGCTTGGCGCGCCAGGATGCGACGCACGAAATGGCCCGCGGCGTCGTTCACGCGCGCCTCCTCGGCTGCCGCCGCGTCATCCTGGCCTCCGCGGTTCGGGGGGAGGGTCGCTCGGGCGGCCGCCGAACGCGCCCGAGATCGAGAGCGGGTCGACGACCTCGGGCTCGTCGCCGGTGTGGACGGGGAGGGTGACCGTGAACGTCGAGCCCTTGCCCACTGCGCTCTCCACCTCGATGGTGCCGCCGTGCATCATCACGAGCCGACGCGTGATCGCCAGGCCGAGCCCCACGCCCTTGCGGCGCGCGCCCGCGTCGCCCGACTGGCGGTACTCCTCGAAGATCGCCTCGAGGTCGGCCGCCGGGATCCCCGGGCCGGTGTCGGCGACGACGATGGCCACGTACCGGGGGCGCGACTCGATGCGCACGGTGACCGATCCGGCCCTGGTGAACTTCACCGCGTTGGAGACGAGGTTCGTGAGGATCTGCCGGACCCGCCGCTTGTCGGCGTAGGCGCGGAGCCCCGAGGCGCCGTCGACGCCGAGCGCGATCGGTTTGTGCAGCACCGTCGCCGAGGCCTCGCGGATCACCTGCTCGGCGACCTCGCGTACGTCGACGGCGCGGCGGGTGAGGTGGAGCTGGCCGGTCTCCATCGCCGAGAGATCGAGGATGTCGCCGATGAGGGTGCGCAGGTGCTCGCCGCTCGTGCGGATGATGCCGATCGACTCGCGGGCGTCGGGGGTGAGCGGGCCGTCGACCTCGGTCTCGAGGACGTGGGCGAAGCCGAGGATGGCGTTGAGCGGCGTGCGCAGCTCGTGCGAGAGCCCGTTGAGGAAGGCGGAGCGCTCGGCGTCGATCGACGCGGCCTGCGCGAGATCGGCGTGGTACGTCCGCTCGGCGGCGGCGAAGCGCGTCACCAGCAGGTTGAACGCGACCGTGAGCAGGCCGACCTGGTCGAGCGACCGGACCGGGATGGGCGCGCCCGCCGGGTCGGTGTCGGGGCGGGCCATGTCGTGGATGCGGCGGCGGACGAAATCGACGTCGTCGCGCGCGGCCTTGATGAAGGCGAGCGCGACGGCGACGGCCACGCCGAGGAGGAGCGCCGTCAGCGTGGCCACCGCGTTCACCATCGCGATCGAGCCCGGCGGCGGGGCCGGCGCCCCCACGAACGCGATCACCGACAGATAGGAGAGCGGCGGGTTGAGCGGGCGCGCCGCGAAGCGAACGCGGCCCGTCGAGATGCGCGTCTCGCCCGCGCCGGCGACGAGCAGCGCGACCACCTGCTCCTTCGCCGGCTCGCCGAACGTCTCGTTCACGAGGACCCGGCCGTCCTGGTGGACGAGCAGGATCTCGGTCGCCGAGCGGCGCGCGGCGCGCCCGAGCACCTCGGAGCGGTCTTCGAGCGCGGTCGAGCGCATCCGCGCTGCGAGCGTGGCGGCGAGCGCCTCGGCGCGGAGCGCCGCGGCCTCGTCGCTGGTCCGCTCGAGCTGATCGATCCCGAGCACGGCGATCGCCAGCGCCGCCGCGATCCCGATGACGACGACGATCGCCGGCGCGAGCGGGAGCAGCGGCCAGCCGCCGCGCAGGGGTCTCAGTCTCGGGCGTCGCACCTCGGGGTGGCGGGATCGTAGCGCCTGGCGGCGCGGGCCGCCTTCGATCGCGGCCCCGGAATCCGCCGTCGAATGGGCGAGGTGGGGCAAAGCGACGGGAGACGGGCGACAGGGCATCCGATCAACGGGTCGGCCCGTCGACCGCCCGCCCCGCGCCCCGGGAGTAGTGAAAACACCCCCCCCCCCCCCCGCCCCCCCCCGGGCGGGGGGCCCCCCCACGGCTCCGCGCCCGCCAGGGGGAGGAAGGGAAGGGCGAGGACGGCTCCGGCCAG